>JBAYGD010000021.1:0-54037 GCA_041666865.1 Candidatus Omnitrophota bacterium | reverse complement strand
GGAGGGCTTACGGATTCAGAAATTTCCAAAACTATCGATTGAGGGTCAGAGCTTTATGTGCTTAAATTCACTACTTCAAAACAACTGCGGATTCTTGTTGCCCCGTTATTTGGAGAAGAGCCCTATTTGTGGCGTCCCTAACGAGATTTGAACTCGTGTCGCCAGAATGAAAATCTGGTGTCCTAGACCAAGCTAGACGATAGGGACGCGTCAAAGGATGAGATTGAGGGGGTGATTATACCCGCAGACGGGGGTAATGGAAAGCGGGATTTCTCCTCCTTTTAGGCGGCAGCGCGGACGAGGACTTCGGCAAGGAACTTCTTTACGAGCTCGAAGGCCGCGGCAAAATCGCCGGGGAAGGCTTTGTCGGTACTCTTGATCTCATACCGGTCCGGCCATTCCGCTTGGAGGAGATTTTTCACCAGCGTCAACGTATGAGCGGTGATCGTTTTAGAGTCGGAGCCCATCGGGAAACGGCAGCGGCCGATGATCCGGCTGCGGCCGCCGATTGTGACTTTCTCGATGACCCCTTCTTCGCCGAGGGCGAAGTGTCGCCCCCCCTCATTAGCGCTGGTGGCAATCGAAGCAAAGGTCCGCCCGAGCGCGCTGGTGACCTGCAATTGCCCCTCCGCTAGCACGACTCCGCTCGCCTTGGCGCGGGCCAGCAGGGCCTCCTGCAGTTGGGGAGCCTCGATCCTGTCCAATGCCACGTTGAGACGCAGCCGCACGCGGGTCGCGGCCAACGCCGCAAGCACGGGAATTAAATCATCGGCAAGCGCGTCCATGTCCGGGCGGGACAATGCCGGAACCTGCACATGGAGAAAATTTTGTTCTGCCGGAAGCTGACTCAACCCCTCGCCTAAAAATTCCGCGATCATCCCGGCCAGTTTTTCATCGCCCAATCCCTCAGGCTGCGAAGATGCTTTCTGGGAATGCGCAAGCGCTTGAAGAATCCACAACCGCACGGCTAGATCCCTCGCAACCTCGGGGCTTTCCCACCCGCTAACCCGAACGGTGCCCCGGGGGAAAAGCTCGGTGAGCAAACGCGGTGAGAAACCAACCCCGGATTGCACGGCCATTTTCCTCAAGACCGTTTGGAGCGGTACGGGAAATGCCGGATCGACGACTTGAAAAGATCCGACGCGCGGCAGCAGCCATTCCCGGTAGGCCGCGGTCGAACGGCCGCTCGTGACCTCAAGCTCTAGGTGACCGCTCCCTTCAAGGGCCGAAAAGAAAGCTCCCACCAGCGAAAATGTGTCCGGCCTCTCCTGCGCAATTTTCACAAGCCTTTCGCGGAAGGGCTCGATCTTTCCGCGGAATTCGAGGACAATTTCGGCCGCCGACGGATTCCGGGGCGAAAAAGCTTCTCCGGTGGCATTGATGAAATGCAAAATGACGGGGCCGACTTCGTCGACCTGCTCGGGCGCTGCAAGAGGAACAGCGGCCAAAAGTTGTTTGTTGAGCTCCGGGGTCATGGCCCCTTCGGGAAAGAAATCCCAAAATCGTTCAGGCTTGGGCAGTCCGGCTTTGGGAAGGTTTTTTAACTCAAACGGTTCCGGTGTTGAAACGGGCGCATTCGGGGCCGCGGTCAAAACCGCCGCCACAGAGGGGTTCGTGACGTCCATCAGTCCGCCGAAGAGGCCGGCCGCCATCGTCGCCAGTCCCGGACGATCCTCCGCAACAGCCAGCGGATTGGGAGCCTGAACGATGCGGACTCCGGCGCGGGCGTTCCAGGTCAGCTCTACGGCGCCGGCATCGCGGCGCCGGGTTCCGAGAGCGCGCATGAATTCGACGTCTCCGGAAACTTCAGGCGGCATCAATGTGGAATTCTGAGCACTGAGCCGCACCGCTTCCGGAACGGGAATCAGCCGCAAGAATCGCCCCGCTCCATCGCCCGCGGTCTCGGGAATTATAATCCCGGAAAAGACCGGATGGCCCGCAACGGCCCTGGCCACCCAATCGGGGATTTCGGTGGGATCCAGCTTGTGACGGCGAATCAGTACCGGCGCCGCCACTTCCACGATCTGCTGAAAGAAAAGGGACTCCTGGCGTGTCGCAAACGGATGGGCCGTTTTAAAATAGGCCTGCAAACCGGCCGGCTCACTGCCCATCACCCGGACGTAGCGCTCCCCTTGATCCGCTTCGCGGATGCGGGGCTGAATGCCAAAGTACGGAATGCCGGCCGAGCGCAAAATCGCCTCGATTCCCGGCGAGTGAAAACCACCCGTCACGAGGACGATCACGGCGGGTCCCGCCGGATCGTTTTGAGGGGCCAAGGCCAAAGCCTTCGCGGCCAGCACCCGGTCACGGTCCCGGGTCCTCCGGTAGAACTCAAGGGCGGCATCGAAGACCTTCTCGAGGCTGAGGCCTTTTTGCACTTCACGGGTCACTTGGCGAACCTCCCGGCGTAGCTCCTGCTCCCGGTACAAAACTTTGGGGAAAGCGTCAGGCGTCAATTCCAGCCTCAGGAGCCGGTCGAGAAGTTCGATGTTATCGAGTTTGCGGACCAGCTGTTTTTCCGGCTCGCTCTTCGCCCAGTGGCCGAGCAGGATCGTTTCAAACGCCTCGACCTCGGGCAGGAGGCCTTCTATTTCGAGCTCCGCCTGGAGGATGTGCAGACGAAAGACCGCAAGCACGCCCGGAAATTCGGCCAAATGGATTCCGTTTTTTTCGCAGTACTGCCAAAGCCGTTCGAGTAATTTTCGCGCATAAAAGGCACCGTTGTCCGATACGGAGTTCTGCGCAGCCGCAGAAGCCGCGGACTGCCGGGACAAAAAGGAACTGGTCCTCCCGAAAACATCCAGGGACTGGGCCAAGGCCTTTTCCTGATCATTTTGAACCCCCAAACGGACCAGGCGCATCACGGCCGTCCATTCGCTCGCGGCCTCCTGGCGATCGAGCTGTGTCTCGCTTTTTTTGAGCCGGAAATACCGGACCAAGTTCGAAAAACGGACCTCTTCGAGGGGATCCTCCAGGTCAATCTGCAGAGCGCCCTGGGCCTGACGGCCGAGATAATCCAGATAGGCGGGCAAGTCCCCGCTTTCCGTCGACTCGCCTCCGAAGCGCCCCGATTTACGCCGCTGCTTTTCCCGGAGAAACTCCCGCAAATCGGGATTGAGGGTACGGGATTGTTGGGTTGCGGCGGCCGACCGGATTTGTTCCATGGCCTTCAGGATTTCGGGGCGGGCCGAGAGAAGATTCCGCAGGATCTCATAGTTCTGCCGGTACAAGCCGAGGTCCTCGAGTCCCGTCACGGGCGCGATCCGGGTCCGGTCACGCTCCTCCGTTTTTTCATCCTGGAGTTTTTGATATTGCAGCCAAGCAAAATATTCGGCGCCTGAAAGCTCCCCTTTTTCGAGCAAGTCGTTGATGATCGCCTCACCGGCATCCGGATAACCGGGAAACACGTCGAAGTATTCCGGATGAAGGGGCCCGGCCGTTCCCTCGACGCCGATTTGAAGACGAGCGATGCTTTGATTTAAAAATTCGAGAATATTCTTGATGCTCGTCTGGGCTTCGGGATTGGCATGGGCATCCTGGATATGAATGACAAAGACGGGCCGGCCGGAGACAGTCTGGGCGGGCCCATTCGCCGGTTCCATTTTCCGGACCACTCCGTATTCGGCCGGAAGTTGCCCGAGTAAATTGGACAAAGTCTGAAAACTGGGGACCGCTACGGCCTGGGGCGCAGCACGAGTCGGCGTTTCGGAAGGCATTTCTTCGGAGGCTTGCACAGCATGAAGCGGATACAAACATCCGCTTGTCAGAAAGAAGACAAGCGCCACACTCTTAACAAAAGAGCTTCGCAGGCGCCCCATGTGCCACTTCCCTTGAGTGCTTCAGGTTAAAAACTTAAGCTTTGCGTTTAAAATACTTTTCAACAGTTAAAATGTAACCTATTCGCTAGTCGATGTCAAATCCTGGATTTGTTGTAATCCCAATGAATACAGCTAGTTATGAAGTGTCTTTTAATTTAGGTGTTGAAATGTGCTGCAAGAAGGCTCTGGAGCATTGTTTTTATAGCCTTATGATGCAATCATTATCATTAAACTCGGAGGCCAAAAGAACCGATCATATGGCAGAACCATAAAATTTCGGAGCCAAGAAGCATGAACCGACCCAACGCCGTCGACTGCATTATTTTTGATATCGATAATGTCCTCGTGGACACCCGGCAATCCTATCTCGAGGCGATCCGCTGGACCGTCGACCTCTATCTGACCTGCGGAAAGGTCCCCCACTTCGTCAGCGCCAAGAAGTCCCGGCAGCCGATGATTCTTTCGACACAGGATGTCGAGGCCTTCAAACTCCTGGGGGGTTTTAACGATGACTGGGACTGCTGCTACGGTCTCCTGATCTACCTGCTGAGCCTTCCGACGCGGCGCCATACCGTCGAAGAACTCAAGGCCGCCATGGATATCAACGCCTTTGCGACCCGGGTCACGAAACGCCCTCTGAAAGTCCAGGGCATCGTCCGCATGCTCGGCCGCCCCGGTTCGGTGACCATCGAAAAGATCGCAAGAATTTTTCAGGAGGTTTATCTGGGGCGGGAGATTTTTCAAATCGCGGAAAAGAAAAGACCCTTGTACTGGAAAAAACGGGGGCTGATCCGGAGGGAAAAACCGATCTTCAGGAAATCCGTGATCGAACGCTTACGTCAGGCGGGATTCAAGCTTGGGATCGCCACCGGCCGCTCGCGCTTCGAGGCCATTTTCGCCCTCCGGCGCTTCGGCATCCAGGACGCGTTTGAGGCGATCACCACAATGGATGAAGTCAAAAAAGCGGAAAAAGACTTGCGCCAATCGTTGCGCAAGCCTCATCCTTTTTCCCTGCTGGAGACGGCCAAAAAAATGGGCGCGGACAAAAAATTCCTCTACGTCGGCGACCTTCCCGACGACATGCTCGCCGCCAATCAGGCAAAGTCAACGATTGCGATCCGCTCGGTTGCCTATGCCGGACATGCGGCAGACTCTCAGAATGCCCTGCGGGAACTCCGGAGCACCCGCCCCGATCATTTCCTCGCAAGGCCCTCGGATCTCATGCTGATCGCGATGGGAAGAAAAACTCCGTCAGCGGGAAAATGAGCTCCGGAGCAAGCACACTCCGGCGCCCACCAGAAGGAAGTTCGGAAACCAAAAGGAAAAAATAACCGGCAGGATCCCCTGCACGGCGAAGGTCTTGGCTCCGACGAAGAGGACGTAATAGAGGCACGCGGCCGCCATCGCAAACGCGAAACTGATCACGATCTCGCCGCGGCGGACCAAAACCGCGACCGGCGCTCCCAAAAACGCGAAAATAAAACATCCCAGAGCAAACGCGATCCGCTGGTGGAACGCGCTGTCGAGTTCCCGCCGGTCGGAGCGGTCGAGGTCCGGGTTCTCCTGCTGGACAAGGATTTCGGCCAGCGTCAGGTCCTTCTTCTTCTTTTGCATTTTATTGATTTCTGACTGGCCCATGGTCGGAAATTCGTAAGTTTCGAACTGAATCGACTGGACGCTCGACTTCTCTGTGTCCGAAATACTCCCGTCATAGAGCCGGATCTGCATTTCCTTTTTGTCGGGGCTGCTGACGACCTCGCCGCGCCGGGCCATAATCGTCCGCACGGCCTTGTCAGCCCCTTCGGTCTGGTAGGCAATGATGTCTTCCATCTGGTTGCCGTGGAGCTTCTTGGTCAGAAAAGTTATGCTCTCGTCGAGCTTGACGAAGCGCCCCGGCTCGATCACCGCCATCGGATGCTTGATTAGCATCTGCTTGGTGACGCGCCGAAGCTCGAAGCCCGCGTTCGTCGTCACCTGGTCGTTGAAAACAAGCATCAGGATGCTAAGCCCCATGGCCGCGAGAAACGCGGGCATCATGACATGAAGGATGTGCACGCCCGAAGCCTTGATGGCGCGGATCTCGTTATTTTGCGAAAGATTCCCGAAAACGATCAGAATAGCGGTCAAGACACTCGTGGGGACGGTGTAGCTGACCATATCGGGCAGAGCCAGCATCAGGACGTAGAGGGTATCGAAGAGCGGCACCGAGCGGCCGATGATCAAGTCCGCGGCGCGGACCAGGTAGCCGCCCATGAAAATGAAATTGAGGGTGAGCAGGCTCATGACGAACGGGAGCCAAAGTTCCGAAAGAATATAGCGCTGCAAAATTTTCATGCCGCCCTCACAATCATTCAGCCTGCCAGCCGGCCCGATTTCCAGGCCTGAAAAAGCGGCGAGGCTGCACGCAACTCCGTCACAACCGAAATAACCCGGTCGGCCGCGGCATCGATTTCCCCGGCCGTATTAAAACGCCCGAGGCCGAAGCGCACCGACGTCCCCGACCTCTCGGGCCCAAGGCCCAGAGCCTTCAGAACATAAGAGGCTTCCGGGATGTCCGAAGAACACGCGGAACCCGAGGAAACCGCCATCGTCTGCCAAAGGCCCGCCAGCAAGGAGCCCCCGTCCACATAGGGAAAGCTCATATTGAGATTGTTCGCAAGGCGCTCGACCGGATGACCGTTGACGTAAACTTCCGTCAAACCCTCGCGAATGCGCGCTTCGAGGCGATCCCGAAGCGCCCGAACCCTGCGCGTTTCGTCTTCCATCTCCGCAAGGGCAATTTCGCAGGCCTTCCCGAAACCGGCGATGGCCGGGACATTCAAAGTCCCCGGCCTCAAACCCGACTCCTGCGCGCCCCCGTGGAAAAGAGGCTCGAGCGCTACACGAGGCCCCTTCCTCCGGACATAGAGGGCGCCGATCCCCTTCGGGCCGTACATTTTATGCGCCGAAAACGATAACAGATCAATCCCGAGCCCGTTCACGTCGATCGGAACCTTCCCGGCCGCCTGCGCGGCATCGACATGAAACAGGACTCCGTGCTCTTTGGCTATTCTACCAATTTCCTTGATGGGTTGGATAGTCCCGATTTCATTGTTCGCAAAGAGAACGGAAATCAAAAGGGTCCGGTCCGTGACGGCTGCCCGGACTGCGGCGGGATCGAGCAGGCCTTGCGGATCAACCGGCAGGATCTGCGCGCATAATCCCTTACCCTCAAGATGCCTCACCGCGGACAAAACCGATTTGTGCTCGGTCGCCTCGGTGAGGATGTGGCTGCCGGGCTGTGCGTAATGTCCGGCGGCTCCCAAAAGGGCGACATTATTGGATTCGGTCGCCCCGCTCGTAAAAATGACTTCTTGAGGATCCGCGCCGATCAGGCGCGCAACCCGGGCCCGGGCGTCGGCCACCTGCTTCTGCGCGGCCCGTCCGAAAGCATGGCCCGCGCTGGAAGGATTGCCGTATTCGCCCGTCAGGGCGGGCCGCATGGCCTCGAAGACCCGCGGGTCGACGGGGGTCGTCGCGTGATGATCCAGATAAAGGATCTCGTTCATGGCACTCCCGCTAAAAAAGGCTGGATGGGAAATGGGTCGGCCCGGCAGTCTGGCGTCCGAGGATTTCGGCCGTCTGGGCCTTCCAGGTCACCGGAATTTCATAGGTTTTATAATCCCAGCTGGAGGTGAAAAGAATCCGTCCTTCCCGGCATCCGAAATCATACACCTCTTTGGTCAGGCGAACATCGTCGAGGCAGTACCGCTTGAGTTCTTCGATCTTGTTTTCCTTGAAAAGAACAAGGGCGTCGGCGCCGCTTCCCGACTTATGTTGCCCGAGCGTCGGAACCACGACGCTTTCGAGGCTGGCCCGGTGTCCGCGCACTTTTTCGATCTCGTCCAGGAGGTCGAGCACCGGGAGGGCTTCGGCCTTCATGAAAAGGTACGGAGCCAGGACCGGCACGTCAAAACGCCGGATATTGAAGCCGACCATGAGGCCCACACGCCGCAGCCTCGGCTCGAGCCCCATCAATTCCTTCTCCTCATATGAGGCGTACCGGCCGGTCTCGTAGTCGTAGACGCAAGCCACGGAGATGCGCAGCTTTTCGAGGCGCGACCTCCCGACCTCCTTGAAGGATTTTTGCGTCTCGACGTCGAGGACAAGGATATTGGGATCCATGCGCGGCGCTCAAAATCCCATGATGCGGTAGCCGCAATCGACGTAGAGGATTTCGCCGGTGATGCCGCTCGAAAGCGGGCTCAGGAGGAAGAAAGCGGCCTTGCCGACTTCTTCGGCCTCGACGTTGCGGCCGAGCGCGGCCCGGCTGCGGTGATTTTCGAGCATGGTCGTAAATTGCGAGATGCCGCGAGCGGCCAGCGTATTGATCGGCCCCGCGGAAATCCCGTTGACGCGGATATTTTTTTTGCCGAGGTCATAGGCCAAATACCGGATGGCGGATTCGAGGCTGGCCTTGGCAAGGCCCATGACGTTGTAGTTGGGGACCACCTTTTCGGAGCCCAGGTAAGTCATCGCCAGGATGCTTCCTCCCTCCTTTTCCATCAAAGGTTCCGCGGCCTTGGCCAGCGCGATCAGCGAATACGCGCTGATGTCCTGGGCCGTCTGGAAACCGTCCCGAGAAATATTGACGGCCCTGCCTTCGATATCTTCTTTTTTCGCAAAAGCGATCGAATGGATGAGAAAATGCAGAGCCCCGAAATCACGGCCCACCTGGTCGAAGACCCCGCGGATGTGATCCTCCCGGGTGACGTCACACTCGTAAATGGGCGAAGAGCCCGGAAGCGTGGCGGCCAGGGACTCGACATTTTCTTTGAGGCGCTCACCCTGATAGGTGAAAGCCAGACGCGCCCCGTGGGCCGAAAGCGCGGCGGCAATGGACCACGCGATGCTGCGCTTATTGGCCACACCGAAAACGATGCCGTTTTTCCCCTTGAGGAACTCAGAGGTAAACGGCCGGTTTGCCTTCTCTTTAGATTCTTCCATGAGCGGCTCCTCGTTTAAATTTCATCGCCGGGGGGATTTGTTTTATTCTAGCGGGAGCCATAAACCTTGGCAATCCAAATCCCGGCGTCTCCCCTCAATCGACCAATTCACGCAAATCGCGGATGACCCGGACATGAGCCGGGATTTCACGGTGTTCGCCGCCGTGGCGGTCGATCAAAACGGCACTCATCCCGGCATTCGCGGCACCCCGAATATCGTCTTCCATGCTGTCGCCGATATGGATCGCCTCGCCGGGCGCCGCGCCCATGCGCTTGAGGGCCTCGTTGAAAATTTTAGGGTTCGGCTTGGAAAAACCGACGACCGCCGAGGCCAGAACGAATTCGAAATAGGCATCAAGTCCCAGCCCCGAGACAAGCCCGAAAAGCCGTGAGTCCCAATTTGAAACGATGCCGAGCCGCTTCCCCTTTTTTTTGAGGTGCCCGAGGACCTCGAGGGCTCCGCCGTAAAGGCGCCAAACCGAGGGTCTTGCAAAGACGTCGTAAAGTTCTTCGAAGAAAAGTTCAAAAGCAGGGACCCCGCCGACCTGGGAAAAGACCTCAAAAACCAGACTGCTCCACCATTCCTTTTCGATTTTTTCGCTCGAGTGATTGGTCAGGGCAGCCATGCCGTCCCGTTTCAGCCATGCCTCGCGGAAAATCCGCTCGATCCGCTCCGGTTCGACCGGACAACCGTGGCGGAGCGCGACTTCGGAATAGATGGCTCCGACGGAAGGATAAGGGTGGAAAAGGGTCCCTCCGGCGTCAAAAAAGATAATCTCGTAAGATGAAAGCATGGGCAGGGGCTACTCCTCGTCGTTCTTGGATTTCATGAACTGCTGGTAGAGCCATGAGCCCAGATAAGGCAGGGCGGAAGTCATGCTCTGGCCGGAACCGTTGGCCCCCGTTCTGTCGTTTTCATACTCGGCAGCATGGCTTCCGGCGCCGTAGGGGAACTGGCCCCCCGCCCGGCTCAGACTCGAAAACGCGTCGTTCAGAGACCGCCCCTGAGCCCCGCTCTGCTCCCGCTTTTGCGCTTCAAGGCCCTCCATCGCCGCCTGGATGCCCGGATGGGTCGCATCGATCTCCCGCGCCTGATCATAAGCCGCCTTTGCGTCGTCATAGAAGCCCTGCTCTTCGTAGGTCGCTCCGATCTGCAGGAGCGCGCTGACCTGCCGCGGATCTTGCCGGAGAACCTCCTTGAAGGCCTCTCGCGCCTTTTCAAAAAGTCTGCGCCGCTTGTAAATGACCCCGAGGTTGAACCGGGCCGCGATGAAATCCGAACGGATCATCACCGCCTGATCGAGCGATTCGGCGGCCTGTTCGAGCAAGCGGCCTCCGGAATTTTCTTTCGCCTTTTTGGAAAGCGTGTCGTAGTGAAGGGCGTAGAGGTTGGCGAGCTCAAAGTGATAATCGGCGTTCGAGGGTTCGAATTCGATGGCCCTCTTCAGCTCGGACTCGGCTTCCGAATACCGGCCTGCGTCTCTCAAGCGCAGAGCCTCGTCATAATAGGTCGGCTGTGACGGGGCCGGGCCCGGGCTCCCTTCCTCGGAAACAGCGGCGAAAGCGCCCGGAGCGAGCAGGCAAAGAATCAGGAGAACAACTCCCCTCATCGCGCGAGTTTCCGGCGCCCCTTGGAGGTCCCGGAATAAGTCACTTGGATCACGGTGTGGATGCCTCCGCGCACGAGGAAATCGGCTTCGAGTTCGAGTTCTAGGGGCCGAAGGGCCCCTGCAAGATCTTCGAGAATCTGGTTAGCAACCGCCTCGTGAAAAACCCCCTCGTTTCGGAAGCTCCACAAATAAAGCTTGAGGCTTTTGAGCTCGACGCACTTGGCGGCGGGCACATAGCGAATCCGGATCGTCGCAAAATCGGGCTGGCCGGTGCGCGGGCAAAGGCAGGTGAATTCGGGACATTCCAGACGGATCTCGTAGCGGCGGCCCGGGCGAGGGTTTGGAATCACTTCAAGCTGTTTGGACGGCTGAGTCGGCGACATAGGAGAGGGATTTTACCATAGAAACCGCAGGCAAGGGGCCATTTCCTACAGGAACGGGCCTTCACGAGAATCATCAGAGGCCTGTACCTGTAGGAAATGGCCCCTGACACGGCTCATGCTCAAATAGATTTATCTCTATTGATAAACGACTTTCTTTCCCCTTCGGACCTCGCCAGTATTCCATTCGCGAGGAGGAGGGTTTATTCTTTGATCAGAACCGTTCCAAAGGAGAAACGCATGAACAATAAATCCCATGCAACCCCCGGCGCCCCCGTGTGGGAAGACCTCGTCCATGACCTCCTCGACGTTTCCTGCGCCGTGGCTAAAGACGGCAGGGATTTTCTCTGCGAGGTCTTGCGCGCCAGAAACATCCGGGCCGAGGAAATCCGGAGGCATTCGAGCTTTACGATCGACCGCGTCGTGGTCGTGATTCGCGAGGGAGGAGATATCGACGAGTGCTGGTTCTATGACCCGAAAATCAAGCGCGTCAGAAAACTGATCAAGTCCGTGGGGGAATATTCGCGCGAGGCCTGCGAAAGTTAGGCCTCGGGCAGGGCTTTCTTGAGCGCGAGAATTTCAGACGCTTTCAGAAAACGCCCCTCTCCCGTATCGAGGCCGACGAGGACGAGGGGCCCGAAGGCGATCCTGACGAGCTCGAGGACCTTGTAGCCGAGCGCCGCAAACATACGCCGGACCTCCCGCTTGCGGCCTTCGCTGATCTTGACCCGGACAATCCGCTGGCTGACCTTGCGCCATTCCAGGGCCCGCGCCGGGCCGTCGGATAGGGAGATGCCCTTCGCCAGCTGGGCCCCGTCGCGCAGATCAAACGCCCGGTGCAACCGCACCTCATACCATTTGCCGATTTCATAGCGCGGATGAATCAGGCGGTTGGCCAGGTCACCGTCATTCGTCAATAAAAGCAGCCCCATCGAGTCCTTGTCGAGACGCCCCACCGGAAAAACGCGTATCCTCCCGGGCCCCGGGTGGGCGGTTTGAGGAACAAGGTTTTTGGGGAGCAAGTCGAAAACCACTTTATCGGCATAGGGATCCGAGACCGTCGTCGTATAGCCTTTGGGCTTGTTGAGAAGATAATAGACGAAGCGCTCGAAAGCGACCGGACGGTTCCGGAAAGCGATCAGATCGCTGTCGGGATCGACCTGGCGGCCAAGATCCCGGACCACTTCTCCGTTGACCTGGACCGCGCCGTTCAAAACGTGGGTTTCGCATTTTCTCCGTGAAGCGATGCCTGCCATCGCAAGCGCGCGCGAAATTCTCATTTTTGGAGCTCCAGGTAGTAGAGCGGCCGGCGTTCGGCCGCATATTTGATTTCGTAACTGGTCCGGCACTCGCCGTAAGCCAGCCTTTCGTTGACGCTTTCGCGCACCGACCGCCACGCGACCCCTGAGCCTTCGACGGCCTCCTTCATCACGAGGAAATAGTCCCGGTTGTCGGTGGCCATTTCGATGAGCCCTTGTTCGGTCAAAAATCCGCGCAGACAGCCCAGAAATTCCGGCGTGACCAAACGGCGCTTATGATGCCTGCGCTTCGGCCACGGATCGGGAAAATAAAGATGAAAAACGGAAACGCCGGCCGGCTCAAAACGGCTGAGCAGAAGCCGGGCCTCGCCCTTGAGAAATTTCAGGTTCACCAGTTTCCTTTTCTCGCCCCGAACGAGCCCCTTTTTCATCCACTTTCCGGCGTAGTCGAGCCCGAGGAAGTTCCTCTCCGGGTGCAAGGCGGAGCGGTCGAGCAGGAACTTGCCCTTGCCGCACCCGATTTCCACCTCCACCGGCCGGTCGTTGCCGAAATACTCGGGGAAGGAAATTTTTGGGAAATCCTCGGGCTTGGGCGCGACGTAGGGCGGCTTGGAAAGCTTCGCGAGCATGGTTTAGCCCTCCCCGCCCGGCTCGAGATACGCCAGCGTTTCGAGGTGCGGGGTTTTCGGAAAAAAGTCGAAAGGCGTCAGCTTGCGGATGACCCAGCCCTTGCGGACAAAGTGCCGGAGGTCGCGCACGAGCGAAGCGGTGGAGCAGGAAAGATAAAGCAGCCCGGCAAGCCCCTTTTCGTCCGAGAGCGCGTCGGCGGCCTCGAAGCTCAGCCCCTTGCGCGGCGGGTCAATGAGCGCCACCCGGCGGCCGCTCTCGGCGCGCCCCAGAAACGCCGCAAACGCCTCCTCCACCCGGCCCTCGAAGATTTCAGCTTCTCCGTGCCCGCCATAGGCGCGGTTATATTTCATCATCATCAGGGAATCGGCGCTCGATTCGACCATGACAACGCGCCGGACCTTCCCCGCAAAATAGTAGCCGAAAAGCCCCACGCCGGCGTAGAGGTCCAAAAAAACCGTGGCCGGATCGCCGCAAACGACGGGCTCGAGTTTCGCCATGAGCTTGGGCAGAATGGATAAATTCGCCTGAAAGAAAGTGTCGAGCGAAAAAAAGAACCGGCGCCCCCCGAGCACAGTGTAAAAATAATCTTCCGGCTTCATCCGGCAGGAGTGCCGCCCGATACCGCCCCAGGACACCCTCCCGCTATCGTCGGTTCGGACGGTCAGATTGGCGATCCGGTAATCCGGGGGCATCCGGGCCTCGGCCTGACGGCGAAGTTCGGGCAGAAAATCTGAAATTTCCGCACGGGCGATCGGGCACGACTCGACGGGGACCATGCGGTGGGTATCCTCACACTGGAACCCCATAACCAGTTCCCCGGTCTTAAACCGCCGAAGGGTCAGGTCGAGACGGCTGCGGTAGTGGTATTCCAGAGGCGATGCCTCAATCGGGTCAAAAACATCCTCCGCGAGTCCGAGTTCGCTGCGGAAAAGTTCCCGGAACTTACCCTCTTTCAGGGCCAGCTCCTTGCCATAGGGGATATTTTGGAACGAACACCCTCCGCACACCCCGAAAACGGGGCACTTCGGAATGCAAAGGACCTTTTCCTCTTGAGAATTTTCCGTTGTCAACATGCTAAAGGTTTTATACACAAATAGACAAACGGTCAAGGAAAATGCTAGACTCCGCCGCCATGCGCGACAAGGTCTTGATCGAAGGTTTGGAAGCCCGGGGCATTATCGGCATTCTGGGCTGGGAACGGAAAATCCGGCAAAAAGTGGTCCTGGATCTCGAGCTGACCCTGGACTTTCGTAAGGCAGCGCGCACCGATCAGATCGCCGACGCACTAGATTACCGCGATGTCGCCAAAAGTGTCCGGGCTTTCGTTTCGAAAAGCCGGTACAGCCTCCTCGAGACACTCGCCGAAGAACTCTCCCGCTTGCTGCTGAAGCAATTCCCCGTCAGGGCCCTCCGGCTGCGGCTCTGGAAGCCGGGAGCGGTTCCGCACGCCAAAAGGGCCGGCGTCGAAATCATTCGCCCCTACAGAAACAAGACCGCGTATTTGGCGTAGGGAGCCGCTCCGACCGCCATCTCGAGCGCGCCCGCGGCCGTCCCCGTCACCGCCCGATAGGTCCCTGCCACCGGACCGCTAATCAGGCTGATGGGAAAAGTCACGGTCTGGACATGCCGGGCCATGGTCATCGGCAGCTGAAAAACGGAAAAAACGGTTTTCCCGAACCCGTGCAGAATCTGTCCGGCGCTCGCATAGGCGGGCGTAGGGAATGCAAAAGGAAGCGCGAACGCACAGAGGAACGTAAGCCGGCGGAGGTTCTTCATGGCACTCATAAGTATCGGCCGATAAGGCAAAATTCTGCAAGGGCCCGGAAAGACTCACTCGGAGCGGCAGACTGCGGGTAGCCCCACTATCCTTTTAAACGCTTCTTGATCGCGGCCAGGAGGTTGTCGCTGTCGACGGATTTGATGCAGTAGTCGTCGACCCCCTCCATTTTGAACATGTCCCTCATCGGCTCGTAGGAAGTGAGAACGATCAGCGGGAGATTCGCCGTGGCAGGATTCTGCTTCAGATGACGAACGAACGTGTACCCGTCCATTCTCGGCATTTTGATGTCGAGGAGCACCAGATCGGGCTTTTCCTGCGCGACCTTTTCGAGCCCCTCCTGGCCGTCGCCGGCCTGGACGACCACATAGCCGTTTTTTTCCAAATCAAAAGCCACGAGCTGTTTGAAGTCGGGGTCGTCGTCGACCAGGAGAATTTTAGGGTTCGGCATCACAGGCTCCCGAAAAACCGGCCTAGGCCGGGCCGCGGTTCAGAAGTTTGTCGACCATCGCAAGCAGGGGCTTCGTATCGAATGATTTCACAAAGTAGTCTTCGACCCCCTCGACCAGAAACATGTCCTTCATCGGCTCGTAGGAAGTGAGGACAATCAACGGAATCGCGGCCGTGGCCGGATTCTTCTTGAGATGACGGACGAACGTATAGCCGTCCATTTTCGGCATTTTGATATCGAGCAGGATCAGGTCCGGCCGCTCCTCGGGAATCCGCACAAGCGCCTCTTCCCCATTCGTGAAGGGGACGATGTCATACCCGGCCTTTTTGAGGTGGACGGACAGGATTTCGACGAAATCAGGCTCGTCGTCTACCACCATGATTTTATGCGCTCCCATAAGACCCCCTTTTTGAACAACAGACCTTCCCTACATCGGCATTTAACAGATTTTTTTGAGGCCTTCCGCAAAAACGCATTTATTGTACTCTCCCGGAGAGAAACCGCGAACCGAAATTTATGTTTTGAAAACATGGGCTCCTTGTTCTAAACTATCTCTCATGACTAAGGAACAGTTTGTTTCCGTATCGCTGATCGCCCTGCTTCTTTTCATCATCCATCAAATTTTCCAGATCTTCGCCCCTTTCATGCACGCCTTGTTCTGGTCGGCAATCCTAGCCTTTGCCTTTTTCCCCCTTTATGTCGCCATCCGGAAGCTGCTCGGGCGCCACGACACACTGGCGGCTCTCGTGGGGACTCTGCTGATCTACCTGATCGTCCTGCCGCCGCTCGTGATTCTGATCGTCAACATCACGACCCAGGCGATCGAACTCTATCAGCTCGCTTCGCAGTATGTCCGCGATGGCAACCCCGAGAAATTGATCGAGCAGTTCCGCGCCCTGAGCTTTGTCCAAAAAATCGAAATGCACCTCGGGGAATGGGACCTTCTCAAAACGAACCTGAATCAATGGCTTTTGACTTCCGCCAAGACCGTGGCCAACGTCGCCGCGTCCAAAGTCGGGGTTCTAACGAAAAATTCGTTCTTGGTCATTTTGAACCTGCTCCTCATGATGGTCCTGACCTTCGTGTTTTTGAAGGACGGCGAAAAAATGTACAACTTCATCTACCAGATCGCGCCCATGGAGGAGAAAAACAAGGAGTCCGTTTTCCGACAAATCTGCGATACCTTCAGCGCCGTTATCCGCGGCCAGGTGCTCACCGCCCTCACCCAGGGCCTTCTGACCGGCCTGACCTTCTGGGCCCTCAGGCTTCCGCTCCCGATTTTTTTCGGCATGGTCACCTCCCTGACGGCGATGATTCCGGTCTTGGGGGCTTCAATCATCTGGGGAGCCTTTGTCATCTACCTGGTCATCATCAAGGTCTACACGAAAGCGATCATCCTGTTCGTGCTCGGATTTTTCGTGATCAGCATGATCGACAACATCATGAAGCCCGCCATCATCGGGGAAAAAACGAAACTGCCCTACTTTCTGCTCTTCTTCGGAATCTTGGGAGGGTTGAAGCTCTACGGCGTGATGGGGCTTTTCGTGGCCCCCGTGGTCCTCTCGCTTTTCTTCGCGCTTGTCAAAATCTACCGCCAAAAATTCGTCTAGCTTCCGCAGACCGTCAGGACGACGGCCTCGGGCCGGCACAAAAGCCTGAATGGAACGCTGCGCCCGCAGCCCATGCCGCGGGAGACACAGCAGACGGCGCCTTTGAGCTTGTGGATCCCGCAGGCGTACCGGCGCCCCGTGCGCGTATGGGTATAAAGCGGCCCGAACCAGGGCAGGCGGAACTGGCCGCCGTGGGTGTGCCCCGAAAAGGCCAAGTCGATTTCATCCCTTCCGATATCCAGAAAAACGTCGAGATTATGGCTTAACAGGAGGTTGATCCGCGAAGGATCATAGCGGGCCATGGCGGTCCGGACATTGGCCCGGCCGATCGTGGCGTCATCGAGTCCGTGAATCTGCACGGGAGTCCCCCCGCAAGTCAGGTCGACGGTCTCGTTCCTGAGAACGCGCACGCCGGCCTCCTCGAGCACCCTCACAAGCGCATGCGTCGCCTGGAGGCGCCGCGGCCGGCTTTGGCCCGGGAAATTATGGAAGAGGACATCGACGAAGCCGTAATCAAAATAATCGTGGTTCCCGAGCACGGCAAAAATTCCGTTCCGGGCCCGGAGCTTGCGGAGATTCTCCGCGCACTCGGGAAGCCCCTTCGGGCAATCGAGGATATCTCCGGAAATGACCACAAGGTCGTAGTGCTCGACCGCAAGCTCGTCGAAAAAACGTGCGATTGCGGGATCGGGCCCGGCAAAATGGATGTCTGAGAGATGGAGAATCCTCAAAGGGGAAGCGAGGGACTTGCGCTCCAGCGTCACCGTGTGGTGATTGAGTTCGATGGCGCCCATTTCCCAGCGCATCCGCCAGAAAAGCAGGGCCGCGCCGACGAGGAACCCGGCCGCTTCCGTCATCATCCGCCCAGGATCTTGCCGGTTTGGCCGTCGATCTCGATGCCCCGCATGATATTTTCGAGCTCCTGGGGGCGCTCGCTTGCGGCCAAGGCCGTTTCCATGCTGATTTTTTCCTGGCGGCACAGCTGAAGCAGCGCCTGGTCCATCGTTTGCATCCCCTCGTGAGCGCAGTTGCGGAGCGCCTGGGGAATCTTGTCGAATTTCCTTTCGTGGACCAGCTGGCGGATCATGTAATTGCCGATCATCACTTCGAACGCGGGGACCAGGGAATAGCCGTCCCGCGCGGTCAAGAGCTTCTGGACGCAAAAGCAGGTGATGTTCGGGTAGAGCTGGCTCAAAACACCGTCGCGTTCAGCCGGGGGAAAGAACCCGAGGACGCGGTCGAAAATCTGAACCACTGACTTGGCATGGACAGTCGCCATCACGAGCCTTCCGACCTCGGCTGAGGCGATCGCCATTTGAAAAGTTTCCGCGTCGCGCATCTCGCCGATCACGACGACGTCGGGCGACTGCCGAACGATGTATTTCATCGCGCTCGTGAAGTCCCGGGTATCCTCGCCGACCTCCCGCTGATTGATGATGCATTGTTTGTCTTCGTGCAGATATTCGACGGGGTCTTCGATCGTCACGATGTGGCGCGGGACGCTTTGATTCATGGCTTCGATCATGGCGTGGAGCGTCGTGGTCTTGCCCGAGGCGACCGTCCCGCCGATGAGGATGATGCCGGAACGCTCGAGGGCCGCCGTCTTCAGCACCGGCGGAATGCCGAGCTCTTCCAAAGTAGGAATATTCTTCCAAAGTGTCCGGATCACCGCCGAATAGTGCCCCTGCTGCATGAACAGGTTGCCGCGAAAACGCCGCGTGCTTCCCGGAAGGGAAAAAGCGAAATCGACGCTATGATTTTTCTCGAGCCCTTCGAGCTGCCGCTCGTGCAAATAGGTCTTGGCCATCAGCCGCGTCGTCTCGTCGCGCATCGGCTCCATCGCCAGAGGCGTGACAACGCCCCCGATGCGCGTCCTCGGGACCGCTCCGACCTTGAGGAAAAGGTCTTGGCCGTTGGCTTCGAGCAGCTTCTCGACACACTGATTCAGGTAAGCATGAATATCCATAGCTTGTTGTATCGGCAGTATCGGGCGGTGGGTTGATAGAGAGGGGAAGAATAATGTCCCGGCCGGATCCCTCGCGCCTTGAACAAAACCGCCACCCGATTTTGCTTGAGCGTCCGGAGATCCGGGGGAACATTTTAAACGTACCCGATGATCCCGGATTTGTCAAAGCACCCCGGAAAGCGAGAGTTAAATTGCGCAGGAATGATGGAAGGTGATAGAAGGCACTACGGGGGTTATTTTGCAAAACAGGTGACAGTCACCAAAAAACGTGACAGTCACCTGTCAGGGTTAAGGCCGTTTGTCCCCTTGCATGACCCGCAAGAGCTCGCGGGCCGACTCCTCGGGGCCCTTGTGCTCCCAGCCGGAAATTCCGAGGCGCGTCCTCATTTGGCCAACGAAAATTCCCTTCTGGAAGAAAGCGGTAAAAAAGCGGCGGGCAATCTCCTTATGGAGATCCTTGTACTGGGCGGGACCGAACACATTGGCAAAATAGCTGTGCACGAGGCCGGTCGAAGTCGTCGTCCCCTTGCTCATCACAGTGCCTTCTTGAAAAACCTTCAAGGCATCCTCGACGGAGCCAAAGCGCTCAATGGTCGGATGATCCTCGTCGATTTCCTCGTAATTGTTGGCGTAAAGGACAAAATCTACGCGGTGCTTCGTAATGAGATTGACGAACGTCGTGACGGGAAAAACGATCCGGGCATTGACCTGATTGGCGCTCATGATAATGGCGCGGTCCATCTGGCCGAAAGCGTACCCGGGCTTGAGATCATCCAGGCGCAGAAAGGCTCCGATCTCGGTGCCAAACGCTGAAACTTCGCCGTCGGCCCCGACTTCCAGCGAGCCCATGTCGTCGGCAACGATCACGATGTCGCGGATTTCGCCCTCGCCGAACTCGCGCAGGGCCTCGAGCGTCTCGGACTTCCCCGCACCGGTGTCCCCGATTAAAAGCATGTTGGCCTGGCGCCCTCCCTTGAGATAAATCTTCACGAAGGCCCCGTGAAAAGGCATCTTCCCCTCTTTCATCTTTTTGATGTTGTGGAGGGTCAGGATCATCTTCTTGAGATAGCCAAAATAGCCGAATTCGTCGGCGCGCGGAACCACGCCCACGAGCATCCCGTTGGCTTCATCGTCGAAAAAAACGGTCGGGCCCTGGGGGCATTCCTTGAGCCGTTCGGGCGGAACCCCGTACAGGTAGACGGCGTCGGGCTTACGCTTGAGGTCTTCGTCGCCGGCAAGCTCGAAAAGGTTGCTTAAGGAAAACCCGAGCTCATAAAAATCCTGGTGAAAATACACGAGAATGATCAGGGACCCCACTTTGGCCGGGTAGCATAACCATTCCGTGTCGTCGAGGTTTAGGCCCTCGAGCGGATTGCTCGCTACCCTCTCGAAGCGGCCCGTGCGCTTGTTCATGGGCGGATTCAGGACAAGCGGCGGGTAAAAAAGGATCTGACGAATGACCGGAATTTCATTCAGCTTTTTGTAAAGATCGGTGGCCTGAGGAATATCCTTGGGAAGCGCAATCGCCGCCACTTCCGCTCCCGCACACAACTGCCGGTAAATGCGGGGATGGTTGCCCGTGATGCTTTCCTGCATGTCCCGGTAGGTCTTGCGCACGAGCATGGTCAGGTTTTCGATCGTCTGATTGAAGGTCCGGTACGGGCGCTGGTCGAGGGAATCCCCCTCGGAGTCGCAGAGGATGAAGCGGTCGTAATGACGCCAGTAATTATAGATATACTCGATGAAGTCGTTGAACAGGCTCCGGTCCCAAAGCAGGACCTCGGACCCTTTGACGATGTTCGGAACAAGATCGGCCGAAAGATTGGTCAGGTATTTGCAAGTCTGAAGGACCAGCTTGACCGCGGCATCGTCGATCGCCATCGGCCCGAAAATTTTGAGCAGGGTTGAATCCCGCTTCACGAGCGAGCGTACGCACCGGCGGAAGATTTCGAAGCAAAGGGGGCTCTCGAGAAGCTCTTCCGGGCTGTCGCAAATCTGGTTGCGGAGCCGAATAAATACCTTTCTTTTTTCGATTCTGAACGTACAAACCGACGGATCGACCATGACGCCTTTCTTGTAAGTGAGAAGCCTATTGTATCGGATGCCCCGAAAATTGGCAAGCCGCGCCCTAACTCAGCAGGCCGGTGATTTTTCGAGCGGCCTCGCGGGCCTGACGGATGCAGTCGGGAACCCCGAGGCCGCGGTAGGCATTGCCGGTCAAAAAAAGGCCGGGATATTTTTCGGCGGTTTTCTCGATGGCTGTGACCCGTCCCAGGTGACCGACATGGTACTGCGGCATCGACGCGGGATAGCGGCGGATGCAGGTGACGACCGGCGTCGCGCCGATCCCCGTCATGACTTTCAGCTCTTCGAGCGAAAGCTTATCGATCACATCATCGGAAAGCTCATGAAAACCGGGGTTTTGATAACCGCCGAGAAACAATCTCAAGCCGAACAGATCTTCGCGCGTGCGGCCCGGAAATTTCCAGGTGGAAAAGGTACAGCCGATGGCCCGCCGCTTTTCAAGGGCCGGAACGACAAAACCGAAGCCGGCCAATTGAGAAGGGATATCGCCCCGGCGGAAAATCATGGAAACGGTCACGACCGATTCGTACTCGATTTCTCCGAGCTGCCGGGCCAGACCGGGAAGGCCGGCTTCGAACAGGCGCGCCGCCGCAGGAGCCGGCAACGCAACGCAAAGCCCCTCGGCTTCCATCCGGCGGCCGTCTTTCAAGCGGATGTCCCAGCCTTTTTCCCCGCGCGCCGCAGAAACGGCCTCCGCGCGCAAGTGAAGGCGGACCTGGCCGGACATTTTCTTCACTAACAATTCCGGCAAGGCTTCCAATCCGTTTTTGAGCGTGAGGAAAAGACTGTACCGGGGCCCGCTCGCCGTCCGCTCGGCTTGCGAAGAGCCCGCTTTGATTTTGCGCAGGGCGCGCACAATACTTCCGTATTTTTCCTCCAAGAGTTTGAACCGGGGGAAAGCGGCCTCGAGGCTCAAGCGATCGACATCGCCCCCGTACATGGCCGACATCATCGGCTGTCCGACCTTCAAAAAAGTCTCGTCCCCGAACCTTCTCCGGATAAAGTTGCCGATACTTTCGTCCCCGGGACTTTTCCGAGGCGGAAGAAAAGGTTCTAGAGCCATGCGGAATTTTCCGGGCCAGCTGATGAACGGAAGCTCCAGCAACGAACGGGGCCTCACCGGAGCCACAAGATAAAACCCCTCGGGGATCGGAAAGAGTTTGCCGCGGTAAAAAACGAAGCTTCGCTGATTTTCGGGCGAGGTCCCGATGACGTCGGACTCGAGGCCAAGCTCCCGGCAAAGCTCGAGAGCGGCCGGTTTTTCGGAGATAAAGCAGTCGGGACCGCCCTCGGCGACAAAACCGTCGCCTCGCACGGATTCGATCACGCCTCCGAGCCGGTCCGAAGACTCGAGGAGGGAAATTTCAACCGGCTTCCCGGACTGATCTTTCCAGCGCGCCAGATCATAGGCCGCGGTCAGCCCCGAAATTCCCCCTCCGAGAATGACAATGTGTTTCATGCGCTTCGACCGTTTAGTCCCTCGTCCGTTCGACTCGGGACCTGCAAGCGCACCTCGTGCTCTCGGTGCGTCTTGCAGGGCACATACGCGCAACAAGGATCTTCGGCTAAAAAGTCGCCGGTCATGGCGTAGGCCCTCGACCGGGACCCTCCGCAGATTTCCTTGTAAGGGCAAATCCCGCAGCGGCCCTTGAGGAGCGACGCGTCGCGGAGCTTCTGAAAAAAAGGCGAGGACTGATACACGGCCTGAAGCGTGTCCCGCCGGATATTGCCCGCAACCACCGGCAGAAACCCGCTCGGCATGATATCGCCTTCGCACGAGACGAAAAGAAAGCCCTTTCCCGAATTCACCCCCGAGGGCGCGTGCCCTATGCTTTTCCTGGGCCCGCTCACTTTGCGCAAATATTCCGGGAGTTCAATCGCGGCCAAATCGGCGGTCGCCGGATCGACGCCCGCTTTTTGCATTTCTTTTTCGATGCAGAAGCGGCGGTAATGGGGCGCCTCCGTAACCTTAATGACAAACGGCGCTTTCTGATTGAGCTGATAAATTTTTTCAAAGGCTTCTTCGAATTTCGCAGCGGCGATCACCGATAAATCGATGCCGCGGCCCATCGGGACGAGAAAGAAAATTTCCCAGAAAACGATGTTCAGGCCCTGCACGAGCCCGATCAGGCGGTCCAAATGCTCGAGGTTGTGCACGTTGATCAGGGAATTGACCTGCACGGCGAGGCCGATTTCGTTGGCCGTCCGGATGGCCTCGAGCGTCCTCTCGAAAACTCCTTCGGATTTCCGAAAGGCATCGTGTTCGGCCGCATTGTCGGCATCCAAGCTTACGGCCAGCTGATCGAGCCCCGCAGCGCGGAGCTCTTCGATTTTCTCGCGCGTCAAGAGAGGCGACCC
This sequence comes from Candidatus Omnitrophota bacterium, assembly GCA_041666865.1. Lineage (GTDB taxonomy): Bacteria > Omnitrophota > Omnitrophia > Omnitrophales > Aquincolibacteriaceae > JBAYGD01. Next base: position 31,108 of record JBAYGD010000021.1, on the reverse strand, counting down.
TGCCGGAATTGCGCCGGTGCGCAGCCCAAGCGACTTGGCGTACCGGACCAAATCGCAAAGGTCCGGGCGCTTGAGGGGATCTCCGCCGCTAAAAATCAGAATCGGCGTGCCCATGGCCTTGACCTGCCAGACGAGGTCCATGGCCTCTTCACGGCTCAATTCGCCGGGCTTCGGGGTCACTTCCGCCGAAGCGCGGCAATGGAGACACGCCAAATCGCATGCATGGGTGGTCTCCCAAATGGCCAGAAAGGGCCTTTTGTGGTAATCAAAAGCCTGAGAAGAATGATGTCTATGATCTTTTTCCATGATTCCTTTCCTTCTATTTCTGTTTCACGCGGCCGGCTCCAAAAGCTCCGAAAAAATCCGGTCCGAGAGAAAGCGGCCCGGGCGGGTCAAAGCAAGCCTGGAACCCCGCCGCTCCACCAGGCCTGAGTCCGTCAGGGCCTTGGCCTTCTCCTCGACCCTCCTCCTGATGATTTCAAAATGATCCAGATCGATCCCCTCCGCGAGCCGCAGACCGGTCAGCAGGGTTTCAAACTCCTTTTCTTCGGGACTCAGCCGGTCTTCGATATCGCGGGTCCAATCTTCCCTGCCGCATTTGGCCAGATAACGGTTCACATCGGCCGAGAACTGATATCGTACGCCTTCCATATAGGAGAAGGCCCCGGGCCCGAGGCCCAGATACTCCCGATTGTTCCAATAGATCAAATTGTGCCGGGACTCAAAACCCGTACGCGCAAAATTCGTCAGCTCATAGTGCCGGTAGCCGGAGCGCGTCAAATCCTCTTCGATCAGGGTCATCATGGCCTGATGAAGTTCTTCGGCCGGAAAATTCAACTGGCCTCGCCGGCGGCGGAATCCGTAAACGGTAGGGTCCGCAACGTCCAAATCGAAAACGGCGGCCTGCGCAGCGTTCAAGGCGATCGTTTGCCGGACGGCTTCCCGGACATCCTCGAGCGTTTGTGCCGGAATAGCGATCATCAGGTCCAGGCTAATATTTTCGAACCCGCATTGCCTCGCCTGCCGGACGGTTTCGACGGTCTGTTGGGCAGTATGCAGACGCCCCATATCTTTCAAGAGCGAATCGTTGAAAGTCTGGGCGCCTAAACTGATTCGATTGATTCCAAGCTCCCGGTAAACAGCCAGCTTTCCGGCATCCACATCTCCGGGATTGACCTCACAGGTCCACTCGCCTTCGCTATTAAAATGAAACTCGCGCCTTAAAAGTTCCACTAACTTCCTCATCCAATGCCCGTCAAGCGCGGACGGCGTCCCTCCTCCAAGGTAAAGTGTGTCAAAAGTTAACGGTCCGTACCGGCGTATCGCTTCGCGTATTTCTCTTTCCAGCGCTTCAAAATACGCCGCGAGAGAACTTGGATCCCGTTTTGTCGTAATGACATAATCGCAGTAATGACATTTCTTCAGGCAAAACGGGACATGGACATATAAACCGGGCTTCGTATTCATCCTTCATTCTATGCCATAATCCCTCTTTTCTGCAAACACCAAAGGCATTCCACGAACACCTTGACTGCCATCGCGTCTTGCGGTATTGTCCGCTCAATCTCTCTTACCAGAAGGAGTCTTTATGCCCAAACGCCACGACATCCACAAAGTCATGATTATCGGCTCCGGCCCCATCATTATCGGCCAAGCCTGCGAATTCGACTATTCCGGAACCCAGGCCTGCAAAGCCCTTAAATCCCTCGGCTACAAGATCGTGCTCGTCAACTCCAACCCGGCCACCATCATGACGGACCCGGGCATGGCCGACGTGACCTACATCGAGCCGCTCAACGTCCCAACCCTCGAAAAGATCATCGCCGCCGAGCGCCCCGACGCCCTCCTGCCGAACCTCGGCGGGCAAACCGGACTGAATTTATCCATGGAGCTTTCGCGCAAAGGGATTCTCGCCAAGTACGGCGTCCAAGTCATCGGCGTCAATATCGACGCCATCGAGCGCGGCGAGGACCGGACCGCTTTCAAAGAGACCATGAAAAAACTCGGGATCGATATGCCGAAAAGCGAGGCCGTCAACACCGTCGAGGACGCCGAAAAAATCGCGGAGAAACTCGGGTATCCGGTCGTCATTCGCCCCGCCTACACGATGGGCGGAACGGGCGGAGGGCTCGTCTATAACGTCGAGGAACTCCGGGTCATCGCGGCCCGGGGACTTTCGGCCAGCCTGGTCCATCAGATCCTGGTTGAAGAATCGGTCCTCGGATGGGAGGAGCTCGAGCTCGAAGTCGTGCGCGACGCAAAAAATCAGATGATCACGGTCTGCTTCATCGAAAACGTCGACGCCATGGGCATCCACACCGGCGATTCCTATTGCACGGCGCCGATGCTGACCATCTCGACTGAACTTCAGAAAAAGCTCCAGAAATACTCCTACGATATCGTGCAGGCCATCGAGGTCATCGGCGGCACCAACATCCAGTTCGCGCACGATCCCAAAACGGACCGGGTCGTCGTCATCGAAATCAATCCGAGGACCTCGCGCTCCTCCGCGTTGGCCTCCAAGGCCACGGGCTTTCCCATCGCGCACGTTTCGTCGCTTTTGGCCGGCGGCCTCACGATGGACGAGATCCCCTACTGGCGCGACGGGACTCTCGAAAAATATACCCCCTCAGGCGATTACGTGGTCGTCAAATTCGCACGCTGGGCCTTCGAGAAATTCAAGGGGGTCGAAGACAAGCTCGGCACCCAGATGCGCGCGGTCGGAGAGGTCATGAGCATCGGAAAAAACTACAAGGAGGCCTTCCAGAAGGCGATCCGCTCGCTCGAGATCGGACGCTACGGCCTGGGCTTCGCGAAGGATTTCAACGCGAAATCCCTCGAGGAGCTGATGGTGCTCGTCTCCACCCCCACGAGCGAACGCCAGTTTCAAATCTATGAGGCCCTGAGAAAGGGCGCTTCGATCCAGGCCCTTCACGAAAAGACTCACATCAAAGCCTGGTTCCTCACTCAGATGAAGGAACTCGTGGAGCTCGAGGAGAAAATCCTTAAGCACAAGGGCGGCGAAATTCCCGTAGACCTCTTGGTCCGCGCGAAAAAAGACGGCTTTGCCGACAAGTACCTGGCCCTCCTCCTTGAAGTCCCGGAAAAACAGATCCGCGAAAAGCGCATCGCGCTCGGGGCCGTCGAGGCCTGGGACGCCGTTGCGGTCAGCGGGGTCAAGGACGCCTACTATTACTACTCCACCTACAACGGCACGGACAAAGTCAAAACGAGCGGCCGCAAAAAGATCATGGTCCTCGGGGGCGGCCCCAACCGGATCGGCCAAGGCATCGAGTTCGATTATTGCTGCGTCCATGCCGCCTTCGCCATCCGTGAGGCCGGCTACGAATCCATCATGGTCAACTGCAACCCGGAGACCGTCTCGACCGATTACGACACCTCCGACAAACTGTATTTCGAACCGCTCACGATCGAGGACGTTCTGAGCATCTATCAAAAGGAAAAACCGGAAGGCGTCATCGTGCAGTTCGGGGGCCAAACCCCGCTGAACCTCGCAGGCGAACTGGCCGAGGCCGGCGTCAAGATCCTCGGCACCACGCCCGAAACGATCGACCTGGCCGAAGACCGCGACCGCTTCCGCAAGATGATGACTCAGCTCGACATCCTCCAGCCGGAATCCGGAATGGCGAGCAATCTGGAGGAAGCTCTCGCGATCGCGCGGCGGATCAGTTATCCGCTCATGGTCCGCCCCTCCTATGTTCTCGGCGGAAGGGCCATGGAAGTCGTTTACGACGACGACATGCTCAGGCGCTATGTCGCGGCGGCCGTCCACATTTCACCCACCCGGCCGATCCTCATCGACAAATTTCTCGAAAATGCCATCGAAGCAGAGGCCGATGCCGTCGCCGACGGCAGCGACGCCTTTGTGCCGACCGTCATGGAGCACATCGAACTTGCGGGCGTCCACTCGGGCGACTCCGCCTGCGTGATTCCGCCCATCACCATTCCGGAAAAACATCTGCGCACCATCACCGAAATCACCCGCAAAATCGCAATCGAGCTGAAAGTCACGGGACTGATGAACATCCAGTACGCGATTGCCGGCGACAAGGTCTATATTCTCGAGGCCAATCCCCGGGCCTCGCGGACCGTGCCGATCGTTTCCAAGGTTTGCAATATCGGGATGGCGCGGCTTGCAACCCAAATCATGCTCGGGAAAAAACTCAAAGACCTGGGTCTGAAGCATGCGGCGGTCCCGCATTTCGGAGTCAAAGAATCGGTCTTCCCCTTCAATATGTTCCCGGAAGTCGACCCCTTGCTCGGGCCGGAAATGCGCTCCACGGGCGAAGTCCTCGGCATGGCCAGTTCGTTCGGGCTTGCCTACTACAAGGCCCAGGAAGCCACACAGCTCGTCCTGCCCCTCCAGGGATCGGTCCTCATCACGGTCGATGACGCCGACAAACAGAACATCCTCGAGCCGGCCAGGATCCTGAAACGGGCCGGCTTTGCGCTCAAGGCCACCGAAGGAACGGCAAAGTTTTTGGCCTCGCACAAAATTCCGTGCGACACACTCCTGAAGATCGGCTCTGGACGCCCCGACATCGTGGACGCCGTCAAAAACGGCGAGGTCCAGCTCATCATCAACACCCCGAACCGGAAAATGGTCAAGGAAGACGACTCGCACATCCGAAAATCAGCGATTAAATACAAAATCCCGTACCTGACCACTCCGGCGGCGGCCCTGGCAGCAGCCAAAGGCATCGAGGCGCGGCTGAAGGAAGATACCCAAGTCCGCTCTCTGCAGAATTATCATCAGGATATCGGGAAGGCCAGCAAGGCAAAATCGGTCCTGGTTTGACCGTCCCTATTTTTCCGGTGCGGGGAAAAGCGTCAGAGGATTGAAGAAGCGGTAGTACGTGTATTCTTTGGGATCGATCTGGTCTTTCATGAGCTGGGCCATGAAAGCTTCGAATTCCTTATCGAGCTCCGGAAGCTTTTTGCCGGCATGTTTCTCGAGCAGCGCGATGTCTTTTTCGGCGTTGAACGTCTTGTCCCGCCCTTTCACTTCGAGCAGATAGGCCGTAAAGGCCGCCGGATACTTGTTCCTCAGAAAATAGACAAAGGCCCAGCTCTGGGCATAGGCCACTCCCGTATATTCGTTTGAGAGCTTATGCACGCTGTTCTTGCCGCTGCCCGATTCGAAGGACATCAAGTACTGGAGCGGCATGTAGGTCGAGCCGGCGTCGAGCTCCCTTTTGAGGAGCATCAGCCGCTCCCGGTTGGGCTCCCCGATATTCTCTGGAGCCATGTAATCGGAAAGGCCCTCGGAAAGCCAGGCCCCCAGGTAACGGTCCGGGTCGGCGTAGCCGAGCGCATGCATGAGCTGATGACAGGCCTCGTGGCGGATGGTCTGGATCGTCCACTCGCGCGCCAGATTTTCGAGGCGCATCCTGCGCTTTTCCAGGTCATGCCCCGCCTTCTCGAGCGAGTCATAGACTTCCCATTTGTTGTCGTAGGTGTGAGAATCCAGGTTCTCGATCATTTTTTTGTCCTTGCTGATCATCTGCTCGACATACTCGGAGCCCTGCACCTGGTAATTCACGAAGGCCGTTTCTTTCACGTTGTAAAGCCGGAGCATCCGGTCCTTAGGCATATAAAACCCGGCAATGTTCGCGTCCTTCGGCAGGCCGGACTTCTCGAGAAAATCCGGGTAGCTTCCGAACAAAATGACGGCGAGCGGCCCGTGGGGCTTCGAGGGATCGACCCAGTCGAAAAAATGGAGGAAAAAATCGTCATAAAAACGGGCCAGCGCGTTGAAGTACATGACGGCGTCGGAAGATTCGACGGTCGACAGGATGTAGTACGGCGGTTTTTTGAAAAAATACTTCATGTTCGAGCGCCGGAACTCCTTGAAACTTTTGTCCACCGTCGCGTCGTCGGGAGGCTTCCATAGGCGCATTTTTTCGATTTCGTCGAATTTGAAGCCGTAGCTGGCAAAGCCCCCGCCCTCGACCGCCTGCTTGAGGTAAAAGGTGTCCCCTTCCCGGACCAGCAGCTGCCCGTAGACGATATTGCCGTTTTTCAGATAAAGCCGCGGGTACGGCCCGTCTTCGGCCTCCTTCACGACTGGCCCCTCGACGCCGCTCTCGTGCTTAACGAGCGTCTCGCCCGCGCGGATCTCGGAAATGTCGGCCATCGGAAAAGCCACGATCCCTTCATCCATCTGGATCCGGATGCCGGAGGCCGTGCGCTCGGTGATAATGCCCTGGAGCATGCCGCCGTTCTTGAAAATCACGGTGTCCTTGGGTTTGAACCCGCTCGCTTTTCTCTTGATGAAAAGACGGATTTTTTTCATCCACCCCGGGAGAGGGGAGCGTTCGAACCACCCTTGGACCGGAGAATGCCCCATCCATTCGCGGACATTCGGAGAATCGCAGGAGGCAAAAAGGAGGATCAAAACCGAAAAAGAAACAGGCCGGAAGGCTCCGGCGATCTTTTTGAGGCTGCAAGCGCGTTTGATTTTCATACGAGACAGCCTCCGGAAACGTCCAAGATAAAATAATGTCAATATTCAATGCCCGGCTGCGCGGAAATCCCCCGCTGATACGGGTGCTTCACGCACCGGACTTCCGACACGAGGTCCGCGGCGCGCAGAATCGCTTCCGGCGCGCCGTTGCCCGTCAAAATCACGTGTTTGAAAGGCGGCTTTTTCCGGAGGCCCGAAACGACCTGCCGGACGTCCAAAAAATTGTACTGCAGGACATAATTGATTTCGTCGCAGATGACGAGCCTGTGTTCGTCGTCGCCGATCAGTTCGAGCGCCTTCGCCCATGCCTCGCGCGCGTTTTCGACATCCTTCGCGAAGTTTTTTGTCTCCCAGGTAAAGCCTTCTCCAAAACCGAAAAAATCGAAATTCCGTCCGAAGGCCTTGAACGCTTTTTCTTCCCCTGTTTTCCACTTGCCCTTGAGGAACTGCACCATCGCGACCTTATCGCCGTGCCCCAAAACCCGCAGAGCGGTCCCAAAGGCGGCCGTGCTCTTGCCCTTCCCCCCTCCCGTATACACGAGGACCAGCCCTTTTTTCCGAAAGGTCCTCCGCCGAGGGACACTTCGCGGCGCCTTGTCTTTCGCATAGGCCGCAAGGCACTTGCGGCACAGGCAATCGGAGTATTGGGCGCGGATGGCGCGCAGCGTCCGCTTCGCAAGAGCATGATCCTGACACCAGCAGCGTTTTCCGGCTTCCGCTCCGCACTTGAATTTTGCCCCGCATTTTTCACAAATTTTCATATCGTCCCGATTCTCTTCCACGGAATCACGTAAAAGCCGTCCTTCTCGCGGCCGTAGCGCGCTTCAATGCCGTAGCTTTCACGAAGGTATTCTTCCCTGAGCACGAGGTCCGGTGCTCCCGCCGTTAGAATTTTACCCCGGTGCATGAGAAAAATCCTATCACAAAATCGCGCGGCCAGCGTTAAATTATGGAGAACCACGGCAACGCTCTTGCCCTTGCGGACCGCAAGGTCCCGGAAAAGCTCCATGACCTGGAGTTCGTGACAGGGATCAAGTCCCATCACGGGCTCATCGGCCAAAATCACCGAAGGCGCGGAGGCCAGAAGGCGGGCAATGAGAACCAGCCTCTGTTCGCCGCCTGCCAGCTGATCGACGGGCCTCCCGGCCAAATGCAGCGTATCGGTTGCGCGCATCGCCTCAGCGATGGCCTCTTCGTCCTCCGGACCCAGTGACTCCCAGGGCGCCAGATGGGGAATTCTCCCAAGTGCGACGACCTTTCCGGCGGTAAGCGGCCAATAAATTTCCTGAGATTGAGGCAAATAGGCCATTTGCCGCGCAAGCGTTCCCGGCGGAATACCGCTCAGGGGCTTTCCGTCGAAGAGCAGCGAGCCCGTGGAGGGTTCGAGCAACCGCACGAACATCTTCATCAGGGTGGACTTCCCGGCGCCGTTGGGTCCGATCAGGCCGACGACTTCTCCGGGGGCCAGATCAAACCGGACATCCTCGAGAACCGGACGGTCCCCGAAAGAAAAACACAAGTCTGAAGCCACCAGGGTACTCATAAAAGGCTCCGCCTCATTTTCATGATGAGATAAATGAAGAAGGGCGCACCGACAAGGGAAGTCACCACGCCAAGTTTCAGTTCATTCAGAGAAGGGATGAGCCGCACCGCCGAATCGGCAACAAGAAGAAGGATCGCGCCGCCGAGAGCGCTCGCTTTGAGAAGCTTGCCGGGTTCCTGCCCCACCCACGGGCGGAGCAGGTGAGGAACCACCAAGCCGACAAAACCGATGCTGCCGCACACCGAAACCGAAGCCCCGACCGCAAGCGCGGTCCCCCACACAAGCCTCCGGCGCAAAGCTTTCAGCGAAATGCCGAGGCTGGCGGCCGTCTCTTCGCCAAGGGTCAGGGCATCGAGGGCCCGTCCGTTCCAGAGAAGAAGGCCCCAGCCCGCGAGAACGAAAGGCAACGCGAGCCAAACGTGTTCGAAACTGCGGTCCGAAAGCGACCCCATCTGCCAAAAAACGATTTCAAGCGCCGCGTAGGGATTCGAGGAAAGATTGAGCGCAAGGGACGTGCCGGCAAAAGCCAGCGTGTTCAGGGCAATGCCCGCCAGGATGAGGGTCTGGACGCCGGCCGTAAGCCCCGCAAAAAAGTAGAGCGCCCAAACCGAAACGAACGCCCCGGCCATTCCCCCGAGAGGCAGCGCCATCCCAAACACCGAAGCTCCTCCCGCATAAAAAACCAGGACGGCCCCGAGCGCGGCACCGCCGGTCACGCCCAGGACGCCCGGCTCGGCAAGCGGATTGCGCAAAAGGCCCTGCATCGCCGCTCCCGAAAGGCCGAGGCTTGCGCCCACCAGGACCGCGAGAATCGCGCGGGGCAGTCGGATCTCGGAGAAGACGACGGCGGCCTCCGACATGCGTCCGGAAAGCCAGTCGGCCAAAGCCCCGGCAAGGGAGAACTTCATTTCACCGATGCCAAGCGAGAACAGAAATGCGCCCGCAAGACCCGCAAGCAAAACGGCATAAAGAACAGCGCTGTTTTTTTTCATCTTATTTTTCTTCCATTTTTTCGCGAAGCAGCCGGACGGCCGCCACCGAGGACGGAGAGCCGCAATGCAAAAGGCAGGCGGGCAGCACGACCGTCTTCGCGGAGAACGTCCCTTTTCGGATCGCGGGATGAGAAAGGATGCTTCCTCGCACGGAGGCCCGGTCTTTTTGGTCTTCGGTGAAAATCAGCAGGTCAGGTTTGCCGAAAAGGATGGCCTCCAAAGACATCCTCCCGTACTCCCGGATGCCCATCGAATCGGCCAGATTGACCGCCCCGGCGATCCGGAGGATGTCGTCTTCAAACGTCTCGCGTCCCGGCACGTACCCCTCGCTTTGCAGGAATAAAACCTTCGGCGGATTCCCGGCACCCCACCCGGCACCGGCAAGGGCTGAACGCATTTGCCCAATCGTCTCTTCGCCGCGCGACGGATATCCGGCCGCCGCCGCGACAAGTTTCAAATTTTGATAGATTTCCTCGAAGCTCCTCGGAACCGGCACCGCGAGAACCGGGATGCCCATCCTCTCGAGGAACCGCACCGTCCCTTGATGGGTAAAACGGCCCGCCAGCACCAAATCGGGCTTCAAGGCCAGCACCTCCTCGGTCGAGCCGCGGATCTTGCGGATCCCAGGGGCTTTCGCAAGAACGGCCTCCGCGTCCGCCGTTTTCGGATAGGCCGTCACCCCCGCGATTTGCGAGGGATCGGCGAGACGGAGCAGGAGTTCGTCGGCGCAAAGGTTGATGGAAACGATGCGTTCGGGGCGCGGAGATTCCGCGGGATAAGCCGCGGGCGAAAACAAAAGAAAAACGGACAAAAAAGACAGGAACCGTGGAATCATAAGTCTCCGGCCCTCAGCTTTCCTCAGCGGGAGCGGACCCTCCGTCACCGAGGCGAAACACGACAGGCACTTCGGCGTGGCTGGCGACGCATTCTCCCATTTGCTCGGCCGGAACGAAACGCCAGGCGCGAACTGTCTTGACGGCCTCCTGGTCCAGAATCCTGTGGCCGGAAGAGCGCAGAAGCTCCGTGTTGGCGACCTCTCCTCTTTCATCCACCAGGAGTCTGAGAAACACGATCCCTTCATACCCGTTTTGGCGCGCGATCCGCGGATAATACGGGGCCTTATTCTGGGAGCTCATGGGCACCGGCTTTTTGAAAAGGAACTCCTCGAGCCGCGGCAGCGGCGCCTCCGATTGGGCAGCCGCCGTTCCCGCGAACAAAAAAAGACCCGCCAGCAACGCGATCCCGCTTTTTACATTTCCCATCGCATCCCCCACACGTATTCCCGGGGCGCCCCCGGATTAACGAAGTTGTAAGTCCCGGCAGGCGCAATCGCCGTTCCCCAGGACGTCGCGCTCACGGAGCGCGAATAATATTTTTCATCGAAAATATTGTTCACCTTGAAATAAACCTCATAGCCCCGCCAGTCGTACGCCAGGATGAAATCCCAAACCGAATAACTTTTGATCCGGTGCCCGGCGCCGCCCGTCGCGTCCAAAGTGGCCTGCGCGGTCGACTCATAGCTTTGGGGATGCTGCCGCCCGGTAAAAACCCCCAGCATCGAAGCCCTGAAACCCTTGTAGGGCTCCCCGAAGCTCTCGAACGGCCGGGCCGTGCCTCCCACGGTAAACCGGTTTTCCGGCACAAGCCCGAGCGCTCGGCCGTTCACGAGGCTCCCGTCGTTGTCCGACTTTCGGACCCAAGCCTCGGTAAGCGTGTGGGACCCGTAGAAGGAAAGCTCCTTGAGCGGCTTGACGTCCACGCGGGTCTCGGTCCCCGTCCGGCGGCTTTCCGAGATATTGATATTTTGCCCGAAAGGCGAAGCCGCCGTCACCGAACTGCTGTCCCACGCGATTTCGTCCTCCATGTCGATCAGGAAATAACTGAACTTGAAGGCCGCCTTGTCTTTCATCCGAAGACGTGTCCCGATCTCATAGCTGTCGCTATGAACAGGCTGGAGATTCGACGAAACGGTCCCCGAAAAAGGCGCAAGCTCGCTAATGGTCGGGACGCGGAAGCCTTGCGAATAATTCCCGAAAAGGTCCGCCCACTTCACCGGCTGATACGTGATCCCCGTGGAGAGGGTCGAATCGTTGTAGCGCCGGCTCAAACTGTCTGTCGGAGTCAGCTTATCCTCCGTATTGAGCCAATAAAAATCATGGCGCATCCCGCCGTGGACGATCACTTGATCCAGGAGCTTGAAGGATTCCCGCCAAAAAAGGGCCGTGCTCTGCGGCGTGGCGCTCCGGTCGGTCTTCCTCGGCAGAGAAGGATCGGCGATCCCTTGAAACGCGTACTCCTGAGTGTCGTACTGCGAAGCATCGCGGAACTCCATGCCGATCGTCGACTGGTTCCCGAGCCAGCTCGTCCATTCATCCTGGTATCCGACCTGCCAGATCAAGTCCGTGGCCCGGGATTTCGTATCCACGCGGTCGGTATTCGGGTCAAAGCCGTAGGTCCAGTCCGGGAATGTGGCCGACGTCGTAAAAAAGTGAGACGTGTTATACCGCCAGGATGTCAGGATCGAAGCCGCGATCCGGTTGTCCCAGAAATTTTTGTCCGCCCCGAAATAGATAATGTTGTTGCGGTAGCCGCGGCCGTCTTTGTCCTTGAGGGTGCGCCGGACATCGTCCTGATACTGTTGAAACGTGAGCTCCCCGGGGTTCGAGACCGCGTCGGAGGTGTGCTTCCATCCGAAGTGCAGGCGGCCCTGGCCATCGGGGAGCTCATAGGCCGTTTTCAGATTGAAAGAGGTGATTCGGAATTCCCCGTTGTTACGGAATCCCTCGTTGACGTTCCGGCCGCCGCTGAAAAAATACGTCAGCTTTCCCCCGACCGGCGTCCACCGGTCGTGAACCGTCCCGCTGAAGCCCTGGTTGAAGCGGATTCCGTGAAAACTGGAAAACTCCAAATTGCCGAAGAGGCTCACGGGCTTGGGGCTGGCCCGGCGAGTCGTCAAATGGACCACGCCGGCAAAGGCCCCGCTCCCGACGATCGGAGAGGCCGAGCCGCGGTCGATCTGGATCGACTCCAGGTCTTCGACGTTGATCAAAGGATAAACCATCCCGTTGCCGTCGACCTCGTTGACCCGAACCCCGTCGAGGAGCGTGACGACCGAACTCGAGTCCGCGAACCCCCGAAGCCCAAACACCGTATCGACCCCGTTACCGACCTGGTCGTAGAAAATCGCGCCTTCGGTGTCGCGAATCGATTCCTGAAAAGTGGCAGGCTCCGGAGCGCGGATGTCCTGCTGATCCTTTTCGGTCACATTCGCGGGGATGTAGCTCACGTTGGCGGGAACGTCCGCAAAAGGCACCTTGAACAAGGGAAGCCTGGAACCCACGACCGTGACGGGGGCCACGGTTTCGGTTTCGGGCGGCGGCTGATTCTTCAGGATATCGACAATCCCCCATCGACGGAATAAATTCCGGCTGTCTTCAGATTGGGGCGCGGTAGGTTGTTCGGCAAAAACCGGCGGATGGAACCACTGCAACACGAACAAAACAAAAACAATGGGTCCTACTTTTCTGGGGAATAGCTCGTTCCCGCACATAAAAAAACCCTTTCTATCGTCCTCCGGCAAAGAGGAGAAAAAAAGGGAGAGTATAACCCCGGAATTTCCCGCTTCTGCACGGAAGCTCGACAAATGGCTGGTCACAGGCAGGTCTTCTGGCTCAGGCAGGCATTCAACTCATGTTCTACTAGTAGGCCTTCCCACCTCGATCAAGAGGCAGTGGCATTCTACGTTCGATCCTGCCGACAGCGGCGGCACCGCGGAGTCCTGGGTTCTTTTTCCCAGGCTCTCTTCCCTTCACCCGTGTCAAATTCAAAGATCAGTAGTGAAACTTGTTTTGATTATAACAGCTTCGCCGACGGCTAAGCAACCTTCTTCTTGGCCTCTTTGCGGGAGGAATAAATTTCTTTGAGGATCGGGAGGATTGAAAGAAAGATCACCGCCAGGACGACCCAGTGGATCTTTTTTTCGATGTTCGGGATGCTGTTCGCCAAATAATAACCGATGAGCACCATGCTGGAAACCCAGCCGATCCCACCAACAATGTTGTAGAGCGCAAAACGCCGGTACCCCATTTTTCCGACTCCCGCCAGTGTCGGGGCAAACGTCCGGACGATCGGAACAAAACGCGCGATCACGATCGTCTTGTTCCCGTACTTTTCATAAAATTTGTGCGTACGCTCCACATGGCTTTTCCGGAAAAAAAACGAATCTTCTTTCTTGAAGAGCCTGGGACCGGCGAAATAACCAATGGCATAGCCGGTCGCGTCCCCAAGGATCGCCGCCGCCGAAAGCGAAAGGATCAGCGTGCCGACGCTCAGCGAGTGGTCCATCGCGGCGACCAGCCCCGCCGTCACAAGGAGCGAATCCCCGGGCAGGAAAAATCCAATCAGAAGCCCCGTTTCCGAAAACACGATCACGATCAGGACCAAATAGCCGCCCCAGCGAATCAAATCCTGCAGCTGAAATAACGAGTCCATGTCACTCCTTTTCTGAGTTGAGGATATCCAGGACAGCGTCGATCGGGACGGCCACCGAGTAACCGGTATTCTGGATGTTCGTGTTCGCATACTTATATTGGAGATTGAGCCACTTCTCCTGAAAGGGGATGAACTCACTCACAAGGCCTATGACCCTGTACTCGTAGCTTCCAGGCCCTACGGCTTCGACCTGCACGATCGGGCCGCCGCTATTGCCGTAATACATCGCGCAATCGAGGATCATTGTTCCAAGTTTTTCGTTCTTGCCCGCGATAACGCCCTTGCGCAAGAGTGGCCTTTCGTAATCGACTTGAGGAAAATTTTCGATCCCGAGCGACACCGGGTAGCCGAAAATATAGATCTCGTCGGCGATCGACACATCCCCATAGAGTTTGACGGCCGCAGCGGCGTTGACCGCCACGACGCTTGCCCCCTTCGCGGAACCCCGGCGAATCGTCACGCCCGGGAGAAACGAAGTCTCGCTTCCTTCGGCCAGGCCGGCCATTTTGATCGCGACGACGTCTTGGCTTCCCGAATACCGGATCGATTGATTCCGCGTGAGCTCGGCAAGGTTGAGCTCGATTTTAACCTGATCGTCGAAGCCGGGGGCCTTTGTATAGGCCGTCAAAAGAGCCCTGTCGTTTTTGAGGGCTTCCATATTTTCCGTGAAGAAAACATGTTTGGCCGTCACGAAATAAAGGCCTTGTCCGGGCTTGAAAATAAAAAATCCGCTGGCCGCCTCGCCGTTCGGAAAAGACACCAGCACGGGATACTTGAGATTGTCCTCGGGAATCGTATTCGATGCGAAGCCCTTGGAAGACAGGACGTATAGAAAGAAGAATAGAATCCCCGTCATTTTGAAGACCCTGCACATTTTCCTCATATTCTCCCCCATTTCTTGACCTATCTCCTTAGGATGCTACCGCAAATGTTCCCACAGGATTTTGGCGCCGATGGCAATCAGAACCAAGCCGCCCAGGATTCTAACTTTATTTTCGAGAAAGTGCCCGAACTTTTTACCTGCAAAGACTCCGGCCGTCGAAAGACAGAAGGTCACAAAACCGATCGATAGCACGGGAAGCGTGATGTCCATCTTCAGGAAAGCAAAACTGATACCCGCGGCCAAGGCATCGATGCTGGTAGCGACCGAAAGTCCGATCAACGGCCAGAAATCGAAGGGATTGCTGCGCATTTCTTCTTCGGGGCTATGAGCGCTTTCGAGGATCATTTTGAGGCCGATGGCAACAAGAAGCCCGAAGGCGATCCAGTGATCGAAGGCAGTAATGACGCTCCGGAAGCCCGAGCCTGCCAGCCAACCGGCAAGCGGCATGAGCATCTGGAAGAGGCCGAAGGCAGCGCCCATCTTGAGAGCATGGCGCACACGCGCGGTCCGGACGAGAAAACCGCTCGCAATGGCCACAGCGAGCGCGTCCATGGCGAGACCGAAGGAAAGAAGAATGATTTCAACAGGAGTCATCGTGCGGGAATTATGGCAGATCTACCAAAGAACGAACAGAAAGAAATTACAGCGCCTCAGTACCTATCCGGTCGGGATAGGTACGTAATCACCTCTCGCCTGCGGGCTCGTGCGTGATTACGCCGACCACGCTACTACATAATTATTCTTCATGTCCGCCCACACGGAATCCAGAAATGTCCCGTCGACCTCCCAGCGCCCGTGGGATCCGAAAACGGCGAAGGCCGCAATGGCCTCACCGGTCTTCTTGAGCCATTCGGCGCCTTGCAGCATTTCCGCAATTCCTAGGAATGCCCGCACGGCCCCGGCCCGGCGGTAGTCGAGAGGCAGAATCTCCTGTTTGAGTTCTAACTTCGATTGGAGGGCCTCCATCGATTTGCGTGTCTCTTCGCCTGTGGAGCCGTCGGCAAAAAAGGACGCGTGGATGAGAATATTTTTTCTGCTCAGGTTAGTCCGGTCAAACATCCCCACGTGGACCCGCACCGGAAATTCGTTCAGAAGCTTTTGCAACTTCGGAATCCGGATATTCGCCACCGGATAGCGATCCGTGCGGTCGATATAGACATCAAACGCCTTGTGTTTTTCGACAAGAGCCAGTATCTCATCGAGATGGCCGTCAAGCTGCTCCTCACTCATTTGAACAAGTTCCCCGGCATCCAAAATCACCGCGGCCGGCTGAGTCAGATCCTCAATCGGCGTTTGCGCCAAAACATCAGGGGAGCGTTGCGGATTTGCCGGCACCCGGATTTCTGAACGCTCAAGCTCGTCCGTCAACGCATCGAGCTGCTCGGGGCGGAGCGGATCAAATGTCCTAGATTCCAGGCGCTGCGCCCGTCCGGCTTCGGCCAGCAATGCTCCAAAAGGAAGAAGGAATGTGATTTCCGCTCCGGACTGGCCGCTTCGATTCCTGACCTGTAAATGCCCGCGCATATGATCCGCGTGAAAATGGGCGAGCCACAGGCTGTCGCGGCGGCCGCCGGTATGTTTGAAATCTAAGAGCGCCGCACGCTTCGACGATTTGGGTTCCTCCGGAATATCCAGAAATTCTTTCCGGAAACCCGTGCCGTTATCCGCAACCTGAAAACGGAACACTCCGTCGAGGGCCTCCCCACGCAAAACGATTTCTCCGGAGGAATCCTTCGCCCCGACGATTCTCGCTTGCTCGATACTTTCGAGCGCATTGGCCACGGCGGAACGCAAAAAGCACTGCAGCGCATGATCGGGTCTTTTGCCTGTTGCTTCCAGAAAACGGGTCAAATACCCTTTGGCATGAAACTCCTCGAGGATCCGGTATCCTTCCCGCAAAACGCCGTGCTCGACCGTTTCAAAGGCCGCCGGATCCGAAAGCCGGATCCCCGCCGGAATTTGCACAACACGTTCCTGCGAGAAGTTGCCGATTTCGCCCGGGATCATTCCCCCCGGAACGCGGCGGAACACCCCGAAATATTCGTCAAATTCCCTCTTGGTCCGGCGCTCATCGGCAAAGGACAGATAGACGGGCTCCAACTCCGTCAACTCCGGGTCGCCCTCATGCCCCCGGCGAGCGGCGATTTGCACGGCATCCGTCAGGTTCGAAATAAAAATTCCGCCTTCTTCGAGCGAGCGGCTCACATTTCCGAGGTAAGCCCTGCCGGCCGGGAGGATCGATCTTCCGAAGATATTCCGAGAAACCACCAGGGCCGTCGAAGAGGGCTCCCAATCCGACCCGGCAAAGGAATCCGTCGCGTTGAAGAAAGCGATGCGAACCCTGGGACGAAACCACTCGTAAGTTTCCCCGGCCTTCCGGACCGCTTCCGGCACTTGCGACAAAATATGTCCCCGCAAATCATAAAAGCGGAAATCCAAATCCAGGGAACGCGCCAATCCGTCAATATCCGTAATGCCGTTAACGCGTAAGAGCGCCTGCTCCTCCCCCGGACTCAAAACTTCGACAAGCGCCTTCCTAAGCACCCTCAGAATTTGTTTAAATTCGCGCAAGTTGCCGAGACCCGTAAAGCGAAAAACCATGGGCCCTCGCACCGATCGCTCGGTCTTGAGATGTTTCAAGACAAGCGCTTTCATCTGTTCCTGCACCGGCCGATTCGACACCACACTGCGCGTCGAATAGTTGAGAGTCGCACGGGAGGCCATTCCGGAGAACGCTCTCGCAAGCTCACGGATATCCTCGACAGGCAGCGGCTTGGTCAGCCAATCCCGGTATCCGGCCAGCGTCATTTGTTTCAGCTCGGCCCGTTTCCTGAAATATTCCGTCAGGTATTCGGGCGCAATCGCGTTCAAATGGTCGATGGCCGACCTCGCGTCCCCCTCCGGCTCCGCCGCCGGGTCCGAGAGCCTGAGAACGATCAAATCTCTGATTTCACGGCTCAGCGCAAGCTCATCGACCGCTAAAGCTTTCGGCATCTGGTTTCGAATTTCGGGACGCGAAGAATCGCCGGTGAGGGGAACGCCATCCTTGCCAGGTTCCCCTTGATGATCGCGCATGAAAATCGCAGTATGAATGGAATCCTTCTTAAAACCGGGCTCATCAGCCCGAGAAAAAATAAGAGGATCGGAATAATCGGCCGCCTGCCACGGCAGCGCCAATTCCGTCCAATGGGCGTAAACCCAGGCCAAGATCTGTCCGGCGGAATCCGGCGTCATGAGAATGTCGGGCTGTCCGGATACCCGGCTCTGGCTCGTGCCGTCGGGGCCCGCCATAAAGCCTTTGATGTCCGCAGCATGCCGGTCAAGACCGATGTACAAATCCATCGGACCCTCCACCACGCAATCGGGATTGCCTGCAAAATGCGAGACGAGGCCATTACTGTCTTGGATGGACGGGACCTTCTCGAATCGTTTCGCTTCTTCCGAGAAGTTTAACAGCGCAACTTTTTGAAGGCCGGTGCCTTCTTTTTTGGCAACCGCAAGGGCCTGCTCCAGAGTTTTCTCCTTCTCCTTGAGGCCGGCGCCGGGAGGGGGCACGGCAATCATCAAATCGTTCATCGCTTGGCCGTCTTTGCTTTCTCGTTTGAAGACAAACAGAGTCCCTCCGCCATCCAGAGGGATCCGCTCTTTAAAAATAAGTTTCCAAGGCAGGTCCATCGCAAGAGCCTTGTAAATCATATTGGCAGCATCAATCGAATTGAAAATGATGCCGGCGGCCTTGAAGAGTTCGGCAACGTCGATATCGTGTTGCGAGCCGTCCACCTCGGCAATCAGCGGATCTTTCCTCCCCAAGGTGTTCAGGCTCCGAACCAGCTCTCTTGCCATGGCCGGCCGTTTTCCCTGCGCTTTGATATTGATTCCCCCGTCCGTCAAGACGATCCAATCCGACGCGTCGTTGCGCCATAGAACGCGTTGATGGACGGAATCATTAGAAATGAGTCCCTTCAAACCCTCTCCCGCTTTGGGTTTCAGGGCGGCGCCAAGCAGAGCCCCCGTCGTCCCCTTTCCTTTGATCATCAGGTCGATGCCGCCCTCGCGTATGCGCTCGAAAGCCTTCTGATAGGCCTCGTCTTCATCCCGGGCATCCACGATTTCCACAGGAGACGGCCTCCTCATCAAAGCATCGAGCCGGTTTTCGTCGATGAGGCGCCGTATCTGGGCCTCATCTCCGACGAGAATCGCCTTGAATTTTCCCGGCCGCTCGATCGCGATGGCGTTGAGCGCCGTCAGGACACTTTCGCTGTCGGCAAGGGGCACCACAACGGTCACAGGTTTTTCCCGCCGCCTAAAATATTCGGAAATTCTATCGAAACCCGGAACCCCCGCGGCAGTCCCTGGGCTCTTGGCACCAAGCAGCCGATCCGCCTCTTCCGCGGCGTCGAAGATTTTTTCAGAGCTCGTCTGCTCCATCCGGCCGGACTCGAGGTTCCTCTGAATGCGGACTTGGTATTGGGCCACGACTTTTCCGCCTTCGCGCACTTTCAAGGTCAGTTCATACGGATAATACCGGCGCCGGGTACTGTCAAAGGGCAACTTGCGCACCTGCTCCAAGCTCAACTCGTCGCGTTTCACTTCGCTCATTCCCACCGACAGAAACTTGTCCGCATAATTTTCCACGAGCCCCCGCAACGTAATCGAGGCCCCGACCGGAATTTCGGCGCTTCCCGGCGCGACATAAATGCGCATATCCGACGGCCATACGTCCTGGCTCTCCGTCAAGTTCTCGATGAAGTGGGTCCATTCGCTGCGCTCCCTCCCCATAAGCTTCCAATCCACGAGACGTTTGAGCTTTCCGATGTTTTCCCTGTAAATCCGATGGATGTTTTGGGGGGACTCCACGCGGCCCCGGCGGTCGCTCGTGATCGTAAGGCCCCGGAAGGCAAGGATATTCGCGATGTCCTGAAAAGCGAGCTGAAAATCCAGCGCCTCTGAGTCCGGATCGAGACCCAGCCGAAGCTTCAGGATCGCCCTGACGCGCTCGTCCGGGAACGATTCGATGGCGGGAAGGACCACATGCCGCAACCGCGCCTCTCCGAGAGAAAGAATCCTATCGGCAGGGTCAGCCTCTTGATCGGGGAGGGTCTCGCCCAGCGTTGCCCCCTCTTCGTTGTCCTTCCCCGCTAACTTTCGCTCCATCGACACCGTTCCGGCCTCGGCTTTCAGGCCGGCCTGGTGACGCTTCCACATCGACAAAAGACGGTGCCGTAGATACACGAGCGTCATCGCCGCAAGAGTCCGCTGTTCATGAATACGCTGCATAGTATTCGCCACATCAAACTTCTTCAGGGCTTCCTCGGACCGTCCGGTCTCGACGGCCAAGTGGGCCTCCATCACCGTAAAGACATAATCGCGCTCGCTCGTTTTCTTTGTGACTTCCATAGCCAAACGTGCCTTTTCGTCTCCGGGCGCCTCCGCCAACCTTTGGCTCAACGCGGAAAGTTCTTCGGTCGCCCGCCGATTGTGCTCCTGAAGTTTCTCGAGCAAGCGCTGTCTTTGGCCCTCGTCGCTGATAGGCACAAGCGGATAGCTGAAATAGTCCCGCGGATCATAATCATAGGCCGCTTTGCGCAACACATCCAAGACCGCCTCCATGACATCGTCAATATCGAGCCCGTTCGGGTTCTTCGAATAGACATGCACGGTGCCGTCAGGAAATTGGAAATTTTTTAACATAAAACGGTAGCGTTTATAAATGTGCATCCGGATCTTGTGTTCCGGCCAGCTTCCCGGTCTGCCGGAGGTTCCGAGGATCAGCTCCATCAGCCGGCCCTGTTGAATGAGCCGCCTGGCTTCATCAGCCAAAAGACCGGTCACAAAGGGCAGGTCGAATTTTCGCGATTCGGGAACAATATGGAGCGAAGGCCGCCGGCCCCGTTTCTTAATCCGCGCGGCCTGCGAATCCGGAAGCACCCGGATGGGCCGGTAGACCTGCTCGAGCACTTGGTTGTAGAATCTTTGGTAATAAAGGTTTTTGGGGCGCGCTTGGACAGCTCCCGCCAGAGCCCGCATCATATGCTGCGCCATGCGTGGGCTCCCGGCAAGCGCGTCAAAATCGACTCCGCCTTGACCGGCCCGGTCCGCATAAGCATTCATGACCTTGGACACGAGGGACGCCGCTTGTTCTCGCGGAATCCGTTTTCGCATCTCAAAACCCGTTTCCAGGAGGGCCTTCCATAATCCCCTGAGCGCCGATTCGAGCACAGCCTGTTTTCCGGTGACTTTCGTTTGTTTGCCGATTCCGGCCAGGAAAGCGTGTAAGACCTCCGGGGAGTCCACCCGGGAATCTCTTGCGGACAATAAGGCGCTCAGAACTTCAGAAAAAACCCCACGCACGAATCGGCGGGCCCTGACATCAGCGACCTCGCGCCGGACACTTTGAAATGCCCTCGCAAAAAAGATTGCCGTCTTGCCGCGTTTCTTTTCGGCATCCCGGATCGCCTCCAGGACATCGTCGCTTTTTGCCTTCGAACCCAGCAAGGCCCCGGCTCGCCCGTCGAAGGCAAGGTCTTGGCGCCGCAAAGCTTGGATGGGTCCAAGAGGTTGGAGTGCCTTGCGCAAAAGGCTAACAGCGCCTTTTCTTCTGCGGCGTTCCGGAACAATCCCCCAGAGCCATTTACCGAGAAGTTGCTCGATGTCTTTGACCTTCTCGAATTCCGGCCTTGCACGAAGATCCATGACGGCGGCGATTTCCTTTACGTCCCTGCCTTCGAAATAGCCTTCCGCGATTTTCTGCCGCTCCGAGAACGAAAGTCCGCGAAGCTCGCTCACGCGCGATACGTCACAAACCAAAAGCTCCGCCAGCCGACGGGCTTCTCTCTCGTCGGTCGCAAGCAACTTTTTCGACGCCAGCCAAAGGAAGAATTCACGAGGGAAATGCTGCAAATCGGCGTCTTCCCTCGAAGCAAGAGCCTCGAAGCGGGCCGCAAGGTCGGCATGCCTCTCGAGGGCGCTTTCGAGACGCGCATAAATTCCGGGAGTCTCACGGCCCGTCCCGAACAGCATCGCCTTGATTTCTCCCGCATTTTTTCTCTGCTTAAATGCCGCGCCAACCTCCGCGTATTGGGCCCGCCGCCTCAGCCACCCCCGGATCACGGCCCGTTCATCGTCGGTGATCTCCTCGTCCGTCAAGCGCTCGGCAAGTTGTGTCACAAGATCCGTCAGCTCCTCGCGCGCCGAATCCCTCTCAACCAGGGTTTCGAGCCAGAACGGAAACAGGTACCGGTCGCGAATCGGGAGGATGGCGATTCCTCTCACCGTCTTGTCGAGGACTTGATCCTCAAGATCCAATTTTTTATTGGCGGCGCGAACCAGATAATCGACGATATTGGGCGTACGGTCCCGGGTCGAGGGGACGTCATGGCCCATGAGATGAGCCTGGACGGTCACCGGGGAAATTCCGAGGTCGAGAGCGACGGACTGATCGAGATCGTCGTGCTGGCTTTTCCCTGTCCGAACAGCCTGGATGAGAGCATACGCCGCGGCACGCGGAACCATGCCGAGATCGGTCAACGCGAGAACGGTCGAAGCCCACCGGATTTTTTCATCCGGATCGGCTGGGAGATTCTGCTCGAGCCATAGGCGATCTTCGGTCTTAAAATGCCCCGGCTTGGGCAGCCTGAAGGGCTCCGCCGTGGGATCAATCCCGAGCCTTCTCAATTGGACCAAATAATTCCGGACCTCTTTAAAACCGCAAAGCGTCGCAATCCGGGCAACAAAAGCTTTCGGATCGCTCCGCCCGACCGTCTTTTCAGTTTCGCGGATGGCCCACATGAGTTGAACTTTTTTCTGCACCACCCGATCCTTCCGTGTGAGGCTTTTCATCGGCCCAAAAATTTTGACGCGCCTCATCAATAAATCGACGGCCGTGACCCCATACGTTCGGGCTTGGGCCAAAAACTTCTGCCCTGCCCCCTTCCCCGAGTACCCCATCTTCGCCGCGAGTTCCTCCGTCTCGATCCATTTCTTTTCCTGCTCAAGCGGCGCCATGATTTCTTCAAGCCGGGCTTTGAATGCCGCGGCATCCTTGTACGGCCGTTTGCGACCTTCCGTCGTGCGCATTTCATTTCGCGTGACAAACTTTTTCATTTCAAGACCGGCAAGATTCAGCTTGAGATCTGCTGTCACATACATGCTCAAGCTCTCTGAATAGGTCAGAGGAAGATCCGGATGTTTGGAACGGGCCGCAAGAACCGCGCCGGCAAGCAGGGCTTCCAGCACCTGCTTTCGCAATGGCCCGCTCAACCGTTCGGAAATGCCGGAGCTCACAAGCCGGAGTGAAAGATCCTCGGAATCTTCGGACCCGTCACGCTCGAGCATCATCACAAATCCACCCACAGGCCTGCCGCTCGTCCGGTCAAACACACCGAAGAAAACGTCTTCCCAAGGGCTGGGCGGCTGGCTATAGCCGCTGAGCCAGTCAATGACCTCGTCATATTCCACCCAAGTGCGTACCGGATGCACGATAAAATGCCCGTGAGAATATTCAAACGCACCCGGCCGGTTTTCACGCGGGCGCAGCCTTTTTTCGAATATTTGCATGCGTCTGCGAAAGGATTTCTGGGCGAATTCCTCTGAAATGCCGGTAAGCTCCCGGTAGGCGTCGCCCAGGGAAACTTCTTCCGACGCATACGCCCGAATTCTTGTTCTTAACCATTCCGGAATCTTCTCGAGCGGAACCGCAAAAGTCAGGTAATCCAATAATTCGTCGGAAGAAACAAAATGACGCTGGATCTGATCCAAGAGGAACTCCAGCATCCCGGGCGCTTGCCACTGGTCATACAAAGGCTGAAGGGTGTAATCGATGAACCTGGCTTCGGGAGCACGGCGGACTTCTTCTACCATCAATCCTATCAATTCCGGATCTCCCGGAAAAGCGGCCGCGGAATGGCGCGTCACATAGCTGCGGGCTCTGCTGCCTACCGGCCAGCGATCTTTTTTTAACGATTCGATCATATAGGACCTGGCCTTTTCGGTTTTGAGGATCGCAAGAATGTGCAGCACGGCTTGAGGGATGACATTTCGCAAGGAGAAAATGCCCGCCGTGATGGCTGCGGCCAGTTGGCTGAACTGATCGTCGTGCGGCCCGGCCTCCGTCAAGGGCTGACTCGGTTCAAGGAATGCGGCAATGCCGGAACTCCATTCGTAGGACTGGATCAGAGCCTCTGCCAATTGATCGAGTTCTTCGGGAGTCAGCGGATGGTCGCTTTGCTGAATCCGATCGAAAGACCTTTGCAGATATTTCTCCATCATTTCATAATCACGATGCCACCAGAACCGCACAGCATCTTCCTGCTCGCCGGAAAGCGCCGGCAAATCCCCGGAGGCAGGATCATATCCCAGGGCTTGCCGGATCGCCTCGAACCTGCCCTTAAAACCGAGAACATATTCGCGAACCGCCTCCAGCCTCTCCGGCTCCTTCTCGCTCTTTTCGCGCCGCCTGCGGACTTCTTCCTGCTGAACTTTTGCAACCGATGGCTCCTCCGCAGAAGGCCAGAGCCGAACTTTAAGCAGGCCGCTATCGATAGCCTCCCGGATGATTTCCTCCGGGGTTCGCAGTTCTGAACGTACCGGGCGCTTATAAGTCCGCACATGCTCGCGCTGAGCCCACACCCTTTTGACCATTGCGCGCGCATCGCTGCCGAGTTTCACCTTCGTTTCTTCCTCGGAATCGATCCAGGCGATCGGCTTTTCGCTCACCCGGTAACCGGCAAGAATCGCAAGGAGCAGGAGCTCTGTATCAAAGGCAAAGGTGATGTCATGAGCGGAATCCAGGATGTCGCCGAGCACCTCGCGGCTAAAGAGCTTGAAGCCTCTTTGGGTATCGTGGATGCCGCGCAGCTTCGGCAGGATAAGATGAACAAGCTGAACATAAGTCCGGCTTGAAAGGTTTCCGATCATTCGATTGAAACGCTTTTGCATCTGCTCCGGAAAAGTCCCTGTCATAGGCGGATGGCCCGAGTAACCGCCTTTGACGAACCGGGAGCCGATGGCGACGCCGGCCTCTCCTGTCACAAGGGACTCGAGCAAAAGACCGGTCAGCATCAGGTCCGTCGAAACATCCACATCCGTGTAGCCAATAAAATCTGCTTTCCATTCTTTCTCCATCGCCAGGATTTCTTTCATCCCCCGCACCACTGAACCGCCTTTGCGGCCCCCGGCATCCTTTTCGGCCTGCTCCACCGTCGTCCCGAAAATAATTTTCCCGGCCACTTCAGTCCCGAACTCCTCCTTGATCGTTTTGAGAAGCTCTTCAACTTTGGCCTTTGAGTTCCCTTTGGAGTTGTCGTCAATCACCATGAGCCGCCAATCGAAGTTTTTAGGATTGATGCGCTCAAGCGCCAGAAGCTGGCGGATCTTCTTTCTAAGAGCATCCTCCCCTTCGGGGCCAAGCCGCTTTTCCTCATCGTACATGGACATCACAAACGCAACTCGGGTCTTTTGAGTCAGCCCCCGGACTATTTCCATCGACTGCAGGATCAAAGCCCGTTCCCGTTCATTCCTCCCTCGGCTGAGCTTCTCTAAATCTTCGGGGAGTAGATTCTCGCGCATTTCCGAGCGTTCGTCGTCGGCCGGGTAATCGTCAAGACCGAGCTGTTTGATTTCAGCCGGCGCCTGCAACTTAAATTCGTCCTCATCGTCTGCATCGTGAGCCTTCGGCTCTATCCGCAGATCGCTCGGCAGAATTTCGTCCGAGCGCTCGATTGCGGCGCGCTCATCGGCCGTCGTTTCATGGGCTGCAAGCTCCGCCTCGATCTCCTCCACCGTTCGCTTGTAACTTTCAATCATTTCTAGCGCCGTGCTGTTGGAGGCCAACGCACCGTGAAACAGGGACCTGACCAGAACTCCGAGCGCCGCAAGCCGAGGAGAACCCACCTGCGATCTGAAAAAATCATAGCTGTCGGTCAGCTGATTGCCCTTGCGGGGCAGGGCCGATTGCGGCAAAAACATCAAAAGAGCCAAAATCGCCGAACTATCCGGACCGTATTTCTCGCGAAAATACCGATAGACATCCGGAGGTTCCGCTAAAAAGCGCGCATATTCCGCTTTATTGCCGATTTCCCGAATCAGTTCTATTGGATATTGTTTGGCAATCGCGGCAAGGACAAGGATGGCCGCAGAGAGCGGCGCGATGCCGTATCCGAGATATCTCCGATAGGTTTCTTCCAGGGAATGATGATATCCGGCAAGTTTTACAATTTTTTGGGGCACAGATTTTGCGATCGCCAAAACCCCCGCCGAAACGGCGTCCCCAAAATCAGCGGCCAGCCGCCGGAACAGCCGGGCGGGACGCAAAAGAGTATCTTCTGTTCGCGGCAGGTATTCGATCACGGTGAGCATTGCCGCAATCAGGGGATCAAATCCCTGTCGCCGGTATTTGCGGTAAAAGAAGGGCGGTTCCTCGTTCGGCCGGCCCGAGTGGTTCGAAACCAATCTGGCAATCGCAAGCAGGTGGGCAGCATAATCGGTCAGCGAACGGGCTTCCGAGCGTGTTTTTCGAAGAAAATCGCGTTCGAGGCCGGTAAGCGCATTGCTCAATGCCGCTTCAAAGGGATAATGCGCGACACCTGCAATGGCAGCACCCGGCTTGGGACGAATCAACTCCCCTTTGATTGCGCCGATTTTTTCGTAGAATGCGAGAACCCGCTCGCTCTTGGCATTGGCCCTCCAGCGTGCCCGGAGGTTCCCTCTTTGGGCGGCGTGCACAAAGGTCTGATACAAGAGCCAGTGAGCAGCCCCGCTACCGTGAAGCGATCGATCCGCGGAAAAAACTCTCAAATAGATCCCTTTTGGGGCTTCCGCCGGCGCATGGAGCTCGTCATGAACCGTCGCCAACGCAACAGGACGGCCGCCCTCATCCAAGAGGGCAAAACTCAGACTTGGATCGTAGCGTTCCGGGTTATCGATAATCCCGCGGACATATTCCAGAGTAAAAGGCGCATCGGCATTCATGAGTCTGAAAAGCTCTAGAAACTCCTCGGCATGTTCGAGGAACAGCTCTTTCGAGAGCGGTACAACCTTCAACCATTTCCCGGCAATCCTATTTGTTTTCGAGCGGATATCGGGAACCGGACGGGCGGCCGAAAAAAGATCTATCTTCTGCAGTTCCTCAAAGAACCCATACATCAATCTTCGATACTCGGCCGGATGAAGCTCGAGGATGGGTTTTTTCCCAAAATACTTGTTTTTCAGAGTGGACCATCCCACACGGATCTTGGCCACAGGGTGATCATAAGCCTCCGCCGGCCTGTCTTCCGGGACAAGACTGCGCACGTTCTCGATCCATCGTTCAAAGGCGGCCGCCAGATGCGGTGTCGTGGCACGGCGCCATCGGGCAATCCCGATGAACTCCTGCAAATAAGGCTTCGTGCCATAGAGTTGGTCACGGATTTTGCGCAACCACCAAACCGCTTGACGTAACTTTTCCTTTTGCGGATCATCCGGCGCCCAGGAGTCCGGCCTCAGCCGGCCAAGGATCTGATTGAGGACCTTGATCCGCCCTATCACCTCCGAGGGTGACGCCGGCGATGCATCCACAAGGGTATCCAATAACCCGGCGTAATCTTTGAGAGAGATTTCTTCCCGAAGCGTTTGAACCGCCGTTTGTAATTCATTCGGTTTTGCGGCCGATGTTTCCGTTCGCATTTCCGAGCGCACTCGTTCTACGATCAAGACGTTGTAGGGTGCAATCCCCGCTTCCGCAGGGCTCCTTCGAAGCAAGTGGAGCGAAAGAGTCGCATCGGGCTGCTCGATCAGGACTTGGTAAGGATTCACGGGGTAGCCCTGGAACCAGGACGTCACGTTCTTTCTTCTTTCAGGCGGGCGAGAGCTCAGGTCAATGGTTTCAGTCTTATCTCCGTCCAACCGCTCCAGCACCACCACATCAATCGGGCCGTGCTCTTCCATCATCTCCTGAACGATACGCGTAAATTTTTTCGGTTTTTGAACGTCCATCATGTACTTCAACGTCTGGTCCCCGCGCGCTTCCGCCCGGCCGCGCCCCACCAACGGAGTCTCTGGAAACTCTGTTTCGGCGCGCATCTCGAGTCGGACCCACCGTTTGGCCTTGAGCGGCGGAATGTCTCTGATTCTTTGACCGCGGATTCCTCCGAGAAAATCAAGGAACTGGACCGTTCCGTCGAGGGCATCCGTGTCACTACGCTTGGCCGGAAGGAACGCGTCCCTCTTGGCCAGATCGCCCGCAAACTCCTGCGCGTGATTCAGGAAGACGGGAATGACCACCGCATTCCGGAGGCCGCGCGGCAACTTGATGTCAAACATCGGAATGTCGTTGGAGTTATCCCCCAGGACGAACACGACGGTGATTTTCTCAGGATCGAGGGCGGGATAAACGGCCTCCTCCAAAGTCTTTTGAGCGCCGCTTTGTTTGGAATCGGCGGCAAGGTCGATATAACCGTCGCCCGAAACGGTGTAGAAGCTTTCCCGGCTGGGTCCGAAGCGCCTGGAAAATTTCCGGTAAATCGGCTCCGTAAACCAGGCGGGGAATGCTGTCCTTCCGCCCGAAGCGGTCCCGAGCGTTACTTTGGCGCCGACCTCGTAGACATATATTCCGGCCAGCCGCTCTTCCAGATCCGCGGGAAGCAGGTGAAAATGATAGGCGCGATTTGTTTTTCGCGCCGTCTCGAGCTGCTTGAGCCAGAAGTCTTTTGCCCCCAGCCGGTCGAGATCCCGCAAATGCTTATCCCGAATTGAGGCGAGGCGTTTTTGGCTCACCCCTTTCAAAGCCGCAAAAAAATGTCCCGGCCGTTTCAAGAATTCGTCATAAAATTGGGCGGCAAGAAACCTCACATAGCGGAACTGCCGGTCAATCCTCCAGGGCTTTGCGGGCCGGTCATAGGCCTCCGGCCCAAAACCTCGCCGCTTGGTTCCGCTGTCTGCGACAAAATGAAATCGGCCCAGCGGTTCACCGGAAGCGCCGTAACGCTCTTCTAGCTCTTCGAGCAACGGTTGATAGACAAAATGCTGGAGATTGTCGATGGGATCCCCCGAATCGATCAGGAGGTGGTCGCCCGGATTGCTAACGAAATCAATCAGGTGCTCACGGATCGTATCGCTCAGGCGCTTGTCATACCCTGGCGTTAGAGTTCCCGTGTTGTCCGCGACCAAAATGATTTGCCCGATTCGTCTTCCCCAAAGTTGCCGGTCAAAAATATCCTTGAGCGACAAATCAACGTCCTCGAGACGCAGCACAGCGCCCGGTGCGGCTGCGCCGGATTTGATGGCACGCATCTCCGGTCGGCCTTCGCTTCCGGGGATCGGCCCGAAAATCTTTTCGAACGGAGCCCGCTTTTCTTCGGGCACCAAGAGCTCGACGAGAGGCCTCACGACGGCCAGAATGACGACTTCCTCTTCGGAAATGTCGGTTCCTGCGGCGGGTCCGTTCCAATAGGCCTCGACGTCCGGATAGGCCGGGATCCGCGACGGATCCGGAAGCGTAAAATCGCCGCGACGGTAACTGAAAAGGAGAAATTTCAACAGGAGAACGATTGCCAGGGATCCGCCGTCGGTCAGATTCATCGGCAGCTTCTCGATCACGCCGCGACGCAGACGCGGAACCTGGAGCCCGTAGAATGACGTCGCTCGAGGCTCCAACCCCACGCGAACGCTGCGGGTTTCGCCTGGGCCGCCCCCCTCCAATTCCCGGACAACGGATTCACACGCCAGCAGGAGCCCTCTTCCCAACTGCGGGAAAACCCGGGGAATTTGTTCCAACAACTCGATCGCTTGTGCAAGCGTGTGCCGATACAATAAAAGCTGAGAGGCCAGCAGCCGGACCAAACGAGGCGGCCGTTCTGCCGGGCCAGACGACAGCTCCCCTGTCATAAAATCGTACGTCTCCCGCTGCAAGTCCGAATCCTGGCTATCCAGATTGACCCAAACAACTCCTTCACCGGGTTTGCGCAAACCTTCAAACTTCCCGGCCGAATAGACTCCGGCCTCCAAAATCCGTCGAGTCCACGAGGTCTCAGCCTCCGCATCGAGGGGCAACTGGACTGAGAATCTTACGAAAGAAAAATTGGGGGAAACCGCAAACCGGAGCTCCAGAGCCCCCTCAGCTCCTGCATCCCCGGGATGATGAAACACAATAGGAGCCTCCTCGGGGGGATTTAATCTCGGCTCTAAACCTTGCCGAAATTCCTGTATGCGTTCCTCCGCATCACGTTCCGAGACATATTCCGGCGCAAGCGCGACCACTAATTCCAGGATTTGCCGCGGGCTCTTTGGGCTGATCAAATCAAAGCCGATCTGAAGCGACTCGGCCGGGACATCCCGATTCACCTTCAGGGGCAATTCCCCGCCGGCGTCCTGACTTCGGATTTCCGACCGCCGTCTAGCAAGCGCCTCTTGAATCGGCTTGTCCCCCGATCTAAGCTCCAGAGCGGCCTCCAAAACCACCCGGGCAAGGTCCGGTCGATTGAGCTCGCCGTGACATGCCGCCGCTCCCAGAAAAGCCTGACGCCGAATGGCCCAATCCTCCTGGTCATCAGTCGCAAGGGCTTCAAAAATGTCCAGGGCTTGCCGGTAATTTTTTGCTTTCAGGAATTCCCGCGCAAGCTTTAGCTTGCCTGGCAAACGCTTGTCCACCGATTGACGGATCTGTTCAGCTTCCGCAGTAATCGCATCGATCAGTGCGTCCAACCGAGAAGACCACTCCACTCTTTCTTCCGAACTTAACCGCTCTTCACGTTCGATCTGCTCGCGGTACAAGAGGACTTGCCGGTGGCCGGCAACAGCCTCTCGGTTCCGCAGCTGAACCGCTTGCTTCGTCAAAATGTCATCGAGTCTCGCCATGCCGGCATCGAGAGCTTGCCGGGCAGCTTTCATTTCAAGCTCCCTCGCCTGTTGAATTTGCAAAGCCTCGGCGGCTTGGGCCCTCTTCGTTTCTTCGGCAGCTCGGGTTGCGGCCTCCGCCGCCCGCTGGCGAGCCAGAGCCGCTGCCTCGGCCAGGCGTGCATCTTCTTCCGCCTGGAGCTTCCGCAATTGTGCGTCCTCCAAATCCTGCTTAATCTTCCCTTCGAACTCGACCGCATGCTTCCGGCTCAGCTCTTCAAATTCCTTTTTTTCTCCCGAATTCAGTTTATGTTCCTTTTCGAGAAGACCGATCTGAGCGGCCGAGCTCTGTCGGAAAGGAATCAGGGCGCCGGCACTGACATCAAAAGCCCCCTCCGCAGCATCTATCGCCGTCTTCGCGGCGGCGCGATTTCCTTCTCCGAGAGATTGAAGCCATGTTTCAAACTCAACAAGAAGCCTTTTCACCAGGTCGCGGCGGCGCTCTTTCGCCTTTTCAAAAAGCTGCAGGATCCTTTTCCCGAGTTCCGACGCATGCTGCTGGCGCAGTTCCACAAACCTCTTTTTTTCTTCGGGAGTCAGGCCTTGTTTCTTTTGAAGCCCGCTAATGAGCTTGTCCGTGCTCCGCTTGAAAGGGATCAAGGCCCCCGCGTTGATTTCAAACGATCCTTTGGCCTCTATCGCCGTCTTCGCAGTTTCAATATAGGGCGCCGCAAGAGATTTCAGCTCTACTTTGAACTCTTCGAGAATTCGTTCGATCTCGATCTCACGTCGCTTCGCTTTCTGCGCCGCTTCGGCCTGTTCAGCAGGGGTTGGCTGTTTTGGCTTTTCAGTCACGGGCATGGGCTTTGCTGCGGGAGGGCTTTGCTCCGGCCAGATTTTTTTCT
>JBAYGD010000020.1:0-56337 GCA_041666865.1 Candidatus Omnitrophota bacterium | reverse complement strand
AGCTTCGAAGGGTTCCGCGAGCTGCCTGCAGACAACCCTGCCCACCTTATTTCACCGCAGCCACGGTGGTGCACCCCGGCCAAAAAGGTTTCGTAAAAGAAATTACCGCCGCTTCCGAGGCGTGATCTATTTGAGGAATGTATAAGTTAAGAATGCGTTGCATGAAGGGCAAGGGGTTGTGTTTCGCCACGCTAAGGAGGTCGAGCTCCATGGTGCGAAAGCGAGACCGACGCACGCGAGTGAAGCCGTGCCTCGGTGGGGCACGGCGAACGGTGGCGAAACACAACCCCTTGCCCTTCACGAACAGCGATTAAAATCGGGCGATCCCACCATAAAGATTTGGTCGCAATCGCGAGAATTCCGAATATAATCATCCACGCCATGGACGATCAAATTCGACTGCTTCAATTTTTCATCTGCAAGGACTTCGCCTTCGACACGAACGACTGTTACCGCGCCGAGCGCATCCACAGCAATTATTACGCCGCCTCGTTCCCCCACACCTTCGACAAGCTCTATGCCGTGACCTGCTGGCGCAAAGACAAGAAATTCCACAAAGAAGTCCTAGAATATGCTACTGACTACGGCACCACGGTCCGCAGCCCTCACATGGACATCGAGCCCGTCACGAACTCTGTCCTGTTCCGCTGGCACAAACACCAGTTTCCGCAGAATTTTCAGATCGAGAAGCCGACGGTCCTGACCGTCAGAGTCATCCTGGATTGGGAAATCAAGTGGGAAACCTACATCCTGATCGAGAAAACGCCGTAGCCCGAGCTTACTTAAGCAGCGCGTCGACTTCTTCTTTGAGCTGGACCAGATTAAACGGTTTTTGCAGAAAACGGTCGCCTCCGAGGCGCTCGGCCTCGTCCATAATCCCCTGATCGACGTAACCCGTATTGACAATGACCTTGATGGCGGGAAAGCGATCCTTGCAGTACTTGAGGGCGTCGATCCCTGAGGCGTCCGGGAGCTTGATGTCCAGCAGAACGAGTTCGGGAAGGAAATTCCGGATGGCCTCGATGCCATCCTTGCAGGTGTCGGCGACCCGGACCTCGTGCCCCTCCTCCTCGAAGAACTCCTGGACCTGCTCGAGGATCCCCGCCTCGTCATCGATCACCAGCAACCTGGACATCGCGGCTTTCCTTTCGTTACAAAACAGCTTCGCTGTGTTCGTTGCGGCCGACCGGGACTCCGCCGTCCGTGCAGACCGGCAGGGTCAGCGTAAACGTCGTCCCTTCATCCGGCTTGCTTGCGACCCTCATCTCGCCTCCGTGGAGCTCGATAATGTACTTGCACATGTAAAGTCCCATGCCCGAGCCGCGGCCCGGCGGCTTGGTCGTAAAGCCGTACGTGAAAATCTTTTTGATGATGTCCGCGGTCATCCCGCAACCGTTGTCCGTGAAATTGACCGCGATTTGATGGGGGTGCCCGGGCGGAATCTCGGCACGTACGCGAATCCTCCGGTCCCGCCGGCCTTCCATGGCGTGATACGCGTTGATGAACAGATTCAAAAACACTTCCTGCAGGCGCTCCAGGTCGCCACGCACGAGCGGGAGATTCGCCGGCATGTCAAACTCCACCTCCGTCCCCGTCAGGTTATCCAGATAGGTCTGAAACTGCACCAAAGGCAGGGTTTCTTCCAGGATCAGCTTCAGGGACAGCGGCTCGAATTTTCCTTTCTCCGAGCGTTTGAGCAGTCCGGTCAGGGTGTTGACGACGGCCTTGATCCGGCCGATGTTCTGCTCCATTTTGTCGAAAAGGTCGAGAGCTTCCGTCAGTTTCGCTTCGGGATTTTTTCGGTATTTTAAAATGGCGCGCGATACGTTCATCGAAAGGATCGTCAGCGGATTATTGACCTCATGGCCCACCGAGGCCGCAAGCCGCCCAAGTGTCGCCATCTTCTGCTCATGAATCAGCTGAGCCTGAGTGTCCTGGAGCGCCTTATTGGCGACCTCCGTCTCTTTGAGGGCCTTCATCAGCAGGCCTTTGGAATACTCCAGCTGCTGATTGATTCGCTCGAGCTCGCGGGATCTCGCGACGGCCTCGTCATAGAGACGGGCATTCTCGACCGCTCCGGCCGATTCCTGAGCCAGGGCCAACAGGACGTGCAGGTCATCTCCCGTGTAAAGCTCCCCGGATTTCTTTTTTCCGAGCACGAGAACGTTTCGAAGGTCCGGGCCCAAAAAGCTGGGGATACAGCAAGCCGCCTCGAGGTTCTCCATCGTCTGCAGAATCGCCTCATAGTCGTAGGCCTTCGGCTGCCGGCCCCCTCCGCCCTTCCCTCCCGAAGGCGCTCCCGACCTGGCCGCGACCGCTATGCGAGCGGCGTCGCAAGCTTCTTTCTCGGTCGCAAGAAAATCCAGGAGAGGACTCGAGGACTCAAGACGTAACTCAAAAAAGTTTTTCCCGTAGCCTCTCTGATGGCAGAGCCGGAAAGCGTTCGAATGCTCCTGGCGGCTTAGGACCGCAGCGTTGCGCACCCCCATCCGTAGGGTGATAAAGTGCACCACGAGCCGCAGAAGGCGATCCTGACTCTCGATGCGGGACATGCCCCGGGAAGCTTCCTGCAAGAGCTTCTTGTAGCCGCGCGCCGAGCGGCCACGGCGTTTAGCGAAAGCCGCAACCCATCCCATAAGCCCTCCGGCCCATACCGCAAGAGCAGCCACCCAATGTCGCGGTCCCAATAAAGGCAATGTCATTTCCTCATCGGCTTGAATTTTAACGTAAAGGTTGTCCCTTGCCCAACAGTCGATTCGACCGCTACCTGACTATGATGTTTTTCCAAAATGCTGTAAGAAACCGCCAGCCCGAGGCCGGTCCCCTGCCCAACTTCCTTCGTTGTAAAAAACGGGTCGAAGATTTTGTTCAAATTCTCCTTGGGAATCCCGATGCCGTCGTCGGACACCGTGACCCGGATGCCGTCTTCCCCTCCGGCGGCGCGTATATGAATCGTCCCGCGGCGTTTAGCCGACTGGATCGCATCCCGGCCGTTGACCAGTAGGTTCGTCAGGACCTGCTCCAGCTCGTTGGCCGACCCCTCAACATATAGAGCATCGGCGATTTCGAGCTTTAACTCAATATTTTCCTGCGCAAGCTGATACTGGAGCATGGACACCGCGTTCCGAACCACCTGCCCCAAATCGACGGCGTCATGATATTCATCGGCCCCGGACGACTTGCGCGCGTATTTCATCAGCTTTTGAACGATGGTCTGGCAGCGGCGCGCGCCCTCTTCGATCAGCTTGAGCGATTCGGCGTCCTGCTCGGGGGCGCACATTTTGAGCAGCTGGGCGTTGGTCAAGATTGCGGTCAATGGATTGTTGATCTCATGAGCGACGCCCCCCGCCATCACGCCGATCGTGGCCATCTTTTCGGCCTGAATCAGCTGTTCCTGTGTCCGCACGAGCTGGCGCGTGCGCTCATCGACCCGCGCTTCGAGCTCCAGGTTCCACTTGCGCAGCTCGCGGGTCATCTTCCTCACTCGGAGCAGGATGCTGACCCGGGCGATCAGCTCCTCCTTGTTGAAAGGCTTGGCAATGTAGTCATTGGCACCGATCTGCAGTCCGTACACCTTGTCCCCAACGTCGGTCTTGGCCGTGAGGATAATCACGGGCAGTTCGTCGGCGCCGTGAACGTTGCGCAATTTCTTGCAAAACTCGTAGCCGGACATGCGCGGCATCATCAAGTCGAGGATGACCAGATCCGGCTTTTCCCGCTCCACCTCCGCGAGTCCGTCCTGACCGTCCGCGGCTTCGATGACGCGGTAGTGATGCATCTCAAGCCTTGTCCTGACAACCTCTCGGTTGACGGCATTGTCGTCGATCATCAAGATCGTCTCTCCGGAACCCCGCACGGCCTCGCGGAACTCCTCGTCTTTTTCGAGGGCATAGGCCGCATCGTCCTGAGCATCCGAGGGTGATGCGGCCAGTTCATCGGGCAAGCGGATCTGAACGGCCGGCCGCCGCGACGAAGAAGGAGCCTCGAACGGTCTTTTCGGCAGCGCGAAGTAAAACCGGCTGCCGGCCCCTTCGCGGCTTTCGACCTCGATACGGCCGCCGTGAAGCTGAATGATTTCACTGGCAATGGACAGGCCGAGCCCCGTCCCCTCGTACCGCCGGGTCGACGAGCCGTCGGCCTGGCGAAAGCGGTCAAAAATGATCTTCTGCTCTGCCGGGTTGATGCCGATCCCCGTATCCGCAACGTCAATCCGGACGTCCTGCTCTCCCTCCGTCACCGCGACCGTCACCGACCCGCTCTCGGTGAATTTGACCGCATTGCCGACCAGGTTGAGAAGCACCCTCTGTATTTTTTCGGGATCTCCGTACACATCCGGAAGCTTGACAGGGACGTCCCGCAAAAGCGCCAGGTTTTTCTTGTGCGCGACGCCCTCCATCAGAACCATCACCGCATCGATGACGTTGACGACATTGAAGGCCTTGATGTTTAAAGACGCCTGCCCGGATTCCATCCGCGAGAGCTCGAGCAGGTTCGAGATCAGCTCCTTGAGGCCCGTCCCGCTTTCCATGATCATGGCCAGGTGCCGCCGCTGCTTCTCGTTCACTGGCCCGTCGGCCCCGTCTAAAACAGTCTCGATCAGTCCGAGGATGCCGTTGAGGGGCGTCCTCAGCTCATGGCTCGTATTCGCCAGGAACTCGCTCTTCAGGCGGTCGAGCTCCTGGAGCCTTTCGTTCTGAGTCTGGACCTGTTTATAAAGCTGGGACACGTTGTCGAATTGCGTGGAGTTCGAAAAAGCGATCGTCACCGGCGCTCGGATCTGCGCCAAAAAGGCGACTTCCGAAACGCTGTAGCGTTTCAGGTTCTCGCGCTTGCCCAAACTCACGAATCCGATCATCTTTTCGCCCAGGCAAAGGGGCACCGTCACAAGCGCCTGGGTCTCGCTGAAAAATTGCTCAGCCTGCACCCGGAAAGCCTCGAGCTCGGGATCCGTTCCCGTCAAATTCGCTACGACGATCTCCTTGCTCCTTTCCAGCCATAGCATCACCGGGTGGTCCGCAGCGACGGGCTTGAGGCCCCGCATCCCTTTGGCAATCGCCGGCACAAATTGCTTTCCGTCTTCCTGGCGCAGGTAGACGGCCGCCTGTTTGGCATAGAGGCTTCGGCGCAGCATCCGGACGAACCTTCTGAGCAAATCGCCCAGATTCTTCAAGTGCACGAGTTCCGAGGAGAACTGAACCGCCACGGCCTGGAGATTCGCGTGCCTCCGCCGGAAAAGATGATCCAGATACGGCTGGACGATCCGGAAATAGTAGAAAAATGAGATAAAAAGCGACAGGTAAAAAACCGTCTGATACGCACCGGCGAAACCCGAAACCCACGCACGCGAACCGCTGATCAAAAAGGCGAAGGGGACAACGGCCGTGACCGTGCTTAGGAACCACATCACCGTCCGGTGGATGACCGTCTCGATATTCATCAGCTTGTGCGAAATGATCGACTGTGCAACGATGAAAGCGAACAATCCGACCGTCAGAAAGCTGATCGGATAGACGGGAAATCCGTAAGTCGTCCAAAAGTCGACCGAGCCCATGAAAGCCACCAAAAAGGCGATGAGGATCCGGCGGATGTGGACTTTACGGAGGGTCCGGGTCTCCTGCGGATTTCGATAGGCCTTGTAGAGATTGCGGAAAAAATGAGCGGAGACCCAGAAAAAGTAAGCCAAATAGATGGCCGCCGCGGGACTCAGCCTGGAAAAATAGCCGAAGTAATAGCGGTGGACTCCGACGACGAACAAGCCGGTATCGAGGAATAGCAGGACAAAAACCGCGCCGAGGCCGTAGTAGAGCAGCACGTATTTCCTCTGCTCGCGCAGCTGGAGCCATGCCACCGAAAAAAAATACATGCTGGGCGGAATGAAAGTAATTCCCAGGTAGACCAGCTTGGACCAAAAAAGAGCCGTGGGCTCTTGAGTGGAGGAAATAGCCAGATAATTACAGATCAGCCACAAAAAGGTATTGAGGCAAACGAGAAAATAGGAAAGATTCGTCGCCGACCGGCGGTCGTGAAAGAAGACGAAAACTCCCAACAAGAGAACGAGAACGGCGACGGCTAGGTAAGGCACGGCATAGGGACTCAGCCAAGTATTCGAAAAAAAAGACACGCCTCCCCCTCCTTAAAGCGCCCGTCAGGTCGATTTCAAAACGCCGAACTCCCGCCCCACCTTGCGGAGAACCTCCAAAGTCTGATCCATATCCTCCTGAGTGTGAGTCGCCATCATGCCGATCCTGAAGCGCGCCCTTCCGCGCGGCACGGCCGGATAAGGGATCGCGTTCAGATAAATGCCCCCTTCGTGGATGGCCCCACTCATTTTTCTCAAAGTGTCCTCTTCTCCGATGTGGATGGGAATGATGGCCGATTCCGTTTTGCCGGTATCATAGCCCATCGCCCGCAGGTGCTGCAGCATGTAAGCAATATTTTTCCACAACCGCTCCCGGCGCTCCGGTTCTTCTTCCAACACATTGATCGCCGCAATGGCTCCGGCGACCACCGCCGGCGCCAAGCTCGTCGAAAAGAAGGTCGATCTTGAAAAAAATCGCAAAAATTCGGCGGATTCCTTGCTGCAAGCGACAGCCCCTCCCTGACAGCCCAAGCCCTTGCTGAGGGTAATCGTCACGAAATCGACGCGCCCTTCGACCTGATGATGCGCAAGAGTTCCGCGCCCGCCGGGCCCAACGACGCCGGTGGCGTGGGCCTCATCGACGGCCAGATACGCCCCATACCTCTCTTTGAGCGGCACGATGTCCTTCAGGGGAGCCATATCCCCGTCCATGCTGTAAACGCCGTCGACGACGATCAGCTTCGCGTTGTCGCTCGAGTCCAGCTGAGCGAGGATCGATTCCAGGTGCTCGACCTGATTGTGCTCGAAGATCTCGACCGAAGCGCCGCTCAGGCGGCAGCCGTCGATAATGCTGGCGTGGTTCAGGCGGTCATTGATGACCGTATCCTTGCCGGTCAAAAGTGCCGTCAGGATTCCCAGGTTGGCCGCATAGCCGGAACTGAAAAGGACCGCGTCTTCACAGCCCTTGAGTTTCGCCAACCGTTGTTCCAGTTCGCGGTGCAGCATCTGCGTCCCGCTCAAAAGAGGCACCCCGCCGCTGCCGACGCCGTACAGTTTCAACGCCTTTTCGGCCGCTTCGATCACTTTGGGATGATTCGCAAGTCCCAGGTAATTATTGGAACCCATCATGATCATTTCGCAGTTCTTCGAGCTTGTGGGATCATAAACTGTCACACGGTGGTCACAGGCGCTTGCCAGCGGACGCCGGTAGGTGTCATAGCCGTGTTTTTTGATCTCCTCGATGAATTCGTGAAAAGCGTGCGTTTTCATCAGCAGATCCCGGTGATGAAAATTCATGAAATTCGCCAAAGACATTTTCAGAATGTCGGAATGGTTCAGCCGGCCGCTCATCATAGCCTCCCAAGTTTTTTTTCGTAGACCAGATAACGTTTGTAGTAATCGCTGTCGAACTTTTCGGCCATTTCCTGTGAAGCCCGGTTTTCACGGAACACCCAGGAATATTCGCACTTGATATATTGCTTTTTCATAAGCGTCTCGAGGACGCTGGCCATCAAAAGAGACGACACCCCTTTGCCCCGCCACTCGGGGGTCACGCCGATCGCGATGAGCCGGGCCTCCCGGATTTTGTTTTTCAGATGGAGAAAGGCCAGGCCGCTCAAGTACTCGAGGTTCCCATCGAGACGCCGAATGACGGGGTTGTAGTCGGGGACCACGAGCGTAAAGCCGACCGGCCCCCGATCGTCTTCGGCAAAGAGGATCAGTTCAGGGTCGATGGCCGCTTTCATGGGAGCAAGGATTTCATAAAACTCCTCTTCCGACTGGGGGGCGAATCCCCAATGATGCCGGAACGTCGCCGCGTAAATTTTCGCGAGCAAAAATGATTCCTCTCGCATCCGCTTCCGCTCGAACGGACGAATACGGATTTTCGAACGCGCCGAACGCCTCAGGAGGAATTGCACCTTGCGCTTCAAGCGCCCGTCCAGCAAATCCATGGAATACGCCATCAGTTCCTTGACGGGGCGGTAGCCGGCCCGGCGAAAATAGGCGTGATAGTAGGACGGGTTATACCCCATCAAAAAGACGGGCGGCTGGTTGTAGGCGTTGGCAAGAAGACCCGCTTCGTTCGCGATCCCCCCGTTCATGGGACCCCAGACGACTTCGGCCCCAAACTCCCTCAAAGCGGCTTCGGCCTCGGTAAACAGGCGGTTCACGGCTTCTGCTTTTCCGGGCAGCGCCTCGAAGAAGCCGATCCAACCTGCCCGGATCGCGGCGTGGTCGACAAGGTGCCGGTCATAAAAAACGGCCAGCGTCGCAACAATCTTGCCGTCTTCCCTGGCCGTAAACAAGCGGGACCGGCAATGCCGAAAAAAAAGGCCTTTGCCCGCGAGAAATCGCTTCGCATCGGCAACGATCGGCGGCACCCAGACCGGATGATCCCGATAGACTTGCCAGCGGAACCGGATGAAATCCTCGATTTCGCGGGCTGATTCGACTGACTGAACGATCATGGCTTCGCACCGCTTCCCCGAAACGCAACGTCTCCCCGGCCGGCTACTCCACTGCGACTGGCATCGTCGTTTTTACGGAGGCCGCTTGGCACTCAAGGCAGCCCGAACGGGTCGGGGTCGGCCGGCGCTGGAAAACATCATCCCATTTGAGCGTCGCGCTGAAGACAATGTCCTGTAGGTAAGAGAAATATCTGCCGTCCACCGAGGTCCCGAGCGTTTCGCTGATGTCATTATCGATTTTCCGGGTCAAGCTGAATGAGCTGTAATGGGTCAAGGCAATATCCAGATAGTCGGTAAAGGCATACTGGACCCCCACGGAGACCGACAAGCGGTTGCTGTCGGGAACAGAAGGAGTGAAATGGGCTTCGGGAACGGCCGCCCACCGGAAGTCCATCCCCCCCAGGAGCGTCCATTTTTTGTTCAGCTTGTGATTCGCGCCGAGCCCGATCAGAAAACTGTCGTTGTAATCCTTGTCCGCCTTGCCGATGGCCGACAAAATGGCGTCATCAAACATGTTCACGGGATCGGCATTGATAAAAAGCCTCCGGTGAGTGCTCCACCGGGTATAGACAAAATCGGTTTCGATCGTCGTACGCTCCGTCGGCTTGAAGGCGTAGCCGAACGTGAAGTCGAGCGGGAGGTTGATCTTGACGTTTCCCCCGGTTTCGAAATTTCCGCCCACGGTCGCGTTCTCGACTTTGACGAGTCCTCGCGCGCGCACAGTCACCGGACTTCGAAAATAAAACCCGAACTGGTGCTGCCGATGCGGTTTGACGAGGGCCCCCATGTGCCAGCCCCAGGTATTGCCCGAGAGATTGAGCCGGGCCTGGCCGTCGGGGAACGGAAAACCCAGGGCCTGGTTCGGATAAGCCATCACGCCTCCGAAATCGAAAATGCGGTAATAAATCGGGCCGCCGCCCAAAGACAACCAGTCGGTCACCTTGACCGCAGCGACCGGTTTGAGTGTATACATCTTGAGCCAAGCGTCATAGGTGGTGTAGTGGGCAATGGGACTCGCCGACTTATATTTATTTGAAAGTCCGAACGGCGAATCGCTGCCGAAACCGAAAGCTACGCGATCCCCTAGAAGGCATCCGGGATTGATCGTCACATAGCCGGTGGGAATGAAATTGATACTCCCCGTGCTTTTGGACTGACTGCCGTCCGGCCCGGACTGGAAAGTAAACGAGCTGATCACAGCCCCGTTCGATTGCATCTGGATCCCGGGGAGGTTGACGATACCGGCGGGGTTGTAAGAGATCGCCGCAGGCTCGTCGGCCTGCGCCGTGACAGCATCGCCTTGAGCCAGGGATCTCGCACTGAAAGTCGCGTTTTCAAAGGCCCCGGAACCGACTGCAAAAAGCCGGGCAGGCGCCGTGAAAAGCAAAGAGATTCCGATGAGGACAGATATCCTGAACTTCATGGCCCACCCCCTTTCACAGGTTCGTGGGTCCCGAGCCAAACGCGCGGAACCGTGCCATAATATATCGGCAGGATGGCTTAGTCTATTGAATGTTCAATGGTCGACCCTGAAAAGGGTTCAATGGCAGGGACTCCCGGAACCTCAAACCCGGAAATCGACAAAAATCGATGATCCTCGCTCCGAAACTTCAGCCCAGATCTTTCCATCATAGAGTTCGGCGACATGGCGGACCACGAAAAGGCTGAGCAAACCTCCCCGGCGGTCGTGCTTCATGACAAATTCGGAATCCAAAAGCCCCGGGAGCTGCCCCTCGTCGGGAGGAGCTCCGTTGTCGGAAACACGCAAAACAAGGACCCTCCCGGGCTCATTTCTCCGGCCCGGTGATTTTTTTTCAAAAAATTCGATGGTGATCTCCCCCGCCTTTTTCCCGATCGCCTCCAAAGAGCGGTACAGCAGCTGAAAGAGGACCATCTCGAGATGGTCGCGCTCCATGGCGACCGGATCGAGATCGTGGGGAATGATTTTGAGCGTGGTGATCCGGCTCATGGGAAATTCGTACGGCATCGCCCGGAGCACCTGAAAAACGGTGTCCTGGACAGAGGTCTTGGCTTTGTTCGCCATCAACGGGGAGGCGGGATGCGGGCTGATCGCCTTCAGGTGCTGCACCATGGAAATGGCACGCCGGACTTCGGCAGCTGTCTGATTCAGGCAGTCTTCTCCGTCATCGGCGTCCTCGGCACGATGACTCTCGCGAAGACGAGTATCGGTAGAAACAGGAGAGGATGAAAGGCAAGAATGAAATCCGGAGTTCAATCGGTCTTTTGACGTCCCGCTCACAAGCGCACCCGCCGGGGTTCCCAGAATTTGAAAATCGACAGAACCGAACGGCTATAGATGGAATGTACCCGGTGAAACCTCTTTTGTCAAATTGCAACCCTATGATTTAACTAATCTTACAACTTTTCAAAAGATCAAAAATAACCTTTTTTGAAGTCATTTAAGAATAAGGAGGATCATCGGATACAAAACCTGCCCCGTGGGATTATATCCTTCGGAAAAAGCACAAAAAAAATTTAGACCTTCTGCTCCGTGGCCTTCCGGGCCTCGTCCATTTCCATGTAATGCTTCATCTGGGCTCGAACAGCGGAAGAAGAGATGATGGCCCTTTGCATCTGCGACATGGCATCCCGCACCGCATCCACCACCGCATCCTGAGGACCTAATCCGGTAGAAAACTGCGGATCGACCTTCACGTATCCATCGCCCCGGAATGCCTGCTGCCACAGGATGTTTCCGCGAGGGCTCTTCATGGCCACGCCGATCATAGCCCCAGCCCGGTAGGTTTCCGCTTGGTTGTAATTGTCGTTGGTCAGGTCCATCATGCGGACCTCGAAAATAGCCGGAACATTGGGCGGCTCCGTCTCGATGCCGGGTTCGCTCCCGAAATCCTTCATCGTTACCTTCCCAAAAATATCCTTGAAGGAGTCTTCCACGACGATGGGCAGGGTGTGCTGCGAGTGAAAGGCCTGCAGGTCGCCGATGTCGTAACCGGAGCGCGGCGCTTGGTACATCTTGTAATCATCGGAAACCTGAAGAATGACTTCCTGATTAAATTCGGGCGGCGTATTAAGCTTTCCGCCCCCCACGGCATTTTGTAGGCTGGAACAGCCAGACAAGAAAATGATCAATGCGCCCCAGGCGCAAGGGTTGTAAAAACGCGCACTCGGTTTTAAACGTTGCATGGCCCCTCCAAAAAGAAACCGCCAGGTTCTCCTCTCGAGGAGAACCTGGCGGCCGGAAAATCCTGCTCTTCCTTATTGCTTTTCAAACGCAATATTGTCGAGAAAGATCGTCCCTTTTTTGGGATTTGAATTGATATCGTCGAACACAATGACAAATTCGTTCATGCTCTTCCAATCCGTAATCCTGCGGAACTTCTCGAACGGAATGGAAATCTTCTGCCATTTTTCCGTAATGCCGGAAACAATGTAAGGAGATGGCTTGTTCGTCATGTCCTTGAGCTCGATCTTGACGCGCTTCGTGAAACCGGCCTTTTCGTCACCCTTGATGTAGAAAGTCAGGGTGTTGTAAGGCGTCGCGTCCTCACCGTTAAGCTTCATCCAAAGGCCGTTGTACGCCGGATTCGGAGAATCCACGTCATAATCCAGGCGGATGGAATAGCCCGCCGGATCTCCCAAGGCATCATCGGGTTCGAACGACATCGCGGTCCCCTGCGTGTCATCGTTCGGATCTTTATCCCAAGCTCCGAAGTCACCGCCGATGTTATTGGGTTTGTCGCCGGTATCAAAATCCGCGATAGCCAGCGCTTTGCCTCCGGCAGCCGATCCCGCAGCCGTTTGCGCCTGCACTGCAGGAACAATCAGCATGCCGAGAAAGACCACCAAAAGAGCAAACA
Source organism: Candidatus Omnitrophota bacterium (assembly GCA_041666865.1). Lineage (GTDB taxonomy): Bacteria > Omnitrophota > Omnitrophia > Omnitrophales > Aquincolibacteriaceae > JBAYGD01. The sequence goes on along the minus strand of JBAYGD010000020.1, from coordinate 43,951 downwards.
TGAGGCCGTAAAAGCCTGTCTTTTTGGTTTTCATTGTCTAACTCCTTTCGTGGGTAATTTCATAATTCAAGCACCACTCTGAAATCGCCTGGGTACTAAGACGATCTGGCGGTTATTCTATTCATTTTAAAAGCCCATTTCCAGCACAATAATCATAACCCCATTTTCAAGGGGGGGGCCCCCCAGACAAACGACACCGGTTTTCAGACTCGATAAAACGGTATTCACGTACTGTTGGCCGGACTTCCGGATGATGGCACGAAGAAGCAACCGTCCGTTTTCCTCGCCCTGATACGTCAAAATCATCTCATAATCTCCGGGCAGCATCACCGTCTGAGAATCCCCTTTCGGGATCTCAGCGTACCGCTGACCGATCTGATGATAGCTGGTATAACTGAAGAGCTTGATCAGCTCGTCCCTGTACGCGTCATTTTCCAGATTGAAGTCCTGCCCCTCGTTGGAAGCGCGCAAGACCGTGACCAGAACCTTCGTAGATTCCTGCGCCCCCATCAAAGGACCGGTCCCCAGAATCAGCGCTCCCATAAGCCCCGCAGCCAGCACCTTCGTCCATCGCATAATTACCTCCCAGGAAATATCCAGATGATCGTCATCGGATGATCTTTGGCACTCTCTTTGTATACCATCACTTGCCCCATGTCGCTTTCGACGCGTGTCACTACCACAGACGGCAACTCATCATCCGGAACGGCAGGAGGAACAACCTCGGCCTGAGGAAGCGCGGGAGAAACGGCAGTCCTCTCAACCGCCGGCGCCACGGGCGCCCCACGCATCGTCACATTCGCCGGGACGACCACTCCGGATGGAACCCTGTGAACGAGGGGTGCCAAAATGAAAATGAGAACCGCCGCGGCCGCCGTCGCGAAGCACGCGACCGGCCACACCGGAAACCCGTGGAGCCGTCCAAAATTTTCCAGAACGAAGCGCTTCTTGGCTCGTTCGACTTCAGGGGCTTCGAGTTCGGCGCGAAGATACCCCCGGTAAATCTCCGAAATGTCCTGATCGGATCGTCCGCTCATAAAACTTCCTTTTGCACCTTCGGGCCGAGTGCGTCCGCAAGCTTTTTTCTCGCGTAAAAAAGCCGCGACATGACGGTCCCGACTTCTACCCCGAGCGTCTCGGCAATCTCCTCATAGCTGAGCCCCTGCCACTCCCGAAGGACCAAAACGGCTTTGTGGTCCGCGGAGAGCTGCCGCATCGCCTTATCGATCAGCTCCCGCATCTCGGACTGTTCGAACCGCTCCCGGGGCCCGGGCCCCGAATCGGCAACCACCAGCGGAGGCCTCCCAGACTCTTCGGCATCTTCCTCATCCAGGTCCAAGGACTCCATGGGCCGCTTTTTTCGGGCCTGATCGATGGCTGCATTGACCGCAATTCGATGAAGCCAGGTCTTGAACTTGGACTTCCCCTCGAAAGTGGCAATCAGCTTGTAGACCTTGACAAAGACCTCCTGGGCGACATCCAGGGCCGACTCCCGATGATTCAGAACGCCATAGGCGATCGCATAAACCATATCGTAGTGGCGGGTTACCAATTTCCCGAATTCCGCCTTGTCGCCTCGCTTAGCCTTGGCAATCAGCCCGGCATCCGGATCCTGAATCATAACCGCATGGCTCGGCAATAGGATAAGACGTTCGAAGCTGTCAATTTATTCGACGGATGGCCATTTTTCAGGACTACGCCTCGGAAGGATTCCAATTTTTCGCCTGTTTGACCTTCGCTCTCAATTCATCAAGCTCGGGCAAAGACCTCAGTTTTTTAAGCTTATCCAGTTCGGCCAGTTGAGCCGTCAGTTTCGGAAACTTGGCGGTCATCGCCGGCGCGCTTATCCGTTTCAGGCTCTCGGCCAGCATCTTGTATTCACCGGCGCTGACTTCGCCGTCGCCGTTCAGGTCCACCCGCTGCGGCTTTGTCCAAGCCCTGGTCTTGGCAGATTCCAGACGTGCCCGCTGGATAGAATCCATCATTTTCATCCTCTCTTGAGCCAAGCGCTGAACGCCTTGTTTCCAGTACAGGCCCACGGCAAGACTTCCTGCCAGGATCGGAGAAAATTTGATCCCCACGGTGTTTTTGAAATGAATCGCAAAGGGAATGGATACGAATGCAGAAGCCCCGGCTGAGGCTCGCGAACTTTGCTCTGGGACAACCTGCGGAGCCGCTTCCTGAGCGAAGGCGGAAGTCATTTGAAAGCAAATGGATAGGCCTACAATGCGGATCACTTTGAGCGCATTCATGATCCCCCCTGCCCTTTCAAGATGGATAAACTGAAATCACATTTTCGGACGGACATGGTCCGCTGACTGTTGGTACTTATCGGCGAATTGGCTAAAATCTGTAGACGCCTGCATCACGTCAGCTTCAGCTTCGAAAGATCGAGTTTGCCGATCATTTCCCGAAGCTCCGGGTCTTCCTGAAGCTTTGCTAACCCCGGATGGGACATGAGATTGGCGGCATCCTTCGTCTGAAGGGCCTTGAGGAACTCCGGATCCCTGAAAAGCTCCTGAACCCGCGGGTGTCCCATCAATTTTTTGAAATTTTCATCCTTCATCAGCTGATGCATCAACTGGATCTGCTTGAATGCTCCGAACATGCCGTCTCCTCTCGAGTTTCAGATTGCCGTAAAAAGTTCTTTTTGCGCCGTTCCCTGAGCTTCCCTCTTGTCCCCGAGTCCGCTGACCCCGAGGCCAAGGAGCCTTATCGGCTTACTCCCGGCCAGCGTACGAGTCACAAGCAACTGGCTGGCCGTCTCATACAAATCCCCTTCATCCGCGGGCTGAACTGGCAACGTCCGGGATCTTGTGATGAGTTCAAAGTCATGATATTTGACTTTCAAAACGATCGTTCGTCCCATTCTGCCGCCTTCCCGCAAATCTGCAAAAACCTGTCCCGCGTATTCAGCCAGCTTGCCCTTGAGCCATTCCACGTCTTGGACGTCGCAAGGAAAGGTCTCTTCGACGCTGTGCTGGCGCGCCGGGGCATCCGCAACGACCTCAGAATCGTCTTCTCCGTGCGCGCGGTCGGCCAAAAAAATCCCGGCCTTTCCGAAACGCCGGTAAAGGACAGCGGGATCCGCAGCCGCCAAGTCCCCGCAGGTCGCGATTTTCATTTCAAGAAGCTGCGACTCGGTCACGGGCCCCACGCCAGGAATCTTCCGCACGGGAAGATCCTTGAGGAAATCCATGACTTCGCCAGGACGGATCACCGTCAACCCGTCCGGCTTCTTGAAATCCGACGCGATTTTGGCCAAATAAAGCTTGGCAGCAACTCCCGCAGAGGCGGTCAGCTGTGTCACGGCGCGGATGTTCTGCTTGATCAGGGACGCGATCATGACCGGATCCTCGATCCCGAAGCGGTTCTGCGTCACGTCCAGGTAAGCCTCATCCAGGGACACCTGTTCGACCAAATCCGTGTGCTGCTTCAGGAGCGCCATCACCGTGTGAGAGACCTCGTCGTAAGCGCCAAAATCCGGGCGAACGAACACCGCGTGAGGACAAAGCCGCCGCGCCTGCGCCGCGCTCATGGCAGACCTTATGCCGTAGGTCCTCGCCTCATACGAACAGGTGCTGACAACGCCTCTGCCGTAGGGATCCCCTCCGACCACAACCGGCTTGCCCCGGTATTCGGGGTGGTTTCGCTGTTCGACCGCGGCAAAAAATGCGTCCATATCAATATGGATGATTTTTCGCCGCCACTCGCCCTGGGTCTTCCCCATTTCTCCCGCCATAGCTGGGTATATTACCATTTATGAACGCGGGTGACAGTCACAAAAAAAGGGGAATGGGAGCATCCCCGTAGCTATGATCAAAGGCGCCTTTTATTGCTTCCAGTGCGAATTCACGGTAAAATGCCCCATCCTTTGAAGGAGGAATCCGATGCCCGAAGACAAAGTGACGATCAATTTCGGCGGCCGGCAGGTCGAAGCGGCACCCGTCGATGTGAATCAATCGAGTGAAAAATGGAATGAATACCTACTGGAAGACGGGACCGTCCTGAAGATGAAACTCATTTTAAAAAAGGTCCTGCGCGTCGACAACGAATTCGACGGCGAAGGCAATCCCGTTTATGTCATGCAGTCGACCAACGTCAACACCATCACGGCGCCCAAACACCTCAAGAAGCCGCCCTCGACGCTGCCTTAAGACGCTCTTGCAATAAGCCGATGATCCCGGGAAACTCGAGGATCTCGGTCGTTCCCGTAAGCCGGTTTTTGAGTTCGACTTTCCCCTCTTTCAAACTCCGCCCGCCGACCACCAGAACAAACGGAATCCCCAAGAGCTCGGCGTCCTTGAACTTGACCCCGGCCCGCTCATCGCGGTCATCATAAAGGACGTCGATCCCCTCTCCGAGGAGCTCCCCGTAGATTTTCCCGGCCGCCTGCTCAACCTCCGGCTCCGCCGGATTCAGGCTCAAGAGCTCGAGATCAAACGGAGCAAGGGCCGCCGGCCACTTCATCCCCTTTTCATCATGATGCTCTTCCATCACCGCCGCCATGATGCGGTTGACTCCGATCCCGTAGCAGCCCATGATGGCCGGGCGGCGAACGCCTGAATCATCCAGGAACGCAGCTCCGACCGATTCGGAATACCGGGTCCCAAGCTTGAAGATGTGACCGATCTCCATCGTCGTCAACAAACGGATCGTGCCCTTCCCGTCGGGAGTGACATCCCCGTCTTTGACAAAACGAATGTCGCCCGTCTTGAACGGCTGAAAATCCCGGCCGGCGCAGACGTGCTTCAAGTGCCGGTCCGCCTGATTGGCACCCGTCACGGCATCCGTGAGCGCCAAGACGTCCCAATCGGCATAAACCGGAACGGACAGCCCGACCGGACCGGCAAAACCCACCGGTGCGCCCGTGGCCTCGCGGATCTGATGGGGTTCCGCTTGCAAAAGTTTCCCAGCCCCGACAAGCCGAGCGAGCTTGGCCTCGTTGATTTCGCTGTCACCGGTCACGCAAGCCGCAATCGGATTGCCGTCGGCCATATAGAGGATGGTTTTGATCATGCTTCCGGGCGGCACCTTGAAGCGGCTCGAGATCTCTTCGATTGTCCGGAGGTTCGGCGTCTCAAAAATCTCCGTGGGCGCCGCACCCGCCGGCGGGGTGGACGAAGGAGGCTGGGAACGCCCTGCAATGTCCAGGCTCGCCAGATAGCCCGTATCCGAGTGCGCGACACGGTCCTCGCCGTAGGGACACACCACCATGAATTCCTGGCTCATCTTTCCGCCCATCAGGCCCGGGTCCGCATGGACCACCTGAAACGTGAGACCGCAGCGGGAAAAAATCCGGTGATAGGTTTCCGACATGTTCTGGTACTGGCGGTCGAGCCCGGCGTCGTCGGTGTCGAAACTGTAGGCGTCCTTCATGATGAATTCCTTGGTCCGGATGATCCCGAACCGGGGACGCGCTTCATCGCGGAATTTATTCTGGATCTGATAAACCAGCAAGGGCAAATCCCGGTGAGACTGGATAGAGCCTCCCACCAGTTCGGTCACGACTTCTTCGTGCGTGGGGCCCAAAACGAATTCGTGCCCCGCGCGGTTTTTAAAGCTGATCTTGTCCTCGCCGAGGGCTTCGTAGCGCCCGGACTTTTTCCACAATTCGGCGGGATGGAGCGCGGGCATGAGAATCTCCGCGGCCCCGGCCCGGTTCATTTCTTCGCGGACGATCCCGATGATTTTAAGAAGTACCCGATGCCCGAGGGGCAGATAGCTGTAAACCCCCGACGCCAGCTGGCGGATAAGCCCGGTCCGCAGAGCCAGCTGGTGGCTTGCGGCTTCCGCATCCTTGGGAACCTGTCGTAGCGTGGGAATAAAAGCCTGGGTCCATTTCATAGCGTCCTCCGGCGATCTAGTACGTTGTACCGCCTTCCCCTAAAATTAAATGTCGGGCGGTACTAACGGCCCCCGAAAATCGGGGAGAGCCGCAGCCATAGATCGTGCAATTTTTCGAAAATCTTGATATTGACCAAATCGTTATAAAGAATGAAAGCCATCAGCATCAAAAGAAGGATGAATCCCGCCTGGGTGAGCCATTCCTGGACCTTCAGGCTCACGCGCCTGCGGGTCACCGCCTCGACGAGAAGGAACAGAAAGTGACCACCGTCCAAGGCCGGCACCGGAAGAAGATTGATGACGGCAAGCGAGATGCTCAGAATCGCCATCAGCTGGAGCACGTACGGGAGCCCCAGATGGGCGGCCGCCCCCGTCATGTTGATGATCCCGATCGGGCCGGAAATGTTTTTCACCGAAAGCTTGCCGAGGATCAGATAGTAAATGGCCTTATGGGTCATCACGGTCAGGTCGGCGGTTGACTCCCAGGCCGCGCGCAAAGCGCCGGGGAGGCCGTGACGTTCAAATTCGACGGCTTCCGGATTCGGAACGATCCCGATCCGCCGGACTTTCGCCGGGTGGCCGAAAACGTCCTGAACGTTTTCTTCGCGCACAGCCACGTCCATCCCGATCTCGCGGCCTGCTCTTGCGACCGTCAGGCGGACACCCCCCCCCGAGGAACCGTCGAGCGCATCGGTCAAATCCTTCCAGGTCCTGACGGCGCTCGCATCGACTGCGACGATACGGTCGCCAGCGGCAAGCCCGCTCACCGCGGCCGGATACCCCTCGACGAATCCGCCGATGACAGTCCCGGCGACGGGACGGCCCGAGAGAAATAACGCCGCAAAAAGCACGTAGGCAAAAAGGTAATTCATCGCCACTCCGGCCACCACCACAATCATGCGCGCCCACACCGTCGCGCCGAGGTAATCGCCCGCCTTGGGGCTTCCCCCCTCGAGTTCGCTCACGATTTCCCCTGCCGGCTTGACGAAGCCGCCCAGGGGCAGCAGCGAAATGGCATAGCGGGTTTCGCGGCCCTGCCAGTGAAAGATCTCGGGACCGAAGCCGATCGAAAACTTATCGACCTTGATGTGGTTCAGGCGGCAAGCCAGAAAATGCCCAAACTCATGGACGATGATCAAAAAGCCCAGTACCACCAGCGCGGGAACGAGCGAAGTCAAAAAAGTCATCGTAAGCCTTCTTTCTGTTGGTCCGCTTCCATGCGAGCCCACCGGTCTGTCTCGAGCAAGTCTTCGAGGCCGGGCCGACGGATCAGGCAATGGCGCTCCATGACGCGCTCGATCAAGCGCGGGATCGCGGTGAAGCCGATCCGTTCCGCCAGGAACAGTTCGACGGCAACCTCGTTGGCCGCGTTCAAAACGGCGGGCATGCTTCCCCCGGCGCGGCTGGCCTCGAAGCCGAGCCTCAAGCAGGGAAAGCGTCGCAGGTCCGGCTTGTGAAAATGGAGCGGTCCCGAACGGTACAAATCCAGAGCAGGCAAATCATTGTCAAGCCGCCGGGGATAGCTCAAGGCGTATTGAATCGGAAGCCTCATATCGGTCACGCCCAGATTCGCCAGGTAAGTACCGTCCACGAACTCGACCATGGCGTGGACGACCGCCTCGGGATGGATGACGACCTCCACCTTGTCCGCGGGAACGTCAAAGAGATTCGCGGCTTCGATCACCTCGAGCCCCTTGTTCATGAGCGTTGCGGAATCGATCGTGATCTTGGGCCCCATCTTCCACTTGGGATGCTTCAGAGCGCTCGCGGGAGTAATCTTTCCGAACCCGCTTTTCTTCGCACGGAAAGGCCCGCCCGAAGAAGTGAGAATCAATTTTTTGACTGACTCTGCCTTGCGCCCTTCAAGGCACTGCCAAAGTCCGGAATGTTCGCTGTCGATCGGAAGGATTTCCACCCCCAGCCTGCGGGCTTCGGACACCAAAAGGCCGCCCGCAATCACAAGCGGCTCCTTGTTGGCAATCGCAAGGGACTTGCGGGCTTTGAGCGCGGCAAAGATCGGGCCGAGGCCCCGCGCGCCGACCATGGCAAATACCACCTGGCGCACCCCGGAGAGCGTCGCAACCGTCTTGAGGCCGTCGTCCCCGCTCACCACTTTCACCGGCGAACGGCCCAGGCGTTTGGCGAGCTCGGCTGCTGCTTGGGGCTCGTACAGGCAGACGACTTCCGGCAGAAATTCCCGAACCTGGTCGTAGATTCCCTCGACGTTCCGGCACGCCGCAAGGGCCTTCACGCAGAATTCGCGCGGATGGGACCTGACGATATCGAGAGTCCTTATGCCGATGGACCCGGTGGACCCGAGGATGGAGATATTTTTCATGCCAAGTGGAAGGCGGTCACAAACGTATAAATAAAGGGGACAGTCAGCAGCAGGCTGTCCATCACGTCCAGAATGCCGCCAAGGCCGGGCACCTGCCCCGAGTCTTTGACGCCGACATCCCTTTTGATCAAGCTCTCCACGAGATCGCCGAGTTGGGAAAGCACTCCCGTCACGACTCCGAGGAGCACAAGATGCCAAAGCGAGGCTGCGGGCAAATAGACCGCGGAGAAAATCGACAAGACCAGCGTGGCCACAAACCCGCCGATCGCGCCCTCAATGGATTTCTTAGGGCTGATCGCCTCCGCCAGCCTGCGACGGCCGTAGCGTTTTCCCACAAAATACGCCGCAGCGTCTCCTCCCTTGACCGTTAAAATGGCATAGAACACCCAGGCGGGACCGTCATTGAGGGCATGAAGCCGGCTCATAAAGCTGAAGAACCAGGCGACATAAAGGATCCCGAAAAGGCCCAGCGCCGTGCTCAAAAGGGCGTGGGGATGGTCCTCCTTGCGGAAATTGGCGGCAAAAAGGGCCAGGCATGAAAGCAAGAGGACGAGCGTCTCGGCGCCAAACCACACACCCAGCGGCAGGAGCCCGCCGCATAAGAGACTAAGCCGCGGGTGAACCGGGACGCCTTTCATGGCGGCCAATTTGAGATACTCGTGCAATCCGGTGAGGATGAAAGCTTCGATGACCAGGAAGAAAAACCACTCGGGTGCGATAAAAATCGCGGAAAGCGAGACGGCGATCATCACCCCCGACACCGCGAGCCTTTTCTGAAGTCCGGTCACGGAGCCTCCCCGCAAACGGCGGTCGTCCTGCCGAAGCGCCGCTCTCTTTTTTGATAAACCTCCAGGGACTTCACGAATTCCTCGCGCGTAAAATCGGGCCACAGGACGTCAGTCACCACAAGTTCCGCGTAGGAAATCTGCCAAAGGAGAAAATTGCTGATACGCATTTCGCCGCTCGTCCGGATCAAAAGGTCCGGATCGGGGATCCCTGCGGTATATAAATGATCGGTGACCGTCCGTTCCGTGATCGATTCGATCGTGAGCTTTCCGGCCGCCGCTTCGGCGGCGATCGCGCGGCAGGCGTCGACGATCTCAAGGCGAGAAGAATAGCTGAACGCAAACGTGACCGTCATGCCGGGATTCGCGCGCGTGGCTTCGATATTTCTGGCAATTTTTTTCTGAACGGCCTCCGACAGGTCGGTAAGCCGCCCGATCGCGTTAAAGACCAGGCCGTTTTTCATAAAATCTTCGAGCTTGCGGTCCAGATAATTTGACAGAAGCTCCATGAGGAAAGCAACCTCGTGAGCCGGCCGGCTCCAGTTTTCCTTGGAAAAAGCGTAGAGTGTGAGGTAGCGGATCCCGAGCGACGGGGCGGCCTTGAGGATCTCTTCAACTCGCTCGACCCCCTCTTGGTGCCCGCGAATCCTGGGGAGGTTCCGGCGCACGGCCCACCGGCCGTTTCCATCCATGATGATGGCGACATGACGGGGAATATTCTGTGGTTCCATGCCTCTTTCCGCGCTTTAGAGAAAAACAGTCTGGTGCCGCTTGCTTCCGACGGAGACGATCCGGATCGGGGTCTCCATGAGCTCTTCAAGCCGCTCCAGGTACCGCTTGGCCGCGCGGGGAAAATCCTTCCAACGCCGCACGAGGGATAAATCTTCTTTCCAGCCCGGAACCGTTTCATAGACAGGCCGGCAGTTCGAGAATTCATAGATGGAGCTCGGATAGGTCTTCCAGAGCTTCCCGTTCAGCCGGTAAGCGGTGGCGATCCGAAGGTTCGGGAGACCCGAGAGGATGTCGAGCTTCATGACGGCCATTTCATTGATGCCGTTAATGCGGACCGCGTGACGCGCCACCACGGCATCAAACCACCCGCAGCGCCTCGGGCGTCCTGTCGTCGAGCCGAACTCGTCGCCTTTGCGCTGGATCTCCTTCATCAGAGCGTCGGGAAACTGGGTCGGAAAGGGCCCTTCGCCGACGCGGGTCGTGTAAGCCTTGACGACCCCAATCACCTGGTCGATCAAGGTCGGGCTGATGCCGGACCCCGCAATCGCCCCGCCGACCGTCGCGTTCGAGGAGGTCACAAAAGGATACGTTCCGTGATCGACATCGAGCATCGTGCCCTGGGCGCCTTCGAACAAAAGGCGCTTTTTCTTTCTAGCGGCCTCATAAAGCATCGTGGGCGTATCGACGGCAAACTTCAGGAGCGATTTGCGGTAAGACATGAAGTGCCGGTAAATCGAAGCAAAGGAAAACCCCGGATGACCGTAAATCTTCCTGAGAATCTGATTTTTTTCGCGCAGGACGGAGGCGAGGCGCTCCCGGAAATATTCGGGGTGCTTTAAATCCCCCACCCGGACTCCGATGCGCGCCATCTTGTCGGCATAGCAGGGGCCGATCCCCTTCTTGGTCGTACCGATCATTTCCTTGCGTGCGATCGAGCCTTCCCTGAGAGCGTCGGCGACGCGGTGGTAGGGAAACAGCAAATGGGCCTGTTCGGAAACAAACAGGCGTCCCCGCACGTGGACTCCCTTTTTTTCGAGGACCTTGACCTCCTCGAAAAAAGCCTCGGGATCGAGCACCACACCGTTTCCGATGACGCAGATTTTGCCCGGGTGGAGGATCCCCGAAGGGATCAGGTGAAGAACGAATTTCTCCTTGCCGAACTTAACCGTATGGCCGGCATTGTTTCCGCCCTGATAGCGGACGATGATGTCGCTTTTCCGAGCGAGCACATCGATAATCTTGCCCTTGCCTTCATCTCCCCACTGCGCGCCGATCAGGATCCGGTTCATAGCTTGACGATCTTGACATCCAGGATGGGAGAAAATTCCCGGATTTTTGCGAGGACTTTTTCGGGGACTTCGTTGTCGGTATTGATCACGGTCATGGCCATCATCTTCTTGCCTTTGGTCAGGCGGCCAAGCGACATTTCGGCGATGTTAATGCCGTTATTACCAAGAAGCGTCCCGACCGTCCCGACGACTCCGGGCTGGTCCTCGTTATGGATGAAAAGGATCCAGCTCACCGGCTCGACGTCGATCAGGAATTGGTCGATCCGGACCACCCTCGGCCGGTGGTCGGCAAAAAGGGTTCCCATGATCCTGTGGGTCGCCTCTTTGGCTGCCCCGTCGGGTTCAACCTCGATTTCGATGTAGTTTGAAAAATTCTCCTTCGCCGTGCTCGCGCTTTCCTCGACCGCGATGCCGCGCTCTTCGGCCATCGCCGGGGCATTGACGAAATTGACCGTCGGCCCGCAGACGGGTGCCAGCAGTCCCTTGAGCACCGCGATCGTCAGCGGCTTCAGGTTGTACCGGCTGACCTCGCCGCCGTAACGAATCGTTACCTTTTTGACCGTCCCGGTGAAAAGCTGGGAGTAAAGCGACCCCATCTTCTCGGCCAGGGTGATCCAGGGTTTGACGACGCGATAGGTTTCAGGGTCGAGGTTCGGCAGGTTGACCGCGTTTTTGATCGCTCGCTCGTGCAAGGCGTCCATGACTTGGCGTGCCACATCCACCGCCACGTTCTCCTGGGCCTCTTCGGTGGCCGCACCCAAATGAGGCGTGCAGATCACTTCCGGCATTTTCAGAAGCGGATAGTCGGGCGCAGGCGGTTCTTTTTCAAAAACATCGAGGGCCGCACCGGCCACTTGGCCGGACTTGATTGCTTCGATGAGCGCCTTTTCCTCGACGATGCCTCCCCGTGCGCAGTTGACGATGCGAACGCCCTTTTTGCAGAGGGCGAACGTCTTCTCGTTCAGGAGATGCTTGGTCTCGGGGGTGAGCGGCGTATGGAAAGTAATGAAGTCCGCGATTTTGAGAAGGGATTTGACATCCGCGCTTTCGACGCCGTACTGCTTGATCGTTTCGGCGGGGATAAAGGGGTCGTAGGCCACGACCCGCATATTGAAGGCTGCCGCGCGCTTGGCAACTTCCCGGCCGATGCGCCCGAAGCCGACCACCCCGAGGACCTTCCCGTTGACTTCCGTCCCGAGGAATTTCGTCCGCTTCCATTCTCCTCCCGAAAGGGACGCATGGGCCTGGGGAATTTTACGGGCCAGGGCCAAAAGCATCGTCACCGTATGCTCGGCCGTCGAGATCGTATTGCCTTCGGGGGTATTCATGACGATAACCCCGTGCTTGGTGGCTGTTTCGAGATCGACGTTATCGACCCCGACTCCGGCACGCCCCACGACCTTGAGTTTGGTGCCCGCTTCGATGAGTTCCTTGGTCAGCTTGGTGCCGCTTCGGACGATGACCGCGTCATACTGCGGCATGATCTCCTTGAGCTTTTCGGGCGCAAGGCCGGGCAGCTCGTCGACCTCCAGAGAGGCATCGGCCCTCAGTTCGGCCATACCGGCCTTGCCGAGCGGATCGGATACGAGAACTTTGAATTTTGCTTTTGAAGACATGTATTTCTCCGTTGAGTTAGGGCCGTAGCGGCACGGGTGAAAAAACGGCTTCAGCAGGCCGAACAGGTCTGGCGCATTTCCTGCAGGGTCTTTTTGATGACCGCAAAACCCGCTTCCAGATCCGTCCGGGTGATCGCCCCCATATGAGCGATCCGGATAATTTTCCCCTTCAGCGGTCCCTGGCCTCCGGCCACCGTAACGCCCTTTTCATCGCGCAAAATTTTTGCGAGCTTCTCGCCGTCGATCCCGTCGGGAACGTACGCCGCCGTAAGCGCGTTGGAAGGCGCCTTCGAATACAGTTTGAGCCCGAGTGCCTCGAGCTCCGAGCGAGTGAATTTCGCCAGCGCTTCGCACTGGCTGAAGACCTTTTCCATGCCCTGCGCTTCGATGGTTTCGAGGACGCGGTTGAGGCCGATCTCGATCGTCAGGGCCGGCGTCCAGGGCGTGTCCCAGTCCTTGAGCCCCTTGGCATAGAGTTTAAGGTCCAGATAGTACTTGGGTAAAGTCGAGGAAGCCATTCTCTGCTTGGCCTTTTCGCTGACGCTGATGAAGGCCAAGCCCGGCGGCAGCATCAGGGCTTTCTGGGAGCCGGAGACCACGAGGTCCACGCCCCAGGCGTCGGTCTCCAGGCGGTCGGCGCCCAATCCCGAAATCGCGTCGACGATCAAAAGGGCGTGGGTTCCGGAGACGATCTTCGCAAGCGCGCGGATATCATGGAGCACGGCCGTCGAAGTTTCGGTCAGCTGGCAGCAAACGGACTTCAGATTCGGGTTCGCGCGAAGCGCCGCCTCGACATCGGCAGGCTTAACCGCCTCGCTCCAAGTCACTTTGAGGACCGTGGGCTTCAGACCGAAAGCATGGGCAAGTTCCGTGAAACGTTCGCCAAATTTTCCGCCGTCGACGACGAGAATCTCGTCGCCTGCACAGTGAAAATTCACGATCGCAGCTTCCATCGCGGAAGTCCCCGAGCCGGTGATCGTATAGACCGGCTGCTTGGTCATGAATACGGTCTGCAGTTTCTTCGTGGCCGACTCGAAAATCCTCTGATACTGCGGGGTCCGGTGGTGGATGATCGGCTCAGCCATCAGGGTTCGTATGGATTCGGGTACCGGCGTCGGGCCGGGTGTCAAAAGAATGTGGTTTTTCATTTTTGCTCCCCCAGATCGAGTTTGGAAGTGACGACTTGATCGACCAAACCGTAGTTTTTGGCCTCTTCAGCCGACATGAAATGATCGCGGTCGGTGTCTTTTTCGACTTGGTCCACGCTTTGCCCTGTGTGATGCGCCAAAATAACGTTGAGGCGCTCCTTGAGCTTGAGGATTTCCTTCGCCTGAATGTGAATGTCGGAGGCAGTCCCCTGAGCGCCGCCCCAAGGCTGATGGATCATCACCCGGGCATTCGGCAGGGCGTAGCGCTTCCCCTTGGTCCCGGCGCACAAAAGCAGGGCCCCCATGCTGGCCGCCTGACCCAGGCAGTAGGTCGAAACGTTGCATTTGACGAACTGCATCGTGTCGTAAATCGCGAGCCCGGCGGTGACAGAGCCCCCGGGACTATTAATGTAGACGTTGATGTCCTTCCCGGGGTCTTCCATCTGAAGGAAAAGAATCTGAGCAATGATGAGATTGGCGATCGTATCGTCGATCGGCGTCCCAATGAACACAATCCGGTCCTTGAGCAGCCTGGAATAGATATCGTACGCCCTCTCGCCCCGCCCCGTCGTTTCGATCACCATCGGAACCAAGTAACCGCTCATCGTCCGCCTCCTTTTAAGATGGATTATTCCGTTTCAAAAACTCGATCGCCTTCTCGTTGCGGATCTGGTCGCAAAGGGCTTCCCGCGCGTCTTCGTGGCCCTGATAGTACTTTTCGACGCCCTCGACAGTCTGGCGAAACCTTCCGGCCAGGACTTCATACTTCTTCTTAAGGTCTTCCTCGGTCGCCGTCAGATTTTCCTTGGCCGCGAGCTCGTCGAGAAGAAACGCCAGATGGACCTGCGTACGGGCCTCCTTCTCGGCCGTGCCTTCCAGCTCTTTTTTCATCTCTTCCGTCTTGTCTTCCGGAATGCCGTGGCGCTTCGATTGCTCCAGGGTTTCTTCGACGAGATATTGCTGCCTTTTCTTGATCACGCCGGCCGGAAGATCGATCTTGTTGTGCTTGACGAGCTCCTCGAGGAGGGCCTTTTCGTACGAATTTTCTTTTTCTTTCTCCTTCGCGTCCAACAGGTCCTTGGCGAGCTTGTCCCGAAGGTCGGCGACCGACTGGTACTCTCCGGCCCCGCGCGCGAATTCATCGTTGAGCTCGGGAAGCTCCTTGATCTTGATCTCCTTGACCTTGACCCTGAACAAAGCTTCTTTGCCGGCCCATTCCTTGCGGGAAACCGTCTTGGGAAACACAAGGCGGACTTCCTTCTCGTCCCCGGGATTGGCGCCGATCAGCTGGCCGGAAAACCCCTTGAGGAACTCCTCTTCCTTGATCTCAAACCAATCATCGTTGCGTTTCTCGGTCTCTTTGCCGTCGATGAGACAGACATAATCGGCCACCACGAAATCGCCCCACGCCACCGCCCTTCCTTCCACAGCCTTGTACTGGGCGAAGGATTCCTGCAGGCGCTTGAGAGAATCCTCGACTTCCGTGGGCTCGACGCGCGCGGCTTCCTTTTTAGCCTTGAAGCCGTTCAGCTTGGAGAACTTGACCTTCGGCCGGGTCTCGATCACGGCCGAATAACTGAGGGTATCCCCCTCAAAACGGACGTCCTTGATTTCCGGATACCCGAGCGGCTCGAGTGATTTTTCGCGGATGGCCTGCGCGTAAGACTCGGCGAGGAGGTGCTTGAGAACCTCCTGGCGCGCCTCTTCCTTGAAATACATCACCAGCACTTCCCGCGGAGCTTTCCCAGGACGAAATCCAGGGATCTTGGCTTTCGAGGCAGCGGAGCGATAGAAGCTTTCATATTCTTCGAGGGCGCGCTCTTTGGGGACCTCGATCTGAAGAATTTTCTGGCAATCTTTGGCGTCTTTGATCGATGTTTTAAGTTCCATAGGGTTCCTTCAATGTAAAAAAATGAGCGCCCCGCCCCACACCGCGTTAGGTGTGGGGTCATACAATTACAATTCGTTTACGAATTGTGTATTGTATGGAGCGAGTGGAGGGAATCGAACCCTCGTAGCTGCCTTGGCAAGGCAGAGCATTACCACTATGCTACACTCGCTTGGTGTTTATGAATGCAACTGTCCGAAGTTGCGTATTGTAGGGAAAGGCCTGCCTTTTGTCAATGCAACCGGAGCATGATGGTGTTTAGCTCATCGAAGACAATTTCTTTTTCATCTGAATGAGGAGGGGCGGTTTGAGCGTGTGATATTTTGCTTTGATCGCCAGGATCTGCTCCTGGCAGGCAAAAAAGGCGTCCGCCACCCGCGGGTCGAAATGACTTCCCGCGCTCTCCCGGATGATCTTCAGAGCCTGCTCGGTAGGGAACGGCTCCTTGTACGGCCGCCGGGACGTGAGGGCGTCATAAACATCGGCAATGGCGGTAATCCGGCTGGCCAATGGAATCTTGTCGCCTCGTAGGCCTTTCGGATATCCGGAGCCGTCCCATTTTTCATGGTGAGTCAGAGCGATCACTTCGGCAAGCTTGATGAACCCGACTTTGGAACCTTTCAAGATCTCGGCCCCAATGAGCGTATGTTGTTTCATGATCTCCCACTCGGCGGCGTCCAATTTTCCGGGCTTCAATAAAATGGCGTCGGGAATGCCGATTTTTCCCACATCGTGCATCGGCGCGGCATAAAAAAGAGCATCGGCCAGCTTGTCCTTCAGCCCCAAGTGCTGCGCGAGGGTCCTGGCATACTCGCTCATCCGCAAAATATGATCGCCGGTATCCTCGTCCTTATATTCAGCGGCCCGGGATAGCCGGTAGACGGTATCCAAATGCGCCAGATCTTTATCTTTCAAGGCCCGTAAGAGCTTTTCGGTCTTTCGGGCAACTTCGGCCTCCAGATTCTGCTCATATCTTTCCATTTGATCATGATAGGTTTTGATCCGAACCAGGGATTTTACCCGGGCCAGAAGTTCCACTTTGTCGAAAGGTTTGGACATGAAGTCGTCACAGCCCGCCTCGAGCGCCTGGACCCTGGCTTCGACATCCTGAAGAGCGGTCAGCATGATGACCGGCAGCCAGCGCGTCTTAGCATTGGCGCGTAACGCCACCAAAACTTCGAACCCCGACATGTTCGGCATCATCACGTCCAAAAGGATGACGTCCGGCGGTCGCCTCTCAATCGCTTCGAGAGCGGCCTTGCCGTTCTCCGCACCCTCAAAGACGTAGCCTTCGGGCTCGAGAAGGCTCCGGAGCAGCTTCAGATTCAACTTCTCGTCATCCACGCAAAAGATCCGGCTTTTAACTTCCCGCAGCATACTCGCCCCCTCCTTTGACCGGTATTCGGAATGTAAAAACAGAACCCTGGCCGGGCCCCGCCGACTCCGCCCAGACCCGGCCGCCATGCAAAGTCACCAGCTTCTTGGTGACGGACAATCCCAACCCCGTTCCTTCGTAGCGCTTGGTCAGCGGATTGTCAAGCTGCACAAATTCCCCGAACAGCCTTTCCTGGTCCTCCTGGGCGATCCCGACTCCGGTGTCCCAAACGGCCACCTCGGCTTCGGCGCCGGCCAGCCGGGCCCGGATCCCCAGCTTTCCGCCGTCCGGCGTAAACTTGACCGCGTTGGAAAGCAAGTTGAAAAGGATCTGCTTGACCTTACGCTCGTCCGCATGGATGAAGCCCACCTCTTCCGAGAGAGCCAAAGAAATCTCGATCCCGTGCTTGCATGCCCTCTCCTTGATAAAGGTAAGACTGTGCCGGAGAGTGTCCTTGAGGGAGAAAGTGGAGAGCAAAAGCTCCATTTTTCCGGATTCGATTTTAGTCAGGTCCAGGACGTCATTGATGAGGGATAAGAGATGATGGCCGCTGTCGAGCACATCGTTGAGATAATCGAGCTGGGTTTCGTTCAAGGGGCCGAACTTCTGGTCATGTAAGACCTCCGTGAAGCCGATGATGGCGTTGAGAGGAGTACGCAGTTCGTGCGACATGTTGGAAAGAAATTCGGACTTGGCCCGGCTGGCCGTCTCGGCGGTCATCTTGGCCTGCATCAGTTCCTTTTCCATCCGCTTTCGCCCGGAGATGTTGCGAATGATGCTCGAAGCCCCCGTAATGGTCCCGGAAGCGTCACGGACCGGAGAAATCGTCTGTGAAACATCAATGACCTGCCCGCCCCGGCGGATCCGTTCCGTTTCGAAATGCCGGACAGTTTCTCCCCGCCGTATCCGGCTCAAAATTTCAGGAATTTCATTCTGGCGCTCGGACGGCGTCAAAATCGATACGGACTTTCCGGTCATTTCCCTGGCCTTGTAACCGTAAACCGATTCCGCGCCGCGATTCCAGCTGACGATGATTCCCTCAAGCGTGACTGCGATGATGCCGTCATCCGCCGATTCGACAATGGCCGCCAGCCGGTTGCGCTCTTCTTCCGCCATTTTGCGCGCCATGGTCACGCCGAGACTGGTGCCGATGCCCTCGAAAAAACGGATGAGCTCGGGCGTAAAACGCCCCTTCTTGCGGTCATTGAGCTGCAACAGCCCGATGATCTCCCGATTTGCGCGAATCGGAAGGAGAGCAAGAGAACAGTAACCGTCCCGAAGGCAACGGTCCCGAGGATGGGACCTCGGGTCCGCGCACGCAGGAAAATTGACTTCCGACGAGGCGTCGTTGGTCCAGAAGCTTCCCCCCGGCGTGAAAAGAGGATGGCCCTGAACGGTCTTTCCGGAGAGGACCAAACCACATGTGCATGCGAACAGCGGAACACCATCCCGGCCCCGGGAAAGCTCGCCGTCCGGACCGCTCACGGTCAGCGTATTTTCCGTCAGCAGAAATTCCTCGGGAAAACCGACCTGAGCGCAATACGGAAAGTCGTTCCCGTTTCGCAGCCGTATCGCGGCCGCGTCAAAACCCATTTCACGCCTGATCGCCGAAAGGACGCGGCGGACCCCCTCCTGCAGGGTCAGGGGTTCGTTGAGAAGCTGGAGAATTTCATTCCATAGCGCCTGCCGGCTTTCCATCAGGGCGCGCGCCGCCATCTCCCTGTTCAGCTCATCGCGCGAAGTCGTAACCTTTTTCAGATTCAAAACCATCTCGTCGAAGGAACGTGAAAGCTGGCCGATTTCGTCCTGCTCCGGCGTTCCCACTCGGTAATCCAGGTCCCCTTTGCCGATGATCTCCGTTCCGGCATGCAGCCGGCGGATGGGATCCGAGATGGACCTTGCGACTCCGAATGCCAGCAGGACCGTCAGGATAATCGTTCCCGCGACAATGACAAAAAGATTTTTCCCCAAGCGGCGGATCGGAGCAAAAGCCTCTTGGCTATCGATTTTGACGGCAACGCCCCCGGCAAAAGACGGCAAGTGCCTCCAGGCCGTCAGGACTTCCCTGCCGCGATAATCCGTCATCACTCCTTGTCCCTGCCGCCCCAAAACCGCCTGGACCAGCGACGAATCGTGATGGGATACGATACTGACAGTTCTTTTGAAAGCCGCTGCGGGGTCATGGCGGGTCGGAGTCACCCAGAGCACCTCGTCCCCGATCTTCGTACCGACCACGGTTTCACCCGTCTGGCCCAGGCCCCGATAGTCCTGGGCCAAGGCCGAGATCTCTTCGTTATTCATCCGGAGCACGGCCGCCCCGATCATATGGCCGGACCGGAAGAAGGGCGCGGCCAAATAAACCGAGGATCCGCCGCTTCCCGGGTGAGGCTCGAATTCGGAGATCTCTGTACTCAGCAGGCTAGTAGCCAGTCTGAAGACCTTGGCGGCGGCAGAATCCCGAAAAGGGCCCGTTTTATAGTTAGTCCCGAAGTCCTTACCCCGACTCATAGAAAAGAGAACATCTCCGCCGGGTGAAACCAGAGCGAGGTCTTCAAATCCTTCGACCGCTTGCGCTGCCGTCAGAACCGGCCGTATCCGCTCGTCCACGGCCGCATAGTCCGTCGAACCCAGGCCGCTCTCCCTGAAGATCCGATGGAAGTCCTCCAGGGCCGCCATAATGGTCGGGCGGGTTGCCATCAGCTTGAGACTTTGCTCCTTGACGGAAACATACTGCTCGATATCGCTGGCCCGGTCCTCGGCCATGATGACCATCTTATCGACGATCTCCTCGCGAAGCTGGTTTTTCGCGGTGTCGTAAGCCAGGTAGACGACTGCGGACAAGGGCACAAGCGTCATGAACAAAAACCAAGCCGTCAGCTTTGCCCCTATTGTCGGTCTCCACGGAACCTTGGACATGCTCATCTCCCGGGATTGTCCCACCGGTTCCCCCAACCTTGATAGAGGGCTTCCGTAAATTTGTCCCACTCCGACCGTGACCTGCTGGGAGGATAGGGCTCCGGGCGGACAGGTTTTTCGGAGGTCCAAACGATACGAAATTGGCCGTCTTCCGTGACGACCCCGATCCTCACGGTCTTCCAGGTATGCTGAGTCCCGGGGTCGATGTAAACAATGCCCTCCGGCGCCGAAAAACTTTGATTTTTCATCGCGTGGCGAACCGCACGGACCTCTTCGGTCCCCCCCTCGGTCACGGCCTGCGCCCACAGAAGCACCCCGAAATAGCCCGCCTCGATGGGGTCATCGGTCACGCGGTCTTTGCCGTATTTTTTCTTGAAGGCGTTGACGAAACTTTTGTTTTCGGCAGACGGCACGCTCTGGAAATAGTTCCAAGCCGCGTAATTTCCGGCCATGGCCTTCGTATCCATACTCAGCAGCTCATGCTCGGCAATACTGAAGGAAAGCGTCGGAATCGTTTCGGGGGTCACGCCCCTGCGTTCGAGCTCCCTGAAAAAAGCAATGTTGGTGTCGCCGTTGAGCGTGTTGAGGATCACATCCGGCTTGGCCTGCACGATCTTTTCAACCGCCCGAGAGACATCCTGGGCTCCGAGCAAAAGATACTCTTCGCCCGCAATCTCGCCGCCCAAAGCGTCGACTTGGTCCCGGATGATTTCATTGGCCGCCCGGGGAAAGATGTAGTCGGAAGCCAGAAGAAAGAATCGCTTCCAGCCCCTATCGAAACACCACTTGACCGCGGGAATGATCTGCTGGTTGGGCGCGGCCCCCGTGTAGACGATGTTCGGGGATTGTTCAAGCCCTTCATATTGCACGGGGTAGATGAGGAGGTGGTCATGCCGTTCAACAACGGGCCGCACGGCCTTCCGGCTTGCGGAAGTCCAGCAGCCGAAGATCACGCTGACTTTCTCCTGCGTGATCAACCTCTCGGCTTCGGCGGCAAAGGTCGCCCCGTCGGATTTTCCGTTCGCGATGACCGGTTCGATCCTGCGCCCCAAAAGACCGCCTTGGGCGTTGAGCTCCTCGATGGCCAGAAGCGTCGCATCCAGCACGGGCTTCTCGCTGATCGCCATGGTCCCGTCCATCGAGTGAAGGATGCCGACCCGGATGGGCGCTTGGCCCGGTATGTTTTTACAACCACTTGCCGCAAAAAGGATTGCGAGAATCCAAATGCAGGGATTTGACCGCATGTCCACTCCTAAGGGTCAACCGCTAAAGGAAACACCCTACGCATTTATCGCGCAAATGGCTAAAAAGCTTAAGCTTTGGCAGGGAGGAAAAGGAGGGAACCGACCCGTTTGCTATTCGTCCAGGTACGCCTGGGCCGCAAGCGCGGCGCCGCAGCCGTCCCCGCAGGCGCTCACAAGCTGCCGGACCGCCCCCTGCCGGATTTCGCCGGCCGCAAAGACGCCCTTCACGGAAGTCTCGAATCCCGCGGTCACCTTGACGTAGCCTTTGTCGTCGCAATCCACAAAGCCCTGTAAAAAAGACGAATTCGGAGTGTGCCCGATAAAAATAAAAACGCCGTCCGTACGGAAAGGCGTCAGCGCCTGGGTCTTGACGTTGCGCAAAGCCACCCCGCTGACTTTCGTAGGCCCTTCGATTTTTTCGATGACGGAATCCCAGAGGAAACCGATTTTCGGATCCTTCTTGGCGCGCTCCTGGAGGATGGGGCTTGCGCGGAGCTGGTCGCGCCGGTGAACGACGGTCACGCGCGAAGCAAATCGCGTCAAAAAAAGACTTTCTTGGAGGGCCGAATCGCCGCCCCCGACCACGATGATTTCCTTGTCCTTAAAAAAAGCCCCGTCGCAGGTTGCGCAGTATGAAACGCCGCGGCCCGTCAATTCTCTTTCACCGGGCACCTGGAGCATGCGGAATGACGCCCCGCAGGCCAACACGACGGCCTTGCCCGAAAAAATTTCCTTTGCCGTCCGCACCTCGAACAGATGAGCGCTTCGGGAGAGGGCCTTGATCTCCTTAAAAACGATTTGGGTGCCGTAGCGGCGGGCCTGGTCTTCCATGCGCGCCGCGATCTCGGGCCCCGTGATCCCTTCCGGGAAACCCGGATAATTCTCGACCACGTCGGTCGTCGCAATTTGTCCCCCCGGCGTCATTTTCTCGAAAAGGACCGTCGACAGCTTTGCGCGGGAGGCATAAAGCGCGGCCGTCATCCCGGCCCCGCCCCCGCCGATAATCAGCACATCAAAAGGATTCTCTCCGGTCATGATTTTCAGCCTTTCAAATTTCGGTAATCCCCGCCTTCGCGAGGACTTCGTCTTCCGCATAAATCGGGGAACCGGTCCGCACGGCCAGGGCCACGCTGTCGGAAGGACGGGCATCGACGACGAGGGTCCCGTTTTTGGGCGTCGTCAGATGCATTTTGGCGTAGAAAGTGTTGTCCTGCAGTTTGTCGATGACAATTCTCTCGAGTTTCACGCCGAGACGGCTCAGGATCTGAACGACCAGATCGTGCGTCATGGGCCGCGGAGGCTCAACGCCGCTCAATTTCAGTTTGATCGCGTTGACTTCGGCCATGCCGATCACAACCGGCAGCAAACGCTCTCCGGACTTTTCGCGAAAGATGATGACCTGCTCGTTTCGGGACTCATCGACCATGATCCTACTGAGCTGAAGTTCGGTCATCGCAAGAAGGCCCCGGCGGGTTGTCGAGCGGATTCGTTTCGTCCTGGGCCTGGCCGTTGGCGCGGGTCACCTTGACCTTCCCTGCGCGCTCCCGCTTGGCCTGCTCCATCAAATGGCGATACGCCTGCTTGCTCTCGATGATATCCTTCTCGATCTTCTCTTGATCGGTCAAAATGGCGCGCATGGCTTCCTCGCGCTCGCGAATTTCGGACTCCACCTTCTCCTGCTGCTTCACGAGGCGCTTGAGGCCCTCTTCTTTTTCGGCCAGCTGCCCCGCCAGATGGTTCCGGCGCTGCAGCGCTTCGCGCTGTTCGTTCTGGGTATGGATCTCGCGCAGCTGACGGCGCAAGGCTTCGAGTTCCTTGTCGCGGGCCTCGAGGTCCGCCGAGAGCTTGGCCTGCAGCGTCTGCTGGCGCTCGTAAAGCGGGACCGTGTGGGCAAGTTTGGCCGCGGCTTCCTGCGCCGCGGCTTCCCACTTTTTCGCCGCCCGGGTTTGATCTTCGATATCCTGAAGCAGACGAATCTGGCTCTTTTCCGCCTCACGCTGCCTCGCCTGCGCCGCCTCCCGGGCTTGAACCTCTTCGGCCGCGAGCTTCTTCGCGCCTTGGAGTTCTCCGGAAATCGAGTCCGCTTGAGCCTTCCAATAAGCCGCCTGGTCCGCCTGCTCCTTCAGCTTCGCTTCCTGAGCCTGCCGGATCGAGTCGAAACTCTCGACGCGCTCCGCCGCTTGAGCGAGTTTTCTCTCGAGATCTTCGATGGCCTGCGTGTCCCGGTCAATCTTGGATTGGAGAAGCGCCCGCGTCCTGTCGTATTCGCTTTCCGCCTCCGCGGCCTTCGCGGACTGTTCCTCGGCCGTCTTCCTTAACTCCTCAAACTCTTTCGAGCGCGTACGGACCTCGTCGGTGAGCCTCGCCGCACGAAGGCTCCAATTTTCCAATTCTCCGCGAACGGAGGCGACCTCCCCCTCGAGCTGCCTGCGCTGTCCGGCAAAATCGCTTTCGAGTTTCTGCGCAACGGCCTTCTGGTCCTCCAGCATTTCGCCCTGAACCTTGTTTTCATCTTCGAGGGCGGCGATTTTCTCCTTCAGGGTCTCTTTGGCGTCCGCAAGCGCTTCAGCGGCCTCTTGGGCCTCGCGAATCTGCTCATCGTCGTGCGCTTTCGCTTTCGCGAATTCCTGGCGCAGGGTTTCCGCTTTCTCGTCGGCCTTTGCCAGGCGCTGGCGCAGCTCGCGAATTTCCCGATCCCGGTCTTCCAAAACTTTCCGGGTCTCGAGGCCCTGGTCGGTGTGGAGCTGGATCAGCTTCTGGGCTTCCTCATACTGTTCCTTATAGCGGCGCGCACGGGCCTCGCTTTTCTCGAGGGACTCTTCGAGGCGCGAGACATCCCGGGAAATGGTTTCCAACTTCGCTTTCCACGCGGCCGATTCGCTTTCGAAAGCGCTCAGCTTCTGCGTCAGCGCGTTGCCCGAAGACTGGTGCTTGCGGTTCAGCCCGTCGAGCTGCTCTTCCCGCTCGGAGATCGAGTCGTGGAGAATTTTCTTTTCGCTTTCCAGAACCGAAATTTTTGCCCGAAAGCCCTGAATCAATTTCTCGTCCTCCTGGCCGCGGCTTTCAAACTGGGTCAGCTTCTCTTCATAAAGGGCGCGCGCCTGGCGGTATTCGTTTTTCAGGATTTCGACCTTCTCTTCCGCGTTGGCCAAAAGGCCCCGGATTTCCTTAATTTCGCGCTCGCGCTCCCCGGCAAGGTCTTTCATGTGCGATTCGACAGATGAAGACTCGTCTTCTTCGCGGCGCCGCAGCTCCTCGAGCTGGCTGCGCAGCTGATCGCGCTCGTCTTTGAGGGAATAGCACTCTTGCTTGAGCTTGCGCAGCTCTTCGCTCATGCGGTGGCTCTCAACGCTCGAGATCACCGGCTCGGAGGGAGCTTCCGCACCCCCGGGCTCGAGGATCGTCTCCGCGCTTTCGGCCTCGGAGCCGAGCGTCTGCTCGGCGAGAGAACGGATTTCCTGCAGGGCATCATCGGCCTCGAGGGGCTCCTCGCCCATGCCGGACGGCGCCGTCTGCTCGCGTTTGGAGGACTCGCCAGCGCTCGCGCCGTGGAGAAAAGACAGGTTTGGTTCGGTCGGCCACACCGTCCGGTAGCATTTGCGCTTCAGGAAGACATCGTTGGTGAGAATCATCTCGGCACCGGTCGGCCGAAAATACTCTTTGACCCCCGCCGCCACCTGCTGAGTGAGATTGTCGAGCAGGATGATGGGCGTGTTGGTCACCAGATCCATCGCCTCTTCGGAGGAAAGCGAGAACACTTCCGAGATTTTCTGCGCCACCTTCTTGCGGTCCATCTCGTTTTTGACGGGGCTCAGAATAATACACCAATTCTGATTGTTCTGTTGTGATTTTTTGTTGCCGATGAGCATGGGCATCGTACCGGTCCTTTGGATAGAATTTTGCGGCAAGTCGAGGGTTTCCCAGTGCTTGGTGGCGAGAGGAACCTTGAACTTTACAAACTAATTCGGTTGGCGATGTCGTAGACGACCGGCATTTCCCAATACTCTCCCATCAGAACCTTGACGATCCCGACGAGAGACAAAATGCCGAACACGACAAAGCCAATTGTAAAAACAAGATCCCCTAAGGCTGGAACCGTCTTGAGAATACTGGCCGCAATCTCAAAAATAAATAATACCAAAGCCTGCTTGCCATGGAACTGCGCGAACTTGTTCTGCTTCTTGAGGAAAAGCGGAACGAAACAGAGGACGCTCACATATCCGATGGCCGCAAAAAATTTTCCGTCTTGAATTTCCGGATTCTGTTCGGCCTGCGGATTGGCAGAATTTTCCATGAAATCTCCTTATGCTTGACTTCCTTCAATTCCAAATAATAGAAGAAACACGAATCATGTCAGATGCTGTTGTATTATAGTGAGGAACGGGACCGAGTCAAGAACGTTCCTGGAGAGCGGCTATCTTATTTCGGGATAGGTAGTTAGGAACGATTGGGTGACGCGTCAGAGGAAAATGCATACTCCCTGACGGGATGTCCCGCGATCAAATGCTCCTGGAGGATCCTCTCGAGCTTCACCGTGTCCAGGTGATGGTACCATACGTCTTCCGGATACACGACCGCAATCGGTCCCCCGGAGCAAATCCCGAAGCAGTGGCACTGCGTCCGCTGGATCCGGCGGGGACCCTCGTGAAGCTTCAACTCTTTCAGGCGCGTCTTGAGCCATTGATAGAGCGCCTCTCCCGCTTCCGGCGCACATTTCGGCCCGGTGCAGATAAGGATGTGGCGCGTGTAGGGCCGCAGGAGTGGGGTTTCGGGGTCAATCATGAGGGAGCTCCGTAATGAAAATCAACGTCCAGATGGGTTCTGCGGAATTCCTCAATCGCGGAAGGAACCTCGTGGAGGACCGCTCGTTTCGTCAATTTTGAAACAGGCACGACCAGAACAGTTTTAACACCGCCGCGCACCATCGCTTCTAATTGTTTCCGGATATCCGCCTTGCGGCACGCGGTTGCACCCTTCGCACGTCCGATCCTCAGACAACCCTTTTTTCGTTCCGCCTTATCAGACCGCATCGGCAGTGACCGGTTTTTCCTTCCTACCCTCACAAACATAAGGCATCTCGTTGGGCGACGGAATCACAAAGGTCCCGATATCGAGCACGCCGTTGAAGAGCCTGCGTCCAAATTTGAAAATTCCGAGCCCCATCCCGGGTAAGAACCCCTTATACGGGCCCATGCTGTCCATCTCATTGGCGACATTGCAGGGAATTTCGACGGGGCTTGTGACGATGTTCGTCAGGCCGCGGCCGAACTTGCTCGAAATGTCCACCGTGTAATCCCAAGCGCCACGTTCGCCCGCCATGGCGGCGGGAGCAATGAAGGACAGGCAAGTGACGAGAAAAACAAAATAAGACGCGATCTTCTTCATGGTCTTCCTCCGTGTTTTAGATAGGAGAAGATAGCATAGGAAATACAGAATGACAATTCTCTTTACGCAGACTTTCTGATGTTCCTCGCCGCTTCGGCTTCTGCAGCAAGCATGTGCACGACGAGACCCAACATCGAAAGGGCCTGGAGGCTGGTGGGGCGAACCACGGTCTTACCATTCTCTTCCGTGATCTTGAACAGGTCTCCGCGGTCCCCGACCTGGTCCTTGAGCGCGGCCGCGGCTAGCATGGCCACATAAACCTGCGCCAGCCGTTCGTCCGATTGATCGATCATTTCTCCGGCCGCCGTGCGATTGATTCCGAAAATGCGGGCATCCCCTTCTACCGTTGCCGTCTCGCCGGTGCCGATCCAGTCGGCGCGGTCCAAGAGAATCCTGCTGTCTTTGCGAGCAACGTTCTGCTGCCGCCGCAAAGCATCCTTCGTCCATTTGTCCACCAGCCGGCCGAACGCCTTGTCGATTTTGCTTTTTTGCCCATTCGTCGGGAATGTATCCTGATTCCTGAGGCCCGGCACATCGATAAGAGCATCGAGCTGAACCTTCGCCAACCCGTCCGCATTCTTCATATCATTGCCAAGATCGAGCCGGATTGTTCCGTTTCCGAATGCCTTAATCACCTCCAGAATCTGCCTGGCCGCCGCCTCCGTCTTTTCGTCAAAGACCACCGCCTCCGGCGCCTCGATCACCTTTTGAACGGCCTCGACCGCTCCAGGAAGCTCTCCGGCCAGTGACGTGAAGAATTCACGAATCCTGGCACCCAATTCAACAACGGCCGCCTGCGGCATCACAAGCTCCGGATGTGCGCCGAACTTTTGCAGAATCGGAAGGATCTCGGAGGAAGGAATGCCCATGACGTTCAAAATTTCGTTGATCATCTGCTCTCTTTGCGCGCGAATCTTCCCTTCGGCCCCGCGCAGATTGCGCATCGCAAGCGACGTCACAAATGAAAGCACCGTCTGCCACATGACCCCGCCGCTTCGTACGGTCTCCAAGTTCTGTGACACAGCCGCTAATTCGTCCGGTGACGTTATTAAATTGGGCCGCTGATCCGCGCCTGCCGGAAGCCACACACCGTTCTCGAGCACCATTTGCATCCCCCGGATGACCTCGCTCCGAGCTTCACGCATTTCACTGCGTTGAGCCTCCCCCGCCTCCCGCCTCTCATCCCTTTGCCCGGCACCGGGAGTTACGTCTGCAACTTCAGACTTTCCGCTCTCTGTTCTCGGCTCTTGGCCCGCCCCCGTCCGCATCTCATTCCTTTCTCCCCCTGCCCCTGGCGCAGCAGGCTTGATCCTGCCAAAGGATGCCAGAGAATGCCGGAGTTGCGTCAAGTGATAGGACCACTTCGGTTTTGGACCTTGGGGCGCCTGCAAAGCTTCATCCATGAGTTGGATTGCAGCTTTGATCTGAGACCGAATCTCATTCCCGGTCTTCCGGGCAGTCCTCAAACTGGCGGGGGTATTCGCTTTGCGCAGAATCGTCAGAACGGCATTGCGTACGATTCCCTGCGGTCCTTCAACATAACCCGCTCTGAAGGCCTCCAGATAACTGAACTGGATATTTTTAATGAGGGACTCCTCCGATGAAAATGGCAGCCCTGAGAGGATATCTTCCGCCGATCCTTTCCATCCCCGATTGCCTTGATAGGAAAAACCCGCAACTTCCGCCGTTTCTCTGACTTGGCTGTTCCGCGAATTTTTCCCGGCGTTCAAAGCCGCACTCCGGACCAGCCGTGGCTGTTCAATATCATATCCGGCTTCCACTCTGAGCCAGGTATCCCGGTCACTCAGAAATTTGATCACTTCCGCCGGGTTGCCCGATTCTATAAACCGTTCAATGATGCTCTTCCCTTCATTGATGCGCTTGACGGCAAGCGGCGTTCCCCGAATATAGCCGACCGTTTCGGCATCCAGCCCCTTGATAAGATCGTCGCTTGCTTCCGATTCTTGCATTTTCTGGTAGTCCTCTTCCGAAACCCCGTTGGGAAAAACACGGAAGGGAACTTGTACAGCTTCCTTTCCCCCATACTGTAAGCCATCCGCATCATGAGCCATCACATAATAACGGGTCTCTCCGCCCGCTTGATCCCGGACAATCCCAATGTTTTCCGTCTCGGCATATAAAGAATTTCTTCCATAAGAATCCCTTCCATCCGATTCCCGCCATCCCCTTTCGCCGAGGCCCTTTCGCAGCAAGGCATATTGGGCGAGAAGTTTCACCACCAATGAGTCGTCCTCTTCGTGAAGAGCGCGCACGATTCCTTCCTGGAGGGTTTCCACGATAACGGCCTGGCGAACAAGCCCTGACTCACGGTCTCCAATCAATTCGGTTTTAGGCACAAGACGGTCTTTAATCAGCGGCCGGAAAGCATCGCTCGCGTAATTCGGCCGGTGCATAACATGATTCGCGTTGACGCGACGTCCGTCAGGCGTTATCTGCCTCAGGGCATAAAATTGGCCGTCGCTCCTGCGTTCGAGAAAAACCGCATTGACATTGCCATGGCCCGCATAATACAACTTGTCCGGGATCGCACGACCGCCACGGAAGAGATTTCGGATCACGAGAGGGGCCCAAACGTCCAGCTCTTTAGGCTTCTCTTCATTGGGATTCACCCAAATCATAACCGGCGGCTTTCCCGGGAACCAGTCGATACTGGCAACTTCCTTAAAACCGTCAATCATGGGCCCTATGGGCTTTTTCGGACTACGCCCCCACATCGCCCGAAAACCGCCTATCCCCTTTATCCCATAATCTGTTCCCTGTTCATGAACGGGGATCTCCTCGATCGCTTTGGCCTTCGCAAGCAAATCGACGGAGTCGACAGGTTTCCCCACCCGCCTCTCGGCCCTTTGTCCTTCAGCTTCGCGCTGCTCGGCCCTTTCTGAGGCATCGAACAACCGGCCGAAAACGTCGTGCATGCCTTTTTTCAGTGAATCCAAGCCGTCCACGCGCTCTTGCGTCCATCCGGAGTCGGGATCCGTCTTGATGAGATGATAGAGTCCGGCATCCCGCTCGCTCCTTCGCGGATAAAGCATCGTATTGGCAAAATGGCCGTACCTCCACCAAGCGTCGCTCAGGTCAATGGTTTCGATTGTCCGATCGGCCAAAATTCTGTGTCCCGTCAACTTTTCGGGCTCCTTGTCATTGAACTCCAGGATGATGCCGCCCGGTTTCATCCTCGCCGCCAGTTCGTCAAAATTAATTCCGACGCCGTGAAGGGTCACATTGGCCAAAATGGCAATGCCCGCGCCGTTCAGAGACGGCGAATCGAACCCGCCCTGCTCGATCTCAACAGGTTGCCCGGAACCCAATAGACCGGAAGACAATTCGATCAACCGTCCAACTGGATTCATCACAAGCCTCCTTCCATCCTCAAAAATATCTTGATCGCCCCTCGCTCTGGCCGCCAGAAACATCGGCCCGATAACCCGCTGCATTTCCTCGATTGCCTTCTCCGCAGAAGGCAGGTTGGTCCTGACGTTGTTTTTTACGTACTGGGTATGCAAGCCGTCGTAGCTTGTATCGGCCCGCATGGTTTCGATGATCGTGCCCTGCTCATCCAGGAAAATAACCGCGTTGTCTTGGATCACCATGGCTGCCGGTTTGAACAGGTCAACCCCCGCCAGTTCAACCTCCGGGTTTCCGGCCAGCTCGAGGATAGCCCCGAGCTCGATCAGATTCAAAGGCAGGCGCCCCACTCCGACTTCGGCAATCTTCACAGGACCCTGGCGGAGATCGATTCCTGTCTTGTCCCGAAACGCTTGGGAAAGCATGAAAAGGTGCAGCGGCAAATTCCTCCCGACACTCGTAAGGCCCGGCGTACGTGGGGCCTCCGCGGGAACCGTCATAGTCTTGGGAGCACTCCAACCAGCAATCCACTGCCTGCCCATCCGAAGTAAACGATCGACCCAAGGTTCGGCAGTCAGAGATTCTTCCCCCTCCCGCATCTCATCCCTTTGCCCGGCATCGGCAGTAACGCCTCCCTGGACCGCTCTATCGATTTCGGGCAGCTCCGAGATGGCACGGTCCAACCTCTTCCCGATTTCACTCCAAACCGATTCGGATTCAAGGCCGCCTCCTGTCCGAATTTCAATAAGCTGCTGGATAAGCTCTTGGACAAATGACTCGATCGCCACCGCCGGGCTTTTCTCCGAACCGCTTGAAGATAATGCCGCCGTCAAAATCGGCATCGCGAGGGTATGGACAAACTGATAATTCTTATTCCCAATGGACCGCCGAGAATCCAAGTCGATGATTTTAACGTCACCTTTTTGATTGACGAGAACGTTTGTGTTTTTGATATCCTTCAAATCGATCCCCAACTTTTCCTTAACGCCATTCACGGCATCGTAGATTTTTTTGAGAACCCGCAAGGCAATATCCGGCCGGCCGGCATAAAGGGGTCTTACCTGATCCGCATGCTGCCATTCGCCGGGGTCTAGGAATTCCATCTCTTCGTAAGCATAATCCACTTCCTGGGGCATGCCCGCAGAGTCTGAAACAGGAAGGCCGTCATAATTCGTCAAAGGAACACGAACCTTGTCAATACGATAACATCGGACAATACCCTCCGCGAGACTTCCGGCGAACCGGACATCCGCGACCCCCCGGTTGTGCTCATTCTCTAAAAAATGCTCCGGGAAATGCCGGCCGCCATCGTAGCGGCCAATTTTGATCGCTCTCTTTTCTCCCGCCCGATTGACGGCCACAAACACAACGCTCACATCTCCTGCCCCGACAGGATGTGCTTCCAGGGGATCCGTCACCGGATTGCCATTGCGGTCAAGGAATCGGAATCCCTTTTCCGAAATCTTCGAAAGAACGCCCGCTTTCATGTAGCGTTCAATCCACTCTTCCGCGTGGTCGATGGGATGCGCTGCAACTTTCCTCTCGACGGCCGAAGCCCCCCCCTCGACCCGGCCAGTCTTGCCATACCGAAAAGTGACTCGGTCTCCCTCGGTCAAGGTTCGCATTAAAAATTTTACCAGAGCGTGGAGCCGAGATCGGGAGACCAAAATCTCTCCCGAAGGTTTTGTCACCGTCACCTGGGTGATGGAATTTCCATTCACAGTCGGGCCTTGCTCATTTAATCTCCATAAGGGCGCATTCGAAGAAATCGTTTTCACAAATTCTGCCGGCGCCAGAACATTTGCTTCCCACACGTCCTCCTTTTCCCATAGGGTCGGGTCTTGACTTGGGACACCACCCTCCCGCATCTCATCCCTTCGCCCGGCAGAACCACCCAAGAGGGTGTCTCTGAAATCCAACATCTGGGCCCAATAATTGTTTTGGTCTTCAACCGACGAGCGCAGATAACGAGCGGCATCGCCTTTTCCGTTGTAATGATTGATGTTTTTGACAACCGGACGCGCCATCTCGAGATAGCCCGCAAGATTCATCCCCCCCGTCGGGATCGTCCGCACGTCCCCCGTCAGCGGACCCGCCACTCGGCTTGAGGTCAGCAACTGGATCCGGAGCCGTTTGTTTTCGAGCTGCGGCACAATGTCGAGAACTCTTGTCCTCAGTCCTGGGCTGAGAAAACCCAAGGCCTGCTTCTCTGCCCCACGGCGAATCCCTTTCAAATAACTCATCGCCGCATAAAGGAAGAGAGGCTGCACCCCTGTCTGCGCAATATCGCTAATGACGACTTGATCGCGGCTCTTGAAAACCGCCTCATAAAAATCCAGAAATAGGGCAAACGCCCTCTCAGCGAACTGGTTGCGTTCGATATGATCTTGGAAAATTCTCTGCATTTCGGGGTCTTGCCCGAAGGCGGACAAAATGCCCTTGCTCTGGATCGCCTTGTCTTCCAGTTCCCGCGCAAACCCTTCGGCCAGAGCTATTCCAAAATCATAGGCCGGTGCAGCCGTATCCTCCCCGGCCGCCGCCCAAGCCTGCCTGATCAGTTCGCTCATGGTACTTTGCACCAAGCTGTTGTCCAGCCCAGCGGTATCCGTGGAAGATCGCCTGCCGGATTTCAGGGGCTGCAGCGCCAAGAATTCCGTGCTATTGACGCTCAAATCCTGACGGGACATGTCAAATACGGTAATATCATTCCCGTAGTCCTGCGAAACCGCTGCGGCTGTGGCTTTCCTTTTTTGAAGTAACGCTTCCACATCGGGGTTCCCGGGAATGGTTCCCTCCGACCGGCCGGCCAGATATTCCAAGATCAGCCGGTGGACGGCCGCCAATACGATTCCGTCGCCGCCGAGATAAACCGCAGTTTCGCCGGGCAAGACCGGCGCCTGGAACAGAAGCAAATCAGCAAATTCGACCGCTCTTTCCTCCGGCTTTCCCGCTGGCAGTTGATAACCCAAAACCCTCGAAACATTTTCCCGGGTGAGATCACCCTTCGCCAGATTGTCCGCAATCTTGGCGACGTACGCCTGCCACTCCCGCTGATCATGAATGCCGGCGTCAGGCGCAAGCACTCCAAGCTCTTCGCCGACAGCTTCGTTCAACCGTTGATCTTCGGAAACGCGCTCCAGTTGCACCTTGGCATGGCGGTCCGCCAATGCCTGGACTCCCTCAACCGACTTTGCATCCGTGATTTGATCCGCCAGCCCGCCCAGCTCCGAAGCTGAGCGAAGCAATGCCCCGATCACCTCCTCCAGCGGAACATTTTTGATATGGGTTGCCGGAGATTCCTTGGCCTGCTCGATAAAACGGCCGAGATTCGTTCCAAAGACCGTTGGACGCGCTAAAATGAGCTCGGCCAACGGAATTCTCAGGTCATTCGGAATTTCGTCCATCATCCAATAGAAGATCTCGGCGTACTGGCGGGCTTCGGCGTCCGGACGCTGCAAAATATCCGCGAGAACTGCCTTGGCCCTGGAAGCCATCGTCTCATCCTTCTGCTTAAAAAGGGAGTTGCCGAGTCCCCTGAATTCGAGACCTTTTCGCCGGACCAATCGTGCGATTCGCAAGCTGTCCGGCGTCTCCCGGATTGCGCTTTCCAGCATGCCGAGGTATTCCCGGTCGGCTTCTCTGCCTCCCGGATACAACGTAAGCGGGAGAGACAGATGAAGCATGGTTTCCAGCTGGATCCGGCTCCATAAGGCCTTCAGCCCCGTCTCCTTCCGAGCCGGCTCTTTCTTTATCACATCTTTTTGCCCGGCCTGAACAACACCCCCCTCCCGCGTCTCAGCCCGCATCTGCGGATGCGTACCGAGCCAGCGGCCCTCGAGTTGCTCGGTCCGTCTGGCTTCGGTGCGAGAGGAAGTCTCGAGCACACGAGAAGCTGGGGTCCCTAAACCAATGCTTCCGTCAAAAGAACCGACTTTGGTAATAATGCCGACGCGTCCCCCAACCGGAAACGTGATATTGTTCTGACCCGGGACCGTTTCCTTTTCGGCTTCAAGGCGGTATTGATCGTGCCCGATAATCTTTTGATTCATCCTGTCCTGATCGGCCGCAGGAATCGCGCTGACGAACGATCCCGTCTGCCGGAGAAGATAGGCCGTCAGGCCCCCGGGTTGGGATAGAATTTGCCCGAAATCGCCCCCCCGTTGCGCCAAACGCTGCATGGGGCTTCTCCCCGACATCAGCTGATCCGATTCGACAACCACGATATGAACGCCTTGCGGAATACTCTGAAACAGGTCCGTCAGCCAATTCGCCAATACCTCCGCTCTTTTCTGGTCATCCATGTCCTTATTGCCAAGCAACCAAAGAATCAAGTACTCCAGCGTATGACGCAAATAAACCACATCGCCTGCCTTCATTTGACTTGTCCAGCTTTTCAGAAAATCCGACGACAAGACATCTTGTCCGCTGTGTTCGATGACGATTTGATCGGGATCCTTCGCAGGCAACAATCCCCGGCCGTGGCCGGCGTCAACGTCTTGTGGAATCCCCTGAAGCGTCAATAAGGGCAACAGACCGTTTTGAAACTGGTCCATCAAGGCATCTCGTGTCAAACGCTTGTCAACCGTCCAAACCTTCTTTCCGAACAAGCCCCCCAGGAGATTGGCGCCCGAAAGAAAATCAAACACATTCGTATCCGGGCCCAAGATCCCCAAAGCCTGGGGATAAACGTACTCCATCAACAAACTCAACCGAATATAATCAACCTCTTGATCGCTCCCGGTCTGGAGAACGGCTTCCGCCGCATCGAGGACCTGTGCGGGATCAAGCAGATTTGCCTTTTCGGCCGTCCGCATTTCATCCCGCCGGCCCGCGCCCGTGGACACAGCAGTCGCATCAAAGACAACATTTTTGTTCGGCGCAAGGCGGTCGGCAAAAGCCATCGGCTGAGCCGTCACTTTGGCGCCCCCCTCCCGGATGAGTTCGCCGTAAACGAGCTGATCTTTTTTATCTTTCTGCAAAATAAAATCGCTCAAATAGGCAAAAAGAATGTGGGCACCGCCCCAACCGCGGTCTTTCGATTCAAGAACGAGTCCGTGAACATAGGCATCGAATTCGGGTTGTTGCGTGAAATCCTGCTGGACGATTTCGCCATTCTCAAGAATCGAACCCGCTTTGACTTCCTGAGACCGCGGAAAATTGACGGCCAATACTCCGGCAATCTCGTTGTTTTCATCGACAAGAAACAAGTGCTTCTCTTTGGAATGGGCATTGCCGACTCCGATCGTTTCCAGGAGCGCTTTTTCCCTTTCAAGCCAACTTGCCGGCAGCCCCTCAGTCGCAAATCGTTCCGCATAAGCCCTTGCCTGCCCCGGGCCCGTGCCGTCGACAGCCACAACACGGTACCGCCTTTGCTCCCAATCACCGTCTTTGTTTATACGCCGGACGACATAGCCCTCCTGAGAAGCCTGCTCAGCCGAAGTCACCGGCACCACCCTCACGCCCCTGTTATCGGAAGCAGCAGCGCCCGCATCCTCCCGCATCTCATCCCTCTGTCCGGTACCTGCCGCAACAGCCGCGGCACCTCCCGAGGGACCCAAGGGCATATTCGGCCCTTGCGGGCTGGGCGTCGGAACCTGGACGCCTCCCCCATCGCTGTCTTCACCCTCCTCCGGCGTTTTTTTCTCTTCCGGATTCGGCGGCGTATCGGGCTGCAAACGCGCTTTCTTGGTCTCAAGATAATCGGTAGGATTCACACGCACCGAATACTCTTTCGCGTTCACATCCAAGACGGCAAATTTTCGATCGATCAATTGCGCATAGGCCGGCAGCCCTTTTTTGAGGTGCATGCGGACATTCATCACACTAGCGCGCATCCCGTTCAGATCGAGCCGATCGGCGGTTGCAGGATCAAATTTTTCGTAGGCTCCGAAATCGTTGGGAAGCTTGAGGGTAAAACTTCCGTCCGGATTTTCTTCGATCTCGAGATTTTGCAGATGGCCCAGATCGTTCCCCCCCAGGTAACCCGACTCGAAAATGGCTCTCAGGATAAGGACGATCTGATCGATAACGTTTTCGACCTGGTCGGCCGGAATCCTGACGGAAATTGGGCCTGGGCCAATCTTTTCCATCTCCGGAAGTCCCAGGTAATCCTCCAGCCGGGCACGGGTATCGTGGCCGTTCATATCATATGCAAAAACAATGACGCGATGACGGGCAAAAGGACCCGACTTTCCAAAAATCCGGAAATCGGCCTCTTCCGGATGCGCTAAAACAAATAAGGCAGCATAGATGCGATCCTTCAATTCCGGATGCGCTTTGAGGTTTTCTTCCGATTTCAAATCAGCCGTCACGTCGAAATCCTCGACATCGATCTCGGTTTTCCAACTCTGTTCGCCGGGCATTTTCAGCCTCACCGCGTAGGTAATGTTCCCCGATGCGTCGGTCACATAGAGGACCTGCCGTCTGAAGGATCCCGTATCCACCCGCACGTAAATATGGTCGGTGATTTGAATCGGCGCCTTGTTGCTCGGAATCCATTCAACCGTTCTTGTCGCCGGATCAACCCGGCAAGTGCGCCATTCCAGGAGGCTGCGAAAAACACTCAGGACTTCATACAAGGCCTTTGATTTATTTTTATCAAACAGCCATTCGGCCAGTTCAGGCTGTTCCCGGGCAAAATCACCAGGGTCCCTACTCGCGCGCTCAACATCCACAGGAACTCCGTCAGACTCCGCCGAATCCAGCTTTCCTCTGGCCCAAATCGACAATAAAGCGGCGAATTCCTCTGCCGTCCTTTGACGGCTCATCTTCTCCTTGACCAAATCCGATATGGCCCCAAAGTATTTACTCCGATAGGCCAAATCAATGATCCCCAGGATTTGCTCATCGGACAAGCGACCGTTCGTCGCATCCAGCAGCTGCGAAAGTTGCTTCCAAATTTCCTCCATCTCAGCTTTGCTTTTTACCGTACCGGAAATCAATTTTTCGTATTGCTGATTGATCAACTCTTGGTCTCGCTCTTCCGAACGGGGGGCGACAACAACCTCATCTAAACCCTCCGGCAAGGCGGGCAATCGCATGGCGTCTTCGATGCGATCTGCCTCAATGGCGCCGGCAGATACCGCGTCCCGCGTCTCATCTCGCTGACCGGTCCCGGGAGTAACGCCTCCGGGAGTCATCGCATCGGGACTCTCTACCGCCGCAACCGTGATCGTGGGCCCTCCGTCAACCTGCAGCAACACCACCGGCTTTTGGACGGCTTGATCGTCACGCCTCGATGCTGTCGGCTGGCCCTTTAAAAGCCCCATAAGCCGAACGATCTCCCCAAAGGCCGTGGGCTCAAATAATTCTCCCGGCAAATCTTTAAAATCCTTGGGCAGATTTTCTTTCCGGAAGTTCTCGCTTCGCACCCACGCAGAATCCTGATAACTGTATTCCGACAACTCGACAGTTGAGGTTTCCAGAGCATCCCCGCGGATGTCGAGCCGCAGCATCCTCAGATCAAACTGAGGTGTCTCGCCCGGAAGTTCCGTAAGAATCCACTCATTGGCATGAAAGCCCTGAAAAGCCGCTCCCCGGGCCTGGGCCTCGGCGCTTTGCGCCCGCGCTTCCGCTAACTTTTCCTCCATAAAGACTTCAATATCGCCGGGAGACGGACCAAACAAGAAATCCTTATGATAGATTCCGTGAGTATGCCCCACCAACAACGGCTTAACCTGATCAAGAGCAACTCCGCCATAGGCCTTACTGAACACGCGAGTCTGAGGGGTCTGCTGGCCTATCTCTTTGAGGTCATACCTAAAAACAGAAGGGAGCGACGCCTGCGCCGTCAACGTTCCTCCTTCGGAACGGACGGAGAACCCTGCCTCCGGCGACCAGTCCCTCGGATCCCACTGGCGCATCGGAGAAAGTCCCAGCTGGGCCATCTTCTGATTGAGCAGATTCCAAAAATTCAGAACGGGGAGTCTTCCGTCTTGCTCGGCGCCCGTCACTTCAAAGGCATTCAAAGCGGGCAACGTTTCGCCTTCCATTCCGTAGATCGTGCTTCCGTAGACCTCAGGGGTATTCTGGACCGCCAAAGAAGCAAATAAGGCCGGAGGGACGTAAAGATTAATCCCGATCTCCGCCCCGGAAATGAGATTCCCGTCGTGCACCCCCAAAATCTCATTCGCCGTTTGAGCCAAGCTTGCGCCGTCGATACGGACGTCACCAGGCAAAGCCTCCCGCATTTGCGGATCGTCCGCCATCCGCGCGATCGCTTTTTGCAGCACACTCTCAAGCGCCCTTTCCCTGTCCGCGCGGCTCGCCAGAACCATTCCACCTTCGCGCATTTCCTCCCTTTGCCCAGTACGGTCCTCGGCAGTGCGGGGAACGCGGCGGCTGAGGGCTTCAAGCTCCTGCCAGAAAGTTGCGGGCCACGATTGCGTGAAGTCGGCCGTTTTTAGACTCCATAGAATCTTACCCCGGCTAAGCGGTGACTGGGCCATGATGGCCGCCACGGCATCAACGGACGGGGACGTTCCCGCCTGGGCCCGGACCTGATCGTGAATAGATTGGAGTTTTTGGAATTCAGAAATCGCTTCTTCCATATGACGTTTAACAAAATCGCTCTCTTCGCTTTGTACGGCCTGCACGAGCGCGGGCAAAGCTTGGACCCTATTGAGGCTCTGGAGCGCTCTCACGGCAAAAGACCGCACCGAATCCGCCCGTTCTGACAAAAGGTCCGTGAGGATCTTTTCGATTCCGGAGGCGACGCCGGGGTCCTGATCGATCGCGCCGCGCAGCAGGCCGACAACGACAAGCCCCCGGTTCGCATAGTCACGGGTCGTATCGATCTCATTGACGATGTCGTGGGCCATCCCGATACGCCCGGCGGTATCCGCCGCCAGAAAAATCCGCAAAAAGCCCGGAACGAATTCCTGATCAATTCTTCTGCGCGCAGTTTTGTTGTCAAAAGTCATGCCGTTGATTTCGTCAATCAAGCGTCTAAAGTCCTCTTGAGAAAACGCCCGCTCGACGCTTGCCGGTTGAGCGGGTGTTGCCTCCCGCCTATCCTGCTCTACGGGCCCTGGCTCGGAAACTGCTTCCGTTTCTGCAACATCGCCTGGCACTTCGGCTCCGGGTTTGCTTTTTTTAGCAGTTTTCGCCATTGCCAAATACTGCGTCACCGGCAGCATGAAAAGCCTTCGCAGCTGTCCACGCTCATCGTAGTCGGGAACCACAAGTTGGGGTTCGGCCTCTTCGGTCTCTTTGAAAAAAACGGGAATGCCGGCCTGGTGGTCCGACGCTCTGAGCGACTGCATGAAATACCATAACTGCTCGAATGCCTGACGCTTTGTGTAGGCTGCTGCGGCCCTTCCGCCAAAAACAAACGCCAGCATGTTCGACGGATCGATAGTTGAGCCTTCTTCCGACCCCTGCGGCTGATCAATCAACCATTCACCGCTGATGGGATTCCCATAAGCAAACCTGGGCTGCTGAGTCGCTCTCATCTCTGCCGATATTTCAAACACAACGGCCGGAGAACCCTCCCTGATCCCCCATTGGAGATACGGAAAATCAACGCCTCCGAAGCGCGCTTTTTGGGACTCAAAAGATTTCAACTTAAATCCGGACGGGAAATCCCCGTTTTGCCCCGTTAAATCAATATAGAAATAACTGACCGCATAGGGAGGGGTATACACAACCGTCTTAAACTGCTCGACAGTTTTGGCCTTGGTTTTCCCTCTCTGCGCATGAAATTGCTGGACAAGACTTTTCACTCCGAAGGCATAGATCTGGCTTAACTCACGGCTCCCTGCTTGAGGCGATTTGCCAAAAATGTTGGAGAATCCATGCGTGTTGTATTCGGTCTGTTTCCGCATAGTTTCAAGGCGCCGGTTGATCTCCGGAAGATTCAGATGAGCGACAGCGGGAACATCCTCCATTCGGGATGGCGCAAAACTCCTTTTTTTTACCTTTCCGTCCGACAACACGTAATAAGCCCCTTCCCGCATCTCGTCCCTCGACTCAGCACTGGCGGTAGCGGTATTGATTTTGGGCAGCAGCAAGAGGGCCTGGTCTATTAGCCTGCCAATCTCATTCCAAACCGGTCTGGATTCGCGGTCACCTCTTTTCTGAATTTCAATGAGCTGCTCCATGAGATTTCGGACGAATGCGTCTGACTTCGCCGCCGGGCTTTTCTCCGAATCACTTCGAGATAACGCCGCTTTCAAAATGGGAACCGCGAGCATATGAACAAACTTATAATCTTTTTCAGCGATGCCCGGCTGAGAATCCAAGTCGATGATTTTAACGTCGCCTTCTTGGTTCACGAGAACATTGGCACCTTTGATATCATTCAAATCGATCCCCAGCTTTTCTTTGACTTCATTCACCGCATTGTGGATTGTTTTGAGAACCCTCAAGGCTAAATCTGGCCGGCCGGCATAAAGGTGCCTTGTTTGAT
Source organism: Candidatus Omnitrophota bacterium (assembly GCA_041666865.1). GTDB lineage: Bacteria > Omnitrophota > Omnitrophia > Omnitrophales > Aquincolibacteriaceae > JBAYGD01. The sequence continues at coordinate 3,614 of JBAYGD010000020.1, read as the reverse complement.
CCGCACGCCGCCATTCGCCGGGGTCCAGGAATTCCATCTCTTCGTAATCATAATCCACTTCCTGGGGTGTGCCCGCGGAGTCTGAAACAAGCAGGCCGTCATAATTCGTCAATGGAACACGAACCTTGTCAATTCGGTAGTAGTGGACGATACCCTCCACGGGGCTGCTGACAAACCGAGCATCCGCCACCCCTCGGTTGTGGTTACCCTCTAAAAAATATTCCGGGAACTGTCGGTCGGTCTCGTAGTGGCCAATTTTGATCGCTCTCTTTTCTCCCGCCCCATTGACGGCCACAAAAACGACACCAAAATCACCTTCGCCCACAGGATGCGCTTCCAGGGGATCCGTCACCGGATTGCCGTTGCGGTCAAGGAACCGAAACCCTTTTTCCGAAATTTTCGAAAGAACGGCCGCTTTCATATACCGTTCAATCCGTTCTTCCGCGTGGTCGATGGGTTGCACAGCTACTTTCCGCTCAACTTCCGAGGGTCCTCCCGCCGTCCGGGCCGTTTTGCCGTACCGAAAAATGACTTGGTCTCCCTCGGCCAGGGTATCGGTCAGAAATTTAGCCAGCGCGTGCCCCCGGGCTCGGGATTCCAAAACCTCTCCCGAGGGCTTTGTCACCGTCACCCGGGTGATGAAATTCCCATTCACGCTCGGTCCCTGTTCATTTAATTGCAATAAGGCCGAAGAGTCAGAGAGCCTTTTCACAAATTCCGCCGGCGCCTGAACACTTGCTTCCCACACGTCCTCTTGAGCCCAACGACTTTCTGCCAATAGGGTCAAGCCTTGACTGGGGACATCCTCGTTCCGCATCTCATCCCGTCGACCGCTAGCGCCGGATAAATCTTCGAAAGCGGACGCATTGGCCTCAAATCCGTTAATTTGAACGGGCATGGGTTCGGGAACATACAGGGCTCGGGTTTCCCCCCCTAGGGTCCTACGGTATTCACGCATCCGATAAGCAGCAAAAGTAACGACGTTGCCGGGCAGCAGACCGCCAATGATCATCACAGGCATATCTTTGGTTTCGATTCTCAGGCGCAGTCTCGAATCCCCGGGCTCGAGCTCATCCTTGCCGAACACAATACGGTACGATTGCTGATCCATTAAGCTCGGCCTCAATCCTTCCTTGGCCCTTTGGCTTTCAAAGCGGCCGGTAATTCCGGGATGATTATGGAAAGCCACCACCATCTGCTGACCGCGGGAAGGCTGCTCGTAAGCTTCCGTAACCGCCTGAGCAAAATCATCGTAAAGCGGCACGGAGGTTTCAGCCCCCGCCAATTCCGCGTGATATTCGGTAGCATGATCGGCATCACCGCCAAACCCGAACAACCGGTGTTCCTTTCCCCCGTCCCGTTCCCCCGAAAGAACGAGCTCGGTCATTTTTCCAGCGACACGGGGCTCGAGGACTATGGGCTCTTGCGTTTGCCTAAACGGATTCAAATCAAGGGTCTTATCTTTTAGGTAGCCCAACGCCTTCGCATTTTCGTCCAAGAATCTTTGGTATTCTTGTTCCAACAGCCCGTCCTCAACCTGGGTGTCCTCCTCCGACGCATCCTCCCTCATTTCATCCCTCTGCCCGGCACCGGCAGTAACGCCTCCCGAACGGGGAATCCGGTACTCTGCCATGGCGCGATCAGCCACGGCAAGCCATCCGGCGAATTCCGGATCCCGGTCGGGCTCATCCAGGACACGCTCCAAGAAATCCTCGTTCCCCGCACGAAGCAATGTGAGCCGTGAAGCCATGTCGTCTGCAGAGACTTCCCGCTCCTTTTGCCACATTGTCCGCCGCCGCTCTCCGATCCGCTGGGAGACAAGCCGAAAACCCAATAGCTCCATCCCGGTTTCTATCGCATCCGAACCGTAGCGCTGGTCGATGCAACTGCCGATAGGCAAGCGACTCAAAAATTGGGCAGACCGGCCCGGATCTAATCCTGTCAAAAGACCGAAGCCTTTATACGCCACAAAAACAGGGGCACCGGAAAACTCCTGCCCGCTGTAGGCACCCACATTCGAAATATCCGCCCCGTAGCGAAATTCGATCTGCTTTGTTTCTCCCGGCGCTGTTTCAATCGTAAAAATAGCAGAGCCGTATGTGCCCCGCCGCGACTCCGTCATGCCCCTGACCGAAACACCGCGTTGGCGGAACGTTTCCGCTATGTCTCGAATCATGCCCTGAACCGCCTCGGGTTCGCTCTGGACCTCGACCAAAAGAATATTCCCCTTCTCATGGAGGACAAACTCCACGTCACTGCCCGAGCCCGGATAAATGACTGCATTGGGGAACTCGCCCTCTCCGATCGCGGTCACTTGCCTTTGGCGGTTAATTTCACCGATCCAAGGGGTTGTGACCATCGTCACCAAACCCTCTCGAAATGAATTGGCCGGAGAAGAATCCCCGCCATCCGCCGGAGACAACCGCTCTTGAAGGCTCTGTAGACTCGCGAGCACTTTTTTCTTTGCCCGTTCCAGACCCCATTTGTCCCCGCGTTCGTACGAACTGTCAACCTGGCTGTGAACCCAGTACCGGAGAGTCCTCAGGACATTCAATGAAAGCGACCAAAGCCGTTTTTTGTCGGCCTCATTCAACGACAGGTCTGTGTCTTCAGCAGACTCAGAGCGCGCCATTTTCTCTCTGAGAATCGACTCTTCGAGCCCCAGGCGCATCCCCATCAATATTTTGCGCACGCCATCCGCGAGGGGGCCCCTCTCTTCGTCGCTAAAAGGGTCGAGCATCTCATCAAAGTCCCGCGTCATACCGTCTGCGATTCGCGCGAAATATTCGCGTCCGGACGCATCTTCCCTTTCCAAGGCTTCGCGGCCGTAAATCGCGCGAAAAATATCCATTACAATTTCTTCCTCGGTCCGCATTTCATCCCTCTGACCGAACACCTCCTTGCCGAAATTGGGATTGGGGTAAAAAAGATCCGGAGCGCCGTCTGTCCCGCGGCGCACATAGCCTTTCACAAAGGACGCCGGCAAATAGATGCCGTCCTCACGCCTCTCTCCCAGCATATCAACGCGATCCGTCATCATTTTGAGGGTTTTGACAAAGGGGTTCGGATGCTTCGCAATCGCATCCATCTGCCAAATCCTTTTTTTACTTCTGCCTTCAGGGGATTTCTCAAGCTCACCATCCTGCGCGAGCAGCAAGGACCGGGGCACTTCGATGACGAGCACGTAGCCGTCTTTTCTGAACTTTTTCCCATATTCGGCCATCGGAGGATTATCCTCGTCTCCGATTTCCGGCATCAGGCTCGCGGTTTTTTCCAGAGATGGCAACCGGACACCGAAAAATTTGAGTCCCCGGTCCATAATGCCTTGGGCAGCATCCGGACTGTCCGTCCGGTGGATCCATCTGACGGCAACCGGGCTTGATGCGATCAAATCCACCCTCAGCGGGATTCCGCTGTCCTCCCGCATTTCGGTTCTCGGCCCCGCAGCGGGTGAGTCCGCCGACTTCGCACGGTTGGGAAGGCGGAATTCAAAGGTCGTGCCGTGGGCACCGAGGCGGCTGGGGTCTCCGGTTTTGGTGCGGGCCATGACCACACGGCCGCCCCAATCCTTGATGACGGTCTTGGCAATTCCGTTCAAGGCGATCCCATGGGTT
>JBAYGD010000019.1:0-57055 GCA_041666865.1 Candidatus Omnitrophota bacterium | reverse complement strand
GTAAACCTTGTTGCTTGCGGTAATGCCGGAGGCGGTGATGGGTTTGGCGGTGATGTCGGCGGTTGTGGATCCGGTCACTGAATAATTGTCTTTATCGGCGCCGGTCAGTGCGAGACCGCTAAAGGTCACGGTCTTGTCGTCTCCTGCGTGAGCGTTTGCAAAAGCGCCTGTGGCTCCTGAAACATCAAGAGCGACGTCATCGCCGGTGTAATATTTATTGTCGCCATCGGCGCCGGCCCCACCGGTGATCGCGCCCCCGCCGGTGTTGAGGGCGGCCGCGGTCGTGGTGTTGTAAACCTTGTTGCTTGCGGTAATGCCGGAGGCGGTGATGGGTTTGGCGGTGATGTCAACTGTGGCTGTGCCCGCTGTCAGATCATAATTTGCGGCCAGACCGGTTCCATTGTTCAGTTGGAGCGTGCTAAGGGTTACAGCCTTATCGTTTCCCACATGGGCGCTTGCAACCGTGCCGGTACCGGTCAGTGTGAGCGTTTCCGTTCCCACCAGGCCGCTTAGGGTGAAGATCGAGCTGCTCACGTTGGCGGATGCGTCATAAACTCGGGTACCGTCGATGTTGGCTGAATGTTTGGCGATGTTGGCTGTCGTGGCCGCTTCGTCCGAACTAAGGACGAACCTGTCGGCATTTGCACCGCCAAGCGTAATGTCGGTCACGGTGACTGCTTTGCCGTCGCCCGCGTTCTCATTGGCAAATTCGGCGGTATAGTCGTCAGGAGAAACGTCATAGCTGTCGAATAGATTTGCGCCTGCGAACGACAGAGTCACCTCCGCCGTCTTGTCGCCGTCGTAAACCTTGTTCACGCCTGCTGCGTTGACCGTCATGACGACGCGGGCATCATTATCGATCGTTCCGTCGCCGTCAATCGCCGAATCGCTGCCGATCGTATAATCGGTCGTGCCGCTGCCGGCATCCCGTCCGAGCTCAATATTGTTATAGGTTTCGTCATCCGGCAGGGATTGATTCGTGTCAGACAGGAGGATGAGGGTTCCGTCCGTCCAAGTCGTATTCCCGGCGTCAATATCCGAATCCTGATACAGGGCGCTCGCTCCCTGCACGGTGACCGTGTGAGCGCCCGATATGAATTTGCCGTTACTGACCACAAAGCGGCCCGTGACCTTCATCATGTCCTGCAGAGTCCACTCGCCGCCCGAGCCCGTAAAAGCGATATGGTAAAAGGGGGAAGTGGCGCCGTTGGCCTTGATTTGCTCTCCCGCGGCGGTCCCGTCGAAAGTGACCGTCGATGTGCCCGCATTGAAGGTGCCGGAATTAATCCAATCTTCGCGGACATTGATTTCGGTTGCGCCGCTGCATGTGAGGGTGACGCCGGAACCGATCTCCAGTGCTCCTCCCACGTCGATGGTGTGGGCGCCCACAGTATAGGTCGCCGAAGTGGTCGTTTTGGACAAAATCAGATCTCCTGCCGACGTAATGTTCTCGATCGTCGATGACGCCCCTTCGCTTGTGAGCGAAACATTGCCGTCGCGATACGTGATGATTTCATCGGCATTGAGGGGTTGGCTCCCGGTGCTTATCTGGATTTCACCGTCATTGTGCCACAGATAATCAACATACAGTTCCGAGCTGTCCGTTACCGCAAAAGTACGAACGGCATCTTCGGGCAGGGGCAGAGGGTTGCCGAGATCGATCAGGACCGTGCCGTAAAGTTCCTCGATATCTCCCGTCAGGCTAACGTCATCGCCGGCATAAAGTTCGAGGCTATAGACATCGATATCGGCAACGGAAATCCCGGAGGTTGCGGATTCCAGATACGCCTGATTCTCTGTCCCCGAAAGGGAAAAATCGCTGATGGCCAGGTTCCTGTTCGCTCCCGCAACGACCGCACAGATATCTTTTGCCTGCAGATGGTCGATGGACGCGGCCAGCGATGAGCCGGCCGCCGCAATGATCACTCCCGGCTGGAGGAATACGGGCGCTTCGAGCACGTCGTCGCCCGGCGAATTATAACTTGCTGTTTCTTTGGACGGCAGCGCTGCGGAAGGGGAGTGAACGGCATTTTGATCGGTGAGCGAAAGGGTGTGATACAGCGGACGGATCTCGATATCCCCCCAATCAGGGCCGCTCCCGTTCAGCGATCCCTCATTACCGGCCATATCATATTCATCGTAATCGGCCATGCTCAGGAGTTTGATGTTCGGCATCCCATTGAGAAGCGGGCCGATCCCCGCGTCATCGGGGCCGCTCTGATCCATTCTAATCCATTGGCCGTTGATGTAAGCCTCGGGAGTGAAGTGATTCATGACTTCCGAGAGGTCGCCGTTCAGATAATCAGTCAGCAGCGCCTTCAGGTCTGGGTCGTTCAGGGCGTCGACCATATCCTGATAAAATTCTTCGGGCGTTGCCTGTGAGGACTGGTAGGGGAAGAGCGGTATGGCATTGGCCATTCTTGTCGGGATGCCTGCGGCTCTCAGCAAACCGGTCAAGAGTTCGGTCGTGCTGCCGCACGAGCCATGGTAGCCCGACCGGAATTGCTGGTCGGAAAAAATCTCGTACCTTTCGAAAGTCTGTTCCCCATAAGCGGTGCGAAAGGCATTCCCGTCGTTCTGGCGCAGAAGCGTGAACCCTTCCTCGGTCGCGGTGATCTCGAAGAGCATCGAAGGACTATACCCTCCGCCGAGCGAAAGGACGTCCAAGCTGTTCTCCTTCAGCCATTTCAGAAGGGTATCCACGACATTCAGGTCCGTTCTGTCGCCGGCGGGAATCCGGCCGACGATCTCCTGCACCTTTGCCTTCATCTCGGGAGAGAGGGTTACGGTGAGGCTTGATGCCACATACGGGGCGAGGTCGGAGGAATAGGAGGCCGGGTAGTTTTGGGGGATCACGAGCTGGACGGCGTCGGGATAGAGGATCACATCATAATAAAGCCCCGTCACGCCGTTATAGGTGAAAGTTCCCAAGGAGACGGCATCCTGGAAGAAATCATTCATGGCATCGATGTCCGCGCGAAGGAGTGTCTTGCCCTGTACGTTGATGGTATATACGTACTCCCTCCGCTCGTCCCAGTCGTCGTCATTTGTGCCGTCGCTGTCGGAATCGTCGCTGTTGGGGTTTGTGCGGTATTTCAGGTATTCCTCGTAGTCGGACAGGTTGTCGTCGTCCGTGTCGGCCAAAGCGGGATTGGTCCCTAACGTCGTTTCCAAACTGTCCGGCAGACCGTCGGAATCCGTATCGGTCGTGGTGCCGCTGTAAATGGCGATCCTCAGGCCCGAATCGTCCGTAGATTTGACGAATCCCATGGCCAACCCGTCGGTGAACGCCTGGACCTGGTAAGTTTTGAACTCCGAGCCCGTCTTTTCCGCGCTGAGGGTGTAATCCTGCCCGGTGGGAACGTTGATGATAATGAAGGCATAGGTCGTAGCCTGCGACGTCAAGTAGAAGGTAGGCACGTCATCATCCGGATTAAAATAAACCGTTGTGATCCCGCTTATGGGATCCCCGTTCCCGTCCTCGAGGGTGGCCGTGATCCCGGGGCCGTACAGCACATCTTCTCCCGTCGAATCCAGCGTTACCCCCATCATCAAACCTTTGTCCGGATCCATCTCATCCTGGCCGTTGGCGTCGAGGAATGCTTCCAGCAAACCCATTAATCCGGTGTATTGGGCGCTTGTAAAGAGATAGACGCTATTTTCGGCCCGGGTCGAGGACTTGAAGCTGTAGTAGGTCTGGTAGCCGTCTTTGGTGACTTTGATGATCACCGGCTGCGAAAGGTTCACGCTTTTTAGCTCAAAATAGCCGTCCTTGGTCATGGTCACGGAGTAATCGTTGCCCACAACGCTCACCTCGGCTCCATCGAGATCGAGTGAATCCCCCTTCATATCATACAAAAAGCCCATCTTCGTGGAGGTCTCCGCGCCGATATTCCCATTGTTGGCATAAATCGAGAAGGTGTTTGCGCTAATGAACAGGGGGTAGTTTGCGCCGATGTCCTCTCCGGCGGTTAGGTCGAGGTCATCGGCCTCGATATTCATGAGGTCGCCGTCGTCGTTGGTCTGAGTGCCCAATCCGTCGATTGAGCCGGAAGCGTTCAGGACGACGTTATCGCAAGCGACCCATCCGATAAGCAGATCACCGTCGGCGTCCAGGTCAATCACTTTGCCGTTCGCGGCATTCTCAACGGAGGAAAGGGTAAGATCGGTAGTTCCCTGTTCTATATAGATATCGTTTGAGGTCGAATTTTCGGCCGATAATGTTGCGACGTTTGTCTTAATGCGGGTGCCGGAGGTTCCGATTCCGCTGCCGGCTTTCAAGTCAAGGGAAGCAGACGTGCCGGTAATGGTGTAGTTTCCCGAGCGGGTGATGGTTCCCGTCCCGTCATGCCAATCACCGGCTGTTGCGGAGTTATGGTCGGCGAAAAGATAGAGGGTGAAACCGTCGGCAATCGTGATATTGCCGTCAATCGTAATATTCCTAGTAGCCCAGACAGTCGTATTGATATTAAATGTGGCGGGACTCTCCGACGTACCCAATCCGATGGAAGCGTCTGTGGGGTCGAGAATTGCGGAGCCTTGCTTATAGCCCGGAGGGGCCCGGCCGCTCAGGATCCCAAAAAAGCCAAGCTGATCAAAAGCGCTGACATCGATAACACCGCCATTTCCCGCGAGATTACCTGCCGAAACATCAACGACGGCACCTTTATAGACTGTGGTGTTCCCGCCCTTGGAATTGATCCGGATTCTTCCGCCGTTCCCGACCAGGGTGGCGGCCCTTGCTTCCGTCCGTGACTCCGTATCCAGGATCGTACTTTTTTGGGACTCAATGACGATATCCCCGCCGGTCCCATTCTCATAAGCGTTGGCCGAAATGATCCCTTGGTGGAGTATGCTCAGGGCCTCAATGACGATCTTGCCGCCGTCGGGCTTCTCCGGGGAGCCGGGAGCGGCTATCTGCCGCTTATTGACGATCTGGCCCTCCGGGGCCCGGATCTCTATCTTAGGCGCCACGATATCGCCTTCATTGACGAAATCGGAACCGGTCACATGGGCTTTGACCTCCGTAGCCTCGATCCTTCCCGCATTACGGATAGGGGCCCCCTCCGCCAGCAGTTCGATGATTCCGTCGTGTTTGGCCCAGCTTTTGGCCTCGATGACGCCCGTGTTATTGATGGCATGATCGAATACCTTATTGAGGGTCTTGGCCGTCAGCGTGATCCTTCCTCCCGCCGCCGTGATCGTGCCGCTGTTTTTGATCCCGGAATCCATCCGTTTGCCGTCGGGTCCGAAGATCTCTTCCCGGACCCCTTCTTCGACCGCGACCGAAATCAGGCTTTGATCGTCCATGGAGACGGTCATCCGCTCGCCGGAGGCCAGAAAGATGCTTCCGATTTTTGCCTCGATGCTCGTCACGGCAAGCGTTCCGGAATTTTCAACGGCCTGCGAAAGGAGCGCGATATATCCGCCGGGCTGCGCTGCGATGCGTCCCGCGTTCGTGATAAATCCTTTTGCTTTGCCGTCTTTGTAAAAATGATATTGGCCGTTCACCGGGTTCGCAAAATTTTCGTAATCAATTTTCAGGGTGGATGCGATGAGCGACGCGACATTGACCCGAGCTGTTTCGCCGAAAGCGATGCCGTTGGGATTCACAAGCATTACGTTGCCGTTGGAATTCATCGCGCCGTTGATCGCGGAAATGCCGGAACCCGTGACGTAATTGAGAATACTTCCAGACGATGGCTGCACGATGTTGAAATTGAAGTTGACCGAATATCCGGAAGCGATCGAAAATTGAGACCATTCCACAATCGCGTTTTGAGAAGCGATGTTGATGTTGAAAGTATTTGCGACCGAGCGGTCAAACGCCACGTCTCCGGAAATGACTTTTTCGCCTGCGGGGAGGGGATTGGGAGAAACCGAAGGCTCCTCAGCGCACGAAGAAGGATCTGCGCAGGCCAAAACAATGGATGTTGTTATGAATAAAAAAGTAATCAACAACAACCAAGTCGCTAGAAATTTATTTCGAATGAGTACGTTTTTAATCTTTTACACCCTCGAAGAAACTATAACACGCAAAAACTAACTTTTCAACACATATTTATAACACTAATAGATACAATAAGTTAAAGATTGGCTGAAATCTGCATCCAAATCCGCTGCTTGTCGCCGTCAGAAGCCGTGGATCCGACAGGGTAAGCAAAATCGATTTTGAAAGAGACATGCTGAGGAAGGTTGAACCGGACCCCCCATCCGAAATCATTCAGGGAGTATGATTTTTTCCTGGTCCCGTCCAGACTATTCAGGTACCGGACATTTCCGTAATCGAAAAACGTGACGAGTTTCGCGGCGTCATAAAAGTTTGTTTTCGTGTACGGGATCCTCAGATCTTTCGGCAATGCGTAGACCGGAAACGACCACTCGGTCGTGCTGGAAAAACCGAAATCGCCGACCTTTTCTGCGGGAGGATAGCCCCGGGTGTTGATGATGCCTCCGATCTGGAACTGCTCGGTCGATGTCAGCGGACGGTTCGAACTCTGGAGCTGATTTTTACAGAGGATCGTCGATTTGAACGGCATGGGCTGCAGCCGGTAGAAGTTCATCACGTACTTCGTAAAGGCGCCGCCCGCCCCCACGGCCGTCGACTCCGGATCCTTGGCTTTGAGCCCTCCCATGAATTCCGGGACTCCCACTTCGATGCCGTTGGTCAAGATGCTGCGCCCTAACCGGTCCTCAAAGTCTGCGTCGATGCCCAGCTTTGCGACCCGCATCTTGTCTTCGCTGGTCTTGGCGCCCTGCTGGTAGTTGTAGATGTTTTTGACGTCAAACCCGGCGTTCAAATTGACGCTGTATTTTGCCTCGTCCAGGATCGATTGCGTCGCAAAGACGCTGAACAGCTCGCTATTGCCCCGAATATCCTGGGGCTTATAAGAGTCCAGCAAGTGCAGCTTGCTCCATAGCGCGGAGGCGCCAACCTTTAACGTGGAGGTCACCGGGACGACGTAACTGCCCCCGATGAGGCGATAGGCGCCGCCCTCGGACATCGTGTAGTTGAACTGAAAGATATCTTCGAGCCCGAGAAGGCTGTTGTGCGTCATGCCGAATTGGTAGCGGTCCCCCAGAATGTATTTGGAGCCGTAATTATCGTAAGTGAAGCCCGCATGGACCGGAAAGCTGTCTTTGACCTCTAAAACAACGTCCGTATCCCCGGCGGCCTTCCCCGGGACCAAAACTACTTTCGCGGACTTGTCCGGCTGCGAGTTGATCTTGCGCAAGCTCTTGGCGAGTTTGGTGTAGTCGAAAAAATCACCTTTCTTCAGAGTGATTTTTTTTTTAAACAAGGAGGCCCTGGAGTAGCGGTTTCCTTTCACCTCCAGGTTGCCCATCTTTCCTTCGATGACCTTGATCTCGAACCGGTTATTCTCGATCTTCTGAGGGGGGATGTAGGCGCGGGACGTCACGTAGCCCCTTTTCCGGTAGGCCTCAGTGATCAGGTCGGTCACCTTCTTCATCTCGGTCAGGGGGAGCTCCTGATTTTCGAAAGGCGCGGCGATCTTCCGGATCTCTTCTTCCGGGACGAGGGTCGCTCCGGTCACCACGATGCTTTTGATGAGCATCTTTTCGCTGGGAAGGGCGGGGGACTCCGGGGAGGGGAGTTTTTCTTGGTCTATGCCGGGCTTTTCTTTCTTCTTTTGGACCTCTTCCGTCAGTTTCTTGGACCGCGCCTCTAACTCGCGGGTCCTCTCAATCCCTCCCATTTCCTGGCTCGCGCTGGAATTCGGTGCCGCATAGCCAGAAGAATACGTCAAGGTCAAGGCAAAAATCAGCGACACGAGGAACTGCCCATGTTTCATGCGCACATTCCCAAAGTTAACTCCGACATGAACCCGTTCCGAGACAGCATAGGAAGGCTTCAAAATTAGAAATACCCCCTTTAAATACTACGGCTAATTTCTAATTTCTTTCATAGTCTACTTTAACCTCCGTAAAATGATACTTCTTTTTGTGTGGATATTCGCATTGAAAAAAAAGGAACAGAGAGTAAGATACTCACCGGAGTCATTCGAAGCAGTTCTGTTTTAACATCCAAAAAGAGGGGGGCGGTTATGCAAAGATTCGGATTTCTGGCGGTGATGCTCGTGTTGGGGTTGTCGCTCGCGGGTTGCGACGCTTGCAAGGATAATGTGGTGACTCAGCTGGGGGACAAGGTCGCGACCCTCGGAAAGTCCGGTCTTGAAAAAGAGAAGATTATGGCCGACCGCAAAGCTGCCCGCGCCGTGAAATGCGCGGAGCAAAAAGGACAGGAACTCAAGAAAAAGATGGGTTTCTAAATCCTGCAGCGGATCTGAATCGCGGACGACCTCGGCCCGGGCGCAAGTTAACAGAGCCCCGGGCGAGGTTGGCGGGAGGAGTTCTTGAATGAAGGGCCGGGTTTGGATGCTGCATTGCGCTGGTTTTTGGCTCGTTGCTTTTCTTGTTTGTGTTCCGGCCTATGGGGAGAAGGTTCGCTATGTCATCGACGGGGACACGGTCGTTCTCGAAGATAACGAGCGGGTCCGGCTGATCGGCATCAATGCTCCGGAAGTCGACCACCGGAAGTACGGTAAGACGGGACAGAAGTTCGGAAACGCCTCGAAAGCGTATCTCGAAAAGCTCATCGGCGGGAAGGACGTAAGCCTCGAAAGCGGCACCGAGGCCTACGACCGGTTCGGGCGCCGGCTGGCGTATCTGTATCTTCACGACGGGACGTTCGTCAACCGGGAAATGGTCAGGCTCGGTTACGCTGAAACCTTCCGCAAGTTCCCGTTCGAATTCAGGGAGGAGTTTTTCGCGCTCGAGGCCGAGGCCCGGAATAACCGGTTAGGCATGTGGGATGACCGCCCTTCGGATTGGTTCCGGGACTGGACGGAGGGCGCGGCCGAGTGGCTTCGGGAAAATTTCTTTAGGAATGCCCCATGAATCATCGCTTTGCCGTTCTGCTCCTTTGTTTTTGCCTTTCGCTGAACTCTCCCGCTCCCGGCTTCGGGGCCTCCGCCGAAGAAGAGACCGTCCAAAAACAAATCGAATTTACGCGAGAGCGCATCCAAAAGCACAAAGCTGAGCTGAGCGCGCTTTACGGGCAGTTTGCCGCCAATCCCTCCGCGGAAGTTTTTTCCAAGACCCAGCTCCTCCAGGTCAATATCCAAAAGGAACGCGGGATCCTCGGTAATCTGGATCTGGCGATGCGTGACGCGCGGGCCGCCTCGAGCTGGACGGCCATGCTCGACGACATGGCCAAAGAGTCGACCTTGATTTCGGCGGGCGCCACAGCGCTCTACAGCGTCGCGAGCGCGGGAAAGTGGATTTTTGGAGCAAGCCAGGAGGATATTTTTGGCGAGAGCTGGCAGAATGCCGAACATCTGAATGCCAACCTCTCGAACGAGGCCAAGAGCATCATCGAGGAGTCCGGGGCCGTTCGCAAAGCCCTCAGCCAGATTCAGGGCAAGGTCGACAGCGGCGCCGCGCCGGCCGATGTCGAAGCCCTCCAAAAGGAATTGACCGATCGGCTCAACCAGCTGAACCAACGCGCCGCGAAAGTCAAAGAAGCCATGAAGTTCATGGTCCGGGTCTATAAGGCTGAAAAACAAAACCTTCCGGCTTCGACGGTTTTTTGGGGCGAGGACTTTATGGGACGTTACGTGGACCGGATGCTCAAGGAGATCGACTCGGGCGCCATCGTCAGCATGGTCTGGGACCTCGTGGAAGGGCGCCTCGACAAGGTGCTGATCAAACTCGTCAAGCCGATGGTCAAAACCGCAATCGGAGATTACCTCGCGAAATCAAAGGGCGGTTCGGCCTTGACGCCGCAGATCATCGACGACCTCGTTTTCTCCATTCTTTTTTCGAGCAGCGGCGGAGGCGTCCAGAAGGGCGTGACCGATAAGCTGAAATCGAAGGCCACGGGAGTCCTGATCGAAGGCACAGTCAAAGGCATCATCGAGGTCGAAGCCCAGGCGTCTTTTGCAAAGGCCAATGTTCAGGCCTACGGGGCCCTGAAGGAAACCCTTGCGGCGATGCCCAAAGACGCCAATTTTGCGGACAAACTGGCGATTCAAACCGCCACGACCGAGAAACTTGTCAAACAGCAGGCCCACAGTATCGAATACAGCGCCCGCACGAAGGCCGATCAGTACGTCAAGGCCGGCAAGGTCATCAAGGACATCTGGGAACTTGCCCTGAAAGACGCCGTCGGGGCTTACCTGAACAGCGGTACTTTTACCGACGCCATCAAGAGTGCCAACGAGGCCTGCACGGGCTGGCGTGAGACCTACCGGAAAAACAAAGACGACATGATCGAGACCGAAGACGAGTATGTGAATTCCAAGTGGTTTTCGGGAGGGCGTACCATGCCGGTCGGCGTTCCGCCGAAGACAGAGGATGCCGATCCGTCTGAAGTGGCCCGCGATAAGTTCTCAAAAGCGGATCCCGACGCGGCGGTCCAAACCGTCGAGGAAGTCCGGGAAGATTACAAAACGCCGGAAGCCCAAAAAGGGGGTTTGACCCTGGGGGAGGTCCAGAGCAACGAACAGCAGATGTTCGACATGGTCCTTTCGGGCAAAATGCCGCCTTCGGGAATCATTTATGCGGATGTCCAGAATCTGACCATTGCCAAAGTGTCGGAACCGTGCACTCAAATGTCGCGGGAGCATAGCCGCGTTTCCAATGAGGCAAGCCAGAGGTGTGAAGCCATCTTTCATGCCAGGCCCCTCAGTATTCCCGCCTGGAGGGCATGCCTGAACGGGCTGAGCGTCCTTTGGGAAGCTCATAACAAGGCCTTTAAGAGCTGCTGGCAGTCGAATGTGGTCAACTCGTATAACGGATATGCCCAGTTTCGCGCAGGCATGCTGACCCAGCTCTTCAAAAAGCTGGACGCAGACCACAAGCGTCGTCTCGGCATGGTTCGCGAAGACCTGCAGCCTGCTTCAAGCTGGGCCGGAAGTTGGGAATCGTTGGTCAAGGGGCTCCAGGAAGTCATGGGGGGGCTTGCCGGGATCGGTTATTTTCGTGAGCTGGAGCCTCTCCCGGATCTTCCGGCCCCCGCCGTCCAGGTTCCCGAAGTGACCTATGATGTGGCGAAGAACAAAGAGGTTCTGGAGGTGATCCGCAAGATGGCTGATTTGGCTCAGCGCGTCGATTTTGAGAAGATCGACAAGGCTTTGAGCGAAGCGGATTTTACCTGGGAGATTCCCCAGTGGCTATGGGATCCGGTGTTCGTTTACGACCAGGTGACCGTCAATCCAAATCTGAATACGAATTGGACGAGCGTGTGCGGCGACTGGACGACTGTCATGTGTTCGGGCCAGAGGGCGGTGGAGGACACAGCTCTGACCGAAAGCATCCGGAAAATTTACGAAGCCAATCCGGATATCCTGCAGGGCCTGGCCCTGAATCTGGGCCAGTATCCGCCTTTTGCCGCAAAAGATTATTACAAAAAACTTTCGGCTTTTTCGATTGATAAAGCGCTCTCGCTTTATCAGTCAGCCCTTCAGGCCGGCTCTGGGGCAGCCGGGCAAAGCGCCGAGGTTAGCGGCCTTGTGGCTGAAATGGCTCAGAGCGCGCAACTGCCGCCCTCCGTCTTTGGGGTTTTGTCGCTTTACGAGGTCTTTTTTCAGCCGTGGCGGCTTCTGCGCGGAATGAATCCTGGCCTCGCCGCCAATCGGCTTAACCGCGACACAGAGGCGTTCAAAAAAGAGCTCGAGGAATTAGAAAATAAATATCAGAGCGAGAAACGGATGGCTGTCCAGAAGGATCCGGCCACTCTCGAGAAGGGCATCGAAAAGTTGAAATCGGCCTACCGGGATTACGGCCGTGCCTATGACGAATATTACGCCTATCTCAGAGATTATTTCCCCGACAGGGAATTTCCGTATTTCGAGATGCCTGATCTGAGCGGGTTCGAAATGCAGGCTTATGGCGCTCGTGCCGGGCAGGAAGAGACGGCGCAGAAATTTAAAACGGCCGCCAAGGGGCTTGAGGAAATGAAGGAAGGGCTGAAGCGGATGGAGCAGGGCGACGAGCAAATTCTCCGGCAGTTCAACGAGGTTGAGGCCAAGCGGCAGGCTGTGGTTCAGGGTCTTCGCGCCTACTGGGATGCCCACAAAAACGACAAGGATCTCGGCCCTGCGGCGAAGGAACTCGAAAAGGCAAAGAAAGCCTATGAGAGCATCTCGTTCGATTGGGCGATTCCCGACCACAACCTTCCGAAGAAGATCATGGCTGCGCGGATGGGGGCCGGCGGCTCGGATTGGTTTGCGAAGATGCAGGAACTCGAAAAGGAGATTCTCGAGGCCCTCCAGCGCAAACAGGAGGAGCAGACTTATTCGAATTATCAGCTCACCAATCCGAGGCTCAACAGCTACGACCTCAAGAACGCTTTTGGAGAAGTGGCTATTCTTCCCGAACAGCTGCAGCAGGGCAAGTTGGTGTTCGGCGGCTGGCTCTCTCACATCGACGGGATCGACAAGATGTTTTTCTCTGAAGATGGAGGAGGGGGCTCATGGAGGGAAATCCCTGTTCAGCAATCGGTCCAGATCGAGATTGTGCCGGCCGCCGGACGGCCTTACAAGCCGGTGCTCAGGATCAAAACCAAATTATCGCAGGAATTCACGCTCCCGTTTTTTGACAACGTCCAGGGGATCGTTTTCCGCGATGCGGACTTCCGCAAGCTTGTCCAGGATACGGTTGTCCAGATTGCCAATGCGTATGAGCAGCAGAATGCAGGGCTGTTTTCGGATTTGATTGCCGGCGATTACCTCGGAGACAAGAATTTTTTGGCCGAAGGCGTGCGTTTCGATTTTGAAATGTTTGCCGATATCCGCCTGAAAATCTACATCAACCGGATCGAAAAGCGAAGCGACCTTTTTGTGGCGGAAACGAAATGGGACAAGAGCCAGGTGCCTCGCAAGAGCGGCCAGGAACAGAAAACTTCGGGGCAGACGACGATGATGTTCGTGCTCGAGGATGGAAAGATGAAGATCAAGAACCTGCGCGGCAACCTGATCTATGCGACACTGTCGCCGCAGATCGCCGAGGCGAGCGGCTTGAGCCAGACGGTGGTCGAGCAGATCCGCGAGGCGGAGGTCGAGCGCAATCCCGTTCAGCCGGGCGCGGGGACGACGCTTGATGACGGCGGCGTGACCCCGGAAAGCACAGGGGCCCCGCTTCAGGTCCGAAACGGCACCATGACCGATGGGGGGGGCTTGAGCGGCTACGATTTTACGGGGAACGCGACGGTCGCCGCCGGCGGGGCGGGTGACGTTTATCTCGAGATCAATATTATTTGGACGGAGGCCGGTGTGACGATGCAGCAAGGCGGAGGTTCCTTCTCTTCGCTTACGACCGCCCCCGATTCCGGCTACGTCGCCGGCAATGTCTCCGCGAATGTCGGATCCGTCCATGTCTTCATCACCCGGGAAGGCTATTACGGAAAAATGGAAGTCCTCACCTCCGACGGAGTCCCGGGAGGAACCTGCACGTTCCGGTACGCAGTCCAGACTGACGGCAGCAAGAACATCCGGACTTGACGCCATGACCTTCGTCCGCGGAATTCCCTTTGCATTTTTTTTGGCAGTGCTTTTTACGGGAGCGCCTGCGCCGGCTCGGGCCGAAAACGGGAGCGGTGGGTCGGAGCCCCGTGCGGTCGAAGCTTTCCACAAGGAGCTCGGCCTTGCGGCGCGCCGCGCGGCCGGACTCAAAACCGATCGCCTCACCAAAGTCAAAGCAATCAACGATTCCTACCGCCTGACCGCCCAGGCCGTTAGGGTTCTGGATGGCTCCGGAGATCCCCGGGAGGCGATCGCGCTTTTACGCGAAGCCGTCCGGAAGCTGGATTCCAATCGCCTGGCCTATCTTCTCCTCGGGGCCATTTTCGAAAAGGCGGACCAGCCGGAAGAGGCCGCGCGGGTGTACGCGGATTTTTACCGCTACAGCCTGGCGCTTTCGCCCGTGGAAAACCAGCTGATCGGGCCGCAGGCCTTGGAGGTATTTCGCGAGTATGTAGAAATACGTTTCCGGCAGTGGGGGCGCTCTCTTCCGGAGCCGAAAGTGCCGCTGGGGGTCCGCCGGGCGCGCTCGCTGACCCTGTTGGAAAACTCTGGGATCGCGCGAAAGCTTAACTTGATTCTTCCGATCCTGGCCGTCGGCGGGCTTGTCCTGCTCATGCTTCTGCGCGTTTCCGGTCTTGAAGTCCCGGCGCTTCTAGGCTATTTTCTCGGGCGGCTCTATCTTCTCGCGGTTCTCTCGTACGCTTTATGGGCCGCGCATTTTTATCTCGGACTTCCTTTTTGGGGTTCCATGGAAGCCGAATTCGGCAGGGTGGGAGGATTCGGTTTTGCGGCGGTGACGGTTTTGACGGCCATGCGATACTGGCGCGACGAGCGGGCGAAAATCACGGAAGGGTTGGCGGCTTGTCCTCATTGCCGGGCCGTCGTTTCGAAACTGTGCGTCGAGTGTCCGGAATGCAAGCGGCGGTGGTCCTAAAGGCGTGTTCGGGACCGGCCTGCGTGAAGGTTCGAGGTTCGTGGTGCAGACGAGGGATGAACAGGCTATAATGCTCCGGCCCGCAAGGGGTTGGTGAACAAGATTCGCGGGTTAAGAAGGGGACGGCATGCCGATTTCGACACGGATTTTTTGGGCGGTGATCTTGGTGGCGATGGACTTGATGGTTTTTTTGGCGCCCTTGACAGCGGGGGTCATGGTGTATGTGCTGATCGCGCGTCCCGCATGGTTCAAGCGGTTTGTGGATGATCTGTACGCGGGAACTTAAACGAACGAAATAAGATCGGGAGCCGCAATGAAAAAGCGTTCAGGAACGGTTTCATTTTTTACGGCAGGGCTCCTCTGTCTTTATTGCGCAGCGGCGCATGGCGGCGTTTTGAGCGACCCTGATACCCTTTCCCAAGGGGTGAAGCTGGCGTTTGAGTCCTCCGAAAAAGTCCTTGAGGCCAAGGGCAACGCGCAGGAAGGCTTGCAGAGCTTTGCCTATGAAAAAATGTATGACCTCATGGCTTGGAAAGTCGGCGAGCGGGAAAAAGAGGTGTTTGCGGGGCTTGTGAAGGAAGGCGAGTGGAAATCGTACTGGCAGGGGCAAATGAACCTCTGGAAAAAAGTCTATCAGTCGACCGGGAAAGCCCTGGAGGGAATCGAGAAGATTTGCGAGGGTAATTACGACGAGGCAGCGATCAGCTTTTTCTATGCCGCGGCTGAGGCGGTGGATCATCCGGTCGTCAAATTGGCCTGTGCAGCTGCCGTCATAACCCTTGAGTCCTACAAGCAGGTCAAAGACACCGGAGCTGCCCTTCAGATCGAAGCCCTTTATGGCAAGGTGAACTCCGACCGGCGGCTTCTCGGAGCGATTGATCCCAATACCGATCAGCCAGCCCAGATTGAAGCGACGGCCGACAACGCCGACTATTTTTTTGACCGCTATGTCATGACCGATGAAGGCATCCGGGACATGGTCAAGACTTATGTGACGAAAGTGATCGGCGACACGTGGCCGGAGCAGAGCTGGAGCGCCTGGCTGTCGAGCTGGATGGCCGTGGGTTCGGGGCAGGATACCGCTCGCAGCGCCGAGACACTGACCCTTGCTACCGAGTTCCGGGACAAAGCGCGGGCCTGGATCATGACCCTGATCAAGGACGTCAACAAACAGGCGAAGGTGGCTTGGGCCCAGGCGCGCTTACGGCAAAACCGGGCTGATTTTGCAAAGTATGTCCGGAGCATCGGGCTCCTGGAAGGAGATTTTAGCCGCGCGCTCCAGGAATACGAGTCCAAAAAAGAACTCCGCCAGCAGGTCCCCAAGTGGAAGCAATGGCTGGCCGAAAGTCCTGCAGCGCTCAAGAAGGCTTATGAGCTTGCCAACAAGCCCAAGAAACTTTACGAGGCCAGAAGCCTTTATTCGACCTGGGATTCTAGGATGCGCGAGTCGACGAGCGGCGCCCATGTCGTCGGCGAGATGGACTTGCGCAAGAGCCTTCAAGCCCAGCAACAGGCGTGGTGGAAATTCGAAAAGGATTTGGACGCGCTTCTCGAAAAACAACAGGAAACCGTCCGCAAGGACCCTTCGCTGGTGGCGGAGGAAGACGGCAAGGCGATCCCGGGCGACGAGAAGGGGTATTACAATGAGTGGTTTGCCCCCCTCCTCGAGCCCTTCGACGAATGGAGCCCTTCTTCTCCCGAGGCCGTGAAGGCCGTTGTGCTCGACGCCCTGAACGGCGGAGACTTTACCAAGTCCTATGAGAAGCGTTCCGAGTGGGACAACGCTTCGTCGAAAGCAATGGAAAAATATTTCGATACGGATCTGGCGGAAAAACTCAAAAAAGCCCTGGAGGAGGCGAAAGCCGCTCCAACCGAAAAAATCCGGGCGCTGCAGGAGGAGTACGACCGGCGAAACGCGGAGAACGGGTCTTTGGGCCAAAAGGCTTCTGCGGCGTCGGTGACCGATGACGAATCTTTGAAGCAAAGTTTGGCGTCCGCGATGAGGAGCAACTATGACCGGATGGAAAGGATCAAGGCCGAAATTGCCGCGATCCAGACTGATATGGGAGAAATGGATTCCGCCTATTGGATCGCCGAGAAGGTTCGCTACAGCCTGAAGGATTTCGCCTACAACATTCGAGGCCAAGCCGACAAGGAGATGCAGGACCTCCAGACTGCCTTCAGCGAGCTCAAGGAGAGGCGTATCACCGAGTGGTATACGTACCTTTCTTTGTTCCGCGAAGTTCAGGACAATATGCCGGTTGATGCCATTTTGGGTGAGGGTACGCCCACGGCGGCTGATGAAAGGTATCGCACTTATCTGGCGCCGATCGAAGAGGCCCTTGCGGCGGCCAAGGCCCATACGTTTGACGGCATCGGGGCCTTTGATACGGCCAAGGGAGTGTACGAGCTTTTATGGGACATGAGCGGCCGGGCCTCGATGATCGGCGGCGGCGGGTTTGATCTGTCCAACGCAGGCCCTTCCCTGAGTGGCATGGAGCAGGAGTTTTCCCTCTGGCGAACCGCGGCACGGACGCTCGAGGGGCTGCCAAAACTTCCGGCTCAAGACCTCAACGAGATCAAAATTCTCGCTCAGCCCGAGGGGCTCAAGGAATCTCTCCGGGATCTCAAAGCCCTCGACGAAGCGGCTTCCAAGCTCGCCGCGTTTATCCAAAAGGCGAACGACAAGATGAAAGAGCTCGACCGGGTCGTGTCCGAGGAGAAAACCCAGCGCGAAGAAGCTGCCGCCTGGATCAAAACGCAATCGAAAATGGTTGAACATTTTTTTGCCGAGCAGGTGGCCAAGCAGGTCCTCAAGCTCGTGGGCGGCGACTACGAGATGGCCATCAAGACCGAAAGCGACATGATCCTGGTGATGAAGCCCTACAAGCACTACCTGATCGAGTCCGAAGTCCGCTCGTATGCGGACGGCATCCGGCAGGATTGGGAGAAGTATTCCGGATATCGCTTTATCAAAAATAACGCCCCTCAGGTGATGAACATGCTCGAGGGGCTGTTGAAGCTTTCAAAAATCAAGCCGGCGGGTGAGGAAAATTTTGTGGTGCCGTCGGGCGATTCGGAGATTACGATTTGGAAAAGCAGCGTCGACAAGCTCAGCCAGGCGGCCGACGGCGTGAAATCGGACGCGAGCGACCATGAATTCAACATCCAAATGATGTCGGTAACGACGGCGGTTCCGGGAGCGATCATTAGCAGCGGGGACAATGACATGCCGTATGCGACGGACACAAGTTATAAGCAGAACGCTGCCGCTTATAATCATTCGTTGGGACAGGCGTACATCGCGGTCCTTGAAAAACTGCAAAAAGTTTTTGACGAGAGAAAAAAATATCTGGCAGAACACAAGACCCAAGGCCCTCAGGGGCCGGGAGGACCCCAGGATAAACCGGGCGGCCCAGGCAATCAGCCTGCCGATCAACCGGGTGGCCCCGACAATCAGCCAGCCGGAAAGCCGAAAGACGGGCAAGGTCCGGGAGAGGGGCCGGGACAACCCGGCGGCAATGGTCCTGCGGGCGGTGCGGGACAAGGCGGGGCCGGCCAAGGGGCATTTGCAAGCCCCGGGAGATCGTCAGCCTCCTCCGCTTCCGAAGAGTATGAAATCCAGGACCCGCGCATCAATTCGAAGAGCGTCCGGAACTTGTCGGGGGAGGTCATTCTGACGAGCGGGGACCTCAGATCGAACGCCGTCGAAATTACAGGACGGTTGAACGTGCTCGACCGGGTCGACAAAATCCTCGTTTCCAATGACGGCGGACGGGCTTGGGAAGAACTGCCCAAGAGCCAGTCCATTTTTTATACCTTCGTGCCCATGAGCGACCGGATTTACGAGGTGATCTTCAGGATCAAAACGACCGATTACGAGGAAGTGACCCTGGAGCCTTTCCGCAACCTCAGCGGGATTCTCTACCGGAACATCGATTACACCCAGCTCGTTACGGAATTTGTCAAGTCGATCTCGGAGGCTTACGAAGCGCAGAATTTCAGCCGTTTTTCCGAGTTGGTTTCACGGGACTTCATCGGGAACCGTGTGTTCCTCGAGGAAGGCGTGCGGTTTGACTTCGACATGTTTGCGAATATCCGTCTTACGATTTTCATCAACAAGATCCAAATGCGAGAAAACTTGATCATCGCCGACACCAAGTGGGACAAAACCCAGCTTCCCAGGGGCACCGGCGAACAACAGAAAACCTCGGGGCAGACGACCATGACCTTTATCATGGAAGACGGGAGGCTCAAGATCTACAACCTCAGGGGAAATCTCATCTATGCGACTCTGTCGCCGCCGATCGCCGAATCCAGCGGTTTGAGCCAGACGGTGGTTGAGGAAATCCGGCAGGCGGAAGAGGAACGAAATCCCGTCCAGCCGGGCGCCGGCGAGACCGAGGACGCGGGAGGGACTTCGATGGGAGCGCTTCTTACGACTCGGAACGGCTCGATCACCTCGGCGCCTCCGCCGCCGCCTGACGACGTTCACGGCTTTGATTTTTCCAACAGTGCGGAAGTTTTGGTCAACGCGGGAGATTTCAATTATGTGAACGGCGACACGTTTGAATCCGTCGGGGTTTCGTCCATTCAGGTGGTAACCGGCACGTACACCTATGACAACCTGACGACGGCTCCGACCTCCGGCTACGCCGCCGTCACGCCCTTGGCCGTCGGAGATGTGGTGGCTTTCAAAACGGCGGAGGGATTTTACGGGAAAATGAAGGTGACCGGGATCACGAACAATCCGCCGGTCAACGACAACATCCAGTTCCAGTATGCCGTTCAGACTGACGGCACCACCGGGCTTCGGACGGCCTAGTCCGTCTGCGCTAGGGGATAAGTCATTTCGGCACGGTTATTGCCTTACTAGGGTTGTAGCGACAGCAGGACCCCGACTCCGGCTTTGGGAGGACAGGATCGGGGAGGAATGACCAAACGATTTTGTCCTTTCCATGACATTTTTGTGGGGCGGGCGTGAGACCATCGATTCAAAACAAAGGAGACGGCCATGTGTGATTGCAAGTGTTGTGATTGCGGATGCAGCAAATCGGTCGATGTGACCAAGATTTTCGGCAGTAACGTTTTTAACGACCGGGCCATGAAGGAAAGGCTCCCGAAGGAGACTTACAAGGCCCTCAAGAAAACGGTCCAGCAGGGGATTCCCTTGTCGGCGGAGGTCGCCAGTGTGGTGGCCAACGCCATGAAGGACTGGGCGATCGAGAAAGGGGCGACTCACTACACCCATTGGTTCCAGCCGCTGACCGGCAGGACGGCCGAAAAACACGACTCCTTCATTTCTCCTACCGAGGATGGCGGGGTCATTATGGAATTCGGCGGCAAGCAGCTTACCCAGGGAGAGCCCGACGCCTCGAGTTTCCCGAGCGGCGGACTTCGCTCGACTTTCGAAGCGCGGGGCTACACGGCTTGGGACTGCACGTCTCCGGCCTTTCTGAAGGAAGACGCCCTGGGCAACGTGACCCTCTGCATCCCTACGGCTTTTTGTTCCTACACCGGGGAAGCTCTAGACAAAAAAACGCCGCTTCTTCGATCGATGGAAGCGGTCAGCAAGCAGGCTGTGCGCGTCCTGAGGGCTATGGGCTCCAAGAGCGTCACCCGTGTGACCGCGACGGTCGGCCCGGAGCAGGAGTATTTCCTGATCGACAAGAAATACTACGATCAGCGCCTCGACCTCATCGTCTCGGGGCGTACGCTCTTCGGAAGCGCGGGCCCCAAGGGTCAGGAGCTCGAAGATCAGTACTTCGGGGCCATCAAGGACCGCATCGCGGCCTTTATGAGGGACCTCGATGTCGAGCTCTGGAAGATGGGAATTACTTCGAAGACGAAGCACAACGAAGTGGCCCCTGCCCAGTTCGAAATGGCGCCGATTTTCTCCACGACGAACATTGCGGCGGACCACAACCAGCTCGTGATGGAGACGATGCAGAAAGTGGCTTTGCGCCATGATCTCGTTTGCCTGCTCCACGAGAAGCCGTTTGCGGGCGTCAACGGCTCGGGCAAGCATAACAACTGGTCGCTTGCCACCAACGACGGCGTCAACCTGCTCGAGCCGGGGAAGACCCCGCATGAAAATCAGCAGTTCCTGATTTTTGTGAGCGCGCTCATCATGGCGGTGGACCGTCATGCCGACAAACTGCGTGCCAGCTGCGGAAACCCCGGCAACGACCTGCGCCTCGGGGCCAACGAGGCTCCGCCGGCCATCATCTCGATTTTCATGGGCGACGAGTTCACGGAAATTCTGGAGGGCATTGCCAAGGGAAAAAAGGTCGAGGCTCGCGGCCAGAGTTTTCTCCATGTGGGGGTCGATTCTCTTCCCGAGCTTCCCATGGACAACACGGACCGTAATCGCACGTCGCCGTTTGCCTTCACCGGCAACAAGTTCGAGTTCAGGATGGTCGGCTCCTCGGCCTCGATTTCGGGCCCGAGCATTGTGATCAACACGATCGCCGCGGAGGCGCTCGACGAGATCGCCACTCGCCTCGAGAAGGCCGGGAAAAGCAATCTCAACAAGGAATGTCAGGCCATCTTGCGCGACATCGTCAAAAAGCACGGCCGCATCATTTTCAACGGCAACAACTACTCGGCGGATTGGGTCGCCGAGGCCCGTAAGCGCGGACTGCCGAATATTTCGAGCGGGGTCGAAGCCCTTGCCGCCATGGCCACGCCGGAGGCCGCGAAGCTCTTCGAGAAATATCGGGTTTTGTCGAAAGAAGAACTGCATGCCCGGTATGAAATTTATCTCGAAGCTTACATCAAGCACGTCAATATCGAGGCCCAAGCTTCGGTGCAAATGGCAAAACGCCAGTTTCTTCCGGCGGTGATGGGGTTTGCACAGCAGCTTGCGGGCGGGATCGCCCAGCTCAAGGCCGCTGCGGCTCCTGCGAGGGTCCAGAAGGAGCTTCTCGCGAAGGTCACCGCTTTGCTGGAATCGGCGAGCGATGAGACCGGAACGCTCGAAGAGGCGATTGCCAAGACGCATGACGTGGAGGACATCGTCAAGCGCGCCGCGTCGTTTCGCGACAAGGTTGTTACGGCGATGA
This sequence comes from Candidatus Omnitrophota bacterium, assembly GCA_041666865.1. GTDB lineage: Bacteria > Omnitrophota > Omnitrophia > Omnitrophales > Aquincolibacteriaceae > JBAYGD01. The sequence goes on along the minus strand of JBAYGD010000019.1, from coordinate 35,513 downwards.
ACGCGCTGCGCAAAGACATCGATGCGCTGGAAGGGATCCTGCCCTCGAAGCTTTGGCCGGTTCCGACTTACGCGGAGATGCTTTTCAAACTGTAGACTTGGGAATTGGGGTCACACCTATTTTACAAACGTAAAGAAAATAGGTGTGACCCCAATTTCACATTTCACTTCTCCCTGCTTTCCTTTTGGTTGTTTCCTCTCTATAATTCTTCTTCATGAGCGCGATCCAGGAAATTCCAGTGATTCTCAATAAGAACGCCGGGCGCAAGTCCGCCCTGGCGCTTTGGCTGGAAAGGCTCGTCATTCGTCCGGACGTCGTTGCGAAGGAATGGGCCTGGACCGGCCAACAGATCGAACAGGCCGTGATCGAGGCCTTCCATGATCGCGGGGTACGTGCAAGGCTCTTTGTCACTCAGTCTCCGGGGCATGCCACGCAGATCGCACAGATTCTCCTGCGCCAGGGAGAGCCCCTGATTGCGGTGGCCGGCGGCGACGGGACCATCAACGAAGCGGTCAACGCCCTGGCCGGCTCCAAAACGGCGGTGGGCATTCTGCCTCTCGGGACCGCGAACACCTTTGCCATCGAGCTCGGGATTCCCTTTTCGATCCCCGGGGCCGTCGAGATCATCATGCAAAAGAAGGTCCGAACCATCGACCTCGGCAAAGCCGGAAATCATTATTTTATGATGGGGGCTGGGATGAGCTTCGATTCTCACGTGATTCGGAAAATCCGGAGCCATGAGAAACGTTCTCTGGGGTCGGTGGCCTATATTCTGACCGGAATCAGCGAATCCTTGCGCTATTCTTTCCCGAGGCTCCGCGTCGAATCCCACGACGGCCTCGGGGCCATCAAAAGCGACGGTTACCTCGTGATCGTTTCCAACGCTCGGTTTTACGGCGGCTGTTTTAAAGCGGCGCCGAGGGCGCTCCTTGACGACGGACTGCTGGATGTGATCGTGATGAAGAAAAGGCGGGTTTGGGATCTGCTCCGCTACCTTTCGGTCATGCGCAAGGCCGACATTACGCGCCTTAGCGATGTCGACTATTTCCAGTGCCGGAAGTTCTGCGTGACCGCTGAGTCTGAGGTCGAGATCCACGTAGACGCCGAGGTTGCGGAGAAGACCCCCTGTACCTTCGAATGCATTCCCGGCGCCCTCAAAGTAATCGTCCCCGGCCATGCTGTTTGAGCCCGTCGCAAGTTTGCCGGCGGGCCTTCAGGCCGGGCCGTGCGAAAAATCGGCGGCGCTCGACCTGCCTGGGGATTTTGAGCTGAGCGAAGAATTTGCGGCCGCCTTTGAAGCCATCGAGTATACCCGGGATTGCTTTTGCGTGACCGGCGAGGCCGGAACGGGAAAGACGACGCTGCTCAAATACCTCCGCCTGAAAACCCAAAAGCCTTATGTGGTTCTCGCGCCGACAGGCATTGCCGCGATCAACTGCTACGGGCAGACAGTCCATTCCTTCTTCAAATTTCCGCATAAGCTGATCCATCGGGAGCAGATCAAAAGAATCGCAAGGATGGGGAAAATTTTTTCCCGGCTCCGGCTTCTTATCCTCGACGAGGCTTCGATGATGCGTGCCGATCTGCTCGACGGCATCGATCACGCCCTGCGGGTCAACCGCGGCCGGCCTGAGGAGCCGTTCGGAGGGGTGCAGGTGGTGCTTTTCGGCGACCTCTTCCAGCTGGCGCCGATCGTCGACCGGGAACTCGCCGCGACCTACGGCGAGTTCTATGAAACGCCGTATTTTTTCAGTTCGAAAATTTTCAAACAAGTCCGGTTCGGCCGGCTCAACCTGAGAAAAATTTACCGGCAAAGCGACCTCGAGTTCAAGACCCTGCTCAATAAAATTCGGAATAAAACGTTCGTGCAGGAAGATTTGGACCGGCTCAATACCCGGGTGGATCCGGATCTGTGCGAGTCGTGCGGGGACCGGATCATTCTGACGCCGACGAACGCGGCGGCCCGTGCGATCAACGAACATCGCCTCTCGGAGCTCGAGGGGGAGGTGTTCACCTATTCGGCCGCCGTGACCGGTGACTTTGACGAAGCCTCGTACGCGACCGAAAGCGCGCTCCGGCTGAAGATCGGGGCGCAGGTTCTCATGGTTAAAAACGATCCCGAGAAGCGCTGGGTCAACGGGAGCGTCGGGGAGGTGACCGGCCTGACGGAGGACTCGATCGAGGTGCGCATCGGCAACAGCGTCTATGCGATCGAGCCGGCCCTGTGGGAAAAAATCAAATACCGGTTCGACAAGGAGACGGGGCAGATCAGCGAGGAGGTGATGGGCTCCTTCGAGCAGTATCCTCTGCGCCTGGCTTGGGCGATCACGATCCATAAAAGCCAGGGGCTGACCTTCGACCGGGTGATCGTCGACCTCCACCACCGGGCCTTTGCCCACGGGCAGGTGTATGTTGCGCTCAGCCGCTGCCGCTCAATGGAGGGGCTGATCCTGCGAAGGCCGGTCACGGCCCGCGATATTATTTTTGACGAGCGGGTTCAGACCTTTACGGACGCGTTTTCGCGCGCCCAAGATACGGCCGATTCAGGAGATGACGAAAAGGCCTAAATAACGTAGAATCCACATGCCCGGAGTTTATGGGAAACGCTTGTTCTTCAAGAGAAAGAGAAGGGGAGTCCCGATGATGAAGCTTGCCAACACGCTGGTGGTTCTCGACGTCGAATCCACCGGCATTTGGATCGAAAAAGACCGCATCATCGAAATCGCGCTCGTCAAGTTCCGCCCTGGCGGGGAGAAGGAGACCTATGAAACCCGCCTGAATCCCGGCATGCCGATCCCGACTCCGGTGACGGACTTGACGGGGATCCGCGACGAGGATGTGCGCGAATGCCCCTGCTTCCGGCAGGTGGCCCACGAAATTCTCGATTTCCTCGGCACTGCAGACCTGGCCGGCTTCAACGTCGAGCGCTTCGACCTGCCGCTCCTCGAAAGGGAATTTTCGGACGTCGGTATCAAGTTCGAGTGGCAGGGGCGCAAAATCTATGACGCGCAGAAGGTTTTCCATCTCAACGAAAAGCGGGATTTGTCGGCCGCGTACCAGTTTTACTGCGGGAAAGCGCTGGTGGGGGCCCACTCGGCGCTGGCCGACAGCGAAGCCGTTTATGACATCCTGGCGGAGCAGGTGAAAAAGTACGGTGAAGGGGCCGAGGACCTTGCGGTCCTCGACAAGTTCGAGTACAGCGCCATGATGGAGTATTACGACGAAGACCGGAAGTTTTGCTGGTGGAACGGGAAGCTCTATCCGACGTTCGGGAAATACCGGCGTAAAATGTCTTTGGACGATATGGCGCGGCGCGACACGAGCTACCTCCAGTGGCTTCTGAAGTCGGATTTCAAGGAAGACGTCCGCTCCCTGATCGAGGGGGCTCTGAAGGGGGAGTTCCCCGAACGCGGGCGTAAAAAAGCGGCCTGCGGCCATTAAAAATACGCAGAAAACAACTTTCCATTCTTGACTTTCAGCGCTTCGTTGGATAAATTGTACAAAAAAAGGAATCCGTCCTTATGCGTTTGATGTTCGGGGCCCGATTTCGCTTTGCGGCTGCGGTAGCGGCCGTCCTTCTTTCATTTTCATCTCAGACCTTCGCGGCGGAAGTTTATTACCTGGGCGCCCAGCCTGCCGATTCTTCAGGGGCCCCGGGTTCGGCCAAGGCGCCGGCCTATCCTCATTATAGCCTCGAGAAAAGAGCCAAAGACCTGCTGGACTTCAGGGCTTTCGGCGACAACTCCAAAGACCGCTCCGGGCGGATCGGCGGCAGCATCCTTCAGGAAATCGACGCCAACGACGTGGTGGGGAACAAGGAAAAGTCCTTTTTGACCCGCGGAGCCGTCTACCTGACGGAGGTCAACCTGAACGCCTATGAAAAGCTCTGGCGGGACTACAAGTTCGAAGGGCAGGCCATGATCCGGAAAACCGACGATCCGAGGATCGAACTGCGCCGGGACCTGCGGCTCAAGCAGCTCGACCTGAGAATCGACAACGGAACGAACCTCCTGCAGTTCGGCAATTTCTACGGCGAACTCAGCCAGTTCACGATGGGCTCCATGCTTGAAGGCTTCAACGTCGAGGCCAAGCCCCACCGTGACGTCAGGCTCAAGACCGTGGCGGCGCGGCGCTACGGGCCCGATGTTGTTGCCCTACGCTATCAACGCAATGTCTTCGGCGGCAAGGTCGATTTCACGCCGTTCTCGCAGTCCGGACCCTTCTCCCTCTTTCGCATCGGCGCGCAGGCCGTCACAAATCAGGACGACCGGGACAAGGAGATCAATACGAACCTGACGACGGACATCTCCAATACGGTTTTTGGGATCGACGGCGAGATGGTGCTCAAAAAATTCCTCTCCGTCCTTTACGAGCTCGCCCGCAGTTCGTATACCGACAACGTCGATTACCGAAGCGACCGCTTTGACGATCTCCACGGGACGGCCTTCAAGGTCCAACCCGGCATCAATTTCTGGAACAAGGCCAGCTTCAAGTACCTTCATTATTACGTCCAGCCCGACTTCTACACCGACGCCGGCTCTGCCCAGGCCGACAAAATTCAACACCAGTTCTCTTTCGATTTGACGCCGATCCGCCAGTTCCGCCTGTCGCTGGTGGAGAATTTTTATTGGGACCATATGGGCGGAAGCGCTCGCAGCTACCGCACTTACAACAACGAAAAATACATTACCTCCTACATCCGTCCGTGGAACTCGAGGACCAGCTTCTACCTCAGGCCCTACATCAATTTCCTGTCCAGGTACTCTGAAGACATCGGCGATTCCCTCAAGGCGAAGACCGTCACCTCGGGCTTCTCCGTCAATGATACGATCCAAGGCATGAACCTCGGGGCGCGCTACGAATACCGCGGTTTTCTGGACCAGTCGACCAAATCCGGATCGGATTATTTCCACCGCTTTGGGGGCAACCTCAGCCGCGATCTGCAGCTGTTCAAGCGCCGCCTTTACCTCTCGACCGACTTCAACTTCGATACCCGCGATTCGAAAAGCATGACCAAGGACGACGTGAGCATCGGCGTCTCGGCCAACGGGCAGTATGACCTCCACTCGAGGGCGACTTTCCGGTTCGGTTACAACGTCATGAATATGGATTCGGGCATGCCCGTCTCAGGGTATATCAACAACCGCACCTTTCTTGAACTCGACCTTTTGGCCCACCGCAAGCGCTCGAGTCACGTGATCTCCAGGCTCGAGCGCAACGTATTCAATCACGACGACGGCTCCCAGGATTACCGGGAGTTCCGGGCCATCACGAAATTTACGAGCCAATTTTAATGGTCCTTAGCAGGGTCGCAGGCCTTTTCCTTCTTGCGTTGGCGCTTGCCGGATGTCAGGCGGGTCCCGCCGGAGCCCCTTCGTCACCGGCCTTCGCGGACTTCGACGATTGGGGTGCGGCGAGGGGGATTCTCGACCGGCTCTTCTCCGACTACGAGCATTATTCACGCGGCAGTTTCGAAGACCTCGTCGCCGGCGATTTTGTTCCCGACCGGTTCGATTATCTTCAGTCCCTCGATACCGCAGCCTACGGCGGGAAAGTCCTTCAGCTCGATTATTTCATCAACCGGGTCGTCAACGATCCCGACCGCTTTGCCATCGATTTCCGGTGGAACAAAAAATGGATGGACTCCCGGACCGGCGGCGGACCGAAGCTTTTGAGCGGCCAAGTCCAAATGGTCTTTAAAGCTCGCGGCTCCTCCTGGGTTCTTTGGCAGGTTCGCGGCCAGGACCCACTGACGGCGGTTTGATGCCGGCCAAGTAATTCGCAACTCATTATTTTGTAATGAGTTGCAATCAGAATAATTCCCCCGTTTCCCCCGTCTAACTTTCCGTGAGTTGGGTATTTCAAAAGGCGGGCTTTCGTGGTAGTATTGTCCTACCAACGCAGAGAGTTGTTTCCCGCCGAGGAGTATCGAACATTCCCCCGAATGGATCCGGCCGGCAGAGTTTTATCTGGGAAAGACGCAGAGGAGTTTAGGCGTGAAAAAACAAGGCTGTCTTTTTATGCTCCGGCCCACGGTCGGAGCTTTTCTTCTAACCGGCTTTATTTTGTTGGGTTCCGGTTGTGCGGCATTTCCTTTCCTGGATTTTCAGCAGGCCAAGGCGGTGTTCCCCAAGCCCGAAGCTGCCCTTCCTTACCAGGATTTCAGCGGAATCATCCATGTTCATACCAATTATTCCAAGAACTCGACCGGAAGCTATGAAGAGGTCGCTCGTGCCGCCGAAAAGACGCACGCGGATTTTGTCATCGTCACGGACCACAACACCCTGGGGGGATTCCGGGAAAACAAGGATGGCCTTTACGGGGACGTTCTCATTCTGGCGGGCTCGGAGTTGACGACCCCGGGCGGCCATTTGGCCGTTATGGACATTGACAAGGACATCGAAGTCGGACGCGAGCCCGCCGAGACGGTTCGCGAGGCGCACGCGGCCGGGGCGGTCAGTTTCATCTGCCACCCTGAGCTCGACCGAAGCCCTTGGAGCGATTGGTCTCTGGCCGGCTCGGTGACCGGCATGGAAATTTATAACCTTCCCACGGAAGCTTACGAGGGGGGGGTTTTCTGGTTTGGACTCAAATCGCTTTTCTTTCCGCCGCATGCCTTCTTCCGCTCTTTTCTGGGCCGGCCCGACGACGTCCTGAAACGCTGGGATGAAATTCTCAAGGACAGGCGTTTTGTCGGGATTGCCGCGGTGGATGCACACGAGAAATACCGGGTTTTCGGAAAACCTCTCGACAGCTACGCTGCCATGTTCAAGGTGGCGCAAACGCACGTTTGGGCGCGCGAGCTTTCCAAAAAGTCTATTTACGAGGGGCTGCGCGCAGGCCATGTCTATGTCGGCTTCGATCTTGTCAAGCCGGTCCGGAATTTCCTCTTTTCGGCGGCGAGCGGGGAGGAGCAGGCGCTTATGGGGGACATGATCAAGGACCGGGAAGACCTGAAGCTGAAAGTCATGGTCCCCGAGCAGGCTGAGATCCGTATCCTCAAGGACGGGGTCGTCTGGAAAACGGCCAAGGCCGGGACCTTTGAGGTCTCCGCGGAAGGAGCAGGAGTTTATCGCGTGGAAATCTACCGCGGAAAAAGGCTTTGGATTCTTTCCAACCCGATTTATGTCGTCAAGTGGTAGCGGCCGGAAGAGATTTTTAGTTGCACAACTTGCTTTTATAATTAAGGTTGTGACTCATAAATCAAATTTTATTTGACAAATTTAAAAAAATAGGCCATTCTAAAAGCGTAACGAGAAATGTAGTGATTGAGGTCGAAAATGATTTGAACCGCAAGGTGCGAACGATTTTCACCTTGCGGTTTTTTTTATGCCCGCTCGTTTTTAGAGGTAAAGAAATCTCGAGAGCGGGGCGATAACTGAACGCGAAGCCGTGCCTGCGTAGTGAAGTCGCCGGACCCGTCATTATTGACTACAATTTAAACGAAAAGGAGAACGACAGATGGAAACAGGAACAGTGAAATGGTTCAACAACTCCAAAGGCTATGGGTTTATCGCGCGTGATTCCGGGGGCGGTGACGTGTTTGTTCATCACTCCGCGATTCAGAGTGAGGGCTACCGGTCCTTGGATGAAGGCCAGAAGGTCCAGTTCGAAGTAACGAAGGGACCCAAGGGCGATCAGGCCACCAACGTGACCAAGATATAAATCTAGAGCCAGTCCAAAGAAAAGGTGACGGTCGCTTCGGTGACCGTCACTTTTTTTTTGCGGCCGTCCGGGAGGGCTTGTGACCTTTGAGGAACTGTTGAGGCAAATGAGGGGCCTGCGCCTGGAGGAGAATCGCGCCGCGGAAGCCGATTATTGCGAAGTCGTGATTGCCAAGCCGCAACTCGAGGGCCTGGCGGCCGTTCTGAAGGAATACTTCGGAGCGCCCTTGAAGCCCGAGGGGGCCCAGCCTACCGCCGAAGCCAGCCTCGCGAGCGCGGCTTACGGGGGGATCCGGAGAGACCAGACCCTGTACCATCGCTCGGGAACGTCGGGCCAGGAAGTCGCTCTGCTTTGGCCCTGGGGAAGCGGAGAGCGCGTGACGGTAAAAATCATCCGCGTCGGCAAGGCATTCTGATCTTCATTCAACCTAATGACGGCTAATCGATACCACCTTCCAGAGATTTCACCCGAATGATGAGACCGTTTTACTCGCATCAAAAAAAACATACGAACGGACGCAGACCCTTTGTGGGACGTGAGGGTCGCCGCCCGGGCGCTCACGCGCATGGCGCGCCTTCAGGCGGCCAGGAAGCGGAGCGTCGTTTTTATGCCGGCACGGCAATCGATCCTTCTCCCCGGATTCGTCTCGAGGACGGCTCGACGGAGCTGACCATGCGGGCCATGGATCTTCTTTGCCCGATCGGCATGGGGCAGCGCGGCCTGATCGTGGCGCCCCCCGGTTCGGGGAAAACCACGTTTCTCAAACACCTGTGCCAGGCGACGGCCAAGAGCCGTCCGGGCATGAAGCTTTATTGCCTCCTGATCGACGAGCGGCCCGAAGAGGTGACCGACTTCAGGCGGGCCGTTCCGGCCGAGGTCCGGTGGTCGTCTTCCGATGAGAGCTATGATCATCACATCCGCACGGCTCAGGAGCTGATGACGCAAGTTTACGGCGAAGCGGGCGGCGGGGCCGACGTCATGGTCCTGATCGATTCGCTGACGCGCCTTGCGCGAGTCCATAACGCGGAGCGGTCTTCGAGCGGACGGACCCTTTCGGGCGGGGTGGACGCCCGCGCGCTCGAAGTGCCCCGGCGCATTTTCGGGTCGGCGAGAAAGATTGAAAACGGCGGCTCCCTAACGGTGCTGGCGACGATCCTGGTGGATACCGGAAGCCGCATGGACCAGGTGATCTTCGAAGAGTTTAAAGGAACCGGGAACATGGAAATCTACCTGTCCCGGGAAATTTCGAACCAGCGGATCTTCCCGGCCATCGATATTTCAAAAAGCGGCACCCGCAAGGAGGAGCTCCTCATCGAAGCCGGCGAGCTCGAGCCGATCCGCAAGATCCGCCGGGTGCTCTCGGATTTTAAGCCGGTCGATGCGGCCAAGGCCCTGATCGAGCAGCTCCAGAAATACCCCACGAACCGCGATTTGCTTGCAGCCCTCTTCAAAAAAGATTAAACTCGATATCCTAAACGTCGTTTCGGCTTCGAAGAGGGTACAACCCATGAAAGCTTTTCGAGTCCTGTTGGCCGGTTGCGTCCTTGCGTTTTTTGGTTCGGGGTGCGCGTTCATCGGCCTCAAACAGCAGATCCAGCCCATGGCGGACGCCGCCGCGCTGAATGGGACCTTGTCCAATGACGCGCCTCAGCCTGCCGCCTACGATTCCGCCCAGATGTCTCCGATGGCCGTGGTCGTTTTTAAGGAGGAAGGAGGCGTCAAGAAGATCGTCCGCTACAAGCTGATGTACAAGGCGGGGTCCTTCCGGTTTTTGCTCCCGCCGGGGACTTACTCGCTGGCCGCTTTTGAAGATACGAACGGGGATTTCGTGTATCAGGCGGCCGAAAACGCGGGAGTCCTGAAAGAACCCGCCCGTGTCGTGCTCGGCCCCGCCTCCTCTGTTTCCGGCCTCAATCTTTCGATTTCCCACGAGCGGCCCGAGCGCCTGGACGTTCCCGTCAATTTGTCCTCCATCACGCCGGGGGCCGACGCGACCCGGCAGCAGCTGAGGATCGGAAAGGTCCTATCCCTCGACGATCCGCGCTTTGACGACGCGAGCGGTGAAATGGGCCTTTGGAAATACGACAGGTTCCGCAAGGAGATCGGCGGAGGCCTTTTTTTTCTCGAGCCGTACGACAAAGACAAAATTCCGGTCCTCTTTGTTCACGGCTACACGGGGACTCCCCGTGATTTTAAGAAAATGGTCGAGCGGCTCGATCGCAAGAAGTACCAGCCATGGTTTGCTTTCTATCCCTCGGCGGCCCGTATCGCGATCATTGCAGAGCATTTGAATTCCGCCGTGATCCAGCTTCAGATGACGTATCATTTCAAGGAGCTTTATGTCGTGGGCTACAGCATGGGAGGACTCGTTTCGAGGTCCTTTATTCTTCAGAACGCCGAAGAGACGCACAAAGGCTACATCCCTCTTTTTATCTCGATTGCGACTCCCTGGAACGGGCACTACATGGCCGACATGCGAAACCTCGCTCCGACGGAGGTTCCCTCGTGGCAGGACCTCGCCACAAACAGCGAGTTCCTCCTGAAGATTTTTTCTAAGCCTTTGCCCGAAGGGACGAAATATTATCTTTTTTTCGGCTATGAAGGCGACCGCAACCCCCTGCGGAAAAATAACGACCGCTTCATTACGATCGAAAGTGCTCTCCACCCCCGGGCCCAGGAAGAGGCCTCGGGCGTTTACGGCTTTAACGTCAATCACGAGAATATCCTGGATCTTGCGGAGGTTTCGGAAAAGCTCGCGCAGATTTTTGAGGCCTCCGAAGCCGGCCGGGCTAATTTCATTGCGGAGGTCGGCGGAGACGTCACCGAAGCGGGAAAGAAAATTGCCGGCTATCCGCTTCCTCTCATCAACCGCTTGATTATCAAGCCATTGTCCGGAATCAAGCGCGTGTTTGCGCAAGCCCCGGCACAGGATAAGGCTGCCCGCCCATGACCGATCAAGCTCGAGGTCCGGAAGGGAAAGCCCCGGCGTGGAAGACGTGCAGCCTTTGCAAAAAAGGCATTCCCTACGGCGCGACTTATTACACTTGTTCGGTCAGCACCTGCAAAAACAAAAAGCTCGGAATCATTTTTTGTTCCTATCTGTGCTGGGACGGGCACCTGGGATTTGCCCGTCACCGGGACTCGTGGGCCGAAGAGGCGACGGCCCCGCAGGCATGAGGCCCGATTTTTTCCAAGCGCCGGCGCCCTTCCTTGTGATACACTTCACCTATGGCTGAGAAGATCCTCCGCTTTTTCAACCAGGATATTTGGCGCGTCAGGGCGCGAGACCTCAAGGGGCCCCGGGGCATTGGTCTGCGGACCCTCCGGATCATTATTCTTTCCGTGCGCCAGTTCGCGAGTGACAAATGTTCGCTTCATGCCTCCGCTTTGACGTTTTATTCCCTCTTGTCGATCGTTCCGGTGTTTGCCATGGCCTTCGGCCTGGCCAAGGGCTTCGGCCTCGACCGGCTCCTGAAGGAAAAGCTTCTCGAGAACACCCAGGGCCAAGGGGAAGTCATGATGCGCGTCATGGAGTTTTCGGAGAAATTTCTCCAAAACACCAACGGCGGCCTGATCGCCGGGATTGGCATCGGGCTTCTTTTCTGGACGGTGATCAACGTCCTGGCCTCGATCGAGAGTTCTTTCAACGACGTCTGGGGCATCAAGAAGCAGAGGACCCTGGGCAGGAAGTTTGCGGATTATCTTTCCCTTATGCTCATTGCGCCTGTTTTTTTTCTGATGGCTTCGAGCGCGACGGTGTTTATTGCAAGCCAGGTCCAAACGATTACGGCCAAGGTGGCGATCCTCGGCGGGCTCGGGACCTTGATCATGGCGGCCCTGCAGTTTATGCCTTATGTTATTTTTTGGGCCCTGCTGACTTACCTGTACATGTTCATTCCGAACGGCAAGATCCATTTCAGATCGGCCCTTCTCGGGGGGGTCGTGGCCGGCACGATCTATCAGTTCGTCCAGTGGGTCTATATCCATTTCCAGATCGGGGTCTCGAATGCCGGCGCGATCTACGGGAGTTTTGCCGCGCTTCCGCTGTTTTTGATCTGGCTGCAGCTGAGCTGGCGTATTATCCTCTACGGGGCGGAACTTGCGTTTGCGCATCAAAACGAACAGACCTTCGAGTTCGAGGCCGATTGCCTCCGCGCAAGCTATGAACTGAAGAAACTCGTGGCTTTGAGGATGACGCATCTTTGTGTCCGGCGCTTTGCCATGGGGCTTGCGCCGCTCGATGCCGAGACCATCGCCTCGAACCTGAGGCTCCCCGTACGGCTTGCGCGCGAGCTCTTGAGCAGGCTCACCGAAGCGGGCATTTTGAGCGTTACGCAAGGGCAGGGGGAGAGGGACCGGCTTTACCAGCCTGGCCGCGACACGGGCGAGATGACCGTTCACTCTGTGATTGCTCAGCTCGAGAAGGCGGGGACGCAGGACATCCCCATGGCCGAAACGCCGGAACTCGAAGAGCTCCGAGGCTCGCTGCGCGCGTTTGACTGCGTGGCGTCCGAGCTTCCGTCGAACCTCCTCCTGAAAGATCTCGGAACAAGGCCGAGCGAACGTCAGGTTTGACCCTCGCCCATGACCACTCCCGCCGCCTCTTGCCTGAATTTTGAGGAGTTCGAAAAGCAAGGCTTTTACCTCGTCTTCGACGACAAGACGCGGGTTTTCATGGACCAAGAAACGGTCCGCGCTTTTGCGCGTGATTATTTCGACGACACCTCGAAGGTTCCCGCCTCGGTCAAGCAATGCGTCGATTTCAGCCGCTGCGACGTTTGCCCCGAAAAAGAGACCCCGGGCTTTTGCCATGCGATTTTGCCTTCGCTGTTGTTTTTTGAATCCGCGGAAAAATACCTCTCCTTCAGCGACGTTCTGGTCGTGGTGAAGGTCAAGCGTCCGGAAATGGAGCATGCGGTCTTTCACGCGGCGCGCACGACCATGCAGCAGGCGCTCAAATACGTCTCTGTCTACAGCCTCATGTATTATTGCGAAGTGGGCCGGGACTACTGGAAGTTTTTTACCGGGATCGATCCTCTCCTCCCGGTCTCGAAAATCGCCGCACGGCTCTATTTGAACATTTACTGGTATTACCGCGGAAACGAGGCCGAAGTACGCCGCGTGATTGCGGAATTTCAGGAGAAGATCCAGGCCACCAGCCAATGCCAAATCAAGCGGCTCCGCTTGATCTGCAAAAGCGACGCGCTCCTGAACGCTCTCGTGTTGGCCCAAATTATCACCGAGCTTCTTAAGGTCCAAGGGGACCGGGCGCTCAGGCAGGCGATGGACACGCCGCTTGAAAAACCCATTGCAACCCCGAATCAAAAGGCCTAGAATAATCTCTCTTCCCCCCGCGATACTTTCTGCAGAAAACCAAGGAGGATCTTATGCCGGCGGTTGTTGACGAAACAAAGTGTTCGGGCTGTGCCAAGTGCGTTGAGACCTGTCCGAATAGTTCGATTACGATGGTCAGCGAAAAGGCGAAGGTTTCGGACGAGTGCATCGATTGCGGCGCCTGTACGTGTGACTGCCCGACTCAAGCCATCACGATGGCGTGAGCGGAAATTGACGGAAGCATGAGCAAAAGCCGGGTCCTTGTGGCCCGGCTTTTTTGCGTCAAAGGAGCCCCGCAGTGTTCTTGGATGCGCATCTACACCTTCAACGGACGGGCGGCGCCGGTAAGAGCGCGGCGTTTTTGCGGGACAGAGCCCTTGAGACTTTCGGTCCTTTTTTTAGTAATGCCGTTTTACCCGCCGATTGGCCGCTGTTGGATGCTCTTGCGCAAGAAGATTCCCGGATCGTTCCGTTTTACGGCGTGCATCCGTGGTGCGCGGACCGGGTGGAGGAGGGCTGGCAGGCCTCGCTCGAGCGCCGGCTCGAGACCCCGAACGCGGGCGTCGGCGAGATCGGGCTCGACCGCGCGCGAGAAAGCGTCGATTTTTCCGTCCAAAAGAATGTCTTCGGCATCCAGCTCGAGCTGGCCGCTAAAGCGGCCAGGCCTTGCGCGATCCATTGCGTCCGTTCCTGGGGCGAGCTGCTTGAAATGATCCGGCCCGTTTGTCGGGAGGGGCGCGCACGTTTGATGGTCCACGCTTTCCGCGGTTCAGCCGAAATCCTGAGGGAGCTGATCAGCCTGGGCGTCTACATTTCTTTTTCCCGCAAGGGCCTCCGGCATCTGAACGAGGAAACAGCCACCCTGGTTTGTGCGGTGCCTGAGGACCGGCTGCTCGTCGAAACGGATTACCCCTACCCGGAGCCGGGGGAGGGCGGGGAGGCCGATCCGGCGTCTTACGCGCGCGACTTGCGCGGCTCGTATGAAGCGGTCGCGGCGGCCCGGAATATTCCGGTTCAAAACTTAGCAGAAGCGGTGCTCAAGAATGGACAAGCTTTTCTGCACGGAACTCATCCTCGGTAAAGAGAAGCTCCGCAAGCTCCAAAACGCCTTCGTGACCGTGATCGGCGTCGGGGCGGTGGGCTCTTATGCCGTCGAAGCCCTCGCGCGAAGCGGGGTCGGCCGCCTCCGCCTCGTCGATTTCGACAAGATCAAGCCGACTAATTTCAACCGCCACCTGTGCGCGGTCGAGGCCAACCTTGGCAAGCCCAAGGCGGAGGCGGCCAAAGAGCGGATCGCAATGATCCGGCCGGAATGCCGGGTCGAATCGCTTGCGATCTTTGCGGCGGAGGAGACACTCGGGGAAATCCTGGCGGACGGGCCCGACCTCGTTTTGGATGCCGTCGATTCGGTGGGTCCCAAAACCCAGATTCTTGCCGCGTGCCATGAACGGAAGATTCGCGTCATTTCTTCGATGGGGGCGGCTTTGAGGAACGATATTTTTTCGGTGAAGGCCGGAGACTTGACGAAGACGAGCGGCTGTCCGCTTGCCCGGCAGATCCGCAAGAAGCTTCGGGAGCGGGGGATCGGTAAAGGGATTTTTTGCGTCTATTCCGACACGCCTGTTTCCGAAGAGCCTGCCAATGCGACCGAGCTCCCGAACGCCGAAGACGATTACTCGCGCGGCCGTCCGCGCAGAAAAATGGGCAGTCTTCCCACCGTGCCCGGGGTCTTCGGCCTTGTGATGGCCCACTACGCCATCCGCTTTCTGACGGAGTAGGCTACCCCACCCCTATAGTTTTTTATAACATCCCTACGCATGAGCGTTCAACCTGCAAAACCAGAAGTGCGGCGATTTGCATTTTAGAGCAAGGGCGGGTAAATTTCCTCGTGACTGTCACCTGTTTAAAAGGGCACTCGATACCCATATCCTAATGAAAATTTCAACGCTGCCGGTCAAACTCACTGCCTTTTTTTTATGTGTTTCGTTGGGGCTTTTCCAAAGTCCCGGAAACGCCTTATACGCTGCTGAAGCGGTCTGGCCGCCGGCCGCGCAGCCGATCGCCGGGATGACGATTCCTGAAGCCTTCGGGAAAGTCGATGAAGTCTATTCCGCGCCCGGCGCCTCCAAGACCGTCATCTACATTCAAGACGCTCACGATTCGCTCGAAGCCCAGGAAAATATTTCCCGCATGATCGACCACCTCGTTGAGCATGAGGGGGTGAAGACCGTTTATGAAGAAGGTTATGAAGGCCCGGTGCCGACCGATGCGCTCTTCGGCAACATGGCCGACCGTGAACTCCGCAGGAAGGTGTCTTACTTCTTTATGGACCAATTGCGTGTCGGCGGGGCGGAATTCAGCCACATCAACCGCCGGCAGGATTTCAAGCTCCTCGGCGCCGACAGCATTCGCAAGCATCTCGCCAATATCCGCTGGTATCAAAAATCCGAAGGGTATCGGAAGGAAACGGAGGAAGACCTGAACTCGGCGCTTGCCGAGATCCGGCAGCTTGCGTTGCGGCGCTTCCCAAAACCGCTCAAGCAATGGCTGGACCAACAAGAGAAATTCGAGGCGGGTCAGGTCCCGTTCTCCGAGCATCTCAAAAATCTGTCGGCCCTTTTCCCCGCCGAAAATAGCCAGGCACCGCTAATGGCAGGGATTCTCGCCTTAGGCAACGCACCCGATGACGACAGGGCCGCGTTTCTAAAGACCCTCGACCCCAAAGCGCTTTTTGCCGAAATGAACCGGCTCGAAAAGAGGGCTGTGGAATCTTTTCTGACTTCCCATAGCGACCGGAGGATCTTCTTTTACGGCCGTATGCTTCGCCGGATGCGCCGCCTCGTCCGCATGGAGCTCAGCCAAGCCGAATATGACGGCGCGAGAACCCTTCTGCGCGCTTTCAAGACAGGGCATCTTGCCGCGTTTCTTGCCTCGGCAACCGGGAAACCCGTTGTTCTTTCCGGCCTTTGGGAGCGCATGATCCAAAATGCGGTCCGGTTTTATGAGACGGCCGAATCCCGTGATGAAGCGGCAAGCCGCGCGCTCGATGTTTTTGTCCAAAGCTCTGAAAAGACGTCCGTCCTTGTTTTTGGCGGATTTCACGGGCCCAAGCTCAAAGCGATCTTCCGGCGAAAAGGATTGAGCTATGTCGTGGTGTCGCCGAAGATTACCCGCCTGAGCGAGAGGCATCAAAACTATTACAAAGAGCTGATGTCCTCCGGACACTACGCGTATGAAGCTTCTCCCGTGATCCGTCTGGCTTCGCGGCCACGGCCTCTTGTGGGGCTTGAGAACCGGAGACGGCTCGTCGATGCGGTCTTGCGCCTGTACGGACGCTTTCCGGACGCCGATCCCGTGCTCATCCGCCGAGGTTTTACGCAGGACCTTGCCCTGCGTCCGGAAATGAGAGGGAATTTTGAGCGGACGGTCATCCAGACAAGAATGACCGACTCATCCCAAGTGGCGTCCGCACCCGGTCAGGTTCTCAATCTCGGAAGATTCAGCACTGCGACGGCCTGGGTGGCCTATGACTCGGTGAGCAACAAGTATTGGGCATGGCAGCTCGATTTGCTTTTGCCGGCTAATCTCGAGGAAGCCGTCCGTTCGCTACGCGCAAACGGCATGGATCCCAAGAAAGTCAACCTGCTGATGGTGGGCAACAGCCCCATGACCCGTCGTGAATGGGAAGCTCAAGCGCCCCAGATTCCCTATGCGACTCACTTGCAGCTGACCCGTGCGATGCGTTCGGAGGCGCTAAAATTCATTTTCGAACAATTCGGCATTGACGACGGAAATCGATTCCTCCGATTCCGGGACATGCTGGTGGACCAGAGCGACGGAAGCCCTGCAACGCGGGAAAATAATATCCACCGCGTCATCGTCGACCGGAACACCGGCGCGACCGTGATCTTCAGGGTTTTGGGGCCGGGGGAATATGAGCTGGCGGATATTGTGATGCTGAATAGTGTGGGCTCCGTCAATTTGGTCGGAAGTGCCCACTTCGCCCGCCTGCTTTTGGAGACGGTTTTGGATTCGGAGACGGACGAGGGACCTCTGTCGACCGAACAGGCGAGCGGCGTTTTAGACAGGGAGCTTGCCTCCTGGACAAATCCGGCGCTGGCCGGGCTTTTCCGCCAAACCCTTTTGCCGCAACTTACGCCCAACCCCTTTACGGAAGCGCAACTGGTGGCGCTGATTACGCAAGCCGAGGACCGCATGCGGCAGATCGTCGAGCGCCCGGAGGCC
The DNA here is from genome assembly GCA_041666865.1 of Candidatus Omnitrophota bacterium. Lineage (GTDB taxonomy): Bacteria > Omnitrophota > Omnitrophia > Omnitrophales > Aquincolibacteriaceae > JBAYGD01. The sequence goes on along the minus strand of JBAYGD010000019.1, from coordinate 18,269 downwards.
CGCGAAGATGCGGCCGCAGTGGCGGCGAAATTGACCCTGGCCGGGCCGATCAAAACCATCATGCTTTTGGATGAGAGCGTCCTCGGGCGAGCCATTAGCGAAGCGCTGCTCAAACGGAAATTTCCGGATATAAGAGTCCTCTCTGTTTCCAGCGGCCGATTGGGCCTTGAACACGCAGATTTGGGGAAAGTGGATCTTTTTTTGACGGATATCCAAATGCTGAATGCGGACAGCATGGAATTTATTCGACAAATCCGCGACAGGGGACTTCACTCCCCGGTCCTCGTCTATAGCACCGCGAAGATTAGCCCTGAAACCTTGAGCCTCGGCAACATGGCCAGGGTCGGCCCTTTTAACATTTGGGACGTGATTGATGTGCTCGTCGCCCGCTCGGAGAAGCGATCCTTGGAAGCGCAGAAAATCGAGTATGGCGACCGCGCGAGGGCTTACATTTTCGACATGCCCGCCAATCCCACCTATCGACCCGACGGGCCCGTCATGTTCGCCGCCTTCAATAATTGGGTCGATGGCATTGCGGACATTGAAAATCCGGATGTTCGGCACGCCTTGGCTGAAAAGACAGCCGATGCGGCGATCAGGTTTGTGGATACTTATACGGAAAGACACGGTAAGGCGAGCGTGTCGTTTATTTCTTACCGCACGGCCATCGAAAGCATTGAGACCAAAGGGCATCCGTACGCGGCGCTGATGCAAGAAGCCAGAGAAATCATGATGCGGAAAAGGCCCGATATCCTGACTTCCGGAGAGGGGACAGAGCAGCTCGATGCGGCACTCGATAAAACGACGCACGGTAAAAAAGTTTATACCGGCAAGCCCGGCGAATATGTCGCCAAGCGCATGTCGGAAAAGGGTTTTCCTCCGAAGATTTTTATTTTCTCCAATTTTCATTCCTTGGAAATCAATAAGGATGCGCTAGCCTTCTATCAAAGCATGGCCGATGTTGCGCCTGAGCCGGAACTGGTTCAGCACTACCTGGAAAAATTGGCGGCCATGGCGAAGGCTGGGCAAAAGAGGATTGTCATCCCCGAGTCGACAAACCCTCTGGTTTTAAAGGCAGTGGCCAAATATCTAGCGAGGGGAATCGGCCGGGTCATTTTGTTGGGCGATCCTGAACGAATTAAGGCCGCTGCAGCTCAAGAAGGCATTGATCCCGAAAATAGCCGGATTAAAATCATCGATCCCAGGCCTCTCATGGATGAAAACTGGAAAAGTTCGGTCGGGATGTATTTTCAGTTAAATTTCAAAGGGAGGGCTCGGGCAGATGTCACGCCGTTTGATGTCCGGGGAGGCGCCAGGACCGTCCAGAAGAAGTTCATAGAGCCGCTTCGTAAACAGCTCCTTGAAATCCAAAATGAGGCAAGAAGGAAAGAAGCCGAGAAGCTGGGAATCGAATTTAAGCCGGTTGAGGAAAAGGAAGTGCGCGGCGCGGAAGAACTTTATTACGGGGCCTGGATGGTGGCCAACGGCGATGCCGATGCCATGGTGGCCGGGAAGGACCGTGATTCTCAAGATGTTATCTTTGCCATGAAAACATTGGCCGGTTTCGCTCCGGGGATACAAACATTTTCTGCCGCACAACTCTACAGCACGCCTTACCGGAACGTGGGGACAGACGGAGTTTTTATGTTGGCGGACATTACGACCAATCAAAATCCGGACGCGGATGTCCTTGTTCAGATTGCGGTCAACACGGTCAAGAGCGTCCGGCGCTTGGTCGATCCGAAGGTGCGATTGGCGTTTGTGTTCGGAAAAGGGGAGGGAAGTCAAAAAATTCAACAGGCTATCGCCGCGGCCAGGGCAAAGTTTGACGAGCTGGGAATTGAAGCTGAAATTGCCGGTGAGCCCTTGACGGTCGATGAGGCTCTGCGCCGGGGTTATAACGGCCTTATCGGTCCCGATCTCGACACCGCGAATCCGCTCTATAAAAATTTCCAGTGGCTCGGCGGCTACACGCCGCTTAGCCTGACAACGGGCGGTGCGGGCAAAATCATTCTCGATCTTTCGCGAGGCGCGGGTGCCGATGAGATTGAGGCGACCATGGAAGTGGCAGCTGTTCTTGCGGGTGCGGGGGATCCGGAGCGGGCCGAGCAGCGCGAGGTATCGGAACAAGCGGTTCCGGTCACCGGGCCGGAGTATGTTCTCGTCATCAATGCCGGCAGTTCGTCGGTCAAATGGAAATATTACCGGATGCCGTCCGAGGAAGTCCTCGGAAAGGACGAAATCCAGAACATCGGTCAGTTCGGACATCCTGCTACGCACGAAGAGGCCTTTGCCGAGATTGCGCAGAAGATTCAGGTCCTCAAGCTGCCGCTTCCCCAAGGGATCGGGCATCGCGTTGTCCTCGGCGGCGATTTGTCGGATTCCAGCGAAATCACGCCGGAAATCGACGCGCTCATCCAAAAATATTTCAAGGAGGCGCCACTCCATAATCCTCCGAATCACGCCGGGTACAAAGCGGCGCAACGGAGTTTTCCGGGGATCCCGAACGTGGCCGTTTTTGATACCTCGTTTCACGCGTTCAAGAAGCTCACGGCCTGGCTTTACCCCGTGGGCCGGTCGCTGGCTCAAAAACTTGGGCTCCGCCGGTACGGCTTTCACGGTACAAGCTACCGTTACATTATGACGATTCTCCCGGATATGCTCGGCAAGGGCGCCAACGAAATCAACGCGATTATTTTTCACCTCGGGAACGGCTCGAGCGGCACACGCATCGAAAACGGCATCGCGGTCGATACGACGATGGGACTTTTCCCGAATGAAGGCGTGATGATGGGGACCCGCTCCGGCAGCCTGCCGTCCCCCCTGGCTCTCTTTGCGGCTCAGCAGTTCAAGAAGGAACAAGAGGCGAAATTGGCACCCTGGAAGAACTGGCTTCGCCGGTTTTTTCCGTTTTTGTTCCGGATCGATTTCGAAAAGATCATGGACGAGGTCATCCGCTTTTTCGACAAGGGGAGCGGCGTTCAGGGCATTTCGGGCCTCAGCTACGACATGCGCAAACTCCTGGCCGAACTCGGGCTCGAGCAAACCGATGATCCCGATGAAATCCGAAGCGCCATCCGCCGGATTCATGAGGTGTTATCGGGACCTCGACCCGATGCCGACGAGGCTGCCGCCAAGCGGTGGGATTGCGCTCTTGCCATTGACATGTACGCCGAAAGCGTCGCCTCCGCGATCGGCCAATATTACGTGAAAATGGACCGCGTCGACGTCCTTGCCTTTACCGGGGGGATCGGATCGCGCAACGGCATTGTCCGGCAGATGATCCTCGATTTGCTCAAGCAGATCAAAACGCGGCAAATCGTCATTCCGACGGACGGGGATATTCCTTCCCGGTATGCGCGGGTCCTCGAACAGATCCGGCAGCTGGAGCCCGGCGTCATTCCCGTTCTCTTTCCCGAGACGGATGAAGAAATCATGATTGCGCGCGACACCTACCGGATTCTTTCGAAGGCCAATCGCCAAGAGCTCAAGTCTGAAGGAGAAAAACAGAGAGCGGAGAGTCGGGCGGATGCGGTTGCGCTGGCTTCGCAATTGACTCTGACGGGCCCCATACGGACGGTCATGGTGTTGGAGGATCAGGCGGGATTACGTGCAGGTGTTGTGGGGCTTATCGAAAGAGACTTCCCGGGCCTTCAAGTGATTCCTGTGGCCGATGGTCGCGAAGGTCTTGCACATCCGCAACTAGACAGTGTCGACCTTTTTGTGACGGATCTGAGCATGCCCGGTATGGACGGCTGGGAGTTTATCCGGAGAATCCGGCAGGCGGGAAAACAAACCCCCATTTATGTTTATAGCGGTAGTTATCTTGACCCCGCAACACGCGATCTTGGTAACATCGCCGGTTCCATGGCAGTTCAACCCCATTTGGTGATTAAATCTCTCCTTGCCCGGTCCGAAATGCGGGACCAGCAACTCGAGAAGACTGCATTCGATGTCATGAAGGCGACGGGCTGGCAGCCCAACGATCGTGTGAGAGTCATCCTTGTGTCCGACAACACGGGAACGCTGACGGAGAAAACGGATATTCCGATTCAAGGTGAAATGCTGGACGGGTTGAGGGATTTCCTAGCCCATCCGGACAATATCCTCGTGGTCAATTCCGGGGATGCCGACACCGAGATGAATAAGGCCCACCGGCCTTTCTTTGACGGGAGTCAAGCGCTGACGTTTGAACAGCGAAGTCGCTATCACCGGATTGCCGGCAGCGGCAAGATTCGGCGGGGTTACAAGCCGGAGAATGGCTCCATCGCCTATCAAGCGGTTTTGGAAGACTGGCCGGTGTCCGATCGCCTTCGTTATGCCCGCACGATCATGGAGGCCTTCTTCTCCGAGTTGAAACAGCGGACGGCACAGCCGGGTAATTTGTTTGCCCGCGTGTTCGAGGACTCCGGAGCGGAAGGGATTGAAGCTGCTTATCAGGATGCCTTGCGGCGTTTTCATGTCATCGAGGAGGAGGGAACATGGGGGACAAGTGACGACCGGTATGTTTTTGAACTTTTCCCCGGGGAATTGGGCCGGCGGATCGGCAATCCTTACCTCTACGATTTGGGGTCCAGTATGTGCTTGGAGCTTCAGGACACCTTTGCCGTCTTAAACAAGATAGCGCCGGGCCAGAAAGATACCTTTCAGCTGGCTTTCTCCGTGGAGATGGCGATGCGGCGGCAATTTCCGGGACACGAATCGCTGAATTTTTCCTCCACGCCCACGGCGTCTGCTTTAAGCAAGATTACCAAAGCAACGGCGGTTGATCAAACTTTGCGTGAGATCTTAACCGTGCTGGAGCCATCTTTGGCCGCGGATGAGAAAGTATTGATTCTTTACATGGGTGACGGCCGCAATGATATTCCGACTTTCGGTCTCAACCTGAACACCGCCCGGATCGCAAGCGCCGCATTTTACCTCAACCATCAACCGGAGGATGCTGAACGTCTTCCGCCGGGGACTTATGTGACTGAAGGGGAGCGGCTTGACGGAGGTCTCCAGGTTCTCCAATTTGCGAACGCGATCAGCGGAAAACGGGTTGCGGATATGGCTCCGTTCTCCGCCCGGCAGTGGAAACCCGCCGAACGCCGCGAACAGCGCGGCAAAGCCGAGAGACCAAAGCCGAAAGAGAAGGTTCAGAGTCCGAACCGTACGGAGGGAAAAGCGTCCGGTAATTTTGGTCGCGCTGAATTGCGTGATCTGGCTCCCCAGCATGGTGTCGGAAACAAAAAAACTAAGAATGCCGGGGGCATCGATTCGGTGCTGGCTATACGCGAGCGGGTGAAGAGTTTGACGGGGCGGTTTACGGTGGCGGTGGATCTTGCGGAGTTTGCTGCCCTGGAAGAGGCGCAGCGGCTGGAATACGAAACTTTCCTCGTTCAGAACAAAAATATTGCGCTTGCGGCGTATCACAGCGGCGTCGAAGTCGATCCTGCGGTCCGGAGCCGGCTTGAATGGCTGCAGGAAAAGCTGGGCTACGACCGGGTGGTTTTTTCTCCGCAGGGTCCGGGAGAGATCTTCTCCAAATATGCCCAGTTCGGAAAAGTCATACATCTTTCGATGACGCAAAATACGAAACTACTCGGGGACCTTGTCGACCTGGCTCAAAAAGACAGCCGCATTTATCTGTTCCGGTACCTGGGGGATGAAACGGGGCTGCTGACGGCGGCGCTTCTTTTGGCCGATGCGGAAGACCCCACGGCCCGGGGCCGGGTGGTGGATTTCAGCATGATCTCCAGCGTTCTCCGCAATCAAATCACTCAATATCTCGCCAGTCTCTCCTTCGCAAGCGCGGCGTAACCACGCACGAGCCAGCGGGCAAGTGGTGGTTACGTACCAACCCCGACCGGGTTGGTGCCTAATCGGCTAGGGAAGTCTACTGCGAAAAACCTTGAAGCATGGCCTGGTTTGCGGTAAAAAATACCGCAAGTGCGGTAAATAGGCCGCAAAGAAGGCGCCTACATTCGAGAATAAAAATTTCTTAAAAGCGTCTAAGGGTTCATGAAGTCAAACCGTCTCTTCCGTAGCTGGCACAAAGGCGCTGCTGTGATTTTGCTGGTTGTTTGGGCTGCAGCGAGCGGTTGCGCGACCCAAAAGGGGGCCGCGTCAAGCCTCGGGAAACGCGTGACTCAGACGCAGGAGTACTGGCGCCCGAGCGCGGTCAATTATGTGCCAGCGCAGCTTCCGCAGAATCAAGCTTCCCTTGCTGCTCAAACGGAGCAAATGCTCGGCAAACTCGTCGCCGTTTCTCCGCTGCGCGGTTATCCGGTCAAAGTCATGATTGCCAACAACCGGAACCTCAACGCAAGCGCCGACGGTCTGACGGTCGTCATGAATTCGGGGCTTCTCCTCATGTTCGGCAGAGACCCGAACGTCGTGGCCTCGGTGATGGCCCACGAGCTCGGTCATATCCTCGCCGGCCACAAACCTCAATCGACAAAGACCTCTCCCTATGGGATGCTTCGCTATGCCACTCCGCTTCTCAGTTTTGTGCCGTACGGCAGCTATGCGGGGCTTGCCGTCAATGAAGGCTCCAGCTTGCAGGTGGCCAAGTACAGTCGAGTTCAGGAGAACGAGGCGGATGTCATCGGAGCCTACCTGACGGCTTCGGCGGATTACGACCCGCGGGCTCTCGGATGGTTTCTCGAGCTTGCGGCAAAATGCGGCTGCAAGGGGTCGGGCTTACCCTCCGGCATCTCGATTCCGACGAGTTTGTCGTCCATCCCCCAAAGCGTGGCGGTGCCTTTGCTGCGCACGAGTCCCCTTTATCGCTCGCATCCGGATGTGGAAGGACGCAAGCGGACGATCGATCTTGTGGCCCGTCGGAAAGCCGGGCAAATGACGGATAAGGAGCTCAAAAAAGAAGCTTCCTGGATTGCTGCAATTTATGATACGCTGGAAAAACGCTGTCCGAAGGACCGAGGATAACTTGAAAAGGAGACGGAAGTGATCGGAGCCAATGAATTAAAACGAAAGCTGATGATTTTAGTCGAGGGACAGCCGTATCTGGTGGAGGAGGTGTTCTTTGCCAGTCCGTCGGCGCGGGGGGCATCGACCATGGTGCGGACAAAACTCCGGAATCTGCTGACAGGATCGGCGTCCGAGAAGACTTTCAAGGCTTCCGAGAAATTCGACGAAGCGGATGTCGAAAAATTATCGGTGAGCTTCCTTTATCGCGACGACCAGGGTTATTGTTTTATGGATCAAGCGAGTTATGAGCAGTTCTATTTGGATGAAAAAACCATCGCCGACGCCCGCCAATATCTGAAAGAAGAATGTGTGCTCCAGGCGCTCAAATACAACGAGAAGATCGCCTCAATTCAGCTTCCGCCTTATGTGAACCTCAAAGTGACTTCCACGGAGCCGTCTATCAAGGGGGCTTCGAGCTCCGGAAGCGGCAATAAGCAGGCGGTTCTCGAAACCGGTTTGACCGTTCGGGTTCCTCTCTACATCGAAGAAGGGGACATCGTGCGGGTGAATACGGAAACAGGGGAGTGCGGCGGCCGGGCATCCGCGGATTAGAGATGGAAGGCTGTAGGGTCGCGGCATGCCGTGCCCCTACCCAAATACCGGAAAGGGAGCTTTATGAAAATTACACTCATGGTTTTGACGGCGATTGTTGGGAGTTGTTTGCTTGCCGGAGAGCTTCACGCCGGATGGGCGGACAAATTCAAGGAATTGCTGAAGCCGGCGACGCAAACAAGCCTCGGGGCAACGAAGATCGGCCAAGGCCTCAAAGAAGCGCTCAGCATCGGGATTGACCGCGCCGTGGCCGAGGCCGGGAAAAAGGACGGATATGCCGCGAATCCGGCGATCCGAATCAAACTGCCGGATTCGCTTGCGAGTGTTAGCGGCATGATGCGCAAGGTGGGCATGGGCCCAAGCCTCGACGCGTTTGAAGCCAATGTCAACCGCGCGGCGGAACAGGCGGCGCCGGCAAGCAAGAAAATCCTTCTGGACGCTCTTTTTGCCATGAATATCGAAGACGCCCAGAAACTTCTCAAGGGCGGCGAAACGGCGGCCACCGACTACTTCAAAGCCAAGACGAGGGAGCCTCTGTATCAGGCTTTTCTGCCGAAAATGCAGGAGGCGATGAGCTCTTACTCGGTCGCCCAAAAATACAATCAGCTCGCAACTGCGTACGCGGGCCTTCCGGTGCCTTCCAAGCCGAAGCTCGAGAGCGCGGATACGTATGCCACGAACAAGGCGCTCGACGGTCTTTTCTATCTGGTGGCCCAGCAGGAAAAAAAGATCCGCACGGATCCAGCGGCCCGGGTGACGGAGCTCCTGAAGACGGTTTTCGCGTCATAAACAAATAGGGGACAGGCACTATTTGTTTTTGTGCCTGTCCCCTATTTGCTATTTCTATTTTACGAGAGATTGATAGAGATCGCGGGTTTTGCCTGCGATTTTGCTCCAGCTGAAGAACTCCTCGGCGCGCTTCCTGCCGGCCTTCCCCATTTTCTTTCTCAAGGGCTCGTCTGCCATAAGGCGGTTGATTGCTTTCGCCAGATCCTTTGAGAAGCGTCCGGGGTTCGTGGGGTCAAACGGGCTTGTCTTCTTCTGCACCAGGGGCACAAGCATCCCGGTGCAGCCGTCCACGACCACTTCCTTGATCCCGCCGATCGCGCTAGCGACGACCGGGACCTCGCAGGCCATGGCTTCCAGGTTGATGATTCCGAACGGCTCGTAGACCGAGGGGCAGCAGAAGACCGCTGCATGGGAATAGAAAACGATTTTAACCTGTGTGTCGAGCATCTTCTCGATCCAGACGACGCCGCCGCGCTCTTTTTGAAGCCGCGAAACATGGGAGTGCATTTCAGCCTCGATTTCCGGGGTGTCCGGGGCGCCCGCGCATAAAACGACCTGAAAATTTTTGTCCATGTACCGGACGGCTTCGACGAGATGGATGATGCCTTTTTGGCGCGTGATCCGTCCCACGAAAAGGACGTAGGGCTTTTGCGGATCGATCCCGTGGGCTTTCAGTATTTCCGTGTCATGGACGGGGCGAAATTCCTGGGGATCGATCCCGTTATGGATGACGTGCACCTTTTTCTCGTCGATATCGAACAGCCGGACGATATCGGCCTTGGTTTCGCGGGAAACGGCGATGACGGCGTCGGCCATTTGCAGGGCGTTTCGCTCGACCCAGCAGGTCGCGGTGTATCCGCCGCCGAGTTGCTCCGCCTTCCAGGGGCGCAGCGGCTCGAGCGAATGGACGGTGATGACGAGCGGAATCCCGTAACTCATTTTGGCCAGCATCCCTCCGAGGTGCGTGTACCAGGTGTGGCAGTGGACGATTTGGGCGTCAATGCCGGCCGTATTGAAATCCAGACAGCGCTGAAAAGCTCCGAAGACAGGCTCGAGGCGCTTCGGGGAAGTGCCTTTGGAAGGGGGGAGGCTGAAGCCTGTGACCGAGAGCTTCGGGCCCGGGACCTTTTGAGAGCCGAAACAGCGGACCTCGACCGCGCAAAGACGGGCAAGTTCCCGGCTCAAGTAGTCGATATGAACTCCGGCCCCGCCGTAGATATTCGGCGGATATTCGTTGGTCAGGAGAAGAACCTTCATGGGATCGTAGTATAGCAAACAAGAGACAAATCGAGGAAGCTTTGTTAAAATGAAGGGGTAGGTTCGAACAGAAAGGATTCTGATGAAATCGACGGGTAAAAAAGCGGTCAAAAAGGCGGAAGAGGAAACGGCGGAGCCTGTTTCCCGGCCGGTCGAGGCTGAGGTGAACGGCTGCGTGGTCATCGAACAGGTGACTCCGGAAATCGACGGCGGAAAGTTCGCGGCCAAAGCGATCGCTGGAGAGCCGGTGGCGGTCGAGGCGGATATCTTCAGCTACGGCCATGATCTCCTGGGGGCTTGCGTCCGGTTCCGTTGTTCGGGCGACTCCCTTTGGGAAGAAGCCCCGATGGCTTTCTCGGACAATGACCGGTGGCAGGGAGCCTTCACGCCGGCGAAAAACGGCCGGTACGCCTATACCCTTCAGGCGTGGATGGATCCCGTCCGGACCTGGCTCCGGAATATCGAGAAAAAGGCCAGTGTCTATCCTTCCGTCCAAAGCGACGTCTTCGAGGGGATCGAGCTGTTCAAAAAAGTCCGGGGGATGGCGTCCGCCGAAGACCGGGAAGACGTCAACGATTTCATCAAGCAGCTCAAGAAAACGCAAGGCGCCTCGCCGGAAGTCCTGAAGCTCATCGCCGACCCGCGTGTCAAAAAGTGGGCCGGCCGGTACAGCGTGCGGGAGCACTGCACGGATTACGGAAAAACCCTCGAACTCATCGTGGACCGAAAGCGCGCCGATTTCGGGGCCTGGTACGAACTTTTTCCCCGCTCTCAAGGCCGCGTGGCCGGGCAAAGCGCGACCTTCAAGGATTGTATCGCGAGGCTTCCCGAGATCAAGCAAATGGGCTTTGACGTCATTTATCTCGCGCCGATTCATCCCATCGGACGCACGAACCGTAAAGGTCCGAACAATACGCTGATGCCGCTCGAGGATTCGCCGGGGTCCCCCTGGGCCATCGGCGGGCCCGAGGGCGGGCACAAAGCCATTCATCCTGATTTGGGAACGGAAGAGGATTTCCGCGAATTCGTGCGCGCCGCCTCGGAGCAGGGCATCGAAATCGCTCTGGACGTTGCCTATCAGTGTTCGCCGGACCACCCTTATGTCACGGAGCACCCGGACTGGTTTTTCCGCCTGCCCGACGGGCATATCCGGTACGCGGAAAATCCGCCCAAAAAATACGAGGATATCTATCCCCTGAACTTCAACTGCCGGGACCGCGAAGCGATGTGGGAGGAAATGAAAAACATCATTCTTTATTGGGTCGAGCGGGGCGTCAAAATTTTCAGGGTCGACAACCCGCACACCAAGCCCCTTCCCTTTTGGAAATGGATGATCGAATCCGTTCAGAAAAAGCATCCCGACGTCCTTTTCCTCGCGGAGGCCTTTACCCGGCCGAAGATCATGAAGTACCTGGCGAAGTCGGGTTTCACGCAGTCGTACACCTACTTCACGTGGCGTAACTCGAAAACGGAGCTTCGTCAATACCTCGAGGAGCTTACGCAGACGGAGATGAAGGATTATTTCCGGGGCAATTTTTTCGTGAACACTCCGGATATCCTGCACGAATTCCTGCAGACGGGGGGTGAGAGCGCGTTTAAGATCCGCCTGGTTCTCGCGGCGACCCTTTCCTCGACGTACGGGATCTATAGCGGCTTCGAGCTGTGCGAGAACCGGCCGAAGGCTCCGGGCTCCGAAGAGTATCTGGATTCCGAAAAATATCAGTACAAGGTTTGGGACTGGGACCGACCGGGTCACATCAAAGACTTCGTGGCGAGAGTCAACCGCGTTCGCGCCGAAAATCCGGCCCTCCGGTTATACGGCAACCTGGAGTTTTATGAGTCGGCCAACGACCATATCCTTTGCTACGGCAAGAGAACGCCTGACAACGGCAACATCCTCGTTGTGATCGTCAACCTGGACCCTTTTAATCCTCATGAGGACATCGTCTGCCTGCCCCTGGACAAGTTCGGGATCGAAGCTTCCCAGACCTTTCAGGCCAAAGATCTTTTGACCGGAAACGAGTACTCTTGGCGGGGATCCCGCAATTATGTCCGGCTCGATCCGTCAGTCGCGACGGCGCATATTTTTGAAATCAGGAAATAATTACCTCGCGAGGAGTGGCCCGAACGTCATGCCGGTGCGGAGTTTGTCTCGAAAAGCGGCGAAGTGCGTGAGAGAAACCGATGCCGTGGAGTATCAAAGGCAATTTGCCCTCTTTGTCGCCTCGACCGACGAGAAGCCCAAACAGATAGAGACTCTCCGGAAAATTGTCGCAGGGCTCAAACGTAGGCGCAGTTTTCTCGATGTCGGGGCCGGAAGCGGCGAAATCACCGCGGCTGTTTCCGAGTCTTTCGCCGAAACGACCGTGGTCGAACCCAATCCCGGGCTCGTCCGCCGGCTTTCCACGCTCTATCCGAACTTCAGAATCTTTCCAGAACCTTGGGGAAAGGCCGATCTGGGGAGAGACCGTTTTGATTTTATCCTCTGCTCCCACGTGCTCGGATACCTTCCCGAAAGGCAGTGGCTGGGCGCCGTGGAACGGATGGTGGGGTGTCTTCGCCCGGGAGGAAAGCTTGCTGTCGTGCTTCATTCTCCCGAGGGCGGCGTGGCAGGCATGTTCAGAAAAATGACGGGAGCCACGGTCAACAGCGTTAAGCTATGGTCGGACCTTGTTCGGACATACGGCGACGAGCGGGTCCGCCCCCACTACGGGTTTTCCGCGATTCACACGGAGACGCTCGAGGACATGACGGCGATCGGGCTTTTTCTTCTTTCGGACCCCCGGTACCTGGGGCGGAAACGCGAGCTGCGGCGCTACCTCGAAAAACGCCACAAAGAGACGGATGGATACTTCCTCGAACAGGAATACATGACGCTGGAAGTGACGCAAAGCTGATTTTTCCGCCGGGGATTATAAGAATTTCAGGCAGACCATCGTCAGGTCGTCGTGCTGGGGGGCGTCCTTGACGAACTCGCGGATCCTCAGAAGGATGTGGTCGATGACGGCCTGAGGTTCCTCATGGGCCGCCTCGATCAGCGCCCCGCAAGTTCTCTGTGCTCCGAACATCTCCCTCCTAGCATTCATCGCTTCTTTGACCCCGTCGCTGATGAGCAAAAGGACGTCGCCGCTTGCCGCCTTTGCCTGGGCGTCCACATAAACGGCATCCTCGAGGATCCCTAAGGGAAGCCCCTCCTTGGTCGTCCGCAATTCGACGGCCCGGGCATGGGCCCGGTAGTGATAAACCGGCTCATGCCCCCCGCTCGAGAAAATGATCGTCCCGGACTTCGGGTCTGCGATCAGGTAGAGCAGCGTGAGAAAAAGCCCCGCGGACCCTTCGCGAACGATATTTGCGTTGAGGGCCGCGAGCACTGCTGCCGGATTTTTGCCCGGCGCCTCGCGGCGCAATTCGCTGATGCTTTTGGCCATGAAGAGGGCGGCTGGCGCGCCCTTGCCCGAGACATCCCCGACGCACGCGCTCAACCGGCCGTCTTCAAAGAGGTGGAGATCGTACAAATCGCCGCCGATCTGCCTGGCTGGAAAATTGACTCCCGCGACCCGCAGGCCGGGTTGGGGCCCTAGGGGGGAGGGAAGAAAACTTTTTTGGATGTTTGCCGCCAGAGACAGCTCCTTGAGCATCAGCTCCCGATCCAGCCGGGTCTTGAGGAACTGCAGAAGCAGTCCGGTAATAAAGACCGCCGCGGACACCGTAAAAATGCCGAAGCCGGGAACCCAAAGCCCGTATTCCTGGAAAGCGATCTGCACTCCCGCGGCCAGCAGGATCCAGCAGGAGGTCATTTCAAAAAGGCCTTTGAGCGGATGACGGCCGGAGCTTAATCGCAGCCCCAGCAAAATGAAGAGAAAAGCCAGGAGCGCGTGGATCAATGCGGGCATTCTCACGATCTTCTTTCCCGTAAGCAAGGTGTGAATCATGCAGGCTTGCATGCCGACGCCGGGGTAGACCGGCGAATAGACGGTAGGGATCAGATCCGTTGTTCCGGTGGCGGTCAGGCCGACCAGGACAATGCTTCCCTCGAACGATTTGAACAGCTGCGCAGTGGTTGGATTTTCAATGTCCATCAGGTCGATGAAGGATATCCTGCGGAAAGCCTCGTAAGGAGAGGGAAAATTGATCAGGGTCGGCTGGCCCGGTTTGAGAGAGTCCGGCAGGCGGCGGTCGAAACCCCGGGATTGGGCGGCGACGGCGAGGCTGGTTTGCATGCGCGGTGTTTTTTCGCCGGGCACCGTAAGGGTCAGCTCACGCGTCCGGCCGTCGCGGTCCCGGAAATGATTCGTATAGGCCAGCGCCCGGGCGGCTTCCTCGAACGGACGGATCGGCATGACCGCCTGATTTTCCCAGAAATTTTTCGGAGAACTTGATACAAAATAATAGGGAAGGACGACGTTCCCTGCTTTTTTGATTTCCTCGGAAAAAATCTGGTCCTCGTCTTCCGAAGACGCTTCGGGGAAAACGATATCGTAGAAGACGACGTCCGGCTTGTTCTGACGGATCGCTTTGAGCAGGGCGGCGTGGTAGCTGCGCGGCCACGGCCATGAACCGATCGCGGCCAAGCTTGGGTCGTCGATTTCCACGATGACGATGCGGGGGTGAGGGGACTCGTGCCCGCGGAGCATGAAGGACACGTCGAGCCCATGCCGATCCATCGTATCCACGAGAGGAAGCCGGGAAAGGAGAGGAACCAAGCAGGCGGCGCCCAAAGCAAAAAGCAGTAGCCGGGCTTTGCTCATCGGAAGCCTCATATTTCCGCCTGCAGCCTGAAATGAAATTGGTACCGGCCCGAATCGGTCAGGGGGTGTGCCCCCGTGGCCATGGCCCATTCGGTCCTGGCAAAAAGGTTTGCCCAAACATGGATTCTAAGACCGCCTCCGACGCCCATCAGGTGGCGGCTCCGGATGTCCGAGGGGGCCGAGCCGCGCTGGCGTCCGTAACCTTCATCGACGAAAGCGACGCATTCCACCTGTTTTTGCAGGGGCTCTTTCATGAACGGAAGATACCATGTTTTCGGAAAAAAGATACTGGGAATCAGGTATTCCAAGTTGGCGTAAAATCCGCCGTCGGCCATGTAATCGCCTTCGGGGTAGCCCCGGATCGTTGTTCCCCCTCCGAGGTAAAGGGCTTCGGAAGAGGGCAGCTTCTCGGTGCCGAACTGGAGGTGGCTTTGGAACACAAGACGCGCGTTCATCGGGAGGCGGTGGGTTCGGGACAAATCGTTTCGGAATATCATAAAACCTGGACCGACCCCTTGCCGGCCGCCCGCCGGATCCGTGTAGACCGCGGCCCCCAAGCCGTCGATCCCTCCCGACAGTTCGAAGTTTGCGTCGGTAAGCCCCAGCGGTCCTCGAGGTGCGCGTACGGCCCCGCGCGAAGCAGCCTCAGCCGTTCGCGGTAGTTTGTGCCCGACAGAACTTTGGTGCGTGACTCCTTGAATTCCATTTTTGCCGCGAAATCGAGGGTGAAGCGCCCCGCGGAAATGAGCCGCTGGTCGATCATGCCGTAGTAATTTTGGGAGGTGCCGTTGACGCCGTAGGCCTTCAGGTATTTTTGCGGGTCAACCTGGGAGTGGCTGAACCCCGCGCTCAAGCGCGTGCCGGTCGTAGCGACCGGAAACAGGTACTGCGTAAAAACGGAGCCGAAATGCTTGCCAAAAATCGTTCCGGTGAAAAGGGCATCGTCAAATCCAGTCACGTTGGAGTCGCGCAGGAAAAAGCCGACCCGTTGTTTCCCGGAAGGCTCGCTGCCCTGATTGTCGTTCAGGAAGCCGGCATGCAGGGGAAAGCGGTCCCGGACCTTGAATACGATGTCGGTCGTTTCGGGCTTCTCGCCCTTTTTCAAGACGGCCTGGACTTCCCGGTCCGCGTTTTGATTCAGCTTGTTGATTGATTTCTCGATATCCCGGTAGCGGAGGATCTTGCCCCGGGGGATCCGGATGTAGGAGCGGATTCTCCGGGTCCGGGAGTAGCGGTTTCCTTCGACCAGAATTTCGCCTGTTTTGCCTTCGACGACTTGGATCCGGAAGACACCGTCGGCGCTCTTTTGGGCCGGGATGTAAGCTACGCTCGTGATGAAGCCCTTTTGCGCGTAATACTCCTCGATACGTTGGGCCAGTTCGGTGAGCTCCCGCATGCTCTGTTCCTTGTTCTCGTAGGGGGCGACGAGCCCCCGCAGTTCCTCAGAAGAAACGGCTTGGTTCCCGTCGACCTCGATGCGGGTGACAGGGAAGCGCAGTTCCGGAATTTCTTCCGGGGCCTTTTCGGGCTCCTTCTCCTTTTCAATGACCGGTTTTCTTTTTGGGGTCACCAGGCCCTTCTCCGCGGTCTCCTGCATTCTTTTCTCGGCAATCTGGACCTGGCTGGAAACGTTCGGAGGCGGATTGGCGGCGAAGGCCGGAATGCCTGCTTGGACAAAGACCAGGGGCAGCAGCAGCCCCGCCGTTTTGAGCGGAGATCTCATGGTTTTTTCTTGTTTCCGGGGTTGTGGATAGACCCTATTTACCTACATTTACGGCAGAAAGGGCTTACTTCTTCTTCTCATCCACGCTGACGTCAAAGACCGTGCCCCGGACACCGGCAATGGCGGTAGGGGTTCTGACCTCGAATTTGGAGCCGTCTTTGCGCTTTTTTGCGTAGACCCGTAGTTTTCCCTCGGCGAGATCGAGCAGGGTGACGCGCCTGCCTGAGGCCGTATCCTCTTTGAGAGTATTCACCCGGAAATAGCTTTTCTCCCTCAACTCGACTTTTCCGACTTTGTCGTCATCCAACAAGATGACGGCCTCTGAGTCCGCTCCGGTCCGGACTTCGTCTTGTTCCTCGAGGACCAGGCCGGCCTGGGCGGCTTGCCAATCGGAGCCTCCGGTTCTGGCGAGGACTTCGCCCCGGACTTCCTGCACGGTTGCTTTCCGGGATTCCGCTCCGTAGGCGGGATGAATGGCGAAAAAAGCCACCGCGATCAACGCTGGGATGATTTTCCGTGAATGACGCATGATGAGATCTCCTTATGATTTTGGATTTAAGAATTCCATTCGAAATTCATACTACTTCCTCCCGTCACGCTGTCAAGGGTCGGAAGTCCGTCGGACCCCAGATGCGTGACATTGACTTCGCCCTCCTCGCAGTCGACCGTCGTGATCATGTCCTCCGGCCGGTCGAAATTCGGAAGGTCCGACAACGGCGGCGGTGTGTAATCGTACGTACCCTGCTGTCCGCCGCTTAAGTAATTCGTCTCGAGGCCCGGGCTGTTTTCAATGGTATAAACGGCATCCTGACCGCCTTCGATGACGTCGATGCTGGACTCGAAATTTTCGGGCTGTGAGAAATAATCGTCCATGTGCAATTCTCCCGGAGTCGCCGCTGCGCCGTTCGGCTGACCCTCGGAGCCGGGTTCCTCCTGTGCGGCCTCCTCTTCAGACTCTTCTTCTGTGGCCGCTTCCTCCTCTTGTTCCTCTTTTTCGGCAGGGGCTTCTTCCTCGGCTGGGCCTTCCTCTTCAGCAGGCGCTTCTTCTGTGGGCATTTCCTCTTCTTCTTCGTCTTTTGCCGTGTTGTCCGGGCCGCCGCCCTGGTCGCCGTTCTCGCCTTCCGGATTTTCATCGCCGCCTTGTTCTGTTCCGGAATTCCCCTGATCGCCCTCCGGGGCTGCCTGATCGCTTCCTCCGCCTTCTCCTCCCGCGTCACCGCTGCCTTGGCCTTGGTCTCCTCCGGCGTCTGGGCCTCCCTGGGGTTGGCCTCCTCCCTGATCACCCGTCGGAGGAGGAACGAAGCCCTGCTCGAGATTATTGATCACCTGTTCTACGATGGTAATCACCTCGGGCTCTGGTTCAGGCGTATCCTCTGGTTGAGTTGAGGATGTGAACATCCAATTCGTGTTATTGCCGGAATCCTCGGAATCGACGGCGTTGATGGCCATAGCGTTAAGATTCTCACTATCGCTGACATCCACATACGAAACGCTTGTGTTTTGGGCATTGATCATCCATGAGGTGCCGGACGTCGACGATTCAAGGATCAGCAAATTGCCGGCAGCGCCCTGGAAGGTCGCTGTTCCAAGGATCGTTTGGGTGCTTCCGGCTTCGAACGTCAGCGTCTCCTGGACCGAGGCGGTTTTGGAAAGATTGTAAAACGTATTGTCTCCGGAGATGTTCTGATCTTCACCATCCAGGACGACGGTGCTTGTGCCGGGGTTGAAGGTGCCTGCGATTTTTTCCCAGTTTCCGGAGACGGTGAAGGTTCCGGCCGGGGCGGTGAGAGTTCCCGCCGAGATCGTGAGGTCGCCGTTGACGTCGACTGCGCCTGCGGCGCCTGTGAAGGTTCCGCCCGCGATGGTGAGTCCTCCGTTAAAGGTTTGAGCGGCCGTTCTTGCCAAGTAGGTTCCGCCGCTGACAGTAGCAAGTCCTGTGACGGTGTTGGTCATGCCGTTGGCGTCAAAGGTTCCGTTTGAGTTGATGAAAGCGCCCGCGACAGTCAGGGGATTGGTGCCGAGCTTCAGGGTTCCCGCTCCGGAATGCGTCAGGTTGTAGAGCGCGCTCGCTCCTGCGTTGAGGGTTTGAGTGCCTGTGGCGCCGCTGAAGGTAACGGTTCCGTTTTGCGCGTTAAAAGTGCCGTTGTTGGTCCATGACCCGGCGACGTTGAGTGCGTGATTCGAAGCGGTGGCATCCAAGGTTGCATTGTTATTGATCGTCAAATTGC
>JBAYGD010000018.1:0-58963 GCA_041666865.1 Candidatus Omnitrophota bacterium | reverse complement strand
TACCGCTTGAGAATCCTCTTCAGAGCCTCGCGCGCATCCACGGCCCGAAAGACCTGCCGGACGCCCCGCACAAGTGACTTCCCCCTCAAGTGTTCAATGGCTCTGCGGTAGGTTTCTATATTTTTTCCGATTTTCGCGTAGCTTTCCGACGGGCTCGTCACGCCGATAAAACTCTCGAGATTCGAGGGCCCGGGACGTAAAATATCCCACTCGTCGCCGAGATTTTCTTCGCCAAGCGTGAACAGAAGCATCTCGAATTCCTGCTCGAGCGCCCTCAGATAATCTCCCATGGCCTCGAGCTCTCTGGAACTCGGATCGATCGGGGCCCGCGCCCCTCCTCCTGCCCCTCCTCCGGCCCCTCCTCCTATACCACCACCGCCTGCTCCAAAAACCACCGGCGCACCCCATCCACCGCCCGTCGTCGTATCGGGAATCACGGCTGCAAGCTCAGAGTAGCCAAATAATACGGGTTTCCCGTCGACCACTTTCGGGCGGCCCTGAGCATCCAAGACAGGCTTCGCCAGAACATAGTTCACAATCGCCTCTAATTGCTTCGGATCGTACTCCCCCTTTTCGTTATTCAGGATGCGGACAAAATCGGCGATCCTCGCGACGGAGAAAGCCAGCTGTGCCCGGCCAAGCACCAGGACTTTTGAGGGCCCGCCCTCTGTCGGAACCATTCTCGACACGATCGTCAAGAGACGAGAAATCAGAAAATTGAAGTTCCCTTGTCTGAAACCAAAAGCCGTTCCGGCAGGGCCCGGCTCGCGCATCTGGCGGGCCAACATTCCCGCAGGAGAGTCCGGATCCAGACGGTTGAATAAAAATTCCAAGGCAAGCACCGTATCCGGATCGATCTTCGAGAGCGCCGCAAAAAGCGGCCCGATATCTGTTCGCAGATCGCGGGTCGACGGAAGATCGTCCGCGCGGCCGTCGCCGTTCGTGTCCTGCAAATTGAGGATTTGACCGCTCTCATCGACGGCGAGACGCCCCAATTCCATCCTGCCCGTGAATTGTCCGGAGCCTATGTCCGCAGGCATCGCATCGGACACGACCTTCAGCGCGCTGCCGCTTGGCGCCCCGCCGGTCATATACTCCGCAACAGCCCTCCCCGACTCGAGTTCTCCGTCGCGCGTATCGTTCAATTGGTCGATCAACCCCACAACGATGGCACGGCGGTCTTTATCGGATAACCCGTCATTGAAATTGCCGTCGTAACGGACCGTCAGGCCGGTGCCGTCGAACGATAGCCTGTAGAGGAATTCCGCCAGTCGAAGGAATATCTCCTGTGTCGGGTTATGTTCCAACGCCCATTTGATCACGGCCAGCCCGCTATCAGGGGACACATTCTCGGACGACATCCCGGTGACTGCCTCCATGAACTCCGCCGGGACCCCGCCGAAATCCCCGAAATCAGCCCGGGTCTGCTCTCCCTCGGCAGGCGCCGCTTGAAGTTT
This sequence comes from Candidatus Omnitrophota bacterium, assembly GCA_041666865.1. Taxonomy (GTDB): domain Bacteria; phylum Omnitrophota; class Omnitrophia; order Omnitrophales; family Aquincolibacteriaceae; genus JBAYGD01. The sequence continues at coordinate 57,506 of JBAYGD010000018.1, read as the reverse complement.
TTGGATCGCCTTCTGGAGAATCTCACGAATCTTCGGCGCGGACGGGATCCTATCCTCGGGCAGGAGCATTTCGGGAATCATGAGCGGCTCCGACACCGAGGTCTCCTTCGGGATTTCGGCTTCTCCGGCACGAACCGCGGGAACCTCAGAAATGCCGGGGCCCTCGCCCTCCGCCTTGACGGCTCCGGATTTCGCGGCCAGCGGAGCTGCCTTTTCGGCTTCCTCCTCTTCGAGGCGGATCAGGCGGGCCGTACCGGCCTTCTCATCAAGAGCGACGATCCCGAATTTCAGAAACTTAATGGGAGGGGTGCCCTGCGGAGACGCCGTCGGCACCAACCCCAGCGTGATGACCGTCCTGTCGGCGTTCACACGCACGCTCGTGGCTACGATGCGAAACGACTTCTTCTCCTCCGGAGTCAATAAATTCATGATCTTTCCTGAAATTCGCACCAATCCAAGTTCCCCCAGGGTGTCGGCCTCATCGGGCAAGTTCTCGCTCAGTCGATCGAGAAGTAAAAGCCATATCTCGTCCTCTTCTTCGTCGACCGCGGCCAAAGTCCGCCCCGCATCGTCCATTGAATCAAACAAAAAATTTAGCCCTTTCTTCTTCTCCCGCTTCGAAGCATCCTCCCAGAGAGATATCTGTGCGGCTATTTGAGCGGCGGTAACCGTAAATTGAGCTTTGAAGGGCTTTGCAAAAAAAGACGATGGTTCTTCTTGTCCCTGGATCCAGGAATTTCTGAGCCATGGGCCGCCGTCCGAAAAATCCAACATCACGTCGATCCAGTACGTAGCACCGACGCCGTAAAAACTTGTTCCGCCGCCGCCACCGCCCCCAGACCCACTTCCTCCTCCTCCTCCTCCGCTGCCGCCGAATCCAATCCCACCGGCAGTCGCGCCCGAACTGCCGCCACCCTTCTTGGTTGTCAAATCCGGCACAACGGCCGCAAGGTCCTCATACCCGAAATACTTAGGATTGCCGTTTGCGTCCAAAACGGGATTTCCATCGGCATCCAGAATCGGCACGGCGAGAATAAAGTCATGGATTGCCCTGACCTGCGCAGGGTCATACCGGCCGCCTTCATTATTCATGATCTTTACGAATTTGGCGATACGGTCGAATTCCACCCGAAGGGAGGGTTCGGCAAGAACAAGATTCTGCTTGGTCCCGTCCGCAGATTTCGCATAAGGCCCCTCTCCCTCGCGGAGCCGGGCCAAAATATAATTAAAATTTCCTTCCTTGAAGCCGAAAGGCGTTCCGGGCGGACCCGGCTGACGGATTCCCGCCGCGAGTTCGCCGGCCGGCGATTGAGGGTCGAGCGTGTTAGACAGGAACCGCACAGCAAGCACCCTGTCCTCGTTTGCCGTATCGAGGGCATTCAAGGCCAACCCGTGGTCGGCAAAGCTCATCACGGGCGGCAGAGGATCCGCCGTTCCGTCCCCATCCACGTCGAACAAATACAAGAGGCCCGCTTTCGCGTCCGATCGCCAGCGCCCGGCTTCAAGCCCTAATGTCTTTTCGCCGGCCGTCAGGTCGCCGACGATTGCTGCGCTCATGACGTCGAGCGCGCCATCCTTGATCCCTTGAGCGCTGACGTATTTGGCTATCCCCATACTCGAGGGCGAATCGTCGTTGAGCTGGGTCAGCAGCTCACGGACGATCCTCTGGCGATCCTCGTCGGAGAAACCGCCATTGTACTGGCCGAAGCGTATGACGAGCCCCTCTTGGCCATCGAAGGAAACACGATAGAGCAAATCGGCGAGCCGCAGATGAACCTCCCCCGTCGGATCGTTTTCGAGGGCCTGATGGATCATGGCCAGCGCGCTGCCCTCCTGGACCTCGGTCCCTGACAATTGCATGAGCTTGTCCATGAACTCCCCCGGCACGTCCCCAAAATCCCCCAACCCAATGGGAGCCGTCTCAACCGCGGCTCGCGCCACCTCGATCCGGCCGGCCGCCGCCTGCATCAAATCATCCGCGGCGGGCACCGCAACCTCTTCCTGGGGAAGCTCTGAGGTGGAAATGAGAATATCCGGCCCTCCGAGGGTCAGAATCTTGAAAGGGATCAAAGCATCCTCCGCAACGTCCTTTTCCACGGGCAGTATGCCGATGACACGCCCTTCGCCTTTCTTCTCGAGAACGCGGCTGCCCGCCTCCGCATCCACGACCACGAGCTTGTGCTGATCTCCCTCATTCATGGCCAGCAAAACATAACGTCCCACGGAATCGCTTCGCACGAATCCCGCGATGACGGACGCTGTCTCGGTCTCCGTCAAGACGTCTGTGATACGGATCGATTCAGCCGCTTCAGGATTGATTCCTTGACTTGTTTGATCCTTTCGGAGACGCCAGAGATTCCCTTCGAGATCCATAGAAAAACCCACCGGAGAGCCCGGAGTGAAATAGAAGTCCAGGACCCGGGCCGTCCCGTCCGGCATTGTCATGCGGACCGTCAACTGCCCTTCCATCAAGCTTCCCAAGACGACAATATCACCCCCCTGCAGTGCAACGGCTTCCCCTTCCGGAACACTCTTGCGAATGGTGAAACCCGCAATCTCCGACGTGAATCCCAGCGGGATTTTTGGAGTAGACCGCGGAATGATTTCTTTGGCCGCAGTTTGAGACGCGTGGGTTCCGGCGCGCAATCTCTGCCCCGGCGAATTCGCCTGCATTGCCTCGTAGGCCTTTATGGCAGCATTTCCTTCGGGAAAAGGGTTGCTCCCGTAAGGCGGGGCTGCATGGGAAAAGCCGCTCTCTCCCCCGCCGGCGATCGCCGCATCCGCCAGGGCGGGGACCGGGATACCCTCGGAAGGAGCGGATAAATTCGCATCCGCTTCATAGGATGAAAACAATTGATCCGACGGGGTGGGCTCCGGCTCCCCGAAATATTGATCGACCGCTCCGACGACGGCCGGACCGGCTTCAGCGAGACTGGGCGCCGGGGATTTTTCGACTACCTTGCTGCTCAGACTCTCCAAAGACCCTGCTGTCACCTGCACTTCTCCCAGCGAAGCGGACCGTAGGTCGACGGGCTGGATCACTTGGCTAGCCGGGGACAACTGGTTTCTATGAAAATAGTCCGTAAACGAGCTCATCAGCGTCTGTACGGCCGCAATGCCTGACGCAAGGAGTTGCCGCGGCTCCAAAAGTTCGAAAAAGAGCCTGCGGGGGCCTCGCGGCTTCAACGACGCGCGCTTTCTCGCTTCCGCGCGAATCACGTTCACCGCAACGACCGACGCCGCGCCTGCGGTTCCGGAGGCCGCAAAGCCCGCGGCGACTGACGCGGCGGGATTTTCGAATCCTGCGGTCAGAATTTGACGAGCCATTTGCTTCATGGAAAATCTGGACACCGCAGGTGCAGGCACAGCTTCGGTCACAACGGGAGCGGCTTCCTCAACCGCCGCCGCGCCCTTCTCGGCCTCAGGCCGCGTCACTCGCGCCATTTTCCTGCCCGCGAGAACATAAGGAAGATCCGCAAAATCCCGTTCAACCTCCCCGAGCCCCTCCGTGAGAGCCCCGGTCAAAGTCGCCGGCAAAGCCCCCCCCGTCCCTTGAATTCCGGCGCGGAACGGCGAGGCACGATCTCTCATTTTCTGCGAGGCCGCTTCGATCGTTTTTGCGAGCGCCACAAGATCGGGATTCTCTTTCGCAATTTCGGCGCGCAAGTCCCGCGCTTCGACCTTGAGTTCTCCGGCTAACTGGGACCATAGCGATACGATTTTACCGGATGCGCCCCACTCGCCGCCTGCCACGGCCTGCCGGACCCTGCCCACCGCCTCGGACAATTCCCTGGAGTGGAGGTTGCCCACCTTGAAGGTTTCACATGCTCGGGCCAGTGCAAACAAACGGCCCAGATCCGCAACGCCCATCGCCGAAACGGCCTCCACAAGGCTGTCGGCGCCCCGGCTGATTTTCCTGCTCACGTCGATAAGATTAACTCGATCCGCCGAGGACAGAGCAGCCATGAATTCTTCAGAGGTCATGACCGCCGGTCCCTCGGCGGCCCCCTCCACCGACCGCCGCAAGGCCGTCTGAAGAATTTCGATCCTGTGCAGGTCTTCGGGACTTGTGCCCAGGTCGGGTGTCACAGTCAGGTCGTAGGTTTCGTCAAAATAGTCCCGGCCTGGCCGCGAAACTTCAGGGAAGTCTTTCGGCCGCTCTTCAAGCATAAATTTTTCCCAGCGTCCGGAGGATGCTTTGCGGTACAACACCATCGCCAAAACGCCGTTCTTCCCAGAGACCCTTTCGAAAAGAGCCTCTCGGAACCATGCTTTCACCGCCCCCTCCAGTCTTAACTTGTCTGGGTCGCGGAGCCCCGGTTCCAGAGCCAAGGCATCCAGGAGCGCCTTCTCGGCGGCTTCGACGCCTTCGTGCTTCATCACGGTCGCAAGCAGGGCTCGGGCCATGTACGCACGGGCCTCCGGGCTCTTTTCGAACACATCGGCTCCGGCATCGAGAGTAGAAATGAGGTAGCGGACCGCCAGCTGAAACCGTGGATCGTTCAACGCCGACGATTTGGGAACCAGAAGAGATTCCGCCAGAGTTTGCACGAGGGGCATCGGTTTTTCGGCCAGCGCGGCCTCGTAGGTCGCGGCCTCGCGCGCGGAATCGACCCCTCCTGAAATCTTCGGAGCAATCGTCAGGAAGGAATAGCCGCGCTCCTTGAGGAACTTTTCGATCCCGGGCGTGTGAAAGCCTCCCGTGATGATCACCGCAATTTTATCGCCGCCTCTTTCCATCCTCTCGACCGCATTGCCGATCAAGATCCCGTCGCGTCGGAGCGCGGCCGCGTAAAAGCGCTCTACGCGCACAAGATCCTGATCCAGCATCTCCATCTGGGACGGCAGTCCGTAAGAAAAGCGATGCTTGGCAATAAGCGGTTCGAGGAAGTCCTTGAACGTACGGCTTTTGAATTCGTCGCGAAAGGCGTAAAAAAACGAGGCATCCTGTTTGGTGAGGGAAAAATCAAAGCACTTTTGCATCACCGCATGGATCTTGACCAGACGGTCGAGCGTCACCTCGTCGGCGCTCCCGAGAAGCTTGCTCTTAATCGCGTTCTCGAGCCCCTCGATCTCAGAGAAGACGTCGAGGTCGATCGAGTCGTAGAGGCGGATGTAGCGCAGATACTTCAGCACGTTTTCGTATTTTTCCGCAAGCGTTCTTTCGTCGCCCGCGCTCATTCCCTCGGAAAGCGCGCCGATCTCGGACTCGAGATAGCCGTAGTAATCGGCCCGCCTCATCTTCTTCATCCGGAACTGGACAGAGTTCGTCAGGAAGCGCGACAGCCTCTCGCGCGAGAGGATCTGCTTGAGGTCCGCAGAGAGCGACTCGATTTCTTTTTCCGCCTGCTCGAAATCGATCGCGCGCTCCATTTCGATCAAGCCGACGAGGGAGGCCAGCCCCGGGTACTCGTGGACCGGAACGTTTTGCCGGCCCGCCTCTTCGATGAGAAATCGGACGTAAGCGACCAGTTCGCGGCCGCCCTCCTGGAATTGCGAGCGGCGGCGCACAAGCTCCCTCATGGCATCGGTAAACACGAACCTCCCGACGCCCGCAAGGACTTTTCCGATTTCGGCCAGAATTTTTTCGTCCGGGGACTTGAAGGAGAGTGCCTCGACATAAGCCCGGCGATTTTCCTCGTAGAGGGCGCTGTCTTCCACCCCGAAGAGCTTCATGTCCGGACGCTGCGTGATCGCAAGATACTCGGCGGCGGCAAGGCGGCCCTTCTTCAGATAGTAATCCGCAACGGAGCGGCGCACCGACTCGTCGGGATAAAAATTGAACGCCGCAGGGTAGAGCTCGCCTTCAGCCCCTTCCACGTTGACGAGCTTAAGACCGTGGCGGCGGATGAAGTAATCGAGGATCTTTGCGATGTTCCGTTGAGCCTCTTCGTTAACGTGCGCGTCCTGGATGTGGACGACGATCCGGTCGCTCGCGCCCTGATAGGATTTTTTGATCTGGCAGATGGACTCCGGGAGATCCAGCGCTTGGAAAAAGCCCTTGGCGCTGTCGCGCACATACTGCTCTGTTTCATTGGAAGACGAGGGGGAGCGAAGTGCGCTTTGAATCGAAGAAGGGTCTCCGGCCATCACCGTATTGGTCGCCGTGAAAGTAACACACGTAGCCAATGCGATGCCACGAAGCCAGAGCTTCACACGCTTCTTTGGTGCTCCATCCATTAAGTGGTCTGCCGTCCCTTTTAAAATGGATTGCCGCCAAGAAAAGTTTCCCGGTACACAAAAAATTATACCTGATCCTGCAGAAACTTTTTTGGAATCTGAATATAATCCTATTCCTATACTTATATAAAGTCCGCAGAAGTATAGCCTCCAAAATTTAGGTTGTCAAATGAATGGCCTGGCTATGATCGCTATAAATATATATACAATAATGTGTTACAGATAGCCATTGCGGTTTAAAATCCCTAATTTTTACCTAGATTGAGAATGAAAAAATATGATTGTTTTTTCCGATGAGCGGTCGATTTTTGTTTATAGGCGGGCGATATTGACATAAATATAATTAATATATTTATTTACGACATATTTTATTTTTCTGACCAACGCGGAGACGAGCGCCCCCCCTCTACGCATCAAGGCTTAGCGCACCATCAAGTGAAGGCTTTAGGAGAGATGGGTCAGCGGGGCGCCGGTGTAGATTTGGCGTGGGCGCCCGATCTTGGTCTTGGGCGAATCACACTGCTCTTTCCAGTGGGCAATCCACCCGGGAAGGCGGCCGATGGCAAAGATGACGGTAAACATGTTTGTCGGGATACCGATGGCCCGCAGGACGATGCCACTGTAGAAATCAACATTCGGGTAGAGTTTCCGCGAGATGAAAAAATCGTCCCTCAAAGCCGCTTCCTCGATCTTTTTGGCGACCTCGAGGCAAGGGTCGTTGATCCCAAGCTTCCCGAGAAGCTTGTCGCAGATTCCCTTGATCACTTTGGCGCGTGGGTCGAAGCTCTTGTAGACCCGATGCCCGAATCCCATGAGCCGGAAAGGATTATTCTTGTCCTTGGCACTGGCGATGACCTTTGCCACATCCCCGCCGTCGCGGACGATCCCCTCGAGCATTTCGATGACCGCCTGATTCGCGCCGCCGTGCAAGGGACCCCAGAGCGCGCAAATCCCGGCCGAGATCGACGCAAAGAGGTTGGCTTTCGAGCTTCCCACGAGCCGCACGGTCGAGGTGCTGCAGTTTTGCTCGTGATCGGCGTGAAGGATGAAAATTTTCTCCATCGCGTCGACGACGTCCTTATCGAGCACGTATTCGTCAACCGGCGTGGAAAACATCATGTGAAGGAAGTTTTCAACGTACTTATATTTCCTCTTCGGGTAAATGATCGGCTCACCGATCGACTTCTTATACGAGTAGGCCGCCAGCGTCCTGATCTTCGCGAGGATTTCGGCAATGACCTTATCCATTTCCCCCGCACCGATCTGGGGGTTCACCAGTTCCGGGTAATACGCAGAAAGGGTCACCACCATCGCCGACAAAGTGGCCATGGGATGGCTGGAACTGGGCAGGTTGTCAAAAAACTTGACCATGTTATCGTGGATCATGCAGTTACTGGTCAGAAGCTGCGAGAAGGTATTTCTCTCCTGCACGGAGGGCAAATGACCGAAGATCAAGAGATGGGCGACTTCGATGAACCGCAACTTTTCGGCAAGTTCCTCGACCGGGATCCCCCGGTATCGAAGGATCCCCTTTTCACCGTCGATATACGTGATCCGGCTTTGGCAGGCCGCGGTGTTGCCGTAGCCGTCGTCATAGGTCACATAACCCGTCTTTTCCCGCAGCTGCGAAATGTCGATCGCCTTGTCATGCTCGACACCCGTGATGATGGGGCAAGCGAAAGTTTTGTCCCCAATCTTGATTTCCGCAGTTTCGGAAATTCTATTTTCATCGGTCATGATCGCTCGTCTCTCCTTTTGGCCGTATGATACAACGGCCGTTCCAAAAAAACAACCCAGCCGGCGCTAAAGAACGCTGACTTTCTTCATCGCCGACTGAATCCGTCCGAGCCCCTCTTCGATTTGCTTGACGTCGAGGGCATAGCTGAGACGCAAACGGTCGGGCGCGCCGAACCATTCGCCCAAATAAGTGATGACCCGATACTCCTGGTAGAGGACGCTCAAAAACTTCCTCGCATTTTTACATTTCGGCAGGACGTAAAAAGCCCCTTCAGGCTTCCAAAGGTCAAACCCCAGCTTCAAAAGCCCGTCGTAAATGAAATCCCGCCTCTCGCGCCAAATCTGCTGCTGCTGCAGGATATAGGACTTGGGCGCCTTCATCGCGAAAAGCGCCATGTCTTGCCCGACCAGGTTGGTGTTCATCGAGGTATGCGTCTTCATTTCACACACATCTTGAACGATCTTTTTGTGACGGCTCCACAAGTAACCGACGCGCACGCCGCACATGCAGTAAGTCTTGGAGAAGGAATTCACGGTAATCACGTGACGGCCCTGAATGGGATAATTTTCCCGCTCGTAGATCAAGTCCTTGTACACTTCATCGGAGACCACATAAACACCAAGCTTCTGCGTAAGCTTTTCGATCACTTTCAGCGTCTCGATCGCCTCCACGCGCCCGGTGGGATTCGACGGAGAATTGATCAAAACAGCCTTGCACTTTCCGACTTTTTTGCGAAAGTCCACGACGTCGATGCGCCCGTCCACAAGATCCGTAAAAACCGGAACCATTCCCGCCATTTGAATGATGGGAAGGTAGGAATAGTAATAAGGGCGCGGCAAGAGGACCTTTTGGCCCTTACCCCAGCACCGGAAAATCAGGTCGAGAGCCTCGGAAGCGCCGTTCGTGATCACGAAATTTTCCGCAGTCGAGCCGGGATATTCGCAAGCCAGCGCTTCCCGCAGCTTCAGCTCCCCTTGAATCAGGCCGTAGCGGAGGTCTTTTCTCAAGTCGAGTCCTTCAAAGGCCTCCCGGGGCGGAGGAAGATCCGGCTGCCCGGACCCAAAACTGATGACTCCGCTTCCTTGTTTGCCGATAAAATCGGCCGGACTTTTGAGTTTGAGTATTTTAGACATGAATAAAGCCCTCCTGTGCGTAGCATATAGGAATGATTCCGATCTGGCAAACACTTCTGATCGGGGCGCATCTCACTTCATACACTTGATATCCGGTCGGCAAAGAAAGGTTTCTCCACAACGCGCCAGCCTCGCTCGGAGCTCCCAATCCAGACGGCTATAATGCTGATCTCCTCGTCTCGGCAAGCGGCGCTAATTGTTTTTCCGAAACCTTTCTTCACCTCCGTTTGAAGTCACTGTATGAATTGAGATACACCCTTGATCGCACAACTCTTGCTTTCAAAATGCCTTTCCCATAAAATCATGGGCTCAATCATTGAAAGAAAGCGAAGATGAAAAAAATAGTACCCGTAGTTTTTTTGGGAGTCTTCTTTTTGACCGCCGTGCAAAGCGATGCGGAGCTTTCCGCTTCCGCGGCCCCGGCGAAGGAACTGCCCACGGACGCCAAGGTCCTCGTCATTTTCGTCGATAGCCTTCGCCCGGACGTCGTCGACGAAATGGTCGCCGCCGGCCAGCTGCCCTTCATCAAAGAACACTTTTACGACCGGGGTCTCCGTTTCCCGAATTTTTTCAGCACGTTCCCTTCCCTGACCATCAACGCCTTCACTTGCGTACTCACGGGACAGTGGCCCGACGAGTCGGGGCTCAAGGCCCAGTCACTCTTTGAGCGGTACCCGACCCACCCCAAGCCCCTTCTGAAAAAAATGTTCTTCGTCCCCGAGGATTTCCCGCGGCACTTCAACCTGCTGAGTAAAATCGACAAGGCGGCCGAGATCCTCAGGCAGAACCGCGTCAAAGCGCTTTATGATACCTTGGGCGAGAAGTACCATCCCTCCGTCGTGCCCGTCAGCCCCTCGGTGACCCCCTGGGCCTGGCCCCACGTCGCCGCCAACGAGGTCGATCATCCGTACCGGGTCTCGATCGAAGCGGCGGAGCATTTGGACACTTTGAACGGCGTGTACGGCCTCCGTTATATGGTCCCCGACACTCGCGGCCGGCTGTTCATGATCTGGTTCACCGAGATGGATGTGGACCAACACAAGTACAAAGGAGGCCAGTTCGCTCCCGAGGTGCGGCAAAGAATGATCGCGGTGGATGATTGGGCACGAAAGATCTACGACGGTCTGGTGAAAGAGGACAACGGCAAGCTCCCCTACGTCGTTTTGTTCTCGGACCACGGCTCCTATGGAGGCCGGGACGGCGTTTACAATCAGCCCTATTACCTGGGCCGCGACTTCTTCTATCAAACTCTCAAAATGAACGTTCAAGGCCCCGATTACGTCATGAGTCATCCCGGGACGGATAGCGGCGCCTTCACCTACATCGACAATATGGGAAGAGGACAAGCCCGGATCTTCCTGCCGGTCGGAGACCTTTGGTCGGGGAATTGGGAGCGCCCCAATACCCTGCGGGAGCTCCGTCAATACGGCCGCGGACCCAACCGCAAGAGCGTCGATCTCCTCCGTGACCTTCTGGAGATCAACCTCGAAGCGAGAAATGAGTTCCCGGGAAAGATCGATCCTCATCCCGTAGACCTGATCTTTGTCAAATTATCCGAAAAAGTCCTCTACGCGGTCCGGCGCGGCGCGGAAGCCCTGATCCGCATCGAGGATGCGGACGGCCTCAGCCTGATCCGGTACACGCCGGTCAAGAACGTGTCTCAGACGGCCGAGGGACAGCTCACGTTCGAGGAAGATTGGACCGCGGATCCCTTCGGATACCTTCGGGATCCGGGATTCCGGGCACCCAACGCCCGCCAATTTCTCGGGGAGAGCCACAATGACAAGGAATGGCTGGAGGCAACCACCGCTACCGATTACCCGGACGCCATAAGCGCGCTTGTTCACGGCCTGAGTTGGAAAACAAAACTCGCACGTTTGGCAGGATCGCAGGATCCGGATCTTTGGCTCACCGCCACTCCCGGATGGAATTTCAGGATCGAGGAGCTCCGGGGCGCGGACCACGGATCGCTCTACAAGGACTCCATGCGCTCGACCCTGATGATCTCGGGACCCCGCATCCGCTCGGGCGTCGACCCCAGCCCTTTACGGCTCATCGACCTCACGCCGACTTTGTATCAGCTAATCGGCGAAAAGGACAATAAAAAGGCATTATCCTCTGTTCCGATTGCGGGGATTTATGAGGATTGAAGCGATCGCGGGAGCGTTCTTTCTGACCGCGTTTTTTGTCGTATCCGAGGCATCGGCCCTGACGCCCGTCAAGGGCTCCGAGGAAGACCTCTACTGGACTGCCCCCATGACGGTCCATGATTACAAGCGTGATACGGACTTTCATAACCTCGCCGTGTCCGCAATGGCTTTCACCGAACTCGAATTCGTCCGCTTGGGCGACGGGCTCCTGGAGATCGGCGCAAAAAACAAAAGAAATCCCATCTCCAAGTCCCTGGACTCTCTCGAATTCGCCTACTCTCAACTACCCCGAAGCGCCCCTGTCCGGCGCTTCGGCCAGTTCTGGGACGCGCTTCAGCTCCGCGAGCTCTCGCTTTCCGACGCCAGGCTGGCGGGTTCCGTATTGATCGGAGACGCCTACGGCGGCATCACACCCATCATGCAGGTGCGCGCTTACAAACTCCTGGTCCTGGTGGAAGACGTTCTCGACGACATGGACCGCACGGTCATGTTCCCTTTCAACTGGGGAGCCTCTTTGCTTCGCGGAACACCGACGCGCGTCAAAAGCATCGGCTATGCCGGAGACGGCCTGGGAATCGTCCGTTGGCAGACGTCCACGGGCCTGAAGTGGGTCAGCCGCGAGATCGTCCGGGCAAGCTCGAATGTCATCCACCTTCTCGAAGAGCCTCATGACGCCATGATCCGCAGCAAGCGCAGAAAACTAAATGATCAAATGATGATTTATTCGAAAATGCCACTGGATGTTTTTTTAGAAAATAAGCGCTATTTCCGGAGCAAGAACAACGCAGTCATCGCCGGAACGCCCGCTCTTTGGCGAAACCGGATTGCCCTCTCCCCTTTAGAACTTCCCGACAACCTCCGGCAGGAGGATTTCCAAGCCGAAGACCTCTCCTCACTCGATCCGTCGACGGAAATCATCCTCGGGGCCCCCCACGCCCTCTGGGACAAAGCCCCTCGCAAACTCAAAAAATATGTCATAGCCCCCGAGGAGCTGACCGAGATCCTACGGCAGCAAGAAGTTCCTTCTCCGACAAAAGCCCCCTGATTTGAAATCATATGGAGTGATGGTAGTGATGGTTCCGTGCTGATTCGCGAGCCCCAAACCGCGTTAGGTTTGGGGCCATAACCTAGCAATGCATGTGCCCGTGCTGATTCGCGAGCCCCAAACCGCGTTAGGTTTGGGGCCATAACATCACTCGCCTGCCGGCTCGTGTATGTTATGGAGCGGGATACGGGAATCGAACCCGTCTAACCAGCTTGGGAAGCTGGGACATTACCACTATGCTAATCCCGCTTGCGAACACTGAACCGCCAAGGTTCAGGGAGCGTGTCGAAATCATTGGGATTTCGACTGAACAACACGGAAACCCGAACGGGGATTCCGGTTGTTACGTCCCAAAACGAACGGTTTTGAGACGTAACGATGAGGTAGAACGCAAATCGAAGGGAATCATACCATCCAAAGAGGCAAAATTCAACCCTGTCATCATGACAGAACTGCGATTACGCAGAGGCAGACACCTGAGCTTCGGCACGGGCCGCAGCGACCACGGCCTGCAGAATCCGGACAAGCGATATCCTCTGAGACTTCTCGACCACGGGCGTGCGCCCGAGAATCAAGACGGTCCCCTCCGACAAGGGAGCGGCCCCCAGCAGAGCCGAGTGCATCCACGGGAGGTCGTCATCTCCGAGGACAGAATCGGTGAGAACCTGGACGAAATTGGCCCGGGCATATTCACCCTCCGCAGCCAGGCTCTCCAAGTATTCGGCAACGGGCTTGAGCTCGACGTCGATGCCGAGGCCGGTCAGTTCCGCCGTAAGGCGGCTCTTCATCTCGGCGCTATCCACCAGGACCGTCACTTTGACCAAATCGCTCGGCCGTGAAGCCGACAGATCCTGCAGGAATTCCAGGCTATGAACCTGAGGATCGTACTCGACGAGGATCCGGCCGTTCTGCACAGCCGTCGACGACGGGGCCTTCACCCCGAGACTATCGATCACGGCAGAATCGCCCGTAAACTCCGCAAGCCGCGCAGCGAGATCAATTTCCAGGTGAGCAGCCTCTTTGAGCAGCGAATCGGTCAATTGACGCAAGCGAACTTGGCTCGTACGGTCCACCGCTTCGATCCACGCCGCGGCGACTTCAGGCTTTCTCATTTCTGACCTCACCGCAGGCTTTCGCGCAGGGTGGCGCACCTCGGAGCGGGTTGTCGCGTGGGCACGAACGACCGCGCGGTCCGCCTCCGCCATCCGGAGCATTCCGTTGGGAGAGTTCGCGGGATTGATGATCTTATGGGGATAATTGCGCTCTAGCGCCGAGCCGCCGTGCGAGCCCGGGGTCTGAACCGGCAAAGTCCTACCGCTTTCGTCACGCAACCGCAGTCTCACCATCGCGGTGGACAAAGCCTTCCATGCCGCCGGGGCCTCGGCAGCCGGCAAATCCCCTTTTCCGATCGCCACCAGCACCGCGGGAAGGATTTCACTCGCAAAAGTTCCGTAAAAGTTCTTGCCGAACTGTTTTCCCGTCGCCGGATCAAATGAAACCATGAACTGATGCTTCGAGGTATCGTAGACCTTCGACAGGTTCATGCGCGTCAAAAGCGCGTTCACGTCGCTATCGATTTGGTCAATGTCGGCCGTAGGAGCCCCGCCGGCCCGCGCCGCCTTCCAACCGGCCGCGGCCTGCTGAGCCGTCATCAGAGCGGCGAGCATCCACCCCAAGTCGATCGCCGATTCGAGATGCCGGGGGTTCGTCGGTTCGTCATTCGTACGCGCATGCGTCACCGGGTTGTGCCATTGCGTGATGAGGCCGTCAGGCGTCGCCGGGAAAAGCGCGATCTCGTCGACGAGATGCTGGATCCTCCGAACGGCTTCGGCTTCCGTAATGATTCCGAGCTCCTTCGCCGAGACAATGGCGAGCGCGTAAAAACCGAGCGCCGTATTCCCGACATAATCCGCGCGATGAGTCACGCCGTGGGCCGAATGATCAGGCGGTAGTCGGAGCGCACCAGGGGCTCCGGGGTCTGCCGTAACAGCCTCCCACCAGGCCCACTCCTTTTTCGCGATACTGATCAGATGAGTTTTCTGCGCTGCGTCAATCTCCTTGCGCTCAAGGGGCAATGTTCCGGCCTCAGTCGCCTGTTTGAGCTCAAGACCCCTCAAGTAAGTGATCGCCGTGCGAATGGACGGGTGTTCTTCGAACGCCTTCTGAACCTTGCCGCCGGTCACGGCATTGGCGATATCAACGATAATGGCCTTGTTGTCCGCCACATAGATATCGGAGACCACGCCCGTATCAAGATTCGCCGAATCCCTAAAACCGAAATCCTCATCGAACAGATCGGGATCCCCTGACATTTCCTGCAAGGCCTGTGCGGCTTCATGTCCGGCATCGGCGACATTGAGCCACACGGCTTGAGACGCCGGCATCACCACTTGCGCTTCGTCGCGGTAGGGAGGAACCGTCTGGGAGCTAAGGGCCCCGACTCCGTAGGTCGCAAATTCATCCGTCGGAGGAACGCGGGCAGGCAGTCCGCCATGAAGACGGACTTGGCCGGGCGCGGGCACCACCGGAAAAACCTGCGGGATCTCTTCGCCCGGAATGCTCCACGCAGCATGATCCACGTCATAGCCGGCGAAAAAGCTGTAGATGGCTCGGTCTTCCCCGCCGAGTTCGTAGCGGTCCGCAATTTGCCTCTTTTCACGGATCGTCCGGCGGTGAGCTTCCAACATCACCCGCAGGGCCGCCTTCACTGCACTTCGCTCCGTCCGCGTAAGACTCGAGTCCCGCCCGGCCTGCCGGATGGCGCGCTGGATCATCCGGACACGGACGCGCGTATCAAACCACGCAAGCTTGCGCATCCGATTGACGAAATCGTGAAACCACAAAAGCCCTTCCCGGTGGACAGCATTGGCAAACTTTTCTTCGTCCGTTACTTTTGCGCCCAGCTTCATAGCCCCGAGACTATTTTCTTCCTGGCCCTTCGCATCATTCGCTTGCGCGAGCGGTTTCCCGTCACGCGTCAAATACAGGCCCGACTCTTTCAAGGCAATATCAAGGAGCCCTTTCTCCCCCTGATCCGCCCAATTGAATTCTCCGGCCAAAACGCCGCGCAGATCCATGAGCGCTCCGCCGAGATTGCCCGCAACGCCTCGTCGATAGGCTAAACCCGCCGGCGAAGTCATATCCCCCGGCTGATGCGTCGCAAGGCTGAGGGGCAACTGCGTTGTCAAATAGCTGACGATGTTCCCTCCTGCTCTCTCTTCGAGTTTCTCGATCGTTTCGAGGTTGGGACTCCGGACATAAGCGGCCTCAACGAAGTCAAGGGTTCGCGCTCTCGAGGTCAGTGACGGAATGAGATTCTGATATGTCTCATGCGTCCATGCGGCAGTCCGCCCGGGGTCCAAAGCGTTCACCTCGGCCGGGATTTCGATCCAGGTGCCGACAAGATTCAGCACTCCGGCAGAAAAAGCGCCTGCGGGAATCCGGGTGATCCGCGGATCGTTCTCGAGCATGCGCGTCATTTCCGCTCGGAAGGCAATGATCGCCGGCTGCTTCGCCGCACGCCTCGCGGCCGCATTCAAAGTGGCATCCCCGTCAATCGTGCGGAAGGCCTTGGCCATTTCGTCCAGGCGCCGGTAAAGACCAACGGCGTCGCCCGACAAAGGCTTGACCTTCTCCCCCAGAAGGGCGGCAAGCTCCGGGAACGTCTGCGCGAGCGCGACGTAGGCATCCTGATTGCGGATTTGCTCCAGGGTCCGGTCGAAGTGAAACAGCTGGACCATGATTTCAAGGGGAGACATCCGGTCGATGGCGTAAGGGCTCCCTAGGGACTCCGGCTCGGCAACCCCGTGTTTTTCGAACGCAGAAAGGATCGCCTCCATTTTTTCCTCGAGCGTGTAGTTGGGCCAATAGGTCGCCCCGAGGGAGCCCATCTGGCGCGGCCCCACGGCTTTGACGAGCTCGCCAAGGGCGTTGATCCAACGCAAGCGCTGCTCTGCCACAACCTCGTCGTCGGTTCCCGGTACCTCCCGGAGCTTGAGGGCGCGCCTCAGATGCGGCCGGGCCGCCTCGTCAAGCCACAGGTCGTTCAAGATTTCGAGGCGTACAAGATCCGGTAACTTGTCCCATTCCGCGGACCAGTAGACTTTCATCTTCTCATAGATCGGCAGATCCTCGTCCTCGTCCCGGTTAAGCGGCATCCGGTCTGCGATATGCCGCTCGAGGATAGCTCGGAAATCGGGGTCCTGAATATCCAGGTCGGTCATATGTCGAAAGAAGATACGAACGCGATCACGATCCGGGACCTCCTTGTTGTAGCGGTCCACATTGGAATTTTCACCCATAGGACCTTTCGTGGCTTCATCCAGAAGCCGCAGCGCATCGGAAACAGGGATCACATTGCCTCCCGTCTGAATCTGGAGAAGCTTTCTCTTGTCCTCGAAAGACGCCAGTTCCCCTTGATAGGCTAGCGGTTCATAGTGATGCGCGCCCCCCGAGTTGCTGGTCAGCCACGCTTCGATGCCGCCAAAAATCCAGGACATAATAAAAATCCGAAAACCCCTCCAAAAAAGCGCGGGATCGAGAAGGCCGAACATCACGCCCGCCAGAATCAGCAGGCCGACCTGGAGCGGCAAAAGAAGGTTCAATTTCGGGCTGTAATACTCCGCGACCGACGGGCCTGCCGCCTCCTTGGCATTGAGGACGCGCAGATCGTTCCAGGCGGACTTCCCTGCAAGGAAAGCAACAATCGCGGCCACGATCGCCAGGCTGCGGACAAGGAGCAACCGAAGGAGCGTCGACGTATGCCTGAGGGATTCCTGATTGGATCGGTTTTCGTCTTCCATCAACCTGTACGACAGCGTGACCTGGTCCCGAAGATACTGGACGGCACGCCACAGAGGCTTGCGCTCGTCGCGCCCCGCCTTGGGAAGGCCTTTCGAAATCTCGCGCATCAAGGTATAGGCAAACCGAAAAAGGAGGAATGGAACCAGATAGTAGGAAAACCAGTAAGCGCCGGTCGGAACCGACGGCAAAAA
This sequence comes from Candidatus Omnitrophota bacterium, assembly GCA_041666865.1. GTDB lineage: Bacteria > Omnitrophota > Omnitrophia > Omnitrophales > Aquincolibacteriaceae > JBAYGD01. The sequence continues at coordinate 40,266 of JBAYGD010000018.1, read as the reverse complement.
GCCGCCGACGACCTGCACCGCATACGAAGACGACATCGCCATCACGGGCGGCCCCGTCAAATTGCCGACCCACGCCGAGGACATGGCCGAATAGAGGGCGTTGACCGCCGTGGCGTACATGCCCTGCACGAACGGCAATGCGATGAAGCTATGGAGGAGAAAGGCGGCCAACGAAATCGCGGCCACCCAGGCGCCGAAAATGAGCACGCGCTTGAGCAGCGTACTCTGATAACTTCCGTCCCCGGTCCAGTAGCTCGACGCCAGGCTCCATCCGCGCCCAAAGGTCGGCTTCCATAAAATTCTCTTCTGGAGGAGGAAGGCGAGGTAGATCCCGATATGGAAGGCCGGAGAGCTGAACGGCAGGATGGAATAGAGCCCGATCAAGCCGACGACGACCGCCGTCACGCCCGCAACATTGCCCAGGGTACGAATCGGATCGTTGGTCACGAAGATCCGGTGCATCTGAATCACGAACGATTTCTGTTTGATGAGAATCAACATCACCGCGCCGAACATGAGCATGGACTTGCCCGCATTCATCGCCGTCAGCAAACCCGGAATCAGCGTGGCCAGAAGCCCGAGGAAGAGCACCCAAAAGAGAAAATTAGGTTCGCTGATAAATCCGCGCAAAAGCAAGCTGATATGCTTTCGTCCTTCCAGCGAGAATCCGCTCTCGTCCAGAATATTGACCCGTTTATACCCTTCCGCCATCGTCTTCGCGGCAGACTTGGGATCTCCCCGGAAAAGATGCATCAGCGCCTCAAACGGATAGTAGCAGTCGTAGAGGGCCATGGCGTCGCCGCCGATCCAGCCGGTCGCGGAAAGCTGGCGGCCCAAGTTGGCGATTTCGCCGATGCCCGTCTCTTCAGTCTTCCAGATCGGGCTCTCCATCGTCCCAAAAAGTGAAGCGACCGGGCCCGCCTGGGCTTCCCGGAAATCGTGACAGCGGAAGCCGGCCGGAGCAAACCTCCTCAAGATTAGGTTCAGCCAATACATCTTGGCCAGGAGGTCCATTTTGCCGTACGCGGAACCCTCCCCATACATGTAGAAATTGCTGATGGCGATATAATTGAGCATCCGCTGGGCCCACCCCACGCCGCGCGCAAGGCCGGTCCACGGATTGGTGTATTCGAGGTATTCCTGGAACATCATCCAGCGCATATCGGTGGTGAAGTCGTAAACCGCGCGCGAGACAATGCGCGGCTGAGTTTGTCCGTAGAGCCCGTTTTTATTGTCGTGCTGGATAATCACCTGGGTCGCGTACTGGGCTTCAAGGGCGAGACCGCTCGACGACGATCGAACGTACTCCCCCTGAGGGTTCACGGCGAAGTATCCGAAACGAAGATGGGCATCCGCGCCGGTCGCCCCGGTAGGCATCTGAACGAATTGCCCTTTCCGGTCACCGCTACGGTACACGAGCCACCCTTCATCCTTGTGACGGGGATCGACCTGCATTTCGTCTACGTTTCCATGGAAGCGTTTGACGATCAGATCGCCGGACGCATCAACGGAAATTCCGAGCCCTTCCGTATCGTTAGGATCCAACCCTTCCTTCTTCGACCGATCAGTCATGACAGCCGTTTTTTCACCGTCCGCATTGAGGATCACTGCCTCGGGCGCCAGGATGTCCCAGTTTCCGTCGGCCCTCTGGCGCGCAATCACTTGATCGTCGTAACGCTCTTTGTAACGCACCAATCCGTCACGGTCGATAAAAAGCTCCTCGGCCGTCACGCCCGCAACTGCGCTGGAATCGATCGGGTAACGGAAAGGACGCCCTTTCGCGTCTTTCTTGACGGCGCCGTCTTCGTAGAACACGAGGTCGTCGCCCACCCTCCTCCACCCATCCGGAGACCCTGCAGCAACCTCCCGGTAGCCGATGACCTTGAAATCGCCTTCGCGCAAGATCACGCCGCCTTCGCCGAAAACGACCTCCTGAATATTCCAGGACCGGGGCTTCGCTTTGCCCCGCTGCGTCGTAAAATATTTCTTACTCCGGATCTCCTCGAGACCGGTGCGGGCCTGAGGAACCCTTCCGAAGGTTCCCTGCTCGGCCAGGATTTGATAGCTCACCAGTTTTTTTGTGGAATGATCGATGCGGGTATGAAGGACCCCCATCCGGGCGGCCCGCGTGGAGGGCGCCGGATCGATCAGACCGATGATCGGGTTCCTGGGATCCATTTTGTCACGCCGCACCCAGACGCGCCTCTTCGCTCCGAGCGCGTCAAGCATCACCTCCTCGTGCCAGCCGTCAAAGGTATTGAGAAGATATCCGCTCCGCCCCCCCGACTCGGCCTCCTCCATGGCAAGCCACCACGGCGAGTGGGCGCCCCGAAGCACTTTCTCGCCTTTCGCGTTCACATACCATCCGTCGGCTGGGATCACGACCCGGTCCCCTTCGATCCTCCAGTAAGGCGCCATTTGTTCAACGGTTCTCGAAGGAAGAGTAGCGACAGGCACGCTCAGTTCACCTTCCACGGCCGCTGCGTTGCCGCTAAACCGGACACGCTCGATTCGTGCATCCGGAGAGGTCACTACAATATCATTCATGTTTGCAAATCCGTGGCCGCTGGGCTTGCGCGTACGCGTCTGCCCGTTTCCTCCGGTCGCAACAAAGAAAAGCTTCTCCTGGTCTCCCTTGCCCCGCTTCCCGGCGCCCCACTTGAAAGGATTCATCATCATCCCCGTGAGGCTGTAGAGGCGCGCTTCCCAGTTGCAAACGCTTCCGATGTAGAGACCGTCCAGGAGAGGAAGCCCTGCGCCGTCCACTCCGTCATGGGCCGTATAACGGAAAGTGTCGCGCTTGGCGAGCACCTCCCGTGTTCCGTCCGGACGAATCGCGACGGCGTCCTGCGTCCTCGGATCGATGGTCCAGCGGACAATGGTCGCCACGGTCATCACTCCGCCGGCATCCGGCACGCTTAATTGAAAAGTACCTGCCCGCGCGATCAGCTTCTGCTCGATAATCGTGCCGTCCGCCGCGCGCTTCACGATGGCGTAAAGATCCCCCGTTCCCCTCTCGACTCCCCAAACCTCTTTTTTGGCATCGGTTTTGCCGGTCACGACGTCCACAGGATTTTGAAACCGGAGGTTTTGCATCAAAAGAATGTCCCTTCCCTTCCCCGGCAATCCCGAGCCGTCGATTTGGGCCACCTCCGGCTTGTATCGCCCTTGATCATCATACTGGGCGGTCAGGTCGGCATAGGCCTCCGGCGGTGCATAGAAGGGACGGTCCAACTCGGATTCGCGGCCCCGCTTGTGTTCCATGTCTTTGGACTCGTCGAGAAAGAGGATCGAGTAGGCCGGCACGCTTTTCACTGCCGAGGCCGAAGACACAAGCGGCTTCCCATCACCCTGATTTTCAAAAACGGGCATGACGAACATCTTGGTTTTGGACCCCTTGTCGGGCTGGGGCCTCGGAAGGTCATCAAGGGTCCCCCAGAACTCCCGCTCCCCCGTGGCGGGATTCTGCTCGTAGGTGAAGATTCTTCCGTCGCGCATCAGGACAAGCCTCTTCAGGATGTCTCCTGTCTCCGGGTCCTTGATAAACAGGAACTGACGGATCTGGGGCGACGCAAGCCGCGGAAGGGGTCGGCCGCTTCGCGTGGTCGTTTCAAAGCCCTCGCCGCGGTTCTCGATATCCCCGAGGCGGTCGTTCATCGGATCGATCTGGTATTTTCCCTTGTCGAGCAGCTCCGTGTGAGTGTCGGGGTCCGAGATATTCCCATAGTCCACCGGAAACGCTCCGCCGGCTAAATGCATCATGTCCTGATATTCCTTCAACGTCATGGTCTCGAGAACAAAATCCACGAGCTTGTCTTTTTCTGCGTCGGGAACCGCACGCACCTTCCCTTGAGGGATCGGACGAACGTCCTGCAGAGTGACCGCCTTCGACCGGGCCTCCTCCTCCGAAGCTTTGACTCCCGTCTTGCCCAAATATTCCGCCGAATAGACTCCCTCGACCGCGGGCCCGTCCCAGAAAACATGGGTGAAAATAGCGCCCTTGTTTCGCGAGGTATCGATCCGGTACATGCCGAATTCGAGGACATGCGGGCGGCCCGCCCGATCCTCATAATGAAGGGCCCGCCGCTCATCGATGCTGTAGTGGCCGGGCTGGGCCAAATAGCCGTGATGATAGGCACCCGTCGAATCTCTCGATACGGGAAACCATGTGACCTTCTGGCTGCGGACCTGATACTGCTGGTCGTCCTCGAGTTCGGTCCAGATCATACGCGTATCAAACCCCATGATATGGGAAATGACGTAATTGTAGAGGCCCGCCTTGGCAAGCGGAATGGCACGCATCGACGAGTAGTTGTGCAAAGCGTACATGACTCTGTCAACGCCGTACCTGGCCCTTTGCAACAGACGGAAGAAGATTTCCCCTTTGACTTGCGGCACATTCTGCTTGTTGGCCACCGTGTCGCTGAGCCAAATATTCGAGTAGTGGTCGGACCCCAGCATCCTAAAACGCCTGCCGTCGGCGGTGGTAAAATCGGCAACCTCGCCCGGGCCGACTTCCGAGATGCCGACGTTGTTCTGCATCCCGCTTGAAAGCGGTGTCTCGGCGTACTTAATCGCGCTGCTTCCGCCCCCCGTCCTTGTAATCGTCAGCTGACTCGTTTGGGCCTGTCCCGGCGTTCTCTCGAATTCCTCCGTCAGCTCGTCCCGGGGAATGTCATGCGCGGGGTGCCGGCCGAAGGTCGCTAAGAGCTGAAAAACCTTGTAAACCGTAAAAATAATGAGCACCAATCCAAGAGACATTCCGCCGGACAGATACCCGATCCCGAGTGCGGCAGCGTGGAACAGCTCCCAGCCCAGATACCCGATCTCCGAACGTCGCGCCACCGGGTCCTCGCTCGTCATGATTCTCACACCGCTAATGAACCACGCAGTAAGCTTGGCCGCGACGGCCAGCGCGATTCCGGCAAAAACAAAATTGACGGGCGCCGCGAACCACAGCCCCGCGATCCCCAGCACCGTGACCGTGTCGAGAATGACGGCGAAACCGTTTTGCCTCGGCAGCGCCGAGGGAATTTGAAGGGTGGTCTTGACCAAAAGCGCCGACAGAATATCCCCGGCGACAAAGTTGGCGTAGGTGAACATGAATGCGCTAAACGCCAGCAGCAGCGGGGAGCTCAGGCCGACCTGGAGGGTCGCGAAAATATAGACCCCGGTAAAAAGCAGGGAGGTCGACGCGACCATCCAATTGAGCATGCTCCCGCGGACCCCCGACATGAGCTTCCACTCCGTGTACGGCGCGACCGATTTTGTGCGTGACAGCCAGTGGACCGACACAGCCTTCACGGCAAAAAAGGCTGCCAACATCAGAAAAACCGCAAACGGCTGGCCCGCCGACAGAATGGGTAAAATGGCCAGGAGCAGCCCCGCATCGATCGCGGGCAGGAATTTTGCCAGGATAGGCTGTGGGGGCTTCTCGTCGGCGATCATGGCCCTCAAAGCTTGTGCATCCTCATGCTCGGCCGTTTCCAGGAGCTGCCTCAGCGCGCCTTCCTTGCGATGTTCGAGATAGCCGAAAAGAACGTAAGCCGCGGTTTGCAGTGCCTTAAGCACGACAGCGCCGACCAACAGATACGGGAGCGGTACGCCGACCACGAAGAAGAGGACGCTCGCCACGGCCGCCAGGGACCCGTCCAGAATCACATGGGCGGTCGGAACGCCGTGATAAGCCGCAAAAAATGTCTTCCAGAAAAATTTGATCGTGAGTCCCGAAAAAAGATTGCCCGCCCACCAGTAGAAAAGGAAAAGTGTCAAAAGCCCGTAGACCGCCCACAAATGGAAAACGGAGCTTGCTCCCAGAAAGAGAACGATCGCCGCGTAAAACAGGGAGCGCTTCGCCATCGCACCGGGATTGATCGCCGCGTAGGCCGTCAAAGTCATCAGCGCGGAAGCAACGGCCACCGCGAGAAATCCGAAAGAGAAGCCGAGCCACGCGCCGAGCGCGAGATTGAGTCCCTGGAGCGCAATAAACGAAACGGCCCCGAAGCGAACCACCTGAGCCCGTTTTTCCTTAGCGACGAAAACCGTAAAGGCAGTATAGACGGCGACAATTTTTAGCGCTCCGAACAGAATTCCGAAATGCGTGAACTCGGCAAAGCCGAGAGCGGGAAAGATCATCGGGGCAAAAAGGGTCCCCACCATCAGGGCGATCGCCCACGGCGAGGCCTGGGACTTCTTGAGCAGATAGAACTTGAGAATCAGAAAGGATCCGATCACGGCCACCCAGACCGCCGGATGGCTGAGAATGGCTCCTCCAACCCAGGCACCGAGCCCCGTAAGGATCTGGCCCGTGGAAAGAGCCTGGCCGGATAGGGCTGCCGTGTGGCTCGCCAACGCCAGGAAACCGCCCGCAATAATGGCAGGCATGACCAGGCGCCCCATCAACCGCGAGCTGTCCGCGTAAATCCTAAGCCGCTTAAGGGGATCCGCAAACCACCGCCGAACCGCAGTGTCGAAGTGGGTCATCCCCCTCGCGATCTTTCCTTCGGCCTCGGGTCCTCCCGCCTTGGCTTTGAAGTGGAATTCGAACCAGGCCGCATAAATGAGGCTCGCGAACAGAAAGACCGCCAGAATCGCTCCAATCGCCCACCAGGGCGCTCCGAGCAAAGTTAGAATGTGGGTATGAGAATTAAACATCCACACGAGCGCCGCTGCGGCAAGCTTCGTCGCCGCATAGGTAAAAAGCGCTTGGGTCCTGGACTCCGCTCGAATGGTGCGGAGACTTTCGTCCAGCGCCGTGCTTAAGTCGCGCTGGCTCAATCGCATCTCTGAACGGCCGCCTTCCTCGCTCGATGCCGGGCGAAGCCATCCGAAGATCTTCCAAGCTGTTGCCGCGGCCGCTGCGACAACCGCCACCTTCCCCGCCAAGGGCATCGTGCGGTCATCGATCGCCTTGCCAAAAAGAAGAGCCCCCAACTCCAGGGACCGGACCTGAGCGAGATCCTGGGCTGAAAACTGCTCCCGCACTTCCTCCATCGTAAGATCACCGTTCGCCATGGCACTCTTCTTCGACTCCTCGAGGCGCCGCCACAGGCTCGCGGGAATCGATACCGCGGAAAGTCCGGCTTCATCCGTACCCAATGTTCCGGAAGGTCGCGTAATAAATAGGGCATTTCGTTCGTCCTCGGGCAGCGCATCGTCCCCGGGAACGATCAGGTCGCTTTCGGTCATGGCAATGATCGTCCGGACAAAATTCCCGCGATCAACGGCCGTGGCTCCGATCGGCTGCCATCCGAGTTCCCCTTCGAGATTGGTCGTGTCATAGCCCAACCGCTGCAGCGCCTCCACGAGTGTCTGGCCTACGATATGAGACCTCGTTCTCCAGTGCATCCCGACCGTCTCCCGGATCAGAGAACTCGACACCGCGTCGATCCCGTCTTTGAGACGCCCACGAGGCTCCGTCGCCTCCTTGAACGCAAGGGTGTCCTGCGAATTAAAGCCCCAGATCGGGAGAATCTGCGGAATCCGGTTCGGCCGTTGAGTCGCGTTGAGGCACAAATAAAGGAAGAGATCATCCAAAGGCTTCTGCCGTTCAGAGGGTTCCTTCGGCCCGAGCATCATAAAATGGATCTTGAGACGCCGCCGGACGTCGATCGAATACTCCTCATCCAGAATGGACAACACCTGCCTGAGGGCGCGCTCGCGCTTCGCGGGATCATCGCCGGGCACGAGTTTTTGAAGAACCGCATCCTCGAATTCCACCCAGCCCTCGTGGTCCCCCGAATCCACCGCATATTTTTCCTGCATGTCCAGAAGGCGCGCGAATGCGGAGCGGTCAAAGCCGAGCCCCAGTTCGGCAAACGCTGCTTCGGCCCTCTCGGCGGAGCGCGTACGCGCCGCCTCAACCGTCCGAAGGACATCGTAAAGATCCAGCGTGTTGTCGTTAAATTCCTGAAGCCTGGACGGGAGGACCCCGTTTCGCTGAAAATTCGAGACCAGCTGAAGGACCATGAGGTGCGTAATTTTCGGATAGGCGTGCCGGGCCTTCGGATACAGCGTCACGAGCTGTTTGAGAAAATTCTGCATTTGAACCAGAAGAAGATTATGGAGCCGGCGGTAAGGTTCCGGCTGTGATTTCAAAAATTCGACGGCATCGCCTCCCCAGTTATCCTGAATCCAGCGCCGCACGTCCACCGGGTTGGCGGGAACGTCGGGGCCCGTGATCTCCTGCGCTTTTGCGGTCTCGACGGCCCTTTGAGGATCCGGCTTCCACACGGGATAGAAGGCCTCCTCAGACTGGAGGGGAGCTCCGTATTGGCGCCCGAGCGCCGTGTTCATGGCGATCTGGGTCAGGCTGTGGATCCACTCCTTCCCGTAGCTGTCTTCTCTCATTCTCCGGGCCATGCGCTGTTCCCGCTCAGAAAGCGCCGAGGGCAGCATTTCAGGAATCTCCACCGAGGGTTTGACGTACAAACCCGCTTCCAGTATCTTTGTCACGGCCCCCGTCCACTCGGGCTCGTTGAGCCCCGCAAGCGCGCCGGGGTTCCCGAGCAACGCAGCCAGTTTCGGACGAAAAGCGCCGATCGCCGCTTGGACCTTTCTTGGGCGTTCAACCTCCGAAAGCTCCTCGTCGTCCTCGATCGCGCTGACTTCTTCCGAGAGCGCCTGAAAGCTTCGGTAGAACGCCAGGCCTTTCGCGGAGAACGGATCCGGCAGGAGGTTTGCCAATCCCGGCAGATGATGCGCCGCAGAGACGGAAACGAGCCAGGCGCTCGTGCGCTCCGTCGCGCTCCTTCCCCGCTCGACCACTGTGTCGAATTCGATCTTTCTGAAAATTCCCATGCGCCGCGCCATTTCGCCGGGTTTAATCTTTTCGAGAATGGTGGTTTCGTCATCCCGGGCATCGTCTGCGGTCGCCAAGGTTCTGAGCAGATAATGACCCTTCGTCGGCTCAACGAGCCGGGAACCGTTCCCACGTCGTTCCAGATGGGCGCGTACGTCTTCGGCAAGCCGCGCAGCGATTTCGTCGTCGAGTTCGAGCCCTGCGGCCCTCAGAGGAAGCGTCCCGTCCCGAAGCACGTTATGGACGATCGACTCGGCGATCTGATCGATCTTGGCGCGTTCTCCGAGGCGCACGTACGTCCCGGATTCTTCGATCAACTTTTTCACGTACGTTCGATAGAGCAACAGGAGCCGGATGTAGTTTCGGTCCCACCCGCGGTAGCGCATGTCCGTAATATAGGCCCTCAAGCTCGATTCGTCGCTGCTCGCCAGACGCCGCACCGCAAGCTCGTGAATTTCGGGGAAAGAAAGCCCCAGCTCCCGCTGGATCGTGCGGATCGTTCTCAGCGCCGCCGTTTGAGCCGCGTTTGCGGGCTCCGGATAAGCGTCCTCGGCCCAGCCGGACTGCCGTAGATAGTTAAAGAGATTGCGAAAGTCCGAGGAAAAGGGCGCAGGTAAAATCGAATTCCTGAATGCCTCCGTGACTCCGCGCGGCTTGGATGAAAGACGGGAATGGTAAAAAAGGCTTTCGTAGAAGCGCCAGATGTGATAATCGTCCATGGCCTGCATATTGAGCGGCGTGTGCCTGTCTTCCGGCGGATTCTTGCTGGTCAGAATGCGTTCACGGTGCGTGTACTCGATGATTTCATCGACAGGACGATTGGTCACAAAGCGGTGCTCGGCCACATACCGCTCCAGGGACGTATCCGGCACGAACTGAACTTCCGGCTTGATGAAGTAGGCATGGACTTCGCTCTCCATACGTGCAAGCAGCTCTTGCAGTTTCCGTAGCGCCTCAGCCGTGGCTCTCGCCCTTTCGTCTTCTTTCGGAAGGCGGGCAGCATAATCGACCTGCCGGCGCAGGCGCTGGACCTCATGGCGCAGAAGCGCGACCGACTTTTCGGTTTTCCATCGCCCCGTGGCCATCCGCTTGAATTCTTCGTTATTCCGGTACGCCATCATCCGGTTCCATGACCTCAGCTCGATGACCTTTGCGCGTAAAATGTCCTCGAAGTTTTCCCGGGCAATCTCCGTAATCAGCCGGCCCATTGCCGCGGCGAGTTCCGGCTGCCGATCCGGATCTAAATGCCCCTCGGTTTGCCGGCGCAGGACCTCGGCGCTCAGGCGGTCCTTGACCTCTCCCAAATAGCCGGCCAGCTCCTCGACCGCCGCCTTGAAGGCAGCATACTCGACCTCCGTCTCCTTCCCGACGGTCTTATAAGTGGCCACGAGAACATCCAGAAGGCCGGCGTCCACACGTCCGAACGCCAAGTCGAGCGCGATCGCCGACTGCCGAAGAATTTCGCCCGCAGGATCGAGCTTGCGAAGCATGAAATCGTAACTGTAGATTTTTTCGACCTCCAGAAGCTCCATCCCGAGGACTCGCACTTTCCCGCGCGCCCGGGTTTCGATCCGGTCATCCGGGCCGTAGACCTTCCAGGCGGCAATCTCGACGGGCTCCTTGGAGCCGGCAACAGGGATACGGATTTTTCCCTCGAGGCCGAAATCCATGCCGTAGAACTTATAGAGGTAATCGATCTGCGGGAAAGCCAGGAAATGCCCTAGCCCGTCCCGGGCCCAGAAATTGATGCTGCGCATGAACTGAAACCAGTTCTCCAGCTCCCGAGCGATCTCGTCATAGCTCGCTCCGTTCTCATAGAGGTTGGTGATAAAGCCGTTGATCTCGTAGACGCTCACCTGAGGAACCGCCCGTGAGCCCATCTTCTCTTCGCGCTCCGTCAGAACGTCGGAGTGCCCGGAGGCCTTCAACGCTTCGAGGCGCTCAAACACGTCCTGGGCCATTTTTTCCTGATACCTCTCGCCGTAGTTTCGCAAGCGGATCAGGTCATCCAACTGCTCATGAATGAAGCGGCGCACAAACATTTCCTGGACATTGCGGATCACCTCCTGATTCTCTTCCGGCGTCAGATCGGGATCCCCCCGGTCGATCCCCGTGAGTTCGATCTCGATCGCACGCTTGCGCGAACGCGCCTCCTCCGTCACCATCGCCCTGATTTTTTCGTAGAGCGCCGCCATTTCCCGGAGTTTCTCCTCCGGAACCTTGAGATTCTCGATCAGCGGAACCTTGCCCTGGAGCCTGGCCAGCATATCCATGGCGCGCTCCTCGAGAAACTTGTCGGTCAGCAGCCGCCGCATCAGGTCACCGATTTCACCTGTGTTGTAGCGGAATTTTTCGACCACCATGCTCTGGACTCCGAAAAAGATGTCGGCCCCGAGGGGGTAGAGAAAGTTATTGGAAAGCCAGTCGAAGACCTCCTGGTCCTTGTCGCCCGACCCCATCGGAATCTCGCCATAAAAATAGTAGAGCTTGAATTTGCCGGCGGCGCCTTGATACTGCACCGCCCGCTCCGCCAGATAAGCGAGCTTGTCAGAGTCATAGTGGTAGCGCTCGTACTCCAGATACGCATGGCGCCTCAAATTCTGGCCGACGCGGTCAAGATCGCGGACCTTCCTGAAATCCCCGCCGATTTTTTTGGCGAGCGCGGCGATCTCTCCGGCATAACGCTCCTGCCCCAGTTCCTCCACAAGGCTTTCGTAGCGCCCGAATTCCCCCTCGGGATCCGTCCCGAAAATTTGGACCGCCCCCAGCGTTTTCCCGCGGGCTTCTTCGTGAGAATCCCCTTCGAGCCGCGCCGTCACATAGGTCACGGCGGACGCCATCTTCTGGGCGCGCCGGGCGCCCTCCTCGTTCAGGAACTGCTCGCTCCAGCGGATGATTCCAAGGCTGTAGTGGAGAAAATCCATAGACGGGTCGACCTGCGAGGCATCCACCGGGCTGTAGCCGTTCTCGGCAACAAACTTTTCCGGGTTCTTGCGGTAGCGCTCCAGAGCGGCGCTCCTTTCGCCCACCAGAGCGAGCACATCCTCGATCGTCAGTTCCTCTAGCTTCTTCATCACCGGAACGTTTCCGTACTGCATCGCCGCTTGGAGGTGCTTGAGGTTTTCGGCGATCTCGAGCGCGTAAGGGCTGTCGAGCGGCAATCCCCCGTAGGTCTTCCGGGGCCGGATTTCTCCTCCCGGTCCAAACTCGATCAGGGATCCGAGCTGAAGGCGGCTGAACAGATTTTGAGACCCTCCGGAGGCCTGCATCGCCTTGAGCAGCTCCTTCATGCGGTAAAGAAAATGATCCAAGACATGGTTGTGGGGGGCCGAATGGTTCAGCAGGCGGCGCTGCGCGTCATAAGCCTGCCCGAGGACCGGCCGCAGTTCATGCCAGGGAACGAGCCCCTTCAAATAGCCGTCCCACTCTTCGCGGAACATCCGCTCGACGAGGCCTCCTTCGGATGCGCCCAGAAGCTTCGTCAGCTCCTCACGGGCCCGAGCGACCGAAACCAACACGCCTTCTCCGAGTTGGATCTCGGGAAAGAGGGCCCTCATGCGGTCGAGCGCATGGCGCGGAAGAAATTCGATTTCCTGCTTGACCCGCATGCGCAGGGCAAAGTACGGACGCTTCATGGGCGCCTTGCCGGCTGCCGCGGCCCCGCGGATATATTCGTCGTCGAACACGAACGCAAGCGATTCTTCGCCGCCCTTGCGCCTCAAATGATCATCCCGCATCATGCCGTTGACGAAATCCTCGAGGCCTGAGCGCAGCTGTTCGATGGTCATAGCTTTGGCTTCAGAGGGATCCGCCAGCCACTCCCGGTCCCGAAGGATCTGGAACGTCAGGTTCGACACGCCCTCGGCGTCCAGATTCTGACCGTAAAACCGGCTGTTGCGGTCCACGACCCGCTCGAGAACGACCACCATTTGCGAAGCTTCCAGGATGATCTTCTCCTCGGGTCCCGTAAAGGGCGCGAAATCCGCGGGAGGTTTCCCTGTCTCGCGTACTGCGTCCTGCAGGCGGAGCAGCTTCTCGGCCAGCTCCGGACCGCCTTGCTCGGCGTAATAGTCGCGCAAGATGTGGTAGAAGGACCAATTTTGACGGATCCCACGGGCAATGACGTTGGCCACCGTTTGCCGGAACCGGTTCGGGTACTGGTCGCGATAAGCGCGTATCCGCGCGACCATTTCGGCGGCCGGAAGTTCGGTCGCGGTGACTTCCGGATACTTGTTTCGTTTTCCCTTTTCGACCAGCTGGCGAAGCCTTTCAAGCACTCCCGGATGGCGGGCGTCCCGGCCGCCGATCCAAGAGGGCAGACGGGCCGATATCCTCGCCCTCTGTTGTTCGTTCGCGGCGCCCGCGTACTCGGCATAGGCCGGCGCAAGCGCCATGATCATGCTTTCGGGCAGCGTTCGTCCGATCTGTTGGAGGTCATCGGCATAGTTCTCGAGGAATTCCAGCAGGTCCGATTCCTTCCGGAGCATGAAATCGGCCCCGGTCGTCCCCGTCTCGATGGCACCCCTTTCCTGCAGCTTCCGATACGCCAGATAGAAAAGAAGATGATTGCGCAGGTCCCTGCGAGGAACCGCGGCAGGCTTTCCCTGGACTGCCTCGGCGGCTCCGAAGCCTCCCAGGTCGCGCGCCATGCTGAACAGGAATCCTTCGTAATAGCCGAAGGGAAACTGTTTTTTCATTTGCGCGCGGTGAGCCGCCGGCCCGCCCCGCGGGACATTGCCGTGCTCGGCGTCCTGCCTTTTCTGAATGACTTCATGCAAACCGTAGCTGGCTTCAAAAAGAGACGGATCAAGGCTGCGATACCACTCGGCTGCCTCTGCAATGCCGGGATCTCCGCCGTTTTCCGCGCGGAGGATCTCCTTGACGGTTTCATGAAGGTCCGTAATATACCGGAAGTAGTCGGCTATCACGTCCAACGACATATTATCGCGGGAGGTCACCGCGCTGGCCGGGCGCTCCACAAGGGCCCGCGTCACGACGACGAGACGGCTCACGAGCTGAATCCACTCCTTGGCCTCCGGGGTCCCAGGCCGCGGGAACTGCACTTCCGAGCCCCCATCCCTCGGGCGGATGATTTCGCGCAGACGGCCGGACAAGGTCACTCCCGGCCCCGGCGGCAGCGCCCCCATCATTTGGAAATATTTGGTGAGAAGCCCAGACATGGGCGAATTGGGATCTTCATCGGCCTCGAGAAGATTGGCCATCCGCCATCCCCGTCCGCTGGACAAATCCGAGGCCCCGATCTCTTCCTCGATGCCGCGGGCCCAGGTCTTGACAAAGCCCTTGAAGGCCGGCCTGTCCAGCTGGGCCCGGAAAGCCTTGAACGACGGATGCTCCGCATTAATGCGCTTCCCATTGCGATCGCGGATCGCGCTTTTTTCACCGCCTGCCGGCCCCTGGATCGCACGGATGACATAAAAAGCGTCAAGGACCCTGTCATTCTCGATATCCGTGAAATCGCCACCCAATACCGAGTGTCCGAAACCGATAACCGCCGCTGCGGCCCCCGCACCCACGCCTTTGAGAAAAGCCCTGCGGGGCATTTGTCCTTCAGAGCGCATTTCCTGCCTTGGCGCAGCCGGCGCCCTCTTCAAAACCTCGATCTTGTTCCCGGACACGTCCCACTTTCGCAGGTTTTCCGCGTAAAGCTGAACGAACCTCGGTCCGGTTCCCGAATCGCTCAAATAAGCGCTCAGCGACTGATGCTGCTTGCCGATCAACCCGATCAATCCCGTCAGATGATTGGGCATGAAATACGCTTTGCGGACCCCTTCGACCGCCCCTCCGGCCCCGATCTTCACCGACTCATAAGCGCCATACGGCCCCTGGACGCCGGCGATACGGCCAAAGCGTTCGGCCCACTGCCTGACGGCCGTCGGGTCCATCGCGGTGTACGCAAGCAGCGGATTGATGGTGATGTAATCCGTGTTGGCCCTGGCGTCCCACTCCCGGAAGTCCGGGTTCCCCATATTGCCGTCGTAGCCGCCGATGCCGCCCTCCAGAGTCGCCGCCGCCGAATAAACTCCGGGAACGCCCAAGCGCCTTGATGAATCCAGATTGGCCAAAAAGAAATTACGATGGATCGCTGACATCTGCGGAATGCTGCGGACGAGCTGCCAGGTCCAGCTCATCTGAAAAAATCCCCCGTCCCACGGCATGGCAATCGGAGCTTTGGCGCCGTCTTCGAAGGTATATTCCTTAAATTTCGGCTCCAGGTTCACGAAAGTTTTCTCCTCGGAGATCATGGAGCCTGCGACAAGAAGCGCAATCGCCGCGGAATCTTCCGCAAACAACCGGTTGCGGTGATATTGACCGGGCACGTCGAACCGCGATTCCTGTAAATCTCCGTAATGGACGAGCGCCTTTCCAAATAAACGTTCCTGACCCGGCGTCGCATCGTAGAAAGCATCGTAGCCGGGCTTTTGATTTTCGAGGACCATCCGGGCCGACTGGATCATATCCCTTAGCGAATCCGGAACCCTGCTTCCCCGCGATTCGAAGGTCTGCTGAAGGCGCAAAAGCGAGCCGATAAAACACATGAGGCTGGCCGAAAGCATCAAATTGTCGAGAAGCGGCATCGGGCCCCAGACGACGTTGCCCTCCGCGTCCTTTTGGACCCCCTCCTGATAGGGATCGGGAGCGAGTTTTGGCCGCAGGTGAAACCACGGAATGAGTCCCTTCCAGCTGAGCTTGGGGTCGCCCTGGACCTTAAGAAGTGAGTCGAGAAGCTGGCGGGCACGCTTGAACGCCTTGCCTCGCTGAAGGTCATCGGCCTCGTTCGCGACATCACCTGCGAGGATATGCCCCCAATACTCCAAAGTCCGTCCGATGGAGGTCGGTTCGGTCGTCGCCCACGCACTCGTCTGTCCCGGGTAAACGATATTAAAGGGAAAGCCGGTGTTTTGATCCAGCCGCAGAAACGGATCGGATCCGGGGCGGCCGGCCGCGCTCAAGGGGTTCGAGAACATCGTCGCGGCCGCGATCGCTCCGCCTAACCCCGCGGTCCTGAAAAATTCACGCCGGGACACGCCCCCGGCCCTCATTTCCCTTCTCGTGGCAGCTCCGTCACCATCGTCAGGAGGAAGAATCGATCCGTTGAGGCGAATCAGGTCGTCAAAATATCCTCTCTCGTCGACCGGCTGAGCCGCCGGCGTTTCAGTCGGTTGCGTTTCCTGCACTCGAGGGACTGGGGTCTCTCTTACCGGTGCAGGCTTAACAGACGGCGTTGCGGCAACTTCTTCGGCTGGGACTGGCGCAACTTCCTCGGGGGCGGGGATGGGAAAATCGAAAGGGGAACCCGCGACGCCATCCGCGCCCTGAGCCGGGGTCCCTGGAAATTGACCCGCCGTAGCGGCCGGCGGAGAAATGAGCCTCGGCCCCGCCGGCGGGGCTTCACGGCTGTAGACCCAGCCGAAAATGATCCCATAGAGGCCCGCAGCCACAAGAAGTACCAGCGCTAGGACGTCTTTCATCATGAACTTGAGCACAGGTCGGCTCCGGGCCCACAAGCGGGCGCCCGCCTCGCCGATTTTCGGTCCTGTTGTTCGAATCCAGGAGCGCACCGAGTGAAGCGCCGAAGGGACCGCTTGAGCTTCCTCTTCCACCGCAGCGGCTTGCACCTGAACAGCCGCACGCCGCGCCTCCTCGGCAAAAATATTCGTGAGCATGGTTAGCGTCCAGCCCATTAAGGCTAAGAGGTCCCTGTGTGACGCGGCCTTCGATGAACCGTGCAGCTTCCGGATTGCACCGGGCAGATCGTCTGCAAGTTTTCTGTAGACTTTATGTTCATCGATATGTTCATCCTTGATCCAATACCCGGAAAGCCGCATCTTCTGATTGCTCAATTGGTCCCGGGCTGTGTGGCGGATCCTCCGTTGATGGGATTTGAGCGCTTTAAGGTACCCGGCCAATTTTGCCTCCGAGAGTTCCGATGGCTCCGATGAACGCATCTCGGAGCGGAAATCTTGCGGATTTACGTCCCGAGTTGTGATCGAGGCCTGCAGACTCGATCGCATCTCCGAGCGCCCCGTCAGTGCGAGAACCGCAGCCCCGATCGTTCGCGGTAAAAATTGGCGGCGCGACCATTTTCCGCTCACAATCGCTCCGGCCGCCAAGATTCCTCCGATCCCCGTCCCCGCCTGCTCGTACAATCTCGGAAATTCTCGCCTGAGCCTGAGATCAAATTTGTCTTTGATTCTCTCGAGCCACAGCTGAAAGTAAGCCCCCTGAAGTTCGGGATCTTGAGGCAGCGCCTGCTCTATTCCCTTCATATAATCGATAAAGAATCTCTCCAACTTCGGAACGTCATCGACTTTTGCCTCGTCCAGCTTGGCTTTCAAACCGGAATTCGTCGCACGCTGCCGGAGGATAGTTGCAAACGTGGCCAGGCAGCTTTCATAAGCCCGCCGCTGAACGTCATCATCGAGCGGCTGTCTCCGGGCCTTTCGCCGCAAAACCTCGATTTCCGAGGCCTTCGGCGCGATTCCGACCATCTCCTTATTCCACATTTCCGCAATGATGTCATTGACGACCTCTTCGGCCAGCAGAAAACCCTTCGAATCCGGGTAAAGAGCGACCTTACCCCAAACCGCGGCCGGATGCTCCACAGTCTCGCCAGTCGCCGCATTCCTTAAAGTCATGGGGAAATCACCGGGTTTTTCCAGCAGTTTCATCAGGAAGCGCAGACGGTCCGCCTCGTTCCAGTAATTCGCTGCATATTGTTTCTTGCGCTCCCGTTCATCGCGGATGAGCGAGGATTCATCCACGGCCCCGTGGAGAGCGGACTGGAACCTTCCCTGAACAAAAGACGGCCAGGCATCGTACGCGTCCGACACGATTCTCGGCATGTCCGGGTCAAACCGGTCGTAGAGGAGATTGACGAGCTTCATCGTCAGATAATGAGGGTCCAACTCGGGATTTTTCGGGTCCTCGGGCGGCGCGGGGCGGTTGTAGAGCAATTCGAGGAGTTCGCTTTTGCCCCGCAAGATAGGCGAATACCGCACCACTCCGTCTTGGAGAATTTCCCCGGCGGGGACGGGACGAATGACTTTCCCGCCCTCCGCTGCGTCTTCGAGAACTTCCTTAACGGGAGAACTACGAATGATATTCTCGGCCTCCGCCAGGAGAACTCCGCTCGTAAAGGGCGCCCGCCGCATCTGAACAGCCTGCACGTCGCGGGAGGCCGTGCGGTCGGGTTCAACTTCGAGCTTACGCTCCTCTTCCGGGACCTTCTCCCAGGGAGTCTTCCGCTCCTCCCGGCTGACGAGGAGGTCATGCACATAGCGCCCCATGATTTCCGAAACGTTGGTTCCTTCGAGTTTCAACTGACCGTTTTTAAGCTCCGCCGCGATCAAGAGAATCTTGGCCATCAGCTCTCCGGAATAACCCCGGTCTCCCAAATCCTGCTCGAGCCGCGTAAGGATCGCCTGATCGCGGAAGGTGGGATCCACAAGGTCGATGCGCCTCGGGCTGCCCGGCTTGCCATAAAAACGTTCGAGGGCTGGGAGCATGATCGCCATATTCGCAAGGCGCGTCTTGAGGCTGCGCAGAGGCCTTCCTGTCTCCGGGTCCTCGTCGTCTTCGGCAATCGGGATGTCGTCTTCCCACGCGCGAGTCACCCAGGCCATCTGGACGTTGATGGCATAATCCCATGCCATGTCTTCGGTATAGCGGACAAGCTGCAGGTAGAGCTTCGCAAGCACGGACTTGGGATCGACGGGACTCGCAACCCGCCCACCCTTCACTGACGCAACTTGGGTCGTCACATACGTATCTTCGAACTTCCCGGCATCCGGAAGAAGAAAGTTCTTGCCGGCGCGAAGATCCGTAGCGACTTCCGTCTTGACGGTGAGGTCGTAGTCCCGAGCGGTCCGCTCGATCATGTCGAGAATTCGTCTCAGCTTGACGTGATGCTCGATCGGAAGAGTCCCCTTCTTTTTATCAAGCATTTCCTTGACCCAGCGGTGAAGTCGCCCGATTTTTTGGGACTCGACGGAGCGCGCCCCCGAGAACCAATCCCCCCCGAGATCAACCTCTCCGGTCTTCGGGTTAACGCCAAAGTGCTGATCGGTCCGCCCGTTGAGCATCACCGGCAGGTATTCCTCGAAAAATTCCTTTCCGAACACCGGCTCATAAAGCGCCCGGAACTCGGCATCGAGCTGAAAGTGCTCCCGGTACCGATCAAAAAAATCGGCGGACAGAGACTGCTTCATCTCCGTTTCGTGCTCCTGCCCGGGACGTATGCGCTGATAGGGCCGTGAGAAAAAAAGAATCCTGAACAACCTCTTGCTGACGATCGGCTGCCCCATCACGGGATAGATCCGGCCGTCAGGCGCTGGCTTTTGGTCGAGATTTTTCAGGAGCTCGGTGAACTGCGTTTCCTCGCCCGCGAGGCGGTTGGAATGAGCCGGCAGCGCCAGGGCTTCGCGGAAATATTGAAAGGCCTGCAGAAGCCGCGCCTCCGCCGTGACGCCGGGCGGGCGCCCGCTCATGATGTCGGCATCATCACGATCGCGTTTCATTTTCAGGTATCCGTTCTGTCCGTCGATGTCCATGGCACGCGCGGTCCACTTCCACGTTCCGCTCAGCTCGTAAACCTCCGGCTGCCCGAACACCAGCGCGTTGTTGATCACCAAACGTCCGCCCTCCGTGGTCGCCTGAGTCCCCGTGCTATATTGGAACGGCTGAGGCTGGTCGAAAACATGCGGTCGCAGCGGCAACCGGACGTAAAGAAGCCGGTCTGCGAGCAGCTCCGTCGCCTTTTTCACATGGATACCGATCTCTTTGGCCTCCTCGGTAAGATTCGGCTTGATGAAAAACCGCCAGCCGGCGATCGATTCATGCCCCACGCGGTTCAGCGGAGGATGGCTCCGGTCATAGTAGTCCTTGCTGTGCTGTGCCGCGAAATCCCCCATGCCCGCGATCATTTCCGCGAACCGGAGATCTTGCCAGGGGTCTACCTGACGGGACGCAATCAATCGCTTGACCTCGTTTTGGAGGAAGAATCTGAGCAGCTTTTCACATTTGGCCTGATCCGGATGGATCGTGCGCATATCTGTTGTACGGGCTCCCGGAATGCTACTGTACAGAACGGGCTGAGCGGCGAGCGCCTTTTTTTGATCCGCCGTCATATACTTCTCGGCATACGCCGCATAATAATCGGAAGCCCCCGACATCCACCACACCGGAAGAAGCTTGGCAATCATCCCCTCTTCGATCTGCTTGTAGGCGACTTGGGTGCTGAGAGCAAGATTGACGTTATAGACATCGGCCACCGCCACGTGCACCACGAAGCCAAGGAAGGTGCCCCTCGAAATCGTCCCCGGTTTTTTTCCGGCCTCGCGCGCGGGACCGCTGTTGGGGTTGAGCCTGGACCACTCGGCATCGAGCACCCCGACCTCGTCGGCGGGCTCCAGGTTGCTCATGAACACGCGGTGGAAATCCTCGATCTTGCGGAACTTAACATCCCGGTCGTTTTCGTCGAGGCCCGTCAGCTCCTGACGGACGGTAGGCAGCGCGCGGATCATGGCCAAAAGCACGGCCACGCGCTGGACCCGGTCGCCCTCAATGCCCATCCTCTCGAAGAGACGCGCGAACGTGCGCTCATGCCAGTCGTACTCGTCGTAAAGCTCCGGATTTTCCTCGTAGAATTGATCGCGCAGCGCGTCGTGCTCGGGCTTCGCCTCGAATTCGGCCATCGCTTTTCCGAGGCTCGCGCTGTCGAGCACTTCAGAAATCTGCTCTCCGGCGGGCAAACTGCTGCTCGAATTCGGAAACCATTTTTTCAGGATTGTCTTCAGCTCCGCGGGGATTGACGAAATGGACGTGCGAAAGCCGAGCTCTTTCTTCGCCACCTCCGTCTCGTTCAGGTAAAATTGCTTCATGAATACGCGGATCAGATTCAGCTCGATCAGGTTGCCGTTGGCTTGCCGGATGGGAGCCTTGAGATCAACGAGCCGGATCGCGGCGTCGGCGTCGGCGCCCTCACGCTCCCGGATCTTCTCTTCCAATTCGCGCTGTTTTTTTGCCGCAACGGCTGCGGCCTTCGCCCGCATCTCTGAACGCGGTCCGCGCACCTTTCGAACCGCTTCTTCTCTTCTGAGCTTCTTGATTTCCGCATCCAGGCCCGCCCTCTCCTTTTCGAGATCCTTGACCTTCTTGGCCTGCTGCTCCGGCGCTTCCGTATACAGTTGCTTGCGTTTCTCCCAGGAACGGGACAATTTGCTGCGCGGCGCGGGCGTCAAACCGTGAGTGACGCTCCTGGTATTGTCAGACGTAATACGGTAAGGGACTCCTTTCTCCTCGGGCACACCGGCACGGGGGACCACCCCCTTCTTGGGTTCGGGACCGGGCTTCGCCGCCTCTTTAGCCGCCCCGGGAGCAACCGGCGCTACCACTGCGGCCTCGTCCGCGGCTGTGATTTTCGCCGCCGGAGCAACGGGTTTGGCGGCCGGCTTTTCAACGACCGGCTTAGCCTCAGGGCGAGGCGTCACCACGGGCTTTCGCTCGCCGGGAGGAATCGGCAGCTCTTCCGATTCGTCCAACGACGGTGCCGGGGCCGGCTTACCGCGGAACATCAGAACGCCGAGGAGCGAGAAAAGCGCCAATCCGGCAAAGCCTGCAAGGCCCGCCTTCAATGCCCCTCTTCGCATTCCTCGCCTGACACCCTCGCGCCGGGAAGCTTCGCGTGCCTGGGAACCCGTCGTGAGTGCCGGCCCGGGGGCTTCCACGGTAGGCTGCAACAGTTCGGCAACTTGAGCGAGAAGACCTTGAGACTCCTGCTTCTTCTTTTCCCTCCTGGCATCATCGAGAAGACCAAAAATCCGTTCGATCTCCTGACGCATTCCTGCACGGTCAGAGGTAAAAATATCAACGACCATCTTTTGCCGGACGAGTTCCTGACAGAAAAGCTCATAGGCCTCGGCGCCCTCCGCAGTCCCTGCCTGCCTGAGCTTGCGCCCCTCAAGCCACCAGTTCTTATACAGGTCGAAAGCCTCGGACCGTGCCTCCGCGCGGACTGTTTCGACGCGAGGACGCATACCGGACCGGTCGAGCGCCCATGTCACGAGCCTCTCCCCCGCGCTAAGAACGGCCTCCTTGACTCTGGCGGGCCAAGGGACGGGCTGCGCCACGGCCGCGGGGCGGACCCCGACGAGACCTCGGAGGGTCTGCGAACGCACGCTCGCAGTCTGCGACGCATAGCGCAGCAGATCTGTTTTGACCTTCCGTGTAAATCCGTTGATCTCGGCCCGGGAGGTCTTATCCGAAACCAGAACAGCATAGAGCGGCTCGGTCGTCAGGCTCCCGTTGATCTTGTTGAAGAGCTCGGCGATCTGGGCGCGCAGCCGCATCTCGTCGACTTTCGTTTTGACATAGGCCTCAAGATTTTTCTCGGCCAGGGCCTTTCGGAAATTCACCCTCATGCGCTCGAGCGACTTGGCCGAAGAGAGCCTGAGTTCCTGAAGGCGCCTCTTGGCCTGATTCATAACGAGCTCGGCGTGAACGGACTTCGCGAGTTCGTAAAATCGCGGACGCGCCCCGGAAAAGATACGAAGCTCCTTCACGAGATCCTCGGGTGCCGTGCCAAGCGCCTTCTGGCCGTCGTACATCTCGCGCAGGCTTTCGGCAAGCCCGTCCGCCTCCCGCCTTAAGCTGAAAAAGAGAGCGGCTTTCCCGCGCATGTCTGCGTGAAGGCTCGTCAAATCCTGGGCCGTTTCTACCGGACCGCCCTGCCGGTTGAGCTCCCGGACCTCGCCCAGCATCGCCTCCAGCTTTGCCGTGGCCTCGCGCAGCGCAGCCGTCGCCTTCACTGCCATTTCGAGATTTTTCTCACGCCGAAGCGTTTCCTCTTTCCCCGCCTCCAGCATCCCCTCGCGTTCGCCCTGCCACCGTTCGGCCTGAGCGCGGACAGCGCCGTAGCACCCGTTACGCACCTGGGCATAACGAGTCCGAAGGCCGGTCCGCTCCTGCGAACCCTCGATCATCCGCGCGATTTCCCCACGCACGCCCCGGCGCGGGCCGAGCAGCTTCTCGATTTGAGAAAGAAAATCCAGAAAACCTTCGCTTTCGCGCTCAATCGCGGCCTGAGCGCGGTTCACGCGCGAGCGGATCGCGGAGGCTTCCATCGAGAGCCCGGTTTGGGCGAGGCGCGAGTCCAGTTTTTTACGAAAAATTTCCAGTTGAGCCGTCCGGTATTCGAACTCAGCGCCCAGCGACGCGCGCACGCCTTCTTCGATTGCGCGCGCAAGATCTTTGAGCCTTTCCTGCAGGGCCGTCACCGTAAGACCGGGTTGGCGCGCCAGTTCCCGCAAGCGATTGGCTTCCCGTAACGACTCGATTACCGACTGCGCGCGCTCCTTGGGCTCTGCCTCCGGCAGACCGGAGAGGATCTCACAGCGCCCGCCGCGCAGCCACGACGCCAGGTCGACCAGAGTGCCGTTGCCTTTGTCCATGCCCCAGCGGAGGAGGAAGCGGAATACCTGCGGCGTAAGAGGACGATCGGCGGCCGTTTTCCGCCCGAGCGCGCTGATTGCGGCAGCCGCGGCCGAAAGCTCGTCATCCGTGAGAGCCCAAGTCTCCGGACTTCCCTGCGCGCGGAAACGTGCGAGAGCTTCCGCCACTTCTTGGCGGACGGCATCGAGCGGCGCAAGAGATTCCGGCTTCCGAAGTTCTCCCCGCGCCGGGCCGGAAACAAAGCCGGCGGCTTTCGGGGGGCGCAATTCGGCGGGAATCTGATCGTCGGCAACAGCCAGAAAGCTCAACTCATGACCTCCAAGTGCGACACGAACCTCCTGGCGATCCCGGGGGGCGCCTTCCTCCCCGCGTGGACTGCCCTCGGTCGACCGGACGACGATCGAGCGCCCAGGTTTTCCGGAACTCATCACCATCACTTGAGACATCGTTCTCTGCCCGGTGTCCGCAGAGGCCGGCAATTCACGGTATTCCGATCTCGCCATCATCTGCTCGAGCCATTGAGAAAGCAGCTCCTGATCCCGGGGCTCGAGCGCGCCGAGCAGCGCCGAAGCAATGTCCAAGGGGACCATCGGGTCGCGGCGGTACAGCACAGTCGAAATGGCCGCAAGCAACTGCCAGGCGCGCGCCGGTCGGTAGCGGCGTGCGAGCGCGGGGTCGGTCAAAAACGCCGCCCCCCTCGCGGTGGGCGTCATCAGCGGCTCGGGCGCAAGCTGCTGGCGCGGATCGTTGACAAGCGCCGAGCCCTGCACTTCGATCTGGGTCTCCATCCAGGCCTCGATCGGCTGAGGCTCTCCGGACATCGCCGACTCGTAAAGCGCGTTTTCGCGGCCGGCCTCGACGGCCTCCTCGATCTT
This sequence comes from Candidatus Omnitrophota bacterium, assembly GCA_041666865.1. Lineage (GTDB taxonomy): Bacteria > Omnitrophota > Omnitrophia > Omnitrophales > Aquincolibacteriaceae > JBAYGD01. Next base: position 16,122 of record JBAYGD010000018.1, on the reverse strand, counting down.
GGGCACAAGCGTTAGAAACGAAAAACCCTGCTCACCAAGGCGCCTCTCGATGCCGGGGGTGTGAAATCCTCCCGTGATGATGACCGAAAGCGTCTCGCCTTCGGCGTCCATCTTGGCGAGAGCGTTCGAAAGCAGCACCTCATCGCGCTCGAGCGCCAAGAGGTAGTATTTTTCGATGACCTTCAGATCCGCGTCGAGCGTCCCGAGTTTCCCGCTCATATCCTCCCCGAATTGATGCCGGGCCATGAGAGGCGCGAGGGTCTCGCGAAGATAGGCCCCCGAAAATTCGTCGCGGTGGGAAATGAAAAATTCCGCCTCGCGCTTGGTCAATGTAAAATCGTAGAGCTTCTTCAAGACTTCCAGGATTCGGAACAAATGCTCGAGGGCGCGCTCATCGCCGGAAGGAGCGATCCGGTCCCGCACTTCGTCGGAGAGTGCCTCGAGTTCATCCATCCACTCGAGATCCAGGGTATCGAGACGAATCGAATACCGGACGAAGCGCAACGCCTCCGGAAACTGAGCGCTCCATTCGGCCTCCCCCTTCGCCGTGTGAGCGCGGTCGATATGGGAGACTTCCCGTTCGATATCGCCGAAGAATTCGCTCCGTTTCAGGGTCTTGGCCTTGAAAGCGCCCGAGCGGGCCATGAAAAGCGGAAGCCTGTCGCCTCCAAGCTCGCGCTTCATCGCCTCCAGCAGGGCCTCAAGCTCAGAGTCCGAGCGCTCGAAATCGATCTCTTTTTCGAGGTCCAGAAGCTCGAGGAGCGAACGGAGGCTCGTGTAATCGTAAACGTCCACGCCGAGGCCCCTGGCCGTTTTCACCAGAAACCGCACGTAGGCCAAAAGGTGCCTGCCGTCCTCCTGGGTCTGCGAGCGCAGCTTCACCCACTCGCGCATCGTGTCCGAAAAAACGAACCTCGAAACATTTTCAAGGGTTTTGGTGAAGGCCGACAAAAAACGGTTTCCCTGCTGTTTGACGCGAAGCGCATCGAGGTAGGCCGCGCGGTTGCGCTCGTAGAGGTCCGCGTCTTCAATCCCGAAAAGGGTCGCGCTCGAGCGCTCGACCATCGAAAAATATTCCGCCGCGCCGAGGCGCCCGCGGGCCATGAAGTACTCCGACACGCTGCGCCGGACTTCTCGGTCGGGATAGATCTGATAGAGCTCGCGATAAAGCTCTCCGGAGGCACCCTCGACGTTGATCAGCCGGAGCCCGTAACGGCGCGTCAGGTGCTCGAGGATCCGCGCGATGTTGCGCTGAGCCTCGAAGCTCCCGTGCGCGTCCTGAATGCAAAGCACGAGCTTGCCGTTTGTGCCGCGCGATTTCTTTTTGATCTGTCCGAAAGCTTCAGGGATATCGAGGGTGCGAAGGAGGTCGGGCGTTTGAATGTCAGCGCCCGCGGAGGGCGCCAAAGGGGTTGGCTGAGGCCGCGCGATTCCGGGATCGCCGGCAAGAACCGTCGACTGAGTCGTGAACATGACGGCAGTCACCAATGCGACAACCCGAAGCCATAGCTGCTTCTTATGCAAAGCCGTCTCCATCTTTCCCTCCTTTTCACGCACGCTAAAAAATCAATACGGGGGAACTTCTTTTATAATATGGAGTAGCGTGCCAAAATAGTACCATCTGTAATCACTTTTGTCAATGTTTTAATATGTTTTTTTAATGTGCAAAACACACAACCCACCCTATAAAACCGTATAATTTTTTCAGAGAAGCCCGATCAACAGCGGATAAAAATATTTGCACAGTCTCCACGCTTAAGCCCCCGTATATTTCAGCAATCTCATCTATTTAATTTATACATCATTGAATGACAATTGTCAAAATTCTATAGCAATTTATTAAGTAGATATGCAGCAGATACATATAATAGTCAACTACGATCTATATATATCTCCCTATTGCACCATATGGCATAATTAAACACATTTTATGCGAAGTCATTTGGACGCTTTTGAAAAAATGAACGGGCAGATTTCTTGAATGTCCGGTAAGTTAGCCTAAAACTTGGCTAAAATATTTTCTAGCAGAAAAGATTCGTTCGGCGAAGATCAGGAAAATGAACTGATCGAACGAAAGGCTTGAAGACGCTCGTCGATTTTCTTCGCGTCGAGGCGCCGCAGATTTTCGAGGCCGAAGTCCTCGACCGTAAACGAGGCCACCACCGTCGCCCGCGCAATCGCTCGCTTCATGTTTTCGAAGCTCAGGTCCCCGGTCGACGCCAAATAGCCCATCATCGCGCCCGCAAAGGAGTCGCCGGCGCCGGTCGGGTCAAACACGGAATCGAGAGGATACGCGGGAAGCGCCGCCATCATGTCGCCGTCAAAGAGAAGGACTCCGTGCTCCCCTTTCTTGATGACGAGCCGCCGAGGACCCCATGCACGGATTTTCCGGGCCGCCCGGATAAGATTCGATTCCCCGGTGAGCTGGCGCGCTTCACCGTCATTGAGGACAAACCCGTCAACTTTTTTAAGGACTTCCAGAAGGGCGTCCCGCTTATTCTGAATCCAGAAATTCATGGTGTCGCATGCCGCAAAACGCAAGCGGACGCCTTCGAGCTGACGAAGCACCTTCATCTGGAGCTGGGGATCCACGTTGGCAAGAAATAGATATTCGGGAGGATGGGCAAAATGAAGTTTCGGATCGAAACTCAGGAGAACGTTGAGCTGGGTTTCAAGCGTCTCTGCCGCGTTGAGATCCTTCACATACGATCCTCTCCAGTAAAAAGTTTTGGCATCCGCGACTTCCAGGTGACTCAAATCGATGGGACGCTCCTCGAGAATCGCCCGGTACTCTGCCGGGAAATCCTTGCCGACGACCGCAACAAGCGCCACCGGGGTGAAGAAGCTGGCCGCGTAGGAAAAATACGAAGCCGAGCCTCCGAAGACCCTGTCCCGCTTGCCGTGGGGCGTCTCGATGCCGTCGATCGCCACCGTACCGACCACGGCGAGAGCCGCCTGTTTAGGAGCGTGCGTTTGAGTACCGGTCGATTTCCCGGCGCAATCGTCTTGCCGCGTCATTTGGATCCTCCGCTTGAAAAACAGCCCGGACCACCGCCACCCGGCGTGCCCCGGCCGTCAGAACTTGATTGAGATTGTTGAAGTCGATGCCGCCAATAACCACAAACGGCACCCGGATTTGCGGGCACCGCGCCACGCGAGAAACCAGCCCCAGCCCCACCGGCCGGTAGCCGGGCTTGGTCGGCGTCGCGAAGACCGGCCCGACTCCGATATAATCGACGGCCTGAGCGCTCGAGCGCTTTGCCTGGAGCAAACTGTGCGTAGACAGCCCCACAAACATCGTCCGCCCCGCGCCGCGGATCAGCCGGCGGACCCGCGCGACCGGTAAATCGTCCTGGCCCAAGTGGATGCCGTCGGCCCCGGCCGCGAGCGCGATATCGGGCCGGTCGTTGACAAAAAAAAGTTTTCGAAACCGCCGGGACAGCGCGCGAATTCTGACGCCCAGCCGGTACAGTTCGCCGTCCGAAAGCTCCTTCGAGCGCAGCTGCACGATATCGGCGCCGCCGCGGTAGGCCGAAGCAATCTTCGACAAAACAACGGCCTCTCTCGCGCTTCGAGAGATGTCTGTGACCGCATAAAGCCGGAAGTCCCGGAAAACTCTCTCAGTCCACGTCATGAGCAAAATGGAAGCGCTGGAAAATGTACCCGCTCAATCCCCACCGGTGGCATTGGATCGGCGAAAAAAGGTTTCTCCAAAACGCGCCTGCTTCGCTCGGAGCTCATGGACCTCATGGTTTGTTTACAGATCTCCTGCGAACACTGAAGCGTCAAGTTTCAGGGAGCGTGCCGAAGTCATTGGACTTCGGCCTCGTCTCCGCAAGCGGCGCTAATTGTTTTTCCGAAACCTTTCTTCGCCGATCAACCTTCTCCACCGGAAGTGTCTGAACGATTACCAGAAAAATTTCTTTCATGACTTGCCCTTACCGCCAAGCAGATTGACGAGCCGGGTGGTCGAGCGGCCGGGGACAAGGCGAATCCTCCGGACCTTGCCGCCCCAGGATTCCACTTCGCGGGCGCCCACAATCTGGCTTTTTTTCCAATCCGCGCCCTTGGCCAAAACATGGGGACGAACTTTGAGAATAAGCGCAAGCGGCGTCGGCGTGTCAAACGGCGTAACGAAGTCGACACAACCAAGCGCGGCCAGCACGCGCATGCGGTCCCTGAGAGGGTTGAGCGGACGGGACGGATCCTTGTAACTTTTGACGGACCGGTCGCTGTTGACACCGACAACGAGGAGGTCTCCGGCACTGCGCGCCGCCTCGAGGTATTCAACGTGACCCGTGTGGATTAAGTCAAAAGTCCCGTTGGTAAAAACGATCTTCTTTCCGGCCCGCCGCAACCGCCGAAAGAGCTTCTGAATGCTCTTTTCCGCAATGATCTTCGATCGGGAGGACGCGTTCATCCGAACAAGACGTCTTCGACGACTTGGGCGAGTCCGTGAAGCGCGGTGATATGCATTTCCTGGATGTGCGCCGTTTTGGGTGACTGGGCCTTAAAACAAAAATTCGAGGATTCGGCAAGCGGCCCCCCCGACGCACCGGTAAAGGCCAGGACCGTCATGCCTGCCAGCTTTGCCTGCTCGGCCGCCCGCAGGACGTTGGCCGATTTTCCGCTCGTGGAAATCGCAATCAAAACGTCGCCGGGTTGTCCGAGGGCTTCCACTTGACGCGAAAAGACATCCCGGAAATCAAAGTCGTTGGCCGCGGCCGTCAGCGTCGAAGTGTCTGCCGTCAGCGCAATCGCGGGGAGGGCCTTGCGGTTTCGCACGAAGCGCACCACGAACTCGGCCGCCATGTGCTGGGCGTCCGCCGCACTGCCTCCGTTGCCGCACAAAAGAATCTTCTTTCCGGATTTGAGGGCGTTGAGCACCTCGCGCGTCATCGCCTCCAGAACGTCGAGCTGGGCCGGACGGAAGGTATGTTGAAACGCCTCGTCATGCCCCCGTAAGACCGCTTCGTAGGTTTCCCGGATCATTAGCCGCAGAAGATCTTCGTCAAATTGTAGTACTCGAGCGGCACCGTCTTGAGCTCGTCGACGGCCTGTTCGAGCGCGACCGGCACGATGTGGCGCCCCTTGAGAGCCGCCATGAAACCAAACTTGCCTTCCTTGACGAGTTCAAACGCCTTGACGCCGAAACGCGTTCCTAGAACACGGTCAAAGGCCGTCGGAGTGCCCCCTCGCTGGATGTGACCGAGGACCGTCACCCGGGTTTCAAATCCGGTCTTCTCCTCGATCAGCCTCCCCACCAGATTTCCAACACCTCCCAAGTGGACATGCCCGAACTGATCGGTCTTCTGATCGGTCACGACTCCCGCGCCCCTCACGTTCGCCCCTTCGGCGACGGCGACGATCGAAAAGGTCTTCCCTTTCGCGTGTCGCTTTTTAATCATCTCGCACACCTCATCGATTTCCATCGGAACCTCCGGGATCATGATCACATCGGCGCCGCCCGCGAGGCCCGCCTCCATCGTAATCCATCCCGCGTGCCGGCCCATGATCTCGACCACCATGACCCGGTTATGCGATTCGGCCGTGCTGTGCAAGCGGTCGATGCACTCGGTCGCAATGTTGAGCGCCGTGTCATACCCGAAGGTGTAGTCAGTCGCATTGAGGTCGTTGTCGATGGTCTTCGGAACGCCCACCACCGGAACACCCTCCTTCGCGAGCCTGCTGGCCACCCCAAGCGTATCTTCCCCGCCGATGGCGATCAAGGCCTTCAGGCCGTTTTTGAGGATGGTCTGGCGAACGCGCTCGACGTTGGCAATGTCCTTGTACGGGTTCGTCCGGGAGGTCCCCAGGATGGTGCCGCCCTTGGGCAGAATCCCGGAAACAGACCGGTCATCGAGTAAAACAAATTCATTTTCGATCATGCCGCGCCAGCCGTTGCGAAACCCCAGCACCTGCCACCCTTCCTTGGTCGCCGATCTCACGATCGCGCGTATCACCGAATTAAGTCCAGGACAATCGCCGCCGCCCGTCAAAACCCCGATCTTCTGCTCCATGTCTCGCTCCTCAAGTTTCGATCTGCTTAAGACCCTGAGGCACCACGCCTCAAGGCGTTGTTTCACCGTGTTTCACCGGACAGTGTTTCACCGGACAGCGTCCGGACACGATTGGATGATACGAACTAAAACTCTGACTCTGCCCATCACGAGCTAGTGAATCAAGACCGCTTCGGCATGATCCACGGAGGGTTCCGCTTCATGGTCCTCAATCTTCTGGACATCGCAGACCAGTTCCAGCTGGACCTCGTCGCCCAGCAGTTTCTCGAGCCGGGCCTTGATTTCCTCCTGCAATTCGATCAGGAGATCCGGCACCCGGCCGCCGGACCATAGCACCAGCCTCAAATTTGCCTGAAGCTTCTTGGTGCCTATCCAGATCTTGCTTTTGTAGGCCTTGACCAGGTGAAAGCGTTTGACGGCCTTGCGGATCACATCCTCAATCGCCGTGACAGACACCACGAGCGGCCCGTTTTCAGACCGCAGAATCAAGGCGTCGCTCTGGCGGCCCTGTTTGACCAGCATCTTCGAAAAGTGAAGCCCAAGCATCATGAAAAGCATGCCCACGAAGCCTGTCCTCAGCGACTGCCAGGGGCTGTGATAAATCTCCCGGAGCTTGAGGACGGCGATGTCGACGGTCAGGATGTGCATCGCCACGATGAGCATGAGGCTCCCAAGCGTCAGAAACGAAAAAATCGCAAAAATCTGGGAAAAAGCGTGGATCACTTTCATCGGCAGCTCACCCGGCCTTCACTTCTTCGGTTTCGTCTATTTTACCCGGAAACACGTGGGTATCAATAAAATTGGTCGCCACCGCTCCCTGGCGGAAGCGCGGGCGGTTCAGGATCTTCTCCTGCAGAGACACGGTCGTCTTGATCGGACCAATGATCGTATCGCGGAGCGCGCGCAGCATGATCGAGATGCAGTCCTGGCGGTCCTTGCCGTGCGCGATGATCTTGGCCACCATCGAATCGTAATACGGCGGAATCGTGTACCCGGCATACCCGTGCGTATCCACCCGGACGTTGGGCCCGCCGGGCATGATCCACTCGGTCACCTTCCCCGGGGACGGAATGAAATTATTGTCCGGGTCCTCGGCGTTGATGCGGCATTCCATGGCGTGCCCGCGGAAAACAACTTTGTCCTGGGTCACCGTCATTTTCTCTCCCGCCGCGATCAGGATCTGCTCCTTCACGATATCGATGCCCGTAACCATCTCGGTCACCGGGTGCTCGACCTGGAGCCTCGTATTCATTTCCATAAAATAAAACTGTTCGTCCTCGTCCAGGAGAAATTCGATCGTCCCGGCATTCTCGTACTTGAACGCCTTTGCGGCCTTGACGGCCGCTTCGCCGATCCGCCGGCGGATCTTCTGGCTGACCCCCACCGCAGGAGATTCTTCGATAAGCTTCTGATGGCGGCGCTGAACCGAGCAGTCGCGCTCTCCGAGGTGGATAATGTTGCCGCGGCTGTCGGCCAGGATTTGGACCTCGATATGCCGGGGCTCGCGCAGGTATTTTTCGATGTAGACGTCGCGGTTTCCGAAAGCGGCCTCCGCCTCCGCCTGCGCCGTCAAAAAAGCGCTGATGAGCTTTCCGTCATTGTGGGCGACCTTGATCCCCTTGCCACCGCCCCCGGCCACTGCCTTGATCGCTATCGGATATCCGAATTTTTTGGCGATCCGGAGGGCTTCCTCCTGATTCTTGATGACGCCCTTCGAGCCGGGAATCACAGGAACGCCCGCCTTGATCATTTCCTGGCGCGCCACCGCCTTGTCGCCGGCCAGCCGGATGCTCTCGGGCTTGGGGCCGATGAACTTGATCTGGCAGGATTCGCAAATCTCGGCGAAGTGGGCGTTTTCAGCCAGAAAGCCGTACCCCGGATGAATGGCCTCGACGTCCGCGATTTCAGCTGCCGAAATGAGCGAGGGAATATTCAGGTAGCTCGCCGAAGACGGGGCTTCTCCGATGCAGATCGCGTCGTCGGCCAATCGGACGGCGAGCGATTCTCGGTCCGCCTTCGAGAAGGCGACGATCGAGCGGATCCCCATTTCCCTGCAGGCCCGCACGATCCGGACGGCCACTTCTCCGCGGTTGGCAATTAGAATTTTCGAGAACATATTCGGGGCCCCCTAGGCGGTCTGAATCTTGAAAAGCGGCTGGTCGAATTCCACCGGCTGTCCGTTCTTGACCAGAATTTCGGTGACCGTCCCGCTGATCTCGGACTTGATCTCATTCATCAGCTTCATCGCTTCCACGATGCAGAGGACGTCGCCCTCTTTGACCTGCTTGCCGACCGTCACGTACGGCGGCTGATCCGGCGCGGGAGAGGAATAAAAAGTTCCGACCATCGGCGACTTGACCAGGGTCGCGGTGTCGGCCGCCGCCGCGCTCACCGGAACCGGCCCGAGCGAATCTTCGATCCTGGAAGACATCGGCATCGGGCGAAACTGCAGTTGAGAATATTCCTCAGCCGTCAGCTTCCCGGACGAGTTCTTCTTGAATCGGATCTTCAGCCCTTCCTTTTCAAGTTCCATCTCGGCCAAATCGTGCTCGGCCATCAGTTGCAGCATTTCCTTGATTTCACGTATATTCATATCGTTTTCCCCTCGTATTGATTCGGCGCCGGGTCCGGGAGGACCGGTCCGCTATTTTTTACGCCCCTTGACCAACCCTGCCAGCGCCCGCAGCCCAAGCAAATAACTGTCTTTCCCGAATCCGGCAATCTGCCCCACGCACGCCGGAGCCGTCAAGGAGCGGTGACGGAACTCCTCGCGGCGGTAGATATTCGAAAGGTGCACCTCGACGGCAGGAAGCTCACAAGCCCCCAAAGCGTCGCGGATCGCCACGCTCGTATGCGTGTAGGCCGCCGGGTTGATCAGGATCCCCTTGAAGCCGTCCTGAGGGGCCTGCCCGATCCGGTCCACCACGGTCCCTTCATGATTGGACTGCACGATGTCGAGCGCCACCCCAAGCGTCCGGGACTCCCTGCGCAACGCCTCGTTGATCGCACGCATCGTCACCCGCCCGTAAACGCCGACCTCGCGCTTCCCGAGCAAATGAAGATTGGGGCCGTGAATCACCAGCAGCTTGATCATTCCAGCTCTTCCATTTCGTGTATCGTCTTCGCCCTGAGACCACCCTTGAGCGAAAAAAGGATTCCGGAAAGAAATGAAAAACCGTACAGGATCAGATCGATCAAAATCGACATGGCCAACGCCTGCTCCGGGCTCATGAACCGGGAAAACAGATAAATCGCGCCCGCCTCGCGGACCCCGAGCCCCCCAAGCGACGGGGCCATGCTGACGATCGCTATGATAGGGACTACGATGAAAAAAATCCAGAGATTTAATCGAAGGCCCAAGCTGTAGGCGAGGCCGTAATGAGCGACCACAAAAAGACTTTGGGCCAAAAGCGACAAGACGATCGAAAAGACGAGGATATGCATGTGGTACTTGTAGCCGTAAAAAGCGTAGTAGATATCCCGGCATTTCGCCTTGGCCCGCTCGGAGGGAAGCAGGAAGCGCAAAAAGCCGAACGCTCGCGCGACATGACGGCTGCCGAGAAAACAGACCACCAGGAGCATGAAGCCCATGAACACATAGATCAGGCGGTCGATGCGCGGGTCTCCGAGTTCTTTGCTGAAAAGGAAAAGCGCCACGACGGCCATTAGGCTCATCGCGACAAACCCCATGAGCCGGTCCAAGATCACGGAGGTCAAGGACTCGATTTTCTTGCCGGTATGCTTGTAGACGAAATAGGCCTTGGCGACATCCCCGCCGATCGCGGAGGGAAAGAAAAGATTGAAGAAAAGCCCGATGCACCCCAGGTAAAACGATTCGCGAAAGCCGATGTAAAGCTGCTGGACCCGGAAGACGTATTTCATCCGCATGGAAATTACGATCAGTCCCGCCAGGTAGACCACGCACACAACGGAAAAGCAGGGCCAGGAGACGTCATGGCGTAGGATGTGGAGCGCTTCGTCGAGTTTGTCGCGCAGGACATAGGCCACGGCTGCGATCGACGCGAGGCTGACCGCAAGCCGGAGCAGGGTCCCGCGGAGGGTGGTTTTCATACTTTCTGCGAAAATTTCAGCTGAAGTTCGGCCACGAGCTGCGTCATCAACCGCGTCTCCTCAGGACTCAAATTGTTCTCGGTTTTCTTCTTGAGCGCCACCAGCAGGTCGATGATCTCCCGGGCGGCGTCGAGGTTGACCGCGGGAACCTTCGTCTCAGGGTCCGGAAGGTCTCCCAAATGCATCATGGCCTGATAACCCAACGAACTCAGGAGGTTGACGAACGGCTTCGAGGTCGGAACAGGCGCCGCCGCATTCTCTGCGGGCTTGGACTTCTCTGAAGCCGCGGAAGCTTTCCAACTTGAATCGACCTTCTTATCGGCAAACCGTATGTCTTTTTCGCTCATGACATATCCCCCGCAACAAAAAGAGGTTCCCGGCCCAGTGGGGTCTGATTGGCCGAGAACCTCTAAAGGTGAGAAGAGGCTCGAAGGCCTCCATGCTCTGTTTTATACCACGACGCCCCCAGGCTGTCAACGTGATTTCCGGCGCGCTTTTGAAAAAGGATTTGACGGATCAACGAAAGATCGCTAATATGCCTTATCTCATTCTATGGCAATCGGTTAGACCTTCACAAAAAAGGCTTCCGGAATGACCGTTTCACGAAAGATAGGCATCGTTTTTCTGGCGGCGCAAATCCTCGCAGGTTCCACCCCGGCCGGTTCTCCGACCGCGTGGGCAATGGCCAAAAAACCGGGTCCAGAGGCGGCCCTCGCAGAACCTCCCAAGGCTCCCCCGGCCAACGCAGCCCCCCTGGCGCTTCCCGAAAGTTTCGCGCTCGCACTCAAGCGGTCCGAGGCCCTCGCGATCAAAAATGTCGAGATCGAAAAAACCTGGGCGGATTTTCTCAGAGCGACGGGAACGGCGATCGGCGACGTCGATTATACTCTGACGGATTTTTTTCAGCAGCCGCTCGATTCCGACTCGGGGGGCTCGTCGGGAGTTTCGAGCACCTACACTCAGGAAGAGCGGCGCGAGCGCAAGTTCGTGATCAGCCAGCCCCTGTTTCAGGGGTTCAAATCCATGGCAGCCCTCACGGCCGTCGGCAGCATCAAACGGCAAAGGTCCCGTGACCGCGATCGCGCCGAGCAGGTGCTCTTCCTCGACGTCGTCCGCGCCTACGTGGCGGTCCTCCGAAGCGAACATGACCTTCAAATCACCTCGGAAATCCGCGACCTCCTTCGCAACCGCGCCAAGGAGCTGAAGGACTGGGAGGCCATCGGCCGCTCGCGCCTAAGCGAGATTGCCAACGCTGAAACCCTTCTGCAAAGCGCCGAGGCCAGCCTCGCCAGAACGCGAGGAGAGCACGCGATCCAGCGCCACATCCTTGAATTCCTTACGGGGATATCTCTGGAGGGCAGGACGCTGGCCGATATTCACTCCGAGGTCACCGCGCCCGATCCTTTGCAGTCGTTCGTCGGCTACGCCCGCAGCCGCCCGGATGTCCAGGCCGCACGGGAGTCCGTCAAAACTTCGCTCCAAACCATCCTCATTGCGCAAAGCGAACTCTGGCCCAAAATCAGCCTCGACAGCAACGTCTACGACCGGCGGGAAGGCTTTCAGGGAGGGATTCATTGGGACGCGCTGTTGACCATGAAGGTCCCACTGTCGCGCGGGGGCACAACGCTCGGAAACATGAAGGAAACCTACAGCAACTGGAAGCAGTCCAAGCTCTCCTACTCGCAGACTTACCGCCTCGCGGTGCTCGACATCCAAAGGTCCTATGAGTCCTGGGTCTCGTCCTATGAGCAATACAAATCGCTCGAACAGGCGGTCAAATCGGCCGATCAAAATTATGTCCTCCAGAAGGACGACTACGCGCACAATCTCGTCAGCAATCTTGAAGTCCTGCAAGCCCTCGAGTCCCTGAACAATACGCGCCTTAACTTCAACCACGCCTACTACGACCTGCAGGTGGAATACTGGAACCTCCAGGTCGCCTGCGGCTCCTGCTGCCACTCCCCCACGGATATCAAGTAGCACTGCAGCTGCAGGGGCCATTTCCTACAGGTACAGGGCTACCCATTAAAGAGAAAATACAAAAGGCCTGTACCTGTAGGAAATGGCCCCTAGCTTTTGCGGCGTTTTTCGGAAACCCTGAACTCCATGTAGCGGCCGAACAGAAGGCGGGTCTGCGCGTCGAGGGCGGGCGCCGCGCTCAGGAAAACGAGGATGAAGGGAACCAGCAGCCACTCGAGCGCATGAATCGTGCGGCGCACAAGAGAATACCGGATGTAGCTCCTCGGGAGCAGGCACTGGCTGACGAAGATGGAACCGAGGAGGGCGAACCCCGAAAGGGTGTAGGTGATCTCCATCACCCGCCGGGCGTTGAAGTACAAAACGGTGCTCGAAAACTCGCGCCCGCTAAAAATAAGCGGCAGCCAGCTCGCCACCATCAGCAAAAAGGGCAGCGTCGCCCACGTGACATGCCCCTCGAACATCTTCGAGAGGTGCCGGACTTTATCCTTCCAGGGAATATTTCCGTGGGTCAGAAATCCCCTCGCCACGATCGGGAAGTTCTCGACGCCCCAGGCCCAGCGGCGCTTCTGCTTATAGATGCTCAGCACCGTCCGGACCCAGGACCCGGCGTCGACCACGTCCATGGAAAGCGTCGCATAAAGGGGAACCACGCAGTACTTGCCGTCGAAGTGCAGGTAGGCTTTCCAGAAAATCGCGGAGTCGTCCGAGATCATGTCCACCGGCCAATACCCGGCCTCGACCAGGGCCTTGAAGCTCATGCTGTGGCTCGAGAAGGTCACCAACTTTTCGGGGTTCGTGGCCTCGATCAGCTGGAAAAAAGAGGACCCGGTCTCGATCACCCGCGCAAATCCCGGCACCTTCCAAATGTTGTTGTGGTAAACCGGGATCGGCTGAAAACTGCAGCGCGTACGGTCCGGACGGCACATAAAGGAATAAGTCAGGCAGCTGAAATAGTCCGGGCTTGCCTGGGTGTCCGCGTCGAAACAGGACACCAGAATGTTTTCAAACGGGATCCCGCGTTCCTCAAAAAAGCGGGCGGCGTGTCGGGCCGCGTACGTCGCGTTGGCGCCCTTGACCCGGGCCTCGCCCTCCACGGCGTCCGGGTGCTCGACCACTTCGCAATCCAGGAACTGCTCACGATATTTGGCGGCGATCCCGGAGCACCCCTCCCGGACCTTCTCCTCCGCCCTCGCCTCGCAGGCAATCAGGACGAGAATCCTTTTCTGCGGAAACTTGCTCTTTGCGATGCTCTGGACATTGGCCTCGACGATCTCCCGGCTCTCCTTGACGGCCGGAATGATGACGAGGTGAAAAATGTCCGAGGACAGGGGCGGCTTCGAGCCGGAGGCGGCAAGAGCCTCCAAGTCTTTGCGGTGAAACCAGTGCGACAGCCGCCTTGCCGGCGGACCGAAAGAGCGCTGGCTCCGAACCCTCTTGAGATAGGTCTCCAAGCGGTCGAGCCCGGAAATCCGCTCCTGCCAGTCGGTCTGGCTCTCGACCGTGAGGCGGCCGTAGGAAAACATCAATAGAATCGTCTGGTAGAAAAGCCTCAGAACCCAATAAAAAAGAAAAGCGATAATCAGCACTGAGGCCAGAATGGGCCTCGTCACCGTCAGCGCGGCAAGCCCGAGCAGGATCGTCCAGCTGACGGCCCCGGGAATGATTTCAAACAAACGCTGGAGGCGCCGGTCGGAAGCCGCAAGATTTTCTTTCGAAAAGAGGAAGGTCACGGGGTCTCCCTCCCCGGAACGTCCCCCGAGGGCGCAAGACTGAGGCCCAAAAGTTTTTCTTTCGGCAAAAGGCCTAGGGTTTCGAGCGCGCCCGTTTTCGGATGGAGGAAAAAGATGTCCCCGGTCTCTTCCATATAAGCGACGGACGCGTCGGCTTTGACGGAGGCCAGGCGTTCGGCCGCCGCCCCTGCGGTTTGGACCGCCTCCCGGAGCCAAAGGGCGCCTTCATCGTCATAAAGAACGTGAGACCCTTCGTTCACCCAGAAAACCCGGCGGATCTGCTTGCCGGCTTCGAAAATCCATTCGACGCGCGGCCCCGTTTCGAAAAATCTTTTCCGGGTTCGAGCCTTCGAAAAGTCAAGGACCCCGATCCTTTCGCGGGTCCAGAAAACGACTTTCTCCCCATGGCCCGTGATATCCACTCCGAGGACCCCATGGTCAGCAAACCGGTAAGGAAGCCGGTTGGCCATCAGCTCCCCCTGGGCCCCAAGAAAAAGCGCAAGATCGTCGCCCAGGACGCGCATCCGGTAGGTTTTGCCTTCCGGAAAAAGCGCCGCAATCGCTTCCCCTGTTTCGAGGACCTCGCCCTGAAATTTCTTGCGGCCCGGCTCGTACCGAACGACGGCGCCCGATTGAACGGTCAAGGCCCCTCGCTCCCAGAGCCCGAAGGCCGAAACATTGCGGGCGATCACCGGACGAACCGAGGCCTCGCGAAGATGAATGGCCGAAACCTCTCCCTGACGGTAGGTATAAAGAAGGTCATGCTCCCTGGGGTCCCAGTCGAAATCACCCGGCGGTCCGGCGCTCACAAGCACCGAAATATCGCGAACCTCCGGCCTTTTTTTCGACAAATCACACCAGAGATAAATCTTCCCGGAACCGCGCCGGGCCCGAATGAGGACCGAGGAACTTGAGGTCACGGTGTCGATTCCTTCAACCTCGGCTCCCGCCCAAGCAGAAGGGTCCGAAAACAAGGGCACCAGCCCATGGTCTTTGAGGTCAAAGACGGCCGCTTCCGAAAGCTTAGAGCCTCCCCCGAGAAGAATCAGGAGCTTTGCCGCGGGAACAGCAACGATATTTTTGAACGGGCCCGGCGCCAGCACCCGCGAGGGCGTGTCGGAAGTCACGAGAAGAATTTGATCGTAGATCGACGCCTTCCCTGGAAAAACCTCCACGCGCTGACTCCAGGGGCGGTAGCCGGGCGACGAAACCTCGACCTCGTGGAATCCCGGCAAAAGATCGCTCAGCGTGGCCGGGGTCCGGTCGGGCTGGAGCCTATGATCGATACGGATCACGGCTTTCGACGGGAGGCTTTCGAGGTGAATCAAGCCGGTCTTGACGAGGCCCTCGTCGATGTGCGGCGCAAAAATATACCCAAGGGCATAGAGGATCAGAACAGGGCACATCACGGCATAAAAAAGCGTGATGGTGTAAAAAAGACATTTTCGAAAATTAATCATGTCCGCGACGTCCTCGAGGGTTCGCGCGTTAGGCTTTCGATGGCAGCTCGGTGCTGCGGATACCGGCGGAGCAGATTTTCGCGCACGGGCATTTCAAAATCTGCGAAATCAAATCCCGGCGTCACAGTCGCTCCGGTGAGCGTATACGAATCCTGGGCGCTGCACCGCGCGGCCATCCACGTCCCCGCGCTGACGAGGATCTGCGGCTGCTCGAGCAAGTGCCCGGCGCCGCCCAGAAGGCTTTCGGTCAAATTCCCGGCCGCATCGATCCGGTAAAGGAGAAGGGATGAACCGGCATAAAAATGCCAGATCTCGTCGGAAGTCATCCGGTGCCAGGCAGAAAACTCGCCGCCGTTCAGAAGATAATAAATCGCCGTACCCAGAGACCGCGCGCCGGAAAAGCCTTCGCTCAGACCCTCGGCGCCGGCAGTCCGAAGGCAGCGATAGGTCTCGCGGTAGTAGCCTCCCTCGGGATGCGCGACCAGTCCGAGCCGGTCGATCCACCCCCGTGCTTCCGCGCTGATGAATAACTTAGGGCCCACGAATCCTCCTGTTTAACCTGGGGAGAAAGCATTATAGGCGAATTGCCCTGCCCAATGGAAGGGTGATTCGTTGAAAGGGTGAAGCGACAAAGGCTAACGGAAGCGGATAGTGCCCCTAGTGATATAGCGTACTCTCGAAGATCTCGTCATTCAAAGCCACGCCGATCACGTTGTCCATCACTTCATAGAGCGTGAAATCGTTCCTGCGAGAAAGAGCACCGGCGATCCCCGAGATGAAATTCGGCTCGAAAGCCAGGTATTCGATCCGCTCGCTGTGATCGACCCGCTTGTCCACCACGCGCCGGAACTGCTCGAGCTC
>JBAYGD010000017.1:0-59457 GCA_041666865.1 Candidatus Omnitrophota bacterium | reverse complement strand
CTAGCCCCGTGACGGTGTTGGCGAGGTTGTTCGCGAGAAATGATCCGGATGAATTGACGAAAGCACCGGAAACCACCAGGGGATTGGTGCCAAGGCCCAACGTCCCGGTGCCTGAATGAGTCAAATTGTAAAATTCCAATCCGCTGCCGTCTAAAACTTGTGTGCCCGCTCCGTTGAAATCTACGGTCGATGACCTGGCAAGAAACGCACCTTTGCTGTTTACGACGAACGGTGTGCCGTCGCCGGGGAGGGTCAGCGTTTTATTGTCGGCATCGAAGGTTTGCGTGTGGCCCTCCATTGAGTCGTGGCCCACCGTTAATTGGTTCTTTACGGTCGTCGGGCCGCCCAGAACGTAGGTCCTGGCGCCTGTCAGCGCTGGCAAATCACCGACCTTCAGGTTGTAATAGGTTGTTCCCACAATGACGAGCGTTGTGTCGGCGATGTTGGCAATGTAATTGACGGTATTGCCGGTGGCTATGGCGGTGAGAGCAAGGGTGAGGGGTATAGAGGCGCCGGAATAGTTGAGGGTTGAATCATCTCCCTGTTGCCATGTGCCTAATCCGGCCAAGTTGCTGACGGTCGCGATGCCGTTGTTGATCAGTACTCCCAAAGGCTGAATCGTAAGAGTTTCAGAGAATGTTAGGTCAGAGCCTGAAGCAATACTGTGGGTGGCGCTGACGGTGACGGGGGAGGCGATCGTGCCCGATCCGGAAATCGACGCGCCGGACCCCGCGAGATCCACGATCCCTGCACCCGATAATGTTCCGATAACATTCAGATCGCCCTCCACCGTGATGCCGAGGCCGCTATTGTCGAAAATTCCACCGGAGTTGTCCAGGTTGCCCAGGACGGTCAGGTCATTGGTGGCAAGATTCAAGGTTCCCGCTCCGGAGTGGGTGATGTTGAAGAAATCGCCGGCGCCTGGGTCGAAGGTTTGACTGGTTGCACCGGTGAAGTTGACGGTATTCCCTGTGACTCCTGCGGCGAGGGTTGAAGAGAGAACAGCTCCGGAATAGTTGAGGGTTGAATTTCCGCCCTGCTGCCAGGTGCCTGATCCGGTCAAATTGCCAATGGTCGCTGTCCCGTTATTGGTAAGCGTCAGGCCACCGGCAATGCCCAACTCTCCCGCAACTGTCAGGACTCCACCGCTTGCGATGGTCAGGCCCCCGGTATATCCGGCCTCGATGGTGAGGTTGGCCGCTACTGCTGAAGTATCGATCGTGCACGCAAATAGGCTACTGACAGAGTTGAAATAGACGTCATCGTCAGATGTGGGGATAAGCCCGCCGGACCAGTTGCCCGGGGTGCTCCAACTGCCGATGGCTGTCGCGATCCAATATCGATCGGCGCTCACGCCCGGAAAAATCCAGTTTGCATTATTGCCGCCGTTACGAGAATTGTTCGCAGTGATGGGTATGTCGGAAGAAGAGTAGCTGACGTTGACGCCGGTCACGGTTGTCCCCAAAGGAGGGGAGAAATACCATGTTTCGTTTGCCGTGGCTGGGCCCAAAACGATCATGTTGACGTCGGGATTCGTTCCCCCCGTGAGGGACAAGGTATTCCTCACCGTGTGGAAGACCGGGGGGCTGCCTGCTGGCGTCGAAGCGAAGTATAGGCGGGCACCGTTCTCGGGACTGTTGACGGTTAATTTTGCCGTGTTCAATGGGTCCTCGAAGGTCACTCCGGCAGTCGAAGCGTTTGTGATGATGAGTTCATCGAAGAGTTGATGTCCCGAGGTAATCCTTTGAGCCGCCGAACCGTTCAAGGTCACGATGCTGCCGGTCGATGAAAACGAGCCGTGGTTCTCCCAATCGCCCGCGAGATCGATTTTGCCGTGTTCAAAATTAAAGAGAGAGGCCGCTTCGATGGTGAGGGATCCAGTCACGGCGGTTGGCGCGCTGGAGATCTCAGGCAAATAATAGGTTTCGGGTCCTGAAAAGCGTACGGAATGATAGTCGATGAGAGCGACATTGATGCTGCCGTTACTGTTGATTGCGGCGTAATCGACCGTTCCGTTCCCGGCGAGGAAATGTCCGTTTGCTTCAACTGTCAGAACATCCGACGAAGGGCCTACATTGGCCAAAGTTAATGTGTTCCCGCCGGTGCTGCCGAGATCCAGGGTGTTATATCCGGTAATCGATAGGGTGTCGACGGTCATGGAGGAGGCGAGGGTTAGCTTATTATTTTCTTCCGCATTGAGACCGACGTCTGTTTTTTCTAGAACGACTTTTCCAATATTTTGTCCGCTGCTGTTGTCGGTGTAGGTAGCGGGATGGATGCCGTCAAAGGTGAAGATCCCTACACCTTTAATTACCGAAGCGTCATTCGCGGCAATCGTAAAATCACCTTCAAGATTTGTGCTGACGGTAAGAACCAGTCGGCCCCTTGAGACGGTTAAATCGCCGTTGATATCAAGTGAGGGTGGCGCAGTAAAGATTGAATCAGCCATGTCTCCCTCGATGATCAAATTGAAGTAATCGCCAGACGAACTGGGGAAATCCCATATGTCGCCACCCGCACCCGTATAGACCCAGGTTCCGCTGTCGATGTCCTGGGAGACACCCGTTAGAGTTTCCGTACCGGTACCGGTTAACTGGACAGTGCCGGCATTGGAAAATGTTGCGCCCGTCATGACCCATCCGCGGCCGTTTAAGTCAAAAGTGCCGCCGTCATTGCTGAAGCTGTTCGTTATCGTCAAAGCATGGGTGTCTAGCTGTAAAGTCCCGGTGCCGCTGTGGACGATGGCATAAAAGCTATCTCCGCCGCTATCGAGGGTTTGGACGAACGGGGAGGCGGCGGCAAATTCGACCGTGCCGCCTGTGTGGTCAAATAGGCTATTGGCCCCGTTCGACCAGTTGCCAAAAACCTTCACGTTCCCCCGCGAAATGATCAATGTGGCTACGGCAGAACCGATACTTAAATCGCCGGCGATGCTGATATTGCCACCCTGAGTGACATAGACCCTGCCGTGTACGATTGAAAGATCCCCTTCGAAAGTGACGGTTCCGGTTGACGGGGCACGTAAGGTAAATTGAGATGTGTTGAGAATCATGTTGGGCATGTGAGCGCCGCCCGGCAGTTCCGTGTCACGAGCGCTATTGCCATTGACATCGATGGTGCCTGTTCCTCCGTCAAAAGTTCCATGCGCAGCGAGGATCC
The DNA here is from genome assembly GCA_041666865.1 of Candidatus Omnitrophota bacterium. Taxonomy (GTDB): domain Bacteria; phylum Omnitrophota; class Omnitrophia; order Omnitrophales; family Aquincolibacteriaceae; genus JBAYGD01. The sequence goes on along the minus strand of JBAYGD010000017.1, from coordinate 56,298 downwards.
CAAATAAACTGATGGTTCCGCCGTCTAATTCTCCGTCCGCCAAGGTTAGCGTGTCGTTGACTGTCAGCGTATCGCCCGGAGCGATGGCGAGGGCCTGGCCGTCGTTCTTAAAGATCGTCAATCTTTGAAAGCTTGCGCCGGCATCGGGGACATTGATGGTCGAATTGTCGCCCGTGAAAGAAACGGTGCTGCCGGAACGACACTCTAAGATGCTGCCGCTGACTAAAACAAAATCGCCTGTAACCCTAAGTTCTTTCTCCATTGCCACGGCGAACGTTCCTTCGGCCGCGCTCAGAGTGAGGTGGTGGTAACCGGTCGAGCCATACGGCCAGCCAATCGAGTTGAAAATCGTCGTGGAGCCCGAACCGGAAAAAACGATCTTTCCGCCTTGATTCGTCCATGACGTGGTATTGTTTACGACTTGATTGTCGATATCGGCAGACTCAAAATGAAATTCCGAGTTACCGGATATGAGAACGCTTCCCGTTAGGGTGATCAGGCCGTTCCGGCCGGTCTTGAATATTCCCGCGGTGAGGATGAGATTGTTGTTGACGGTGACGTTCTGGTTATTGGCGTCAAAGCTGCCGTTTGATTGATTGAAATTGTCGACCCTCAAACCGGTGTTTAGCAACTTCAGAATGCCTTGGCCGGTATGGCGGATGTCGTAGAATAGGGCGTAGCCGGAATCCAGAGTTTGTGTGTCAAAGAAGCCTGCGGTGAAATCAACCGTGGCGGAGGAGAGATCCGCGGTCCCACCGGTTTTGGACCAATTGCCTTTCACGTAGAGGGTCCCAGCTGCTCTGAATACGCCAGAAAGCAGTGTAAAATCACCGTCCAAGCGGAGCCCTGAACCTGCGTCGACGGTGCCCCCCTCGAGAATGAGATTGGGAAGGTGTCCTCCATAAAGAGTTGCTGTGCCGTCTACAATTTTGATGGTGCCGGTTCCTCCGTCAAAGTCGGCGCCGAGAGTTAGAGTGCCTCCCGACTCAATGGTCCCCGGTTGGTTAGCATCTGCGGCATTAACGACGCCGTCATCCAAGTGCAGTGCGTGGGTGGCCCTCAGCGTATCGCCGGCTGTGATGATCAAGGCCTGGCCGTTATTTTTACTGATGGTCAGGTCGGCAAATTCGTTGCCGGCCGGGCAAACGTCGACGGTCGACTCATTTCCTTTGAAAATATAGGCTGCCGATCCGCCGTTAAAAGTGCCGCCGCTGTGGGTGTAGTCGCCAAAAAAGGATACCTCGGGCGTGAAAGTCCCGCCGACCATGAAAGTTCCGAGCGACAGTTCGAAGTCACTGGCGAAAGTGATATAACAGTTGTCAAAAGAAAATGAGGCTGAGAAAATCCCGCCGGCTTGTGTGTAGGCGCCATCAAAAGTGAGCATTTGATATTCGCCTGTTGGTGCGAACGCTAATTGTCCGCCTGATACCGAGGTTGTCCCGTTAACGGCCAGGGATCCACGGAGGCTGATGGTCCCAGTATAGGTTGCGTCGATCGTCAAATTGTTGATAGTGAAATCGGCATTCATAATTGAAGGATCTATCGAAGTAGCATCAAAAACTACGTCATCACCGGGCCCCGGGGGATCGATTCCGTTGTTGTTCGTCCAGTTCTCCGGTTCGGACCACACACCGCTCCCTTTTTCGTTGGTCCAAGTCATGACCGGGTCCCAGTTATAGCTATTCCCGCGGTTGCTGGCAAATGTCATGATGATTTCTTCCGGATTACGGTTATAGGAATCCTCGACTCGAGAGTAGCTGATATCCCTTGGCCCGCGCGGATCCACCATCCATTGACTTCCCTTTAGCGTTGAAAAAAGACTAATTGGTAACGCATAGGCGCCCCGGATTTTCCAGGTTCCGAGGATGCTCTGGAGCTTGCCGGCTTCGAACCGGATGACCTTTTCGGGGGTCACAGACGTGAAGTCGAAGAACGTATTTTCGCCGGAAATCGTCGTGACTTTCAGGGCGTCGTTGAACACGACAGTGGAGGTCCCGGCCTCAAAATGGCCGCCAAAATTGGACCAGTTTTGGCCGACCGTGATGGTGTGAGATCCGGCCGCAAATGTCCCTCCGGCCAGGGTGACATCATGGCTCACGGTGAGGTCGCGGGCGAGCCAAACCGTCCCCTGATAGCCGGGTTCGAGCACGAGCGAGTGGATGAAACCCGCGAATGAAGAATCAACGATAGAATCGGAAGAAAGTTGGCTGAAACGCGCAATATCCCCGATTCCGGGGATAAAACCGCCGTCCCAATTAAGAGGATTAGACCAATCGAGGGAAGAATTACCTGTCCAAACAGGGCCTGCCTGAGAGAAATCCCAACCGGTATTGTTGAGGGAGTTTTTAGAATGCTCCGGAGTTAAAGGCGGACCGTGGATATTGATATTGGTTGAATCCATGACTTCGACGTGAACGATGTCCCGGGCGCCCCGCGCATCGATTTTCCACGGAATGTCGGGCTGAGTCGAACGCAAAAGGAGAAGCTTGCCGAAGCCGCCGGTCAGGGTCAAAGTCCCGGCAACCTTCTGGACTTTTCCGGCCTCGAAGTTGACGGTCTTACCCGGCTCGGTGACCGAGAAATCATTGAACTCGTTGTCGCCGAGGACCAGGGCTTCTTCGGGCCCCGAAAGCCGGACGAGCGAAATCTCCGGAAAAAAGACGCCAAAATTTATCCAGTTTTTAAAGATCTCATACGAAGTATTGGCGGCCTTGAGAGTCACCCCGGATTCGATCGTCAGGGAGCCGTGAGCGACCACAGTCGAGTCGGGAAGCTGGAGATATTCGACCTGGGCGCCGGCCTGCTTCAGCGTGACATCCCCGGCCGAAATGATGTTGGCCAGGGTGCTTTGACCGGAGCTCTGAATGGTGATGTTTCCGAAGGTCGTGGTCTGGACGGTCGTCCCCGGGGCCTGCAAGAAGGCCCCTTCGCCGTCGAAGTCCGCATCGGCGAGGAAGCTGAGGTCTCCGGAATCCGTTGTAACATCAGCGTTGACTAGGATATCCCGAGAAGCCGAAAAGACCGTATTTCCCTCGGTATAGGTCGTATCTTCAATCTTGATATGGTCTTGGGCGCCAAAAGCCACCGATCCTCCGGGGGCCCTATAGGAACCCGACAAGGTGATGCTCTCTCCGGAGGCGATCGTGATTTCTCCTTCCTTGGCGGAGACGTCGGCTGCGGCTCGGATGGGGCCCGAAGCGACAATCTCGACGACCCCGTTCTTCATGACGGCTTTATCGGCCCGGACATGGCCCTCGAGGTTGACCGCCTGGCGGAAAATGTTTCTGGCGGCGTCGGCCTTGAGGAGGACGTGGCCTCCGTTTGCTTCGAGCGTGCCTTTGTTCGAAATCTGATCGCTGACCTTGTTGCCCTTCGAATCGAAGACCTCGCCCGAGACGGGCTCGTCGATGGCGATTGAAATTTTGCCGTTCTCGGAAATGCCCACCGTGACCCTGTCGCCGGATGACAGCGAAACGGTCCCCAGCGGAGCGACGATCGTGCCGGTGTTTTCAACCGCGCTTCCGATCAAAACCGCAAACCCGCCTTCCCGCGCGCGGATCATTCCGTTGTTGACCAGCTGGGCCAAAATTTTTCCGGGATTCTGGAGTTCGTTTCCGAAAACATAGCGGCCTTCCAGAAAATCTTTGTTTTGGATGTCGCGGGTCGAAGCCATCAAACCTCCGACGTTGACGTCCGCAGTATTTCCGAAAGTGATGCCGTCCGCGTTTACGAAAACAAGATTTCCGTTCGCATTCAGGTGGCCGAGAATTTGGGTCGGCGCTCCGCCGGTGACGCGCGAAAGCGTAAAGGCGTTGATGTCCGGCAAAAAGAAATTCACTGTTTCGTTCGCGGCGATATCGAAAGACCCGTAGTTGGCGATCGAGCGGTCAGAGGCCGTGATGTTCAAAGTCGTATCGTTGATTTTTTCGAATTTGATTTCGCCGGCGACGATTTCGGGGTCTTTCGGAAGCGCGTAGAGTTGCGAGGATAAGAAAAATAAACTCGCCACGACGAGAGCGGACGCACTTAAAATTTTATGAGTCAAACGGGTCATCATATAATGTTTTTATTCAATGCCTTTCAATAAAGCCCAGCGACTGTCTCTATATGTAAAAGTAGCACATAGTTAAGTGTTTTTCTAACCCGCGGCCTCTGCTCGGAGAGACGGTTCTCTTAGGCGTGATTGTAACTCTTTGGCGTGTAACAGGTTAAAATGCTTCGGTTTGGGGCGGATCCGGCTATCTTTTTTTACCTGATGGCGTTGAAGCAGGCGAGTTTGGGCAGCCAATTTTTCCCACCGAGAATTCTGGCAATCAGCATGCTTGTCGTGTTCGAGCCGATGGCGTTGACGGCGGTGGCCGGAGGGTCGACCAGGGTCCCGACCATCGAGATGATGGGCAGGGCTTCGGGCGGAAATCCGTAGAGCGTGACGATCAAGAGTTCGCCCGTGAATCCGCCGCCGGGGATGCCGCTCATGACCATCCCGCTCAAGAGCGCGATTCCGACGGCCGTTGCGAGAGTCTCGAAACCCGTAAACGGTTTTCCAAAAAGGGTGAACAGGAGAGAGATTTTGACGATGGCGGAGATGCAAGTGCCGTCCATGTGAATCGTGGCCCCGACCGGGATGACGATCCGGCTGATATCGCGGGGGACCCCGATTTCATCGGCGGCGCGGATGTTGGAGGGGACCGTTGCAAGACTGCTTCCGGTTCCGAGTGCGGTCAGGGCCGGAGTCAAGATGCACGACCAAAATGTTCGGACTCCGGGAAGTCCCGCGGCCAAAAGCGCGTAAAGGGAATACCCCACCAAAAAATAAAGCAGCGAAACCGGATAATACAGCGCGACGACACGCAGGTAGGACTTCAAAAGCTCCGGCCCAAAGACCCCGACCAGGTAGGCAAAATAGGCCCCCAGGCCTACCGGGGCATAAAGCATGATGAGCGCGATCACTTTCATCATGACCTGGTTCCCGGCGCTCAAGAAATCCGAAAACGCCTTAGCTTTTTCGCGGGTCATGGCCGAGGCCAGGCCGGTCAAAACGGAAAAGAGAATCAACGCCATCATGTTTTTCTTCGAGAGGAGATCGGCAAAGTCCGGGACAGTGAACGCGCTCAAGATTTGCGCGGCGGATTTGGCTTGGGCCATGCCGCCTGTGAGTCCCGAAGGAAGCGAAACGTCGGCGGTCGGCGGATAGATCTGCACAGCCAGGACCATAAGGGACGAAGAAATCAGCCCGGTGGCGACGAAGATGACAATCATCCAGAGGAGGATTTTCCCGAGCCTGCCGAGGTCCGCCATTTCGGCAATGGCGGAGGCGATCGAAAAAAAGACTAGCGGGACGACCGCGGTGAAGAGGAGATTCAAAAAGATGTCGCCGAAGGGCTTGAGAACGGCGGCGCGGCCCCCAAGGAGGATGCCAAGAACGGCTCCTGTGGCGATGGCTCCGAGAAGCACACAGGATGCCCCATAATGTTTGATAAACGACGGCCGGCACGCGGCTTCGGTCATTTCCCCTCCCGGTTTGAAGAAAGTCTAAAAGGTTTGCGTCTAAAGTACAACCAAAACCTGAAAGGGAATGAGGGGGAAATTCCTGTTGCGTAATCAAGGCGTCGGACGTAAATTAATACTCTAAAACAGGGGGGAAGTATGAAGAACATTTTTCTTATGATGGGTTTGACGTGTTTAGTTCTGGGCGGACCGGGAGCCGGTTTTGCCGAGGGCGAGGCCGCTCAAACGGATTGGAAGCAGACGCTTACAAGTGACAAGCAGGCGATCGCTCAACAGCGCGACGAGATGAAAGCCAGCGCGCAAGCGGGCAAAACGGAAGAAAAAACGTTGCAAGATCAAATCAAGGCAGCCCGTGCCTCGGGAGACAAGGAAAAAGCCAAGTCGCTCGAGGATCAGCTGAAGGCCATGCACCAGGAAAATGTGGCGCAGAGGAAGCAGGATAAGCAGGATATCAAAACGGCAAGACAAGAACTCAACCAGGACCGGAAAGCCGCGGGGTATCCTCCGAAAATGGATAAAGACAATAATCCTCCCGGAGCGAAGGGCGGCCCGGGGACGAATTGGGAAAATCCGAAGGGCCCCAAGGGCGGACCGGGTGCAGGTCCCAATCGCGGACAGGGCATGGACCGGGATAACAATCCTCCGGGCGCGAAGGGTGGGCCTGGGACGAATTGGGAAAACCCGAAGGGTCCCAAGGGCGGACCCGGAGCGAGTCCTAACCGCAATCAGGGCAAGGGCGGCGGTAACAAAGGGCGGTAATGCCGTCCTCGGGAACTAATGGACGGCAGGTAGCGTTACAGTGGGTGATTAGCTGATTTCTATGCCGAACGTTATGCAGCGCACACGCCTGTGTGCGCTGCATTTTTATCCCTTGTTAACTTCTCGATCACCCAAAGGAGAAGCAAAATGCTGAAGAATTCGGAAGGCCAAAAAGTTCCCAGCGTAACTTTTAAGACAAGAACCGAAGAGGGTTGGAAAGACGTCACGACCGATGACCTTTTTAAGGGGAAAACGGTAGTCGTTTTTTCCCTGCCCGGGGCTTTTACGCCCACCTGCTCTTCGACTCACGTGCCGGGCTACAACCGGCTGGCATCAAAATTCAAGGAAAACGGGGTCGACGACATCGTCTGTTTTTCCGTCAATGACGCTTTTGTCATGAATGCCTGGAAAAAAGACCAGGAGGCCGAGCGTATTACCTTTATCGGCGACGGCAACGGGGAGTTTTCCAAGGGGATGGGGATGCTCGTCGACAAGTCGGCCATCGGCTTCGGTCACCGCTCCTGGCGGTATTCGATGCTCGTGAAAGACGGGGTCATTAAAAAAATGTTTATCGAGCCGGAAGTGGAGGGGGACCCCTTCGAAGTATCCGACGCGATGACGATGCTTAAGTACCTGGACCCGAAAGTGAAAGCGCCGAAATTTGCCACGCTTTTCGCAAAAGAAGGCTGCCCGTACTGCGCGAAGGCGAAGGTCCTTCTGAAAAAGCACGGCTATGAGTACGAAGAGATTCCGGTGACCCGGAAGATTTCTTCGCGCTCCCTTCATGCGGTCAGCGGCCGGATGACGACGCCTGAGATCTTCATGGACGGCAAGCTGATCGGCGGCTGTGACGATCTGGAGAAATATTTGAAGGAAAAAAAATGAATAGGATCCCAAGAAAGGGGACAGACGTCCTTGGATGTCTGTCCCCTTTCGCGGGCCGCGGCCGATGAAGATTGAGACGAAAGCGGTGGTTGCGGGCACGGCGAAGGACTCCCAGTACAACTCCGTCATCACTCCGATTTATCCCACCTCGACTTTCCGTTTTGAGAGCCCCGGCAAACACAAGGGCTACGATTACACGCGCAGCGGGAACCCTACCCGCACAGCGCTTGAAGAAAACATCGCCGCTCTCGAAGGCGGCATCGGCGCGGCGGCCACGGCGACGGGGATGGCGGCGATTACCACGATGCTCTTTTTGTGCGAGCCGGGGACCCACATCGTCACGGGCAGCGACATCTACGGTGGGACCTATCGCCTTTTCAAGGATGTTTTCTCGAACCGGGGGCTTTCCTTCTCCTTCGTGAATATGATGGATGTCCAGGCCATCGAAAAGGCCATTCGCCCGGAAACTAAAATGATTTGGATCGAGACGCCGTCGAATCCGCTTCTGCATATCGTCGATCTGCAGGCCGTGACGGCGCTTGCCGCCAAACGCGGGATCATGAGCGTGGTCGATAACACCTTCCTGTCCCCGTATTTTCAGCGCCCCTTCGAGTTCGGGGCCGATGCCGTTGTGCATTCGACGACCAAGTACATCAACGGGCACAGCGACGTCGTCGGCGGGGCGATCGTCTGGAGGGAAAAGAAGGCGGAGGAGAAAATCCGTTTTTATGTCAATGCCCTCGGAGTCAGCGAAGCGCCCTTTGACGCATGGCTGGTTTTGCGGGGCGTCAAGACGCTCGCATGCCGGATGGAGGCCCATCAGGCCAACGCGCTGAAGATTGCGGCGTTTCTCGAAGGGCACCCGCGCGTGACGAAAGTTTACTACCCCGGCCTCAAAAGCCATCGGCAGCAAGACCTGATCAAGAAGCAAATGAAAGGTTTTGGCGGGATGCTTGCGTTTGAACTGGATACCAAGAAAGTTTCGCTCGAATCCTTTTTCGGCAAGACGAAAATCTTCCAGCTCGCCGAGTCGCTCGGCGGCGTCGAGTCGCTGATCGAGCACCCTTGGACCATGAGCCACGCCTCGATGGGAGAAGAGGGCCTCAACGCCTCCGGAATAACTCCTCAAACGATCCGCGTTTCGGTCGGCATCGAAAATGCCGGAGACCTGATCGCCGAATTAACGCACGCTCTCGAGCCGTAAATTACTCACCTTGAGCCACCTCTGAAAACAGTCGGGAAGCGCTTAAAATTTAATACTTGACAATGTTTATCATGTAAGTAATATACTGCTCCTTGCGAGGAATTTGACGATGAAATTACCGGCAAAAATTGATTACGCTTGCAGGGCCATGCTGGAGCTTTCCGGGCATGCCAACGACAGCATTCCCTTGCAGTTGAGCGATCTTGCGAAGGCCCAGAGGATCCCCAAGGAATTTTTGGTTCAAATCCTTTCGCGCCTCAAGGATGCCGGACTGGTCGGCAGCTCGCGGGGCATGGGCGGCGGATATTATTTGACCCGGCACCCATCGAGTATTTCACTTGCGGAGGTTCTTGCCGCGGTGGATAGCCATATCTTGGAGAGGGTCAAGCTGAGCAAGAGCAGTCTTGAGTCCGAGAAGCTGATTTCCGGAATTTGGGACCGGGCCAACCAACTGCTGGCAAGCGAGCTGCAGATGAACTTCGAGGATCTTCTGGCGCGTTTGCGCGGTTTTTATGTCGATTATCAAATCTGACCCCCGTTTTTTTGAGGGGGCATCCCGAGTCCTCTGAAGGCGGGCGAGGGATCTCATAAATCTTGAACAGGAGACAGACCATGAGCAAGATCGATTCGAAGTTGAAAATTGAAACGCTGGCGCTGCACGGCGGGCAGGAGCCCGATCCGACGACGGGCTCGCGGGCGGTTCCTATTTATCAGACGACCTCTTATCAGTTCAAAAGCACGGAGCATGCCGCCAATCTTTTCGGGCTTAAAGAGTTCGGGAACATTTACACGCGCTTGATGAACCCGACGACGGACGTTTTGGAAAAACGCATGGCGGCCCTGGACGGCGGGGTCGGGGCTTTGGCTGTCTCGAGCGGGCAGTCCGCCATTACGCTTGCGCTTCTGAACATCGCGCAGGCGGGCGACGAGATCGTTTCCGCCGACAACCTTTACGGGGGGACCTACAATCTTTTTCATTACACGTTTCCGCGCCTCGGCGTCACGGTCAAATTCGTCAAGTCCAACGATCTCGAGGGGCTCGAGAAGAGCATCACGGCGAAGACCAAGGCCGTTTACGCCGAATCGATCGGCAATCCCAAGCTGGACGTGGCCGATATTACGGGGATTGCCCAAGTGGCGCACAAGAACGGCCTGCCGCTCGTGATCGACAATACCGTTTCTCCTTATCTGCTGCGTCCGATCGATCACGGCGCGGATATCGTGGTCTATTCGGCGACGAAATTCATCGGCGGCCACGGGACTTCGCTCGGCGGGATCATCGTCGATTCCGGAAAATTCGAGTGGACGAGCGGCAAATTCCCTTTGATCGGCGCTCCCGATCCGAGTTATCATGGAATCAATTTCGTCGAGGCGCTCAAGCCGATGGGCAACATCGCGTACATTATCAAGGCTCGCGTGACGCTTTTGCGGGACCTCGGTACGGCGCTGTCGCCCTTCAATTCGTTTTTGTTTTTACAAGGCCTGGAAACCTTGCACCTGCGAATGCCGAGACATTCGGAGAACGCGCTTGCAGTGGCAAGTCATCTTGAAAAACATCCCCAGGTTTCCTGGGTGAATTATCCGGGGTTGGCATCCAGTCCCGAAAAAGACCGGGTCAAAAAATACCTGCCCAAGGGGGCCGGGGCCATTTTAGGCTTCGGCATCAAGGGCGGAGCGGCGGCGGGGAAAAAATTTATCGATTCGCTGGAATTGATTTCGCATTTGGCCAACGTCGGAGACGCCAAGAGCTTGGCGATCCATCCGGCGACGACGACGCACCAGCAGCTTTCGCCGCAGGAGCAGCTCGCGACGGGAGTGACGCCGGACTTTATCCGCTTGTCGATCGGCATCGAACATGTCGGGGACATTACGGCGGACATCGACCAAGCTCTGAAAAAGGCTGTTTAAATACGGGGGCCCTTTATGACACGCATCTGCCGCGATATTACGGAAACCATCGGAAATACGCCGCTTGTCAGAATCAATCGCTTGAGCGCGGGGCTCAAGGCGACGGTGCTTGCGAAGCTGGAGTTTTTTAATCCGCTTTCGAGCGTCAAGGACCGCATCGGCGTGGCCATGATCGATGCCGCTGAAAAGGCCGGGAAACTCAAAAAAGACACGCTGATCGTCGAGCCCACGAGCGGCAACACGGGCATTGCGCTGGCTTTTGTGGCCGCGGCCCGCGGGTACCGCCTTGTTTTGGTCATGCCGGATACGATGAGCATCGAACGCCGCCAGCTCCTCAAGATTTTCGGAGCCGAATTGGTCCTGACCGAGGGGTCCAAAGGGATGCGCGGCGCCATCGAAAAGGCCCAGGAGCTCGTTCAAAAGACCCCGAATAGTTTCATGCCGCAGCAGTTTGATAATCCCGCGAATCCCGAAATTCACCGCAAAACCACGGCGGAAGAAATTTGGCGCGACACGGACGGAAAGGTCGACGTGTTTATCGCGGGGGTGGGAACGGGCGGAACGATCACCGGCGTGGGGGAGGTCTTGAAGCAGAAAAAGCCTTCCGTGAAAATCATTGCCGTGGAGCCCAAGGACTCGCCGGTCCTCTCGGGCGGAAAACCCGGCCCGCACAAGATCCAGGGGATCGGCGCGGGATTCGTGCCGAGCATTTTAAACACGAAGATCCTCGATGAGGTGATCGGGGTCGCGCACGAAGACTCCGGGGAGATTGCCCGCAGGGCCGCCCGCGAAGAGGGGCTTCTCGTGGGGATTTCGAGCGGCGCCGCGCTATGGGCGGCGCTCGAGGTCGCGAAGCGCAAGGAGTCCGAGGGCAAGACGATCGTTGCGTTGCTTCCGTCCTGCGGGGAACGTTATCTTTCCACCTGGCTGTTTCAGGAGTACCTTCAATGAAGGGTAACGAGTTAGGAATTGTCGAGCCCCAAACGTTTACTTTTGCGCAGCCGCCCGGCGGTCTCGAGCTCGAGTGCAAGCGCACCCTCGGGCCGATTACCTTGGCGTATGAGACTTACGGCCGGTTAAACCCGGAGAAGTCCAACGTCATCCTGGTGGTCCATGCCCTGTCGGGAGACGCGCATGCGGCGGGGCTTCACGAGGGCGAAACGAAGCGCGGCTGGTGGGACTTCATGATCGGGCCCGGCAGGCCGCTCGACACCGACCAATATTTTGTCCTCTGTTCGAACGTTCTCGGAGGATGCAAGGGAAGCACGGGGCCTTCGTCGGTGAATCCTGCGACGGGACGCCCCTACGGCCTGGATTTCCCGATCATTACGATCGGCGACATGGTCCGGGCGCAGAAGCATTTGATCGACCATCTCGGGATCCGGAGCCTTTTGAGCGTCATCGGCGGATCGATGGGCGGGATGCAGGTCCTCCAGTGGGTGGCGCTTTACCCGGAGATGATCCGCTCGGCGATTCCGATCGCGGCGACTTCGAAGCATACGCCCCAGCAAATCGCTTTCGACGAAGTCGGGCGCCAGGCGATCATGGCGGACCCTGCCTGGAACCATGGCGATTATTACGGCAAGCAAGAGAAGCCCGAAAAAGGGCTGGCGGTGGCGCGGATGATCGGGCACATCACCTACATGAGCGACCAGTCGATGGAGGAAAAATTCTCGCGGCGGCTCAAGGAGGGGGATTACAGCTTCAAATTCTCGGCGGACTTCGAGGTTGAAAGTTATCTCCACTACCGGGGCGACAACTTTGTGAAGCGCTTCGACGCGAATTCTTACCTGTATATCACGAAGGCGATGGATTACTTCGATTTGTCGGGCGACCGGCTGATCGCGAAAGCGGATACGATCCGCACCCGCTTTCTCGTGATCGCCTGCAAGTCGGACTGGCTGTATCCGTCGTACCAGTCGCTCAACATGGTCCGGCAGCTCAAGGGGCGCCACGTCGACGCGACCTACTGCGAGATCGATTCGACTTACGGGCACGACGCCTTCCTGGTGCCGGGGACGAAGCAGGAACAGCTGGTCTCGAATTTCCTCCGGAACCTCTGCGCCAAATCCTGATCCCGCCTATCCATTCATTTCATTCGAAGAAACGTGACAGCCCCGGGGTTCGCGGCTATAATTGATCCTTGATGAAGACGAAATTCATCCTTTTCCTCATCGGGGTTTTATGCCTTGCCGCAAGCCCATATGGTTTCGGCGGCGGCGATGTCGTCATCAACCTCGACGTGACCCGCTCTCTCGATTTTACTTCCGATCAGTCTTCGTTTCAGCTGACCTTCGACAATTACCGGCAAGGGGCCGTGACCAACGAGGTCTCCGTGAATTATACGTTTTCGGGCAACAGCGTCACCCGGATGACGGACCTTGTGTCGGCCCGGGTCGATCAGGATTTGCCGGGAATCAACTTTCAAGCTCAGATGGGGGCTTTTTCAAAAAAGAGCGGCGATGCCGTTTTGGTTCCTTCGCGGTCCGGGTTCGCGACCTTGGGCACTCTGGATACGGGGCTTGCCAACAAGGTCATTCAATCGGGAAGCGGTCTGATCGTCGACGGCACGGCCAGTATCACTTACAGGGCCGCGGCCGCGCAGAATTTGTCGGCAGGACAGCACACGGTCGTCATCATTGTCACTTTTGCGGATAATTGACCTCTCGGATCTTTTCCCCGAGAGGTCATCCCGAGCCATGCAGGGATTCGGCGAGGGATCTCAAACGAAGCAGCGGAACCATGCAAAATAAAAGTCGATGGATTGCCGGATTTTTCATTTTTCTGCTTTCCGGTTCGGCCGCCTTTGCCGAATCGGACACGCAAACGGTTAATTTGTCCTTCAGCATCGAGCCGGCTACGGCCGTCAAAACTCAGTCCGTTTCAGGCGCGTCAAACGTGCGGCTCGGTCCCATCGTTTCGGGAGTCGACGCGCCGGTGGAAACGCTCGAGGTTCAAATTGTCACGAATAGTCCTGAGCGATACCGCGTCTATCATACCGTCAAGTCCGATATGATGAGTGGTTCGGGCGACATTTTTCCGCCGGCGGAGCTTCTCTACCGGGTTTCCAACGGGGCTCAAGGGGGCGCCAGCGAAGTGCCGGGCATGAGCCCGGTGCCCGCGGGACGTACGGCGATTTTCAATTCCGCGGCGGGCGGCGGAAGCGACCGCTTTACGATCGCCTATTCGGTTGCGAACGCGAGGTCTTACGGAGCAGGGAGCTATTATGGAAATGTTTCCATTGATGCCGAAACGTTTTAAGTTGTCAGCGTGGCGGCTGATTTTTGCCGTGCCGGCGCTGCTGCTGATGATGACCGTCCCGGGGTCCGGACAGGTCCCGGGCATTTTGCATCTCGAGGTCCAGTTCGTCAATGCTGGGACCTCGCTGGAGTTCGGAAATTTGAAGAGCCTCGACCAAAACGGTGAGCCTGTGAGCGACACCTCGGTGGTCCAGGTTCGGCTGAGCGTGAACACGACGCTCGGGCGTCCGTATATTCTCACGCAGACCCTGCAGGGCGATACGATGAACCAGAGCGGCGCGGTCCTTCCTTATGAGGCCATCCGGTTCCGGGTCGAGCAGGAGGCCGGAAGCGGTTTGATCCGTGTCCCGGACGGGACGCCGCTTCGCCCGGGGTCCCAGGAAATTTATTTTTCCGATTCTGCGGGATCGCCCGCGTCGATTTTAGTGACCTACGAAATGACGGTCCCCGCGGCACAGCGGGCCGGCAATTACCGAAACACCGTGAACTATCGCGTGGACGCCAACTAGGGAAAGGGAGCGTTATGATGCCGAAGATGATCGTAAGGATTGCCGTTGCCCTTGGGATTTTTTCCCTGTCTCTTGGCACTGGGGTCCGCGCCGCCGAAGAACCGGCTAAAACCGGAGGATTCGGGATATCCATTTCGCCTTCCATCATCCGTTTGGCCGGAAAGCCCGGCGAATCTCAGGCGGCCGAAGTCCGTGTCTGGAATAAAAGCGCTCAACCCATGCAGGTTTTCGTCGAGGTCAACGATCTGGGCAACCGCGTGGACGAGGAAGGAAAACTGGCGAGGGTCTTTCTTGCGCCCGGGACGCTGCCCTATTCCTGCGCGAAGTGGATCCTCCTCAACGAATCCGAGTGCGTCATCCGGCCCGGGGAATACAAAGACGTGAAATTCCTGATTGCGACGCCCCAGGACTCTTCCGGGGGGAGTACGGCCGTTGTTTTCTTCCGCGGATCGACCGTTCAAAACGCGGAGGCGAACTCGGGGACGGCCGAAAGTCCTGCGACCTCCGTCGAAATACAACCGCGGCTTGGGGTCCTTGTCTTCCTCGACGTGACAGGGACCGTCCAGCGGACCGGGAATCTCCAGGATTTCCAGGTTACCCCTCCGGCCGAAGGCGAGCCGATGAAGATCCAATATGTTTTTGAAAACGCCGGGAATGCCGATATTCTTGTCGAGGGAAGTTTTTTCATCCTCGACCAAAATCAGGCCCTGGTGGCCAAGGAAAATCTGAATGCCCTGAGAACGTTTCCGGGAGACCGCGGGGCCTCGGAGACCTTCTGGGACAGCACCCTTGCTCCGGGACGCTATCATCTCGTGGCCAGTTTCGAGCTCGGGCCGGAGACGACGGAAGTGATCGTCCGGGAGACCGACTTTACAGTGGCCTGAAGCGCCCGGGCCCAAACGCTTCCTTTTGAAAGCGAGCAGGCATGTTTCTTTTTCGGCGTCATTGTGCGGTCATTGCCGGCCTCCTGGCCGCTTTTTTGACGGCCCGGGCCGGGCCTTCCCTCTACGCTGAAACTCTCCCGGTGACTCCGGTTTCCATCCCCGGTCATACCGTCCGCACCGGCGGTTCCGAGGATCTGACCCAGAAAGTCAAAGTCCAGTCCTATGAGGTCGAGGCTGGGAAAACCCTCTCAATCCCCGCCAGCAAACCCGGTTTTCATTTGGTCAAGACGCCCGAAATTGCAGTCGTCGCCGAAACGCTTCCCAATGCTCTCGTGATCAAAGGCCTCCGGGTGGGCGAAACTTCGATTCTGGTGTGGGAAGCCGAGGGCGTCAAAAGTTACCGGATCGTGGTCGTGCGCCCGCGCCAGGAGCGGATGCTCATCGAAAAGACCGTCATGCAGGGCTCGAAGCTTTATCAAATGAAAAGGGCCCGTTCTTTCAAAGTCTACTACGATACCACCTGGTCGTTCCTGAACGAAGGGCGCGTTCTTCCGAGAGCCACGGAAGCCCAGAAAATTTACAACCACCGCGTCCGCTCATCCGGCCGTACCCCTTACGGCGAATTCGACGGGTCCCTCTTTTACGAATACCGCAAGGAACATGAGATGGAGAAGTCGGTGGCGATTCCGCGCGATTTCTGGGGAGGTCTCTATGACACCGACTTACCGCTCCTCAAACACTACGACATTACGGCGGGGGAACAATTCGTTTCCTTGTCCGACTTCGGGTTTCCCGGAGAGAGGATCAACGGGATCTCCCTCCTGCCTTCCTCAAGCCGGTGGATGTCACCGAAGGCCGGACAGCTCGACACCAGCTTTTTTCTCGGGGCCAAGCGGGACGGGTCCATGATCGATAATCCGGCCGGCATTCAGGACCGCAAGGTCAAAGGCAATGTCGTCGGCCAGCGCGCGGATTATCACGTGTGGAAGAACGGGACGGTTTCGCTCGGAAGCTTTCATCAATGGAACAACCAGCGAAATGAGTATCAATCCAAGAACAACTACAACGCGCTCTTCGACTTTCGGTTTCCGTATGTTCAGCTCAAGGGCGAGGGGGCGTTCGACAACCGGATCCGGCCCGCAGCCCAGCTGCGTCCGATTTTTCAGAACCGCTGGAGCCGCGTCGAAGGACGGTGGTTCAGCGTGGACAATCACTACGCGACGATTCCCGGAACGGTCATGGACCGGGGCGCGAGAGGTTACCAGACCCGCATCGACGCTTTTCCTCTCATGCCGTTTGTGAACAGCGATGCCATCATGATCGACGGCGACCTTGGGTTGGTCCGCAACCATCTGTCCGTCAACCCGGACCGGCCCCGCGACTACGTGAAGCTGGCCCAAGGCGGCGTGCGCTGGCGCCTGCCCTACGGCTTTTCCAACGATTTCCGGATGTGGTTCGTCGATCAGTTTGCCGCTTCTTTCCCCTATACTCAGAAACGGTTCAATGAAGTTTTTACGAAGGACGTTTATTTCCGCTCGAAATGGCTCAAGCGCTCGAGCGCTTTCATTTCGGCGGCCTACGATGCTTACCGGAAGGCGCGCAATACGCCGGGTTTCAATTCGACGCGCTGGGAAGTCGGCAGCGGCGGGTCCCTTTATTTTGCAGGCGGATGGTATGCCTCGGCGCGTTACTACCGCAACGAGCTCAAGGAACTCGATGTGTGGACGTCGCCCTCCAAGGTGACCTATCCCCAGCAGTTCGTGGTCGAAGGGGGCTGGACGCACGCCTTCCGGAAAATCCCTATGAGCGTCAATCTGGATGTTCGGTACTCCAAAGATGCGCAGACCTACGGGAAAATTCATCAGCCTTTCCTGAACGAAGAGCGCCTTGAAGGGCGTACGGGCGCCAATTTCTACGTGCGCGATGTCGGAAGCCTCTTTGCGCAGGTGCGGGCCGCGATGATCCGCTCGAATATCGGTGCGCCGGACCAGGCGGAGTTTTCATTCGTGACCGGCCTTCAGATGATGTGGGACACGAAGCTCTATGTTCCGCAATCCGGACGGATCGAAGGGGCGGTCTTCGAGGACCGCAACGCTAACGGGATGCGCGATGACGGAGAACCCGGCATTATGGGCTATGAGGTCCGCATCGAAGACGGCGCCAAGGCCGAAACGGACAAAGACGGTTTTTATTCGCTCAAGGTTCGTGAAGGGCAAGTGAAGGTCCTCGCCTCCGGAAAACTGCCGGAAGGGTTTTATTTTACGACTCCGAACTGGGAGCATATCGAAGTGTTGCCAAAAACTTTCAGCCGCGTCGATTTCGGCGTGGCGCCGCAAATCCAGGTTCGGGGCCATGTGTTCGTGGACGTCAACGGGAATAAGATTTTCGAAAAAGGGGACGTGCCTGTGGCGGGCATTCAAATCGCTTTGGCTTCGGGACAAATGGGGGTGAGCGCTTCAGAAGGGTTCTACTCGATTTTGAGAGTGACGCCGGGCCCGAACAAGATCCGCGTGGTTTTGGGCAGCATCCCTCAGGGCTACAAGACGCTGGTGCCGGTCGAAAAAGTTTTCGAAGGGGTTGCGGGAGACGTAATCAACTACCCCGTGATTCTGGCCGCCCAGAGAACGGCGAGCGGCTATGTTTTCGGCGATGATAATGAAAACGGCAAATTTGATCCGGTTGAAAAGGGGATTGCGGGGGTTAAAATCCTTGCGGGGGACAAAACCTATACGACGAACCGGAGCGGGAAGTTCGTGATTCCGGATCTGGCGGCGGCGAAAGCCACGCTGGAATTGGATCAGAGCAGCCTTCCTGAGGGGGATATGGCGGTTGTGACAAGCAAAGAGCTCGAGACAGGCACAGGTGTTTTCATCGATAACGCAGTTCATTTCCCGGTTCACATTTCTGCAAAAAAAGACTCTGAGTAATACCATTGCCCAAGGGTCTTTCTAAACTGCTAATCTCCAATTGATCTCCTTCCAGTAATCGATTTAACTCGCTTAAATTAAATGTCTTACGGAGTTCATCTTTAAGATAAAAACATAATAAACTTTTTTAGTAACACGCTTGACAGAAAGGGAGTCGTAGTGTACAATATCAATACATTTACAACTTATTTAAAATCTTTTAAAGTTAAGTTGTAATTGAAATTACACGGAGGTGTCACATGAAAACGTCAATTAAGAAACTCAATTTTGCGTTGATTGTGATCATCTGTGGTGTGCTCGCCCTGAGTGGTCCCTCGATGCTGTTCGCAGCCGATTTTAAGACAGTCGGACATTCCGTTACAGTGAGTGTCCTGGACACGCTTACATTCACGGCAGATACTACGGATATCACATTATCCTTTCCTACCTATGTGGCGGGAACGGAATCGAGTACCAAAACGGTCATTTACACGGCCGAATCGAATAACATGAGGCAAGCGGATGGCCAACCGGCCATTAATGTTAACCTCGATGCCTTGTATACCGGGCTTGACCTAAAAGCGCAGGTCGGGACCTATACAAAAACATCGGGGAATGCATCGCTGATCGCTTCAAGTGCCGGCTATGTTACGATCGGAACGACCAATACAGGCGTTGCGAAAAAGACCGCCTCCACGGGCGATGGGAAGCAGTTAAAGGGTACGATTCCCATTACCTATAAGGCAGTTGCAACCGCCGACTTATCGACGGCCAACCAGACGCACCTTCTGTTTGTCACGTTGACGACCGTTTAAGCTTTAAACGATTCGCGGGCGGCACTAGGGGCCCCCGGGACAATGCCCGAAAGGCAGAACGTCCCGGGGGCTTTCTTTTTGAGCCCTCAGGAAGTTTCTTCCCAGGGCTCACCTTTTTTAATATTTTTTCAAACTCCCTCTCCGTTTCCTCAGTCATCCCAACCCCGTCTTCCACCGTTCAAAGGAACTTCTTAAAGCGGCGTGCGAAGACCGCTTATGGCCCGGAAGCAGGGTTGCCGGACCGAAAACCCTCCTGTATAATCCAGACTAGAGGAGAACAACCGATGATGAAACGCGCGGTGGTGCTGGCGGTGGTTCTGGGTTTGGCGATTCCGGCTCCCTCTGTGTGGGCCTCCGCAAAAACCTTCGGGCATAAAGTCACGATCGAAGTTCCGCCGTCTCTCGACCTTGCAGGATCTCAGCAGGATTTCACGCTGGCTTTTCCCAATACCTCAAGCGGCTCTGAAACCAATGCCGTGACGATTCAGTACACGATGAATTCCAACGGGATGATGCAGGCAAGCGGCGCGCCGGCCGTGATGGCCCAGCTCGACGGAGTTTTTCCGGGAGTCGATGTCCGGGCGCAAGTCGGGGCTTTTTCGAAAATGGCCGGCGACACGGAGCTCATTCCCGCCTCTTCGAGCTACATCACCGTCCGGGATTCGGCCGTGCCTCTTGCGATGAAGGGAAGCTCCACCGGCACCGGAAGGGTTTTGAGCGGAACGCTGCCTGTGACCTACAAGGCTGTTGCGACTTCGGATCTTGCTTCCGGAGTTTACGCTCGCCAACTGACCCTCACTCTGACCGATATTTAATCCCTGACCACACGATCTGGGATAGACATGCACTCAAGCCCCTAGGAATAGCGTAATGTAGTTCCGGTATGGCTTCGCTCCCCTGCATTTCCTGCGCAATTTCCGCTTTGCTTGAATTAAAAGTCAAAAAAAATCTGTCCAAAGCCGAAGTTTTGTAATATATTACCATCAGATTTTCAGCCCTGATTGCCGATACACCAACTGTCTTTTTTGAGTTTCTCTTCTTTTAATCACGGCAAATCAAGACAATAAAGGATTCTACGATGGCTGCTTTATTCCGGCGCAAGAAGAAAGATTCCGAAGACGACAAAAAGGCCAAAGCGAAAAAGCTTGAGCCCGTGAAAGAGCCGGTCAAAAGCATCCAAGACTTGAAAGCTTCCGCGCGTCCTTCCAAACTCGTCCCTTCTCCGGTCGTGGATGAAAAGATCAAGCAGGCGGTCGTCCGGAAAAAAGTCGCTGCCAGCGAGAATGAAAAGCAGGTAAGCGCGAAGCTCGTGAAGGCGCCGCCGCCCGCGCCTCAGCCCGTTTACCGGGAGACTCCCCGGGAGCTTCCCGATAGCTACGGCGACAACCACATCTA
The DNA here is from genome assembly GCA_041666865.1 of Candidatus Omnitrophota bacterium. GTDB lineage: Bacteria > Omnitrophota > Omnitrophia > Omnitrophales > Aquincolibacteriaceae > JBAYGD01. The sequence continues at coordinate 36,265 of JBAYGD010000017.1, read as the reverse complement.
CCTTATGGTGCGCGATCCCCACTGGCTTTACTCCTACTGGGAAATCCAGAAGGACTATCATGAGGCCAAGCTGCGGGAACTCGGGGGCAATTGGAACGAGGTCAATGCCGTTTTGCGCGTCTATGACGTTTCGGACGAAAACCATAAAACTTTTTACGACGTTTATCTTCACGGAATCGTGAAGAACTGGTACCTGAACGTCGAGCCGAATCACAGCTACTATGTGGAAATCGGACTGCTCCACCGCGATGGGCGCTTTATCGCCCTGGCCTGCTCGAACCGCATTACCACGCCCCGCGCCGGGATGTCGGAGGTGATCGACGAGCACTGGATGGGGATCGATTTCGACAAGATGTATGCTTTGTCGGGCGGGTTCCAAGTCGGCAAAAGTTCGGCCGAGCTTCAAAAGATGATGGAAGAGCGGCTGATGGGGGCCATTTCTTCGGGATCGGGCGCCGGCCTGCTTTCCAGCATGGCCAGTCCGGTCAAGATTCCGGGCAAGAAGAGGGGATTTTGGTTCATTCTGGACTGTGAACTGATCGTTTACGGGGCCACCGAGCCCGATGCCCGGGTGACGCTGCAGGGCCGGGAGATCAAGCTTCGTCCGGACGGGACGTTCTCCCTTCGCTTTGCGCTGCCCGACGGGCACTATGTTCTGGATGCGCATGCTTATTCCGCGGACGGCATCGAGGAGCGGATCATTACTCCGGTGGTGGACCGTAGGACGGAGCGTCCCGCGCCCATTCTGAAGCCGACGGATTAATTCCAGCAACAAATTTCGAAGGGAACTACACCTCACATGGAAAAGGGTTTGCTGTCGATTGTTTTGCACGCGCACCTTCCGTTTGTCCGCCATCCCGAGCACTCCTATTTCCTCGAAGAAAATTGGCTCTACGAAGCCATTACCGAGACCTACATCCCGCTGATCCACATGTTCGAGGGGTTGGAGCGCGACCGGGTTCCGGTCCGCCTGACGATGTCTTTGACACCGCCCCTGATTTCCATGCTCAGAGACCCGCTGCTCCAGGACCGTTATCTGCGGCACATCCATCAACTGATCGAGCTCGCGGGGCGCGAGATCGACCGAACCCGTTTTCAACCGGAGTTTCACGAGACGGCCCTGCATTATTATTGGGAATTCACGCGCGCCCGGGACACCTACCTCAACCGCTATAACCGTGACATCGTGGGGGCCTTCAAGAGGTTTCAGGATAACGGGCAGCTCGAGATCATCACCTGCGGCGCGACGCACGGCTTTCTTCCTCTCGTGAACCGCACAGAGGCGGCGGTGCGCGGCCAGATCGTCACTTCCGTCCGGCAGTACGAAAGCGTTTTCGAGCGAAAGCCGCTCGGCATTTGGCTTCCTGAATGCGGTTACTACGGCGGCGTGGATAAATTTTTAAAGAATGTTGGGATCCGGTATTTTCTGACCGACACCCACGGGATTTTGCACGCGTCTCCCAGGCCAAAGTTCGGAGTGTTTGCCCCGATCTACTGCCCGACAGGGGTCGCCGCTTTCGGGCGCGACATGGAATCCTCCAAGCAGGTGTGGTCGGCACTCGAAGGCTATCCCGGGGATTTCGATTACCGCGACTTTTACCGCGACGTCGGCTTCGATCTCGATTACGAATATATCCGCCCTTACATCACGCCGGACGGCATACGCGTCAATACCGGCATTAAGTATTACCGCATCACCGGCCGCACGGATCACAAAGAGCCGTATGTGAGGCGCCATGCCCTCGAGAAAACGGCCTCGCACGCGGCCAACTTCATGTTCAACCGCGAGAAGCAATCCGAACATCTGTACGATTTCATGGGCCGCAAGCCCCTGATCGTTTCGCCCTACGATGCGGAACTCTACGGCCACTGGTGGTACGAGGGGCCGGAGTTTTTGAATTTCCTGGTCCGCAAGATGGCTTTTGACCAAAAGACGGTCCGGCTCGTCACTCCGATGGATTATCTGCGGATGTACCCCATCAATCAGGTGTCGACGCCTTCGATGTCGAGCTGGGGCTATAAAGGCTATGCCGAGACCTGGCTTTCGGGCGCTAATGACTGGATCTACCTCCATTTGCACAAAGCCACCCTGAGGATGACCGAGATGGCGACTCGCTACCGCGGCCAAGACGGCCTTGTCGAGCGCGCCCTCAAGCAGGCCGCGCGCGAGCTGTTTCTTGCCCAGTCGAGCGACTGGGCCTTCATCATGCACACGGGGACGATGGTGCCGTACGCGGTCAAGCGGACCAAGGAGCACCTGCTGAATTTTACCCGGATCTACGAGGACCTCAAAAAGCATCAGCTCGATGCGAACTGGCTGGGGGAGATTGAGAGCAGGAACAACATTTTTCCCGAAGTCGATTACCAGCTTTTTTCCGAATAATTCCCCCCCGCTTGAAAACTCCTCGATTTTTGAGGCCCCGATCCGTACAATAAAGAGATTAATCACGGATGAGGAGGTCCTAAGTGAATCGGCCGGTTTGCCTTTGCCTTCACGGGCACTTTTACCAGCCCCCTCGCGAGAACGCCTGGCTCGAGTACGTTGAGCGCCAGGAAAGCGCCAGCCCCTACCACGACTGGAACGAGAGGATCCACTACGAGTGCTATTCGCCGAATTCCAGGGCGCGCGTCTATGACCGGCACGGCCAAGTCGTCGGGATCGTCAACAATTTCGAGAAGATCAGCTTCAATGTCGGCCCGACCCTTATGTCGTGGCTCGAGACGCACCACCCCGAGACCTACCGGCGCATCATCGATGCGGACCGCTTGAGCCGCATGGCTCACAAGGGGCACGGCAACGCGATGGCCCAGGTCTACAACCATATGATCATGCCCCTGGCAACACGGCGCGACAAGGCGACGCAGGTGCGCTGGGGGATTGAGGAATTCCGCCTCCGGTTCGGGCGCGACCCAGAGGGGATGTGGCTTCCGGAAACCGCGTGCAACGAAGAAACCCTCGAAATCCTCGTCGAGGAAGGGATCCGCTTTACCCTGCTCGAGCCTCAACAGGCCGAGGCCTTTCGCCCCCTCGGCGGCGAGTGGCGGGACTGCTCGGGCGGGCAAATCGACCCCAAGCAGCCTTACCGGTGCTATCTGCGCAACCGGCCCGACAAATTCATCGACATCTTTTTTTACGACGGGCCCATCTCGAAGGCCGTCAGTTTCGAAGATCTTCTCAAGGACGCGCGCCACCTCCTCGGAAAACTCGAAAGCGCGATGGTCCACGAGGGCGAGCGGCCGCAGCTGATCCATTTCGCGACGGACGGGGAAACCTACGGCCATCACAAGCCTTTCGGGGATCGTGTCATCGCCTATCTGCTGAATACCAGCGCGCCTGAACGCGGCTACCGGATCGTCAATTACGGCGAATTTCTCGAAGAATATCCGCCGGAGGCGGAAGTCCGGCTGAAGGCCGGAGAGAACCACGAGGGCACCTCCTGGAGCTGTCCCCACGGGGTCCGGCGTTGGAAGGACCATTGCGGATGCCGCGGCGGCGGTCCGGGCGAGTGGAACCAGCACTGGCGCAAGCCGCTGCGGGAGGCCCTGGACTGGCTGAGGGATCGGCTCTCAGAAGTTTATGAGGAACAGGCGCCGCGCTACCTCAAGGATATCTGGGAGGTCCGTGACAACTACATCCACGTGCTCCTGAACCGCGAGCGCTCGCGGATCGAAAATTTCTTCTTCCGCTTCGGCCAGCAGCCCCTGACGGGCGCTGAGATGACGACCTGCCTGAAGCTCCTCGAGATGCAGCGCTACGCCATGCTGATGTACACGAGCTGCGGATGGTTTTTTACCGAAGTTTCGGGCATTGAAACCCAGCAAATTCTCCAGTACGCCGCGCGGGCGATCCAGCTCGCTTCCGAGCTCGGAGGCACGAGCCTGGAGGAGGAGTTTTTGACGCGGCTCTCGAAGGCCCGCAGCAACATCGAGTGGTTCAAGGACGGGCGTGGCGTTTACGAAAAGCTCGTCAAGCCGGCAATCGCGACGATCGAAAACGTCGTCGGGGCGTTTGCGATCGGCTCGATCTTCGAAGATTATTATCCCGCGGCCGAAGACTTCGCCATCTACAGCTATGACGTGCACGTCCACTCCCAGCGACGGGAAGCGTCCGGAAATTTGACGCTGAATTTCGGCCGCGTCCGGGTCACGAGCCGCGTGACGCTCGAAGAGCGCGACATGATTTTCAGCGTTGTTCAGATCGGGCTCTACGACTTTCACTGTTCGATCAAGCCGTACGTTTCCGACGCGGAGCTCGAAAAGCTCGAGCAGGAGCTCTTCAACGAGCTCGACCGAGGGGAAATTCTGGAGCTCGTCAAGAAGGTCGACGCCTATCCCGGAGTTTCGCACCTGACCCTGAAGGACCTCTTCCTGGACGACCGGTTCAAAATCATCTCCGCCCTGACGCGCGAGCAGATCGACCGCGTGAGCAAATTTTACGAGCGGATTTACGACGAAAGCCACCGGATCAATTTTATCTACCGTTCGATCAACCTTCCGATCCCGTTTGAATTCTGCTATGCGGCCGGTCACGTGCTGAGCCGGCGCCTTCTCGAGGAGGCACACAAAATGGCAGAGCAGAATTTTTCGCTCCGAGGCGCGACGACCGCTGCCCGAATGATGGAAACCGCGAAGCTTTTTCACGTCGAGATCCAAAAAGAGCCCCTGGCGAGGTTTTTGAGCGAACAGCTGACCCGCAGGATCCGCTCGTTCGTCCACCGGCCGGACCCTGAGCTCATCCGCGAATGCGTCAACATCCACAAGGCCTCCGAAAAGTTCGAGGTCTCCCTCGATTACTGGCAGGCGCAGGAGGAGTTTTTTTTCTTCCTCAAGGAGTGGCAGGAGAATCCCGAGATCATCCCGGAATTCATTTTTTCAAGCGCCAATCTGCTGGTTCAGCTGATGAACCGGCTGCAGATCGGTTTCGAGGGCCTGCGCAAGTACGTGTCGGCCAAATCCACAACGTAAGAGCGCCCTAGATGCCCAAAGAAATGTTTGATCCCGCCGAAATCGAAGCCGTGATTGATATCGATCACGGCATGCCCGACAAGGTGCTCGGGCCGCATGGCACGGATGGGCCGAAGCGCTGCAGGATCGGGGCGTTTATGCCCGGCGCGGTTTCTGCCAGGCTATGGAAGAAAGGTTCCCGGGCCGGAAGGGGCCTGGGAATGCGACGGGTCCATCCGGGCGGTTTTTTCGAAGCCTGCCTGGAAGCGGCCTCCGGGAGTTTGCGCTACGAGATCGAATACCGGGACGCCGGAGGGGCTGCTTTTCGCCGAGAAGAGCCTTACGGTTTCCCGAGCGATCTGACGGATTTCGATCTTCATCTTCTCGGCGAAGGCAGACATCTTCAAAGTTACGAAAAACTCGGAGCCCATCCGAGAACCTGCCGCGGCGTCAAAGGCATTCAATTCAACCTCTGGGCCCCGAACGCGCGCTCGGTCGCCGTCGTCGGCGATTTCAACCGCTGGACCGTCGGGGCCCATCTGATGTCGCGGGTGAAAGGCTTCGGTTTTTGGAGCCTTTTTATTCCGGGGCTCGGAACCGGCGAGCTCTACAAATTCGCGATCAAGTCGCCGATCGACCGCCAGATCCGATTCAAAACCGATCCTTTCGCCTTTGCGGCCGAGCTACGGCCCCGCACGGCGGCGGTCACCTGCTCTCTGAAAGGCTTCCGGTGGCATGACGAAGATTGGATGAGCGCGCGGCCCAAGTGGAATTACCTCGAAAAACCGATTTCCGTTTACGAAGTCCATCTAGGCTCCTGGAAGGTGTGCTGCGAGAGGGAAAACGGGTTTCTCGACTACCGGACACTTGCCCGCGAGCTGGTCGATTACGCCAAGCAGATGGGCTACACCCATCTCGAGCTCATGCCGGTCACAGAGCATCCGCTCGACGCTTCCTGGGGATATCAAGTCGTGAATTTTTTTGCGCCTACCCGCCGCTTTGGGAATCCCGAGGACTTCATGTTTTTCGTGGACTATTGCCACCGCAACGGGATCGGCGTGATTCTCGACTGGGTTCCGTCCCACTTTCCCAAAGACGGGCACGGCCTTGCCGATTTTGACGGCCGACAGATTTACGCCTACGAAGACTGGAAAAAAGGCGAGCACAAGGAGTGGGGCACGCTGGTCTTCGATTTCGCGCGCCACGAGGTGCGGAACTTTCTTTTGTCGAACGCGCTCTTTTGGCTCGACCGCTATCACATCGACGGCCTCCGGGTTGACGCCGTGGCCTCCATGATTTATCTGGATTATTCCCGAAGGCCCGGGGAGTGGGAGCCCAACTGCTACGGTGGCCATGAAAACCTCGAGGCCATCGACTGGATCCGCCGCTTCAACGAGACGGTGCACGAGCGCTACCCCGGCGTCCTCACGATCGCCGAGGAATCGACCGCGTGGCCCAAGGTCTCGAAACCCATTTACGATGGCGGGCTCGGGTTCAGCATGAAGTGGAACATGGGCTGGATGCACGATTCGCTCGAATATTTTTCGAAGGACCCCGTTTACCGGAAGCACCACCAGGGTACGCTGACGTTTTCGATGCTTTACGCGTTCACCGAAAATTTCATTCTACCGATTTCCCACGACGAAGTGGTCCACGGAAAGCGCTCGCTTCTTGAAAAAATGCCGGGCGACGACTGGGAGAAATTCGCCAACGTCCGGCTCTTTTACGGCTACATGTTCGGAACGCCGGGCAAGAAGCTTCACTTCATGTCGAACGAACTCGGACAGCGCAAGGAGTGGAATTGCCACGATTCTCTCGACTGGCACCTCCTCAAGGAAGACTGGCACGGGAAGCTCAACCGCTACGTGGCGGACCTCAACCGGCTCTACCGGGAATGTCCGGCGATGCACGAGGTCGATTTCAACATGCACGGGTTCGAATGGATCGATTTTTCCGACTGGCGCAAGAGCATCATCAGCTTCGTTCGCTGGTCGAAGGATTACAAGCAGATGCTCCTTTTCGTCTGCAATATGACTCCGGTCCCGCGTTTCAATTACCGGGTGGGAGCGCCGCGCCCGGGTTTTTACCGGGAAATTTTGAACAGCGACGCGGCCGAATACGCCGGCAGCGGTGTCGGCAATTTCGGCGGCGTCCACAGCGAAGACGTCCCCTGGCAGGGCCGGCAGTATTCGGTGAGCCTGCACCTTCCGCCGCTGGGCGCGGTCATTTTCAGCCACGGCCTCTGACGGATGATGAGAAAGCGAAGTCATTTCCACCGGAAAATAGTCATGGGCGTGGAGCTCGAGGGCTACACGATCCTGAAGCCCAACTACATCATCAGCCGGAAAATGGCTTTCCACCGCAGGGGAACGGGAGAGAAGGGGGAAAGGTTTTCCCGGGACTGGAGCATCGGCACCGAATACAACAGCCGCCCCTTTACGTCGATCCGTGAAGGCTTTTTTCTTCTCAAAACGGGCCTTCGAAAATACAACACGACGCTTTACCGGCAAAAATCGAGATCCCGGAAAGGCCGTCAGCTCCTCCTCGTCGGAGGCTGGAACGACCGCTTTGCGGGCACGCACATCCACATCTCGCTTGCCGACCGCTCCCTCAAATTCCAGGAGGCGCGCAAGATGGCCGCCTATCTGCACGATCATCTGCCCCTGGTCATGGCCATCATGGCGAATTCGCCGGTTTGGGACGACAGGATCACTTCCGTCGCCTCCAACCGCATCCTCAAAGGGAGTAAAAAATATTTTCATCCGATCCTCCGGGACGGTTTGACGAAGCGGGAATTCGACGAAATTATTTACAGCCACGGCCGCGTGACGAAGCCGCCGACGCTCGAGATCCGCGGCATGGATTCGAACCTGCCCGAATTCGTGATGGCTGCCGCATGCATCCTCAAAGCGAGCCTCCTTGCCTACCTGCGCCGGAAAAAGGCTGCCAACGTCCTGAGCCATTACCGCTATTTGCGCAGCCGTCAGGATGCCGCGCACAAGGGGATGCGCGCGCGGCTGTGCTGGAACGACGAATGGCTTCCGGCGACCGAATACCTGGACCGCTTCTTCTGGGTCCACCGCAAGGAGCTCAAGGAAATGGATATTCCCTATGAGATCCTGACCGTTTTCAAGCTTTTGAAAAAGGGGATCAACGGAGGCACTCTGGTGGGGGATGCCGCGCGGAAGGCTTATGAAACCCACCCGCAGACGTGGCAGAAACGTTTTGCCAAGCGGTATGACAAAGCCATTCAGCTTATTTTGAGCGGGAATTCCCTGGCGGAATTCATGCAAGAAATGAAGCTCAAACTGCCGGATCTTGCCGGGGTCTGGCTCGGGCGAAAGAATATGGGGCTATTATGAAGCGCCGTGAACCGTTTATCGGGATCACTTGCGATCTGCGGGTCCTCAAAGAGAGAAAGAAGTCCGTTTATGAACTGATCTGTGACGACCGATATCCTCGTTCGATCCGGGCCGCGGGGGGATACCCGATCATCGTGCCTGTCGTCCGGCGCCGAGATATCATCTGCCGCTATCTCGACCGCGTCGACGGGCTTGTGATCGTCGGCGGAGACGACGTCGATCCGCGCCTGTACGGGGAGAAGAAAAAGCCGGGGACAGGGACCGTTCCGGGCCTCCGCCTCCATTTCGAGAGAAATCTGTATCACGAAGCCCGCAAGCGGGAACTTCCCATTCTCGGAATTTGTTACGGCATGCAGCTCATCAACGTTCTCGAAGGGGGAACGCTTTTTCAAGACATTGCGCGCGACGCCAAGTCCGGGATGAACCACCGGGATGCCGCCAATCCGTGCCATCCGGTACGGATCAATGCGGCTTCGCGGCTCGGGAAAATCCTGGGCAAGCGCCTGACCGTTTCGAGCGATCACCATCAGGCGGTTTGCCGGGTCGCGCCGGATTTCCGGCCCGTCGCCTTTTCCTCCGACGGCATCATCGAGGCCGTCGAAAGCGATTCGGAGAAGATCCTGGCGGTCCAGTGGCATCCGGAGCGGGACGCCGGCCAGCACGGCGCGGCCGAGCTCTTCAGGGCTTTCGTGCGCCTTTGCGCCCTGCCGTCTTCACGACGGTAAAAAAGACGGGACATTTCCGTATTTTTGCCGTTAAATAGAGGCAAACGTCTCGAACGAAAGGAATCGCTAAAATGGCCCCATCCAAGAAGGATCCTGCGTCGGATCCGTGGCAGATGGTCCGTCAGGAAATGACGGCCGACGGAATGAAGCACTCCTTCAGTTCCAATCTGCAGTATTCTCTGGCCAAGGACCGCTATACCACCACGCCCCACGACAGCTTTGTGGCGCTGGCGGCCGCCATCCGCGACCGCATCGTCGAGCGCTGGATCCTGACCCAGCAGGCGTATCACAAGAAGAATGTCAAACGCGTTTATTATCTTTCAATGGAATTTCTGATCGGCCGCCTGCTTGCGACGAACGTCTTGAACCTTGACGTGTGGGAGCAGACCCAAAAAGCTCTCGAGGAGCTCGGGATCGATTTCGAGCAGATGCGGGGCCAAGAGCTCGACGCAGGCCTGGGCAACGGGGGCCTGGGGCGCCTGGCTGCCTGTTTTCTTGACTCCATGGCGACTCTTGCGATTCCGGCTCACGGCTACGGGATCCGCTACGAGTACGGCATCTTCCGCCAGAAAATCATCAACGGGCATCAGGTGGAACAGCCCGACGAGTGGCTCAAGTCGGGCAATCCCTGGGAGTTCGCGCGGCCCGAGTACGCGCAAACCGTCAAGTTCTACGGTGAAACCAACGTCTATCACGACAAGCAGGGGCGCTTCCGGGTCGAGTGGCGAGGGACGCGGGATGTGATGGCCATGCCCTATGATATTCCGGTCGTCGGCTACCACAATGACGTCGTCAACACCCTGCGGCTCTGGTCGGCCAAGAGTTCCGAAGAGTTCGACCTCGATTATTTCAACACGGGCGACTACGAGCGCGCCGTGTACGACAAGATGTTTACGGAAAATATTTCCAAGGTGCTCTACCCGAACGATTCCACCTCGACCGGTCGCGAGCTACGGCTCAAGCAGGAATACTTTTTCACTGCGGCCTCGATTACCGACATCCTCCGGCGCTACAAGGTCGAGAACCATGATTTTCGGAGTTTTCCCGACAAGGTGGCGATCCAGCTCAACGATACCCATCCGGCTCTCGCCGTGGCGGAGCTCATGCGCGTTTTTATCGACGAGGAGGAGCTCGATTGGGATTTCGCGTGGGACCTGGTGGTGCGGACTTTCGCTTATACCAATCACACGGTCATGCCCGAGGCCCTCGAATGCTGGCCGCTCCCGCTGTTTGAATACGTTCTGCCCCGGCACGTCCAGATTATCTACGAGATCAATTACCGTTTCCTGAGGGAAGTGGCGAGCGTTCATCCCGGAGATAACGATTTGTTGCGGAGGATTTCCTTGATCGATGAGGGAGACCCCAAGAGGATCCGGATGGCTCATTTGGCCATCGTCGGATCGCATTCGGTGAACGGGGTCTCCGAGCTGCATTCGTCGATCATCCGGACGCAGCTTTTCAGGGATTTTTACCGGATCTACCCCGAAAAGTTCAACAACAAGACCAACGGCATTACGCCGAGGCGCTGGCTGCGCAAGGCCAATCCCGGTCTTTCGTCGCTGGTTACGGAGGCGATCGGGGACCGCTGGGTCACCAATCTCTACGCCCTCGAGAAGCTCGTGCCTTTCGCCGAAGACAAGGCGTTCGTAAAAAAGTGGCTCCAAGTCAAGCGGGACAACAAGGAGTCGCTGGTCGAATTCATCGACCGGGTCCATGGGGTCCGGGTCCTCCAGGACTCGCTCTTCGACGTCCAGGTCAAGAGGATCCACGAGTACAAGCGCCAGCTCCTCTTTGCCTTCTATATCGTGGGGCAATATCTCCAGCTCAAAGAGAACCCCGGCGCGGTGACTGTCCCGAGGACCTTTCTTTTTGCCGGCAAGGCGGCTCCCGGCTACTTCATGGCCAAGCGCATCATCAAATTCATCACGTCGGCGGCTGATACGATCAACCGCGACAAGACCATCAAGGACAAGCTGAAGGTGATTTTCCTGGAGGACTACCGGGTCTCCTTGGCCGAAAAGATCTTTCCGGCAAGCGATTTGTCCGAGCAGATTTCGACGGCGGGAACCGAGGCCTCCGGCACCGGCTGCATGAAATTCATGGTGAACGGAGCGCTGACGGTGGGCACGCTCGACGGAGCGAATATCGAAATGGCCGAGGCTGTGGGGCCCGAAAATATTTACATCTTCGGCATGACGACCAAGGAGATCGACAAGCTGCGCGCGCGCGGGTACGATCCGTTGGAATTCATCCGCAAGTCGCCCGTTCTCGCGCAGATCCTGAAGACCATTGCGAGCAATTTCTTCTCGCCGATGGACCCCGGGATTTTCGATCCGATCCTCGGGTCCCTGACGGGCCCGGATCCCTTTTTCGTCTGCGCCGATTTCGACGCCTACTGCCGCATCCAGGAACAAATCTCAAAGGATTACCAGGATCAGGCCGACTGGGCGCGCAGGGCGATTTTGAACGTCGCCCGCTCGGGGCGTTTCTCGAGCGACCGCACGATCATGGAATACGCGCGCGACATCTGGAACATCCCCTACCAGAAGTTCAAATAAAAACCGCGGGGCTTCCGGGGCTTGAGGCCCCGCCGAAAAACCAAAACACAAAGGAGAATCTTATGTTGTCCGCAAAAATGGAAAAGGCTTTGAACCAGCAGATTGTCGAAGAGAATTTTTCGGCTCACTTCTACCTGGCGATGGCCTCGTGGTGCGAAAAGACCGGGCTTCGCGGGTCGGCAAAGTTTTTTTATCACCACGCGGACGAAGAGCATCAGCACATGATGAAGTTCGTCAAGTATATCAACGAGACGGGGGCCCATGCCCTGATCGGCGGAGTCAAAGAGCCGGCCAAACAGTTCAAGGCTCTCGGCGGGGTCGTCGAGATTGCGCTCAAGCACGAGCAGCACATCACCCGCTGCATCGGCGCGCTCGCGGAACTCGCGATGGACGAGAAGGACTATTCGACCTTTCAATTCCTGCAGTGGTTCGTCTCCGAGCAGCACGAAGAGGAGGCCCTCTTTCGTACCGTCACGGACATTATCCGCGTGGGCGGGGTCGAAGGACACGGGCTCTACTTCGTGGACAAAGAAATCGGGAAGTTGGTCGGTAAATCCTAAGAGCGGTCCGCGCGTTTTGTAACCACGCCCGCAGGGTGCACTGAAGTGCGCTCTGCGGGCATTTTTTTATTAAGAAATATCCACACGAAGCCGATAACCTGCCAACGCTGATTTCTAGCAATTTCTAACGAAAATCTTCATTGCGGATCTTGAAATTTCAAAAGTGATCAGCTATCTTTGAATCGTGGGGTCCGTCAACCAGGAATAACCCGGTGCGAAGCACCGAGAGCGCTTATGCCCGAGATAAAAAAATTTGGATTGGGATTTGCGGCTTTTTTCCTTCTCTTTTTCCTCGCCTTCGGCCATTACTGCAGTCTGCTGGTATTCCGCCATGAGCCGATCGCTTCCCCCGCCAAGCTGGGCTTGCTCAGCATGCATGACAAGTTTACCGCCTCCTTCAAACTGGGCGCCTCAGGGATCACGGTCCAAACCGGACTCCTCGAAGACATAAAAGCCAGCTGAATTCGGGCCCGGTAAAAGGTAAAATAGCCTCATGAGAAAATCCGTAGCGCTGACCCTTGCGGGGTCCGACCCTTCCGGAGGCGCGGGAGTGCAGGCGGACCTGAAGACCTTCCACCAGTTCGGAGTTTACGGGATGGGCGTCGTCACGCTCTTGACCGTCCAGAATACAAAAGGCGTCAGGAAAGTGAAAGTCCTGGAGGCGGGGATGGTCCTCGCCCAACTTGACGCGGTGCTCGAGGATATCGTGCCCGGCGCCGCGAAAACAGGAGCGCTCGGCAACGGGCCGGTCATTGAAGCGGTCGCGCGCAGAGCGCGGCGCTTTCGTTTCCCTCTGGTCGTCGATCCGGTGATGGTCAGTAAGCACGGAGCGCTTCTCATGCGCCCGGGCGCCGTCTCTGTTTTGAAGAAAAAATTACTGCCGCGAGCCCGTCTTGTGACTCCTAATCTGACAGAAGCCGAAATTTTGACGGGGCTCAAAATCCGGGACCGGGAAGCTATGGAGCGCGCCGCGAAAAAAATTGCCGGCTATGGGCCGGAGGCGGTGCTGATCAAGGGGGGGCATTTGCGCTGCGAGGCTTCCGATTTGCTCTACGACGGGGGACGGGTCCGGTGGTTCGAAAGCGGCCGGATCCGCACCGTCCATACCCACGGTACGGGCTGCACTTATTCCGCGGCGATTACCGCGTGCCTGGCTTTGAAGATGCCTCTTGCCGAAGCGGTTCGGACCGCAAAGGGCTACATCACCGAGGCCATTCGGACGGCCCCGGGGCTCGGGAAGGGGGCGGGGCCGGTCAATCACCACGCCCGGCCGCTCTTATAGTTTCGGCCGGAAATGACGTTACATAGGGAGACGGACGATCCGTCGAAAGCCACAAAACACAAGGAGAGTTCCCGATGAAAGGCGCCCGCAAAGTATTCATTTTTTCCGTGATCCTTCTGATGAGTTTTTCCCTGAACCTTTTCGCCGGGGATCCCGTGACCAAGTTGTCGCGGGGATTGACGAATGTGGCGACCTCGCCGATGGAGTTTTACAACCAATACGTGCTGGTCTCCGGTGACCGGGACCCCTTTCTGAAGTTTTTTGAGACCGTCTTCTACGGAACGGCAAGCACCCTCGAGCGCATCGTCGTGGGGGCTTATGAAGTCGTCACGTTTGCGGTGCCCGTGCCGGCCGGTTACGCGCCCGTGATCATCCCCGAAACCCCGCTGACCACCACCTCCCAAACCAAGGGCTAAAGAAGCCATCGGTCAGCCGTAGGTACCCCTTCCAAAACCGAAGGGTTTACGATACTATACGGCTATTCTAAGAACTTATTTCAGGCAAAGGGGAAAGAATGGATTTTGATATTCACAAGGTCGCGGAGCTTGCGAGGCTGAATTTGGATCCCGAAGAAGCCCAGAAAATCGGGAAGGCCATCGGCTCCGTACTCGAATACGTTCGTAAGCTCGAGAGCCTGGATACGCAAAATGTCCCGCCTACGAGCCACGTCCTCGACCTCGAGAACGTGTTCCGGCCCGATACCGACCGCGACTGCGGCGCGAGCGAAAAAGCCCTGCCCTTTGCGCCTTCGAGAGAAGGAGATTTCTTCAAGGTCCCCAAAGTCGTGGACAAGGAATAGCTTCCGTTTATGGCGCAAGATCTTCACCGTTTGACCCTCAGGCAAGCGATCGACCATGCGGCGCGCGAAGGCGCCGACGGGATCCTCCATGACGTCGCGAACCGCATCCAGTGCTGCAACTCGTCGGTGAACGCGTACGTCCGCGTCAAGCCGGCCGAATATGACTCCGGAAAGAACATTCCGGGCAAATCCGTCTTTTCGGGGGTTCCGGTTGCGGTCAAAGACAATATTTGCATCGAAGGGCAGGAAACGACCTGCGCTTGCGCGATTCTCAAAGGGCATGTGCCTCCTTACAGCGCCACCGTCATCCGGAAACTCGAAGATGCGGGCGCGACGATTTTCGGACAGCTCAACATGGATGAGTTTGCCTTCGGGTCTTCGTGCGAGACGTCGGTTTACGGTCCGTGCCGCAATCCCTGGAATCTGGAATGCGTTCCCGGCGGATCGAGCGGGGGCTCCGCGGCCGCCGTGGCCGCCGACATGGCGATTGCGGCGATCGGTTCCGATACGGGAGGTTCTATCCGTCAGCCTGCCGCCCTGTGCGGCGTCGTCGGGCTCAAACCCACTTACGGACTTGTGTCGCGTTACGGGCTGATCGCCTTTGGTTCGAGCTTCGATCAGATCGGCCCTCTGACCAAGACCGTCGAAGACAGCGCGATCATGCTGAACGCGATGGCGGGGCACGATCCCCTGGATTCGACTTCGTCGCGGCGTCCGGTCCCCGATTACACGAAGGCCCTCACGCGTGACGTGAAGGGGCTTCGCATCGGCATGCCCGAGGAGTATTTTACCGACGGCATGGACCCGGCGGTCGAAAAATACGTGCGGGACGCCGCGGCGCTCCTGAAGAAAATGGGTGCCGACATCCGCACGGTCAGCCTTCCTCATACCGCGTATTCGGTTGCCGTCTATTACCTCGTGGCGGTTGCGGAGGCCAGCTCGAATCTCGGACGCTATGACGGAGTCCAGTACGGCCTTCGGGCTTCCGACAAAACGCTCAAGGATATGTATTTCGAGACGCGCAACCGGGGGTTCGGCGAGGAGGCCAAGCGGCGCATCCTTCTCGGGACTTTCGTTCTTTCCGCCGGCTACTACGAGGCTTATTACCTCAAAGGACAGAAAGTCCGCACACTCGTGCGGCGGGATTTCGAGAAGGCCTTTACCGAAGTCGATCTGCTTCTGGCGCCGACCGCGCCGACCGCGGCATTCAAGCTGGGAGAAAAGGCCTCAGATCCTCTGGCCATGTATTTATCGGATATTTTTACGATCCCGGCCAACCTGGCGGGGATCCCGGCCATCTCGGTGCCGTGTGGGTTTACGCCGGCGGGCCTGCCCGTAGGCCTCCAGCTCATGGGCCGGCCTTTCGAAGAAGCCGTTTTATTTCGCGCCGCTCACGCGTTCGAACAGGAAACGGAATATTACAAAAAGAAGCCCGGAATTTGATGAAATACGAAGCCGTCATCGGATTGGAAGTCCACGTTCAGCTCGGCACCCGGTCGAAGCTTTTTTGCGCTTGCCCGACCCGGTTCGGGTGCCCTCCGAACCACAACACCTGTCCGGTCTGCCTCGGATGGCCGGGATCTTTGCCCGTTCTCAATGAAAAAGCGCTCAGGCTCGCCATCAAGGTTGGTCTTGCGCTCGAGTGCCGGGTCGCCGAACGGCTCAAGTTCGACCGGAAAAATTATTTTTATCCCGATCTGCCGAAGGCCTATCAGATCTCCCAATACGACATGCCGGTCAACGGCCGGGGCCGCCTCAAAATCGAATTCAAAGACGCCGCCGGGAGTACGCAGATCCGGGAGATCGGGATCACCCGGGCCCATTTGGAAGAGGACGCAGGAAAGCTCCTCCACGAAGGCATCCGGGACGGAAGCCTGGTCGATTACAACCGGGCCGGGGTCCCGCTCCTCGAGATCGTTTCGGAGCCGGACTTGCGGACGCCCGCTGAGGTCTATGCGTATCTGGTCAGCCTGAAATCGATCCTCCAGTATCTGGAGGTCAGCGAATGCAATATGGAAAAAGGGGAGCTCCGCTGCGACGCGAACGTCTCGATCCGTCCCGAGGGCCAGACGAGCCTGGGGACCAAGGCCGAAATCAAAAACATGAATTCATTCAAAGCGGTAGAAAAGGCCGTCGAATACGAGATCGAGCGGCAGGTGAACGCCGTCGATGGCGGGGAGCGGATCGTGCAGGAGACGCGGCTGTGGGACGAAGCGAAGGGCCGCACCTTTTCCATGCGTTCCAAGGAGGAGGCTCACGATTACCGTTATTTTCCGGAGCCGGACCTCGTGCCTTTCACCATCTCGCGCGCCCAAGTCGAGGAGATCCGCAAGACACTGCCAGAACTCCCGGAAATCCGAACCCTGCGGATGATTCGTGACTACAGCCTGTCGGACTACGACGCCTTTTTGCTTGCCCAGGAAAAGCCGCTCGCCGATTACTACGAAGCGTGCGTTGCCGCGAAGGCGAATCCCAAGCTGGCCGCCAATTGGATTTTTTCGGAATTGAAGGCGCTTTTGAACGAGCGGCGCCTGGCGATCACAGAGTCTCCCGTTTCCTCCGGGGATTTGGCGGGGCTCATCCGACTGATCGAAGACGGCACCGTGAGCGGCAAGATCGCCAAGGAAATCCTGCCGGAGATGTTCGAAACCCGCAAAAGCGCGGAGGCCATCGTCAAGGACAAGGGCCTGGTTCAGGTGACCGACGCTTCACTCATTGAGGCGCTTGCCGATCAAGTCCTCGCGGCCCATCCGAAATCGGTCGCGGATTTCCGCGCGGGCAAAGCCCAGGCCCTCGGGTTTCTCGTCGGTCAGATGATGAAAGAGTCGAAGGGAAAAATGAATCCGAAATTGGCCAATGAGATCCTGGTGAAAAAGCTGAATGTCGGATGCTGACCCTCGGAATTGAAACCTCATGCGATGAAACTTCCTGCGCCGTTTTGGACGGCAAGGACAGGATTCTCTCCAATGTTGTTTCTTCGAGCCTTGCGCGTCACCGGCCGTTCGGAGGGGTGGTTCCTGAAATCGCTTCGCGCCATTGTCTTGAGCAGATCGGCGCCGTTTACCGCGAGGCCCTGCGGCGCTCTTCGGTCCGGCCTTCGGATTTGGAGCTGATTGCGGTCACTCAGGGCCCCGGACTGATCGGGTCGCTTCTGGTGGGCGTTTGCTTCGCGAAGGCCTTGAGCTACGGCCTGCGCGTTCCTCTCGCGGCGGTCAATCACCTCGAGGCGCATCTGGCGGCGTGCTTCATCGGCGAAAAAGTTCCGGAAACGTTTGTCGGGCTTTTGGTCTCGGGGGGGCACACGAGTCTTTCTTATCACCGCGGGCGCCGGATCCGCATGCTGGGCTCCACC
Source organism: Candidatus Omnitrophota bacterium (assembly GCA_041666865.1). GTDB lineage: Bacteria > Omnitrophota > Omnitrophia > Omnitrophales > Aquincolibacteriaceae > JBAYGD01. The sequence goes on along the minus strand of JBAYGD010000017.1, from coordinate 18,683 downwards.
GTGGACGATGCCGCCGGAGAGGCGTTCGACAAGGTCGCCAAGCTTATGGGGCTTGGATATCCGGGTGGCCCCGTGATCGAGAAGACGGCTCTTCGGGGCGACCGGAAGGCGTTTCGTTTCACAAAACCGAAGCAGGACAACCGCTTTGATTTTAGCTTTAGCGGGATCAAGACCGCGGTGCTTTATGAAGTCCAAAAGCATCGCTTTGGGCTGCGCGGCGGAAAAGTGTCCGGGACGCGGACCGAGAAAATCGATTTACACGGCGCCGCGGCGGCGGCTCCGCTTCCCGAACGTTTCGTCTGCGACATGGCCGCGAGTTTTCAGTCGGCCGTGGTGGATTGGCTGGTGGAGAAGACCCTCGCGGCTGCCGAATTTAAGAGGGTGTCCGATGTCGCGGTTGGGGGAGGCGTCAGCGCCAACCAGGCCCTCCGGCACGCCCTAGGCCGCTCGGCGCAAGCCAAAGGCGTCCGGGTCCTTTTTCCCCAGCGGCCGCTTGCCCTCGACAATGCCGCGATGATCGCGCGGCGGGGGATTGAACTTTGCATGGCCGGCCGGAAAAAGGCGTCTTTGCGGCTGGCGGCTTTGCCTAATCTAAAAATGGCCTAAAGGAGATTTCCTATGAACCTTGCTTATCATGAACTTGCGTTCCGGCTGCTCGCCGCGTGCGTTTGCGGCGGATTGATCGGGCTCGAAAGGGAAATTCACCGTAAGGACGCGGGCTTTCGTACGAATGCCCTCGTCTGTCTCGGGTCCTGCCTGATCATGCTCGTTTCTCTCGAGGTCCATCAGATGTTCAAGAACGAAGGGCCCGCCGATCCGGGGCGGATCGCTGCGCAAGTTGTTTCGGGCATCGGCTTTCTCGGGGCCGGCGCGATTATCCGATCCCAGGAGGGGATCCGGGGCCTGACGACTGCGGCCGGCGTGTGGGTCGCCTCAGGCATCGGCTTGGCCTGCGGCCTTGGCTTGTACGCCCCAGCGTTTTTTACGACGGTGATCACGGTCGTGATTTTGTTCGTTTTTTCAAAGGTCGACAAGGTTTTGAGAGGCGAAAAAGAATAGCTCCATGCATCCGCGCTACAAGAGAATGCTGAAGGGGCTCGAAAAGCAGGAAAAGAGCCGACGGAAGGGTCGGCGTTTAGAGCCGTGGTTTCTTTACCTGCTCCGCTGTGCCGACGGGTCGCTTTATACCGGCATCACGAATGATTTGGACCGGCGCGTCCGGATGCACCAGGAAGGCAACGCCGCGAAATATACGCGCACCCGGCGGCCCGTGGCGCTGGTCTATTCCGAAAAGGTCCGCGGCCGTTCGGCGGCCCTGATCCGCGAATGCCGGATCAAGTCTTTTCCAAAAAAGAAAAAGGAGTCCCTCGCGGGAAACGTTCAAACATCATGAGTCGCGTCTTACTTCAGCTCAAGGATATCCGGAAAGTCTACGGCGCTTCGACGATTCTCGAAGACGCCAGCGCTTCGTTTGCCGACGACCAGAAAATCGGAGTGGTCGGGCGCAACGGGGCGGGCAAGTCCACGCTTTGCAAGATCATGACGGGGCAAGAAGAGGCCGACAGCGGAACCATCAGCCGGAACTCGGACCTGTGCCTGAGCTACCTCGAGCAGCACGACCCCTTTTCCCGGGACGAAACGGTCCTCGACTTTTTGAACCGCTACACCGGCAAGGAAGAATGGCAGTGCGGGGAAACGGCCGGACGTTTCCAGATCCGTTACGAGCTGCTCGGGGCCAAGATCGGCACCCTGGCCGGCGGCTTTCAGACGCGCGTCAAGCTCACGGCCATGCTGCTCAGGGACCCCAACTTCCTCGTGCTCGACGAACCGAGCAATTACCTGGATTTGAGCACACTCATTCTCCTTGAAAATTTCCTGCTCGACTACCGGGGCGGCTATGTCATCGTGTCCCACGACCGCGAATTCCTGAAGAGGACCTGCGATCACACCCTCGAGGTCGAACACGGGCGCCTCACCCTCTACCCGGGCGACATCGAGGAATATTTCGAATTCAAAGAGGAGCAGATCCGTCAGAAGATGGCGTATAACCGGACCATCGAAAAGAAAAAGGAACAGCTCCAGGAGTTTATCGATCGCTTCAAGGCGAAGGCGGCGACCGCGGGCCGGGCGAAGTCCAAGATGAAGCAAATGTCGAAACTGAAGACGATCTCGATCCAGCACCACCTGGCCACCGTCAGCATCAAAATTCCGCCGGTCGAGCGGAAGGCGGGCGTGGCGCTTTCCTGCGAAGAGCTTTCCGTCGGTTATCCCACCCGGACGGTGGCCGAAGGCATTCACATGGATATTGAGCGCGGCATGAAGGTCGCGGTCCTCGGCGATAACGGCCAGGGGAAGACGACTTTCCTGCGCACGGTCGCCGGCGATCTGGCGGCGAAGTCCGGCAGCTACCGCTGGGGAACGGGCCTGAAGCTGGCTTATTATGCCCAGCACGTGTTCGCGTCGCTTCATCCCCAGGACGATGTTTTTTCTCATCTGCAGCGCGAGGCCTCGCTGGGGGTGACGACCCAGGAAATTTTGGACCTGGCCGGCTGTTTCCTTTTTCGCGGAGATGAAGTCAAAAAGAAAGTGACGGTCTTAAGCGGCGGAGAACGTGCGCGGCTTTGTCTGGCCGGCCTGCTCCTGAGCAAAAGTCACGTCTTGCTTTTGGACGAGCCGACGAACCATCTCGATTTTGAAACCGTGGAAGCGCTGGGGGAAGCCCTGAAGACGTTTGCCGGGACGATTTTTTTCATCAGCCACGACCGGACCTTCGTCAATATGCTGGCCACACACATTCTTGACGTCAAGGACGGCCGGATCGTCCGGTATCCGGGCATCTACGAGGATTATGTTTATCATCTCGAGATGCTGGCGCGCGAACAGAACCCCGCCGGCGAGGAGGAAGAAGACGAAAAGGCCGCGGCCTCGGAGGCCGGAGGCGGCTCGCAAGGCGCTCGCGCCGGCCAGAGCGGAGCGGGCGGCGAAGGGGCCGGGGAAGAAATGGGCAAAGCTGAGCGCCGCGAGGTCCGCGCGCAGTTGACGGAGCTCAAAGTCAAGTTCAACAAGCTCGAGCGCAAGCTGGAGCATCAGAACCGGGAGAAAGAGGCCCTGTTCAAGGAAATTCAGGAGAATCCCTTTCATTATTCGAGGCAGCGCAACGAGAAGATGAAGGAATTGACGGCGCTGATCGAGCAGGGAGAGGACCAGTGGATGCGGCTCGAGGCCGAAATGGAAAAGTTGAAGAAACGTTTGGGGGAAGGGGCATGATCGGATATAATACACGCCTGCAATCCGGAGGAGAAAGCGTGAGAAATTACCGTTTATTTTCGGGTAAAATTCGATTCGCCGTGTGGGCGGTTATTCTGGCCCCTTGGCTTTTAGCGGCTCTTCAGCCGCAGGCTTTAGCCGCCGCGAGCCGTCATGAGGAGGGCGCCGCTGCGATGTATCCCGGCCTCGGCCCCATTCAGGAAAGCGAAGCCTTCAAGCAGTATGTGATGCGCCCCAAGACCGAACTCTCCAAACTGTTTTATCTCATCGACCGGTTCGGCGCCATCGATGCCGACATCCGCTACGACGGCATTCATTACCGGTCGGGGTGGGTGGCGGCTTTTGCCCGGATGTTTATTCCCAGCTGTTACCATCACGAAAGCGCCAAGGATTGGATTATGAAGTGGTGCAATCGTGGCGTCCTCAAGGGGGATCTGGTTTGGGTCGAATTGCCGAACAAAAAGCTCCAATTGGCACGGGAAGTCCTTCTGAGCGAGCTCAAGGCCCTCGAGGCGCTCCCGCCCGAGGCGCTCGTACCTCCTCCTCCTGCCCAGCAGGTGAAGGTGCCGCCGACGGACCAGGAACCTGCGGGCCAATCGGCCGTCGCTGTTGCGCCGCCTGTGGCCGGCAAGGTTTAACCCCCGTGAAAAAATCTCTTTTTGTTTTCCTTCTTGCGGGTCTTGTGACCTCAGGGTGTATGACCGTCCGCCCCGGTGTCACGTGGGAACCCTACACGCCGTCGGGTTTCAGCCAGGCCCTTGCTTCGGGGCGGCCGACCGTAGCTCTTTTTTCCGCGTCCTGGTGCCCGCACTGCCGTGACCTGAAAAGCGGGGCGCTCACCGATGCGCGCGTGATGGAAGCCATGCTTCCCCTCAACCGGATCAGCTTCGATATGTCGTCGAGTACGCCCGAGTCCGAGGCCAATTCCGCGCGCTTCGGAGTGAACGGCTACCCGACTATCCTGTTCTTCGACGCGAAGGGACAGGAAATCCGCGCTTTGCGCGTCGTCGGTTCCCGCTCGAGCGAAGATTTGCTCGAGACCCTGGACCGGCTGAAGCAAATGACCCGGAGCCGATGAAAGATTCGGTCGTCCGCCGCGCCGCGGCCTCCCGGTTGACCGCGCGCTTGACCCATCCCTTCCGCATTGCCCTCGGGCAGCACGATTCCCTCGAGAACGTTCTCTTTTCGCTTGAGCTCAAGGACGGCACCCGGGGGTTTGGGGAAGCCGCCGTTGCGACCCACATCACGGGCGAAACCGTCGAGGCGACGATGCGTAGTCTCGAGCGCGCTGCCTGCGAACTAGCAGGCCGCGATTTAGCCAATTACCTGAAAATTTCCGCAGAATACGGCGAAAAGATGGCCGCCAACCCTTGCGCGCTTGCGGCCCTGGAAACGGCCATGATGGATGCGCTGACCCGGCAGTGGCGTATGCCGCTGTGGAAATTCTTCGGAGCGCGCCCGAAGACGTTGAAAACCGATATCACGGTCGTTTTGGGGACCGCTTCCGAATCCGAAGAGTTCGCGCGCAGGTTTTACGCGAAAGGGCTTAGAGCGTTCAAGATCAAGGTGGGCAACGACCCCGAGGAGGATTTCGAGCGCGTTTTGCGCGTGCGGAAGGCCGCGGGGAAAAGCGCCCTTTATTTGGACGCCAACCAGGCCTTCGATGCGCGCGGCATGCTGGGGTTTCTCCGGCGCCTTGCGCAAGCGGGCTGCCGGCCCGAGGTTGTTGAACAGCCGGTGCCCAAAGCCGACTGGGAAGGCCTTCAAAAAGTTACCCGGGAAAGCGGCGTGACGGTTTTGGCCGACGAGAGCGCCGGATCTCTGGCCGACGCAGTGCGGATCGTCCGGGACCGCGCGGCGCACGGGATGAACGTTAAGCTCATGAAATTCGGCGTCTTCCGGTCGCGCGAGATCGCCTGCCTCGCGAAGGCCGCGGGCCTCAAACTCATGATCGGCTGCATGATGGAAAGCCCTCTGGCGATCGGTGCCGCGGCCCACCTAGCCGCCGGCCTTGGCTGTTTCGATACGATCGACCTGGACACTCCGTTTTTCCTCCGCGACAAGGTCATGAGGTCGCCTTTTCCTTCGCCGAACGGAACTTATGATTTGAGAACAGTCAAAGCGGGGATCGGTGTTGTGCCGATGAGGAGCGGTTCTCGTTGAGCCATCCTGTTACCGTTGCCGCTGAACTTATTTTGATCGAAGTGTTTGTTCTGTTCGTCTCGGGCCGGCGCCGCTTGAGCCCCTTTTTCAAATTTATTCCTGCCGTTTTCTGGATTTACTTTTTGCCCATGATGGCCTCGACGGCGGGGATCCTTCCCGCTCAGAGCTCCGTCTATCCGGCGGCAAGCGCCTATGTGCTTCCGGCCAGTCTTGTCCTGCTTTTTCTAGGGGCCGATCTTCCGGCCATCATGAAGCTCGGCAAAAACGCGCTGATCATGATGTTTTCCGGAAGCCTCGGGATTATTCTCGGGGGCCCGGTCACCCTCCTGCTGTTCCGCCGCTGGCTTCCCGAGGATGCCTGGCTGGGTTTCGGAGCGCTCTCCGGTTCGTGGGTCGGGGGAAGCGCAAACATGGTCGCAGCCCGGGAGATCCTCGGAACGCCCGACGCCGTTTTTTTACCGATGCTTGTCGTGGACGTCGTCGTCTCGTATTCCTGGATGGGATTGCTGATCCTTCTCGCGGGTTTCCAGAAAACCTTTGATCGCTGGAATCGCTCCGATTTTGCGCTGATCGGCGCTACGGCCGAACAAACACGGGAACCCGATATCACAGAGAGCGGAAGGCGGGGAAGCGGCTCATCCCGTTTCCCGCCCTTTCTCGATCAAAATCTGTGTGTAGGGGGGCTGATGATTTTACTTGCGGCCGGTGTCACCGCTATCGCGATGGCCTGCTCGACCTTCCTTCCTCAAACCCGCGGAATCTCCGGCGCCGCGTGGACCATTCTCATCACTTCGATTTTTGCCATCCTGCTGTCTTTGACGCCGCTTAAAAAACTTGAGTCTTACGGCGCTTCAAAAATCGGCTATGCGATGCTTTATTTCGTTCTGACGACCATGGGCGCCCGGGCCAATTTACGGGACCTCGGTTCCGTCCCGGTATTTATCCTCGCCGGCTTTGTTTGGGTCTTTTTTCATTTTGCTTTTATGCTCGTCATGGCGAGGCTGACCCGCTCTCCGCTTGCTCTCGTTGCGACCGCGAGTCAGGCCAACATCGGAGGGCCCGTTTCTGCGCCCATCGTTGCGGCCGTCTACCAACCCTCCCTTGCGCCGGTCGGACTGTTGCTCGGCATCCTCGGCAACCTGATCGGAACGTATGCGGCGATCCTCTGCGCCCAGCTATGCCGGCTTGCCTGGTGCCGTTAAGCCGTCTCCGTAACTTATTTGTATAATTAGAGTTATATTGTATCCAGCCCGTCATTTCGAGCCCTGCAAAAATGGGCGAGAAATCTCTGAATAGAACCCCCAAGCGGTGCGTCTGATGTGGCATATTCAAATCCATCGTGAAGGAGGTGAAAACATGAAAAAGTCTTATCTGGTTGGTTTAGCTGTCATGGCTGCTTTTTTTGCCCTTCAGACAGCGTCTTTTGCTTCGGAAACGGCTGTAGTTGCCGGTGAAGCGAAGAAAGATGTTAAGGCGGCCGTTGTTGCGGAGGTTGTGGCTCCGGCGGTCGAAGAGTCCGCTCCTGTTGTGGAAGAAGCCGCGAAAGAGGCGGTGTTGCCCACGAAGGTAGAAGAAAAGACCCTGTAGTCTCTTTTCTGAAGTTTCACCGCCAAATTCCAGCGGACATGGAAGTGGGAGACGTTGTTGGGTGAATCGCGCCGCCTATCCGGCGAGAAGGGCTAATCTGCGGCCCCAACCTAGGACTAATCCCGCCGGCGTGGCAGAGCACTCATATTCAAAGGGACAGGCTGTTTTTGATGTTGTGGGCATCAAGGACGCCTGTCCCATTTTTTTGTCAAATCCGCGCCCGGCAAATCCATTTCTGCTCTAGCAAAAACGATCATTCCATTGCATCCTGGAAATCCTTGGCGCCGTCATTTGCAAATCCCTCCGGGCCGCTGTATCTTTATGTATCTTCTTATGCGATTGAGGTTTATCACAAAAAAATCATGACACCATTTCTTCTCCTGAAGGGGAATCGTCTGCCTATTTTTTGCAAACTTATAGCGCTCTTTTTGTGTGTTAATTTAATCCTTTCAGATAGCGCCGTATCCGCTTATCAGGCCTTGGAAAAGAATCCTCCGGCCGCTTCGTCTCCGGATGGAAAATTGACGATAGAAATTCCTACGGATCTTGGCCGCATCGAAGAAACCTGGAATATGAGCGGCACACCGTCAGGCCATGAGAAGCCCAAAACCGTCATCTACATCCAGGATGCCCACGATTCCCTGGAAGCCCAGAAGAACATCTCGAAAATCATCCGCGATCTGGTCGGCCGGGATGTCATTGAGACCGTCTTCGAAGAAGGCTATGAAGGTCCCGTGCCGACGGACAAGTACTTTCAAACAATCAAGGACTCCTCCATAAGGAAAAAGGTCGCCTACTTCCTCATGGACAAATTGCGCTTGGGCGGAGCCGAATACGCTCACATTGGCCGCACGAAAGATTTCAAGCTCATTGGGGCCGATAGCCTCGAGGGGCACCGTGAGAATATCGAGCAATACCGGCGCGCCGCCCGCTACCGGGAACCGACCCGGCGGGACTTGGACGCCATCCGCAAAGAGCTCCAACGCCTGACAAACCGTGATTTTCCCAAGGCCGTGAAGGAATGGATGAGGCTTCGGGACCGTCTCGACCAGAACAAGATCGGCCTGCTCGATTATGTGAAACGCCTTGCGGCTGCTCATGAGAAGCGCATTGGCCAATCTGTCATTTCGACTCCGTTCCCCTATCTTTCTCTGCTTCTTGCCGTTGAGGAGGGCCGGGGTCAAACTTTGGCCGGGAAGCTCCAGGACATCCATCCCATCATGCTGTTTGAAGAGATCAATCGGATGGAAAACGAATTGGCCGAAAGCCTGCTGTCTCAGGGACTGTCCCCGAAGGGGACTGTCCCGCTCCGGCAGCTCTTCCTCTACGACAAAATTCTCCGGCTCCTCGACCGGCTCAACCGCCTCGAGGTTTCCTCCTCCGAGTTTGAAGCGCTCAAGGGGCTGCTGGGACAATTCAAAACCGAAGAGCTTGCCCCCTTTCTTGTCCGGCAGTCCGGCAAATCGCTTGTCCTCTCGAAACGCTGGGAAGAAAACCTTCAGAAAGCGATCGGTTTTTACACCATGGCCCACGAACGCGACAAGGCCATCGAAAAACGTTTGGCCGAATTCGCCGGCGACCCGGCCGAAAAAAGCGCGGTGCTCGTCTTTGGAGGATTCCATAAGGACGCCATCAAGGAAATCCTCAAGAAGAACAACTTTTCCTACGTCATTGTCTCCCCGAAAATTGAGCGAGTCGACGAGCGGCACAAGGCTTACTACAAACAGCTGATGACTGCCGGCCGTCATTCTTTTGAACCCCAGGGCCTGTCAAGACGGCCCGAGGAACGCGAGGGCCGCTTGCAGGTCCCGAGCGCTCACGCGAGGGAGACTGGCCCTAATGACCTTGGCGAAGTTCCCAAGACCGTCCGCACCTCTTCCCGCCCTGAAAGCCGAATCCAGGTTTGGGAGCAAAACCAGAATCCCTCCCTTGCAAGGGCCGAACTTCGCGTCATGGCCGAGGTCGCACGTTCGATGCCAAAAGACGCTGATTTTGCGACTTTCAGCCGGGCGGTGGCGAAACGGCTGCAGGGAGTTACCGGAGAGGCTGTTCGGCCCGAAATGAGAAGCTTGCTGGATGAAGAACACCGGGCAGTGATCGAGAGTATTTTTCGATTTTGGAACGAATGGGCGTCTTTAGACAGGCTGCATTGGGATGATGCCGCTGAGCAAATGGCAGGACTCGTAAAACATCTCGAGTCAACGACCGGTTATCGAGTTGCCATCGCCCCCTTCCTGGATGAAGATATCAGGGCACACATTTTGAATCGACAAATGCCTCTGGAGAGACCCCACGAGATTATTTTTCGTCTGGCGCGGCAATTGGAACGCCGACGGCGATTTAATCCTCTTTTTGAATTTGCGAATCCTTTCCATCACGCGATCGATAATGCGTTGATGCACGGACGTCCCAATGACCAGGAACGAAAAGCAATGGCGCTCTTGCTGGAAAAAAATAGCAGGACCTATGCAATCGTCATCGATTCTGGAGAAGGCGTGGACATCCAAGACGCTTTGGCTGGAGAGCGGGGGACTGGAACCAGGAAAGGTACCGGATTGGAGCAGTCGTTGGAGATTTCCGGCGAGAAAGATGCAGCCATGATCGTTTCGGGGAAACGCGAAAAGCAATTGCTTGCCGTGACGACGCACGATACAAAATTTTTAACCGGAGAAGAACTTCCATATTCGATTCCGCCGCACGGCGCATTATGGGTTCGATGCGTCGATCATGGGGATGAAACGGAAGATCGTGCCAAAGAGGACACCGCACGGCAAAGGGGACAGGTTGTCCGCTCCGAATTGCGCAAGGGGCTGGCGTCGTCGGATTACGAACCGGTCCGCGGAGACCGCTCCAACAGATTTTTTGATCCGGCAACCGATGATGAGGCTATCCAGAAGATGCTCAGTATGATGCGGTTCCCGGTTTCCGCAACCGGCTCGCATTTCACGGCTTTCCTCGCAAAAGAAGGGGATGTTGTCCTTAAGCTCTATATGCCGGCATCCATTCAGCTCGATGAGGCCGCAAGCCGTGCAGTGCTTGAACGCGTCAGCGCTTCCTGGATGACGGCGGCCGGGTACGCGGTGGTGAATGCACTGCTCAAAGGGGACCTTGGCTATTGGGTCAAGGACCTCATTAAGCGTTTGCTTATTCTTGCCGGACGGCTTGAGCCGTTTGCGATTCCTGAAAAAATGGAAGGGTACCGGGCCTACATGAGGTATCGGGCTCTTCATCCGTCCGAAGCGGAACCTGTCCGTACGCGGCTCGTTCCAGCCGGCGATCTCTCACGAATGAAAGGTCTTCCCCCCGAAAAAAGGCGTTTTATTGCCCGTCAGCCCTTCTGGATTCTCCAGGACCAGATTCCCGCGGGCTGGTTTCTCAAACAGAGGATTGCCGATGCCGTCGAACAGGGGGATTTGGAAAAAGCCAAAGTGCTTCTCGATCGCGCGGTGGAATATTTGACGGCGTTTTGGAAAGACGGATTTGCGGACACCGACCGGGGAATTAATCTCTTGGAGAACATGGCTGTTTCGGGTTCCGAAACGCTCAATCCCGACGAAGCAAAATTCGGCCTGCATGACTGGGGGGCTTTCACGGATGACCCCGCCAAGATCCGGGAGTTTTTTGACCGGGTCGAAGCTTCTGTGAAGCAAATCGACTTCGAAATTTCAACGCATCCCGGTCGCTTGATTAACGATATTGTCAAAGATCTGCGACGCCGTAAGGAAGACAACGTACTGTCCTCTGTCCTTTTGAGCTTTTACGAGATCCTCCCTCCGAGACAACTTTCCGACGCCGAAGTTTTGTCGCGCCACTTTCTGGACCTTATTCGGGAACGCTTCACAATGGATGCGTGGAAATCCGAGAATAAATCATCTCGTTTGCTCGAGACATCCTCTCGCACCGAAGCCAGACGGACCGAGGAACGCGAGGGCCGCTGGCTCGGTACGCGGGAACAGGAGCGGGCCGAGATGCGCGAGGGCGAGTCCGCAGGAGGAATCGGAAAATTTGATGCGGTCGAGATTGAGAGAATCGAGGATCTCGCGGACGGCCGGGTACGGCTTGTCGGGAGGCTGCGCAGGCACGGAAAGAAGATGGGGCAGCCGCTTGAGCTTTTTGGGCGCAGGGCCGCTTCCGGACTTTTGCCGGAGGCTGCGGCCTTTCGGACCGAAAACGAAAAAGTCGATGGAGCTTTGCATCAAACGGTAAGCCGTATCCCGCCGGAGCACGTGATCGTCCTGGATGAAAATAATGAGCTGATTCGCGGTTTCGGCGGGCAGTTCCGGGGGCTTCCGGTCATCGGGCTTGTGGCTGCTATTGCCGAAGACCCCTTGGCGCAGTGGCATGAATTGATGCATGCGGCTTACAGCGCCGATTTACTTTACCCCATTGATCTGTTGAAAGCGGCCGAGCATGGGCCCGATCATGATTTGGCTGATTCGCATTCCGAACGCTTTGGATACTTGCAGGGAACGGAAACTCAGCGGTTTCACAATGCGCTTGTGGCGTGCCAAATATCCTTCTGGCGGGCTCAAAATTTGGCGTTGACCCGGAAAATCAGAGAACCTTTCCGGAATCCGGGCGATGAAGGAAACGTGACGCAAAGGCTGCGCCGGCGCCTCGCCAGCTCCGGAAGCGCGGCGAGTATCTGGGCATTTCTCGGGCGCCATTTCGGACACGGACGCACCGATGTCCAGCTGGAGATCACCAATAAGTGTTATTGGGGATGCCCGATTTGTCTTGCCATGGACAAAATGAAGAAGGACCCGCGGGCCGATTTGCCTCTGGAAGAGGCGAAAAAAATCATCGACCAGCTGTCGGGTGCGGACAGGCTTGTTTTTACGGGCGGAGAGCCTTTCCTTTACGGCCAGAGCTGGGAGGATTTCCGGGCCGGGAAGATTTCGCCGGTGCTTCTCGAGCTCATTGAGTACGCAAGCGAGAGGGTGGAGGAAGTCGTCTTTGATACGAGCGGTGTCACGATCCCGGAAGATGAAACTGCGGCCCAAGCGTTTTTTCAGCAGTTCCCGCCGAATGTGACTTTTGAATTGTCGCTGGATGAAGCCCATGACGCACGGCTCGGGCACTTCGGACATCAACTTAAAAATCTCGTGAAGGTCTGCGAACAGGAAGAAATGAGGACCAGCCGGCCGGTGCGTTATAACGTCCGTGTCCATGCGCACGCTCGTGCCGACGGCCAGAACCACGCAAACATCGAATCGTGGGATTATCAGGGACGTCTGGCGGGTTGGATCGCAAGAAACGATATCTGGCGATACTCGCGTGACAATAAATTGCGGATTAGCCGGGTCAAGCTTCAGGGCCAGGCGGTCGAGGCCTTCGATCCGTTTTCGGTCCGTACGAGCAGCCCTTATGCGGCGATGGATGTGACTAAATTCCTGCAAAATGCGTTTCCGGAGGACACCTTTCTTTTTATCTCCCATGATCAGCAAGTCTTTTTTGATGCCCACGCCGGTTTCATGGCGAATCCTCCGGCGATTTCAAATTTAGGAGATTTGCGCGTAAAAAATCTGAGCGAGGTCATGCTTGACGGCATGCTCGGCCGGCTTATGGGTTTTGAACGGTTCCCTTTTTTGAGGACCCTTGTCCTGTCCCGGTGGCTGGGGGAGATTGGGGACCGTGGGCTTGCGGGAGAAGCGCTGAAGGAAGCCGAAGAGCAAGGCAAAGACTATGCGGCCGGATTGAAAAAAGCGGTTCGGTCCTCGGACGGATTATTCCCTGGATTTTCGAGCGTTGCGGAGCCTAAAAGCAGGAATTTTGATTTATTCTTTCCTCTTGCATCCGCGTATCATCTCGCGACGGCGGGCGAACTGCCCTGGCTCACGAATGTCCTGCCGTCTCACGAGCGCGTAATTTGGGACGTCGGGATCGACTACTCGCTACTGGACCCGAACCGTTATTTTACGAGCAGTGGCGAAGTGCCCGCCAAGGAAGCCATTTTGCGAATGATTCCGGCGGTGCGTGAGCTGGTACAGGCCTCTGCCCAATTGCAATCCTCCCTGGAAGCCACGGCCGATATCGTGGTCCAAATGATGCATAAGGGATTGTATCTCTCGTCGTCATCCATCCTTCGACTGCAAACAGGCAAAGACGGCAGTTTTCGGTTCCTTCCCCAGGCACAAGAACTTAAGCGCTGGATTTTGCCGGATCAACCCTGGCCGGAAGGGGGATTCGGGTATTCCGAAGAGAGCGTCCAAAGTGGTTTCGCCCACTATGCGAAGACGCTTGAGTTATATCTCGGGCCTCATGCGATATCTTTTTTCACTCTTTTATCCGAAAAACTTTCCTCTCTCCAAGCGACTCTGATGGAGCAAGACGACGCACTGGGTCTTCGGAAACAGAAGGCCCTTGCCATTTATTTGGATCTTTGCCGTCAAAAGATGCAGGCAGCGGCACAGCCCTCATTCGAAGTCCTCTCGATCCGAGAGCAATGGGGCCGGGAGTTGCTGGCTCAACTGAAGGCCTTCGGCGACCGCATGAGACCGTATGTTTATGTCCCGTGGGATCTCTACCAAACATTGTCGGAAGGCGGTGGGCAGGGGCCCAGAACCGAGATGCGCTCAGCCCATAACAAAGTCGTCATCGATGCGTCGCAAGGCGAGGGGGGCGGGCAGGTCCTTCGGACTTCGGCGGTGCTGTCGGCGATCACACGAACTCCGGTCGAACTGCGCAACATCCGGGCCCACAGGCCGTCGCCGGGCCTTCGGACCGTTCATGCGGCAAACCTTGATTTGCTGGCAAAAATTTCCGGGGCTTCGCTCGATGGGAACGCGCGCGGCTCAAGCCGCGTCGAAATGATTCCAGGCAGCATGACGGCCGGCCGCTATGCGGTGAATATTGACGCGCAAGGGGCTTCGGACAATATCATGGGGACGGTGTTTCAAAGCCTGATTCCGATGCTGTCGTTTGCGCCGGATGAATCCCTTGTGATTGTGCGGGGAGGAACCCACACGCAGGACCAGATTCCTCTGAACCATGTTCGGGATGTCCTTTTACCTCTCTTGAGACCGATGGGAATCCATGCCTCCATGGATTTGATCCGCTACGGGTGGTGGGGGAAGGGCGGACAAGCAGAGCTCGCGGTCAAGCCCGTAATAGGGCCGCTCAAGGCGGTTTCGTATCTCGATAAGGGAGCGCTCCAGCGCGTTCGGATCGTGATCGAGGCGGCTGGTGTCGATCCGGCCGAACTCGTTGCGCTCAAAGAACAGCTGTTCTCGCAACTTTCCGGTCAGCTTGGCACGGACAAAGTCGAGGCGGTGATCCGTGACGTTTCGACGATCTCCTCAAACGGGCCAGCGGTTTTTATTTCGCTCCGGCCGCAATACGAAAAATCCGCAGCGGGCGGATTTGAACTCCTTGCCCATGGCATTGCAGAAGCCTCGGCACGCACGGAGGCCCTCATTCCGGCGTTTCTGGAGTTTCACCAATCTCCCGCAGCCGTCGACAAACACACCGCCGACATGCTGGTGCTTCTCATGGCTTTGGCCGAAGGCGATTCGCAAATCAGTGTTCCCGAGATTACGTCCCATCTTTCGACCAACATCGAAACGATCAAGGCCTTTTTGCCCGAGGCGCGTTTTGACATTTCCGAAAGGGAGCAGGGCGGGCGCCGTGATTATGTGATCCGTGTGTCGGGGGTCGGCGTCAAGAATCCGGGCGCTTTCGAGCCGGAGAAGGGGATTTTGGAACGTCTGCTTCCTGAAAAGATCCGGGCGGCTGAAGATCCGCCGGCTTATCTTTTGGACACGGCCCGGGAATATCTCAAGGTGCCGCATTCGGCCGAAGGGTACCGGATTTTCAGAAGCCGGATGAGGGACGCTTTTGTGGCCTATCCGCCCGCGCCGCGAATCCTGTCGGTGGTCGGATTGAGCGCTTCCGGGAAAACAACGGTCGTCGAGAAGCTTTTGCGGGATCATCCCGACAAATTTAGGAGGATGGTGCGAACCACGACCCGTCAGCGCCGCCCCGAGGATGAGGACATGAGTAACCACCGGTTTATGACCGTGGGGGAATTCCAAGCCGATTTGGCCGATGGGTTCCTCTACGCCCCTCGCTTCAACGCGGGCGACCATTACGGGTACAGCCTCGAAGACATCCTTGATGTCCTTCTGGAAGATAAAATCATCGTCATGGAGGCGCTCAATTCCGCAAAAGAGCTTCAGCGGCTATGGCCCTACGCCCAGGTCCGCATTGCCGGCATCATGCCCGTCAAATACGAAGGCGAAACCGACGAAGCCTATGCCCGGAAGGCGACCGATGTTCTGCGTGCCCGGATGCGCCATCGAGATGCTTCGATCCCCGATGAAAAAATCAACAAACGTCTGCGCGAATCCGGCAATATCACACAGATCCGCAAAGAGGCCGGCTTCATTCTGCTCAATCTCGACGGGATTCCTCCGGAGACGTTTTATGACCGGTTCGAAGCCTTCGCGCTCCGCGGATACGACTGGAACGGGGCCGGAAAACTTGCCGGTGCCGTGGACGAATTGATCGGTCATTTGCGTGAGAAACGGGCGGCACTGGGGCAGCCGCTCACGGCCGACGAAGAGCGGAATATCCGGGAAACGGCCCTTTGGGCGCTTGAGGCGCACAAGCACCAAACCCGCAAGGATGGCGTCACTCCGCAGTTCACACATACGCTCGAAGTCGTCCGAATTTTGATCGATGAGTTCAACGTGACGGACCCGCTTGCCCTTCAGATTGCCTTCCTGCACGACGCACGCGAAGATCAGGCGGCGTCGTATCAGAGGATCAAACAAGTTTTGGAAACGGATGTGGACGGAAGTCTTCGGAACCTTTCGGACATCAACCGGATCCGTTTGGGGGTTCGAATGCTGACCCGCCTTCTCGGCGATCAGGGAGGCGAGCCGGAATATTACCGTCGTTTGGCGGATCCAAGAAGCGTTTACAACAAGGACACCCGTGCCGACACTGCCGGCAACCCGCGGTACAGCCCGTATTCAGACGCCTTCATCTGCCAAATCCAACAGATCAAGCTGGCCTCGCAAATTGCAAGCCTGAGAGACTTGAAAAATCTCTTTGCGATCGGTCTCAATGCGCCGAATTTCGCAAATTATCCTGCCCAGGTTTTTTACCGGCGCATGCAACAGTGGTTCCTCCCTCTCTTCCTGGAGAATCCGAAGAACGCATTGATGCCGGAAGACAAGAGCATCTTTTATGAGGCGTTCCGGGCCGTTCTGGAGGACGCCATGGCCGATCAGGATCCCATGGCCGAGCCGCTCCGAAGGGCCGCCCTTGATTTTTACGCGCTGCTGATCGCCTGGGCAAGCGGCGTCGGGCCCGCGACGCCCCCACGCCCCGAGATGCGCGCGAGTTTTGAGGACGAAAACCCGATCGAGGCCTTGGCGAAGATTCATCTGCGAGGGCTCGAGCATTCCATGCAGCAGGTGCTGGACCTCATTGACGAGGAACAGCCGGGGATACCGCCCTTCTATCCCGTGGCGCGCGCGGGCTGCATCCTTTTTAATGCCGAAGGAGAACCCGTTGGTGGCGCTGTCAATCACTTCAGCCAGCAGCATTCCGAGAGGCTCGCGATTTTGGAGGCGTTCGATAACCTCTTGGACGAAAGAGTTCGAAACGGCCAGGCTACGGCTAACCCTCTGGCGATTCGCGACAGCATCCGGTTCCTCAGGCTCCTGCTTAAAGAGCGCAAAGACTTCAGCGATATCCCAAAGCGTGAGCGGCTGAGACTTGCCTGGATCGACCGCGCGCTGGGTTCGCCGATGGAGAAACTTGTTTTGGTGACGGCCTGGGAACCCTGCACCCGATGCGCGAAATTTCTTTATGAGGCCGGGGTCCGGCATGTGGTCTACGGCCGCCGGCACACCACGCCGGAAACGGTGAAAAATGGAACGGAAGTTCTTGGGGAACTCGGGATGGATCCCAAAAACATCGTCGGCGGGGTCTTGGAGAAAAAAGCCTGGCAAACGCATACCTGGCTGTACTTTTTGCAGACCTACTTTCCGACCTTTTATTACCACGGATTCCGCAGGATTGTCCGCCATCTCTATGCCGGGTATGTCAAACACCGTTACGGCCCCGAGCTCGAAGCCCTGCGCCAAAAGATTCCTTCGCTCGATCAGGTGGAGCGCGACCTGGCTGACGCGGCGATCCAAACCGGACCTCTTCGGGATTATGTCCTCGGCTTTCTCTCGGATTCGAGGCGCCGGGGGTACTACGAACAGAATCCTGAGGAACTGCTCGAAGCCCTCCGCGATCCGTCCCGTTTGACGTTGCCTCTAAGGCCGGTCAGGCAAAGGGAGGCACAATCGGCGGCCAGTTGGGGTGCCATCCGCCAGTGGAACGAAGAAACCGGAATCCCCTATTCCAAATATCACCGGAATTTTTTGAATCAAATGAATCCCACGGCGGTGACGCGATTTTTTACGGCGAAATTGCTGGGCGGCCCCTACGAAACTGCGCTCCGAAATTTTCTGACGTCAACGCTTTCCCGGGCCGATGCCTTGCGAGCGGGTGAGCGGGCATTCCTAGACGGATTGGCCGCGGATAAACCCTTGCCCGAGCAGGGCGTTTCGCTTGTTTCCGTGCGAGATTTTAGCTCGGCGCGGGCTCTTGATGAAGGGGCGGTGGTGTACCGCCTAGAGTTTGCGCGTAACGGCGCGTCGGCGGTTGTCTTTCTGAAGGGGGAGGGGCTCTTTTGGAGGCGGTGGATGAGTCTTCAAAGCGGACATGAGCGGAGAGTCGAGCTCAACGAAAGTTACACCTACGGCCTGTTAGCGCTTTTGGGATTGCCTGTGGCGGTGGCCCGATATTATAAAGCTTCAGCCGAGACTGCCAATCTTCTCGGTTTTACACTGATGCAGGAAATTCCTGGAACGGATTCTCAGGAGCTCTTCGAACGCGACGGAAAACACATCCGCCTTAAACCTGATTTTAAAGGTGTTCAGGTCCGGTTGGTGCAGGAACTGGCGCGGTTTGGCGCGGTTTTCGACCTTTTGCACAAGGGCGACCGTACTCTTTTTGCTCTCCATTCGCAATATTTTTCCAATTATAGGGTCGATATCCGGGGCCTACGGGCGTCGGGAGATTCTGCAGACTCAATGACGGCCATGAAGCCTCTCGATCACGGAAAGATTTTCAATCCGAGCAACCATTCCGTCGAAGAGAATCTTCGCCATAAGGGCACGGCAGAACTCAGCATCGCCGCAGCACACGAGAGCTTTGAAGATCCCGCACGCCGGCAAGCCCTGCTGGAGGAGTATCGGCGCGTTTATCTTGAGATGTGGAAGAGGATCCGGGAGAGTCGAGGCGAAGTTTTGAATTTGACGGAGGAGACTTTCGGGAAGGACTCTTTCGAGTACGAGCTTTTCGCCCGCAACTTGGAGCAGGCCCCCGAAATCCTTTTCGAACGCCAAAAACAAGCGCTGCTTGAATTTTGGGCCGCCAGCCATCCTCCGGAGGAGGCCGTTGCTGCATCACGCCCCGAGGCCCGCGCGAAGGAGGAGTGGCCGGCGAGGGTCAAAGGCTATGAGAGGCAAATCTATGAGCTGCTCGTTTATTTGGCGCCTAAAAAGTACAAAGCGCTGGTGCGCGCGGTGATTCTTGGCTTCATCGGAGAATCCCGGCCGGGCAAAGGCGAGATTCCCGAGGCCAAGCCTGAAAAGCCGAGG
>JBAYGD010000016.1:0-59959 GCA_041666865.1 Candidatus Omnitrophota bacterium | reverse complement strand
GCGGGCACCAAGACCTCGTCCTGGGGTTCCACGCCGCAAACCTTCAGCGCGATGTGCAAAGCGGACGTGCCGTTGACCATCGCCACGGCGGATGCGACGCCCGTGTAACGGGCAAGATCCTGCTCGAACCTGTCGACAAACTTTCCGACCGAAGAAACCCAATTCGTGTCCAGGCATTCTTTGACATAATCCCACTCGTTCCCGCACAAGCAAGGCTCGTGGAGCTGAAAGTCCTTTCTGTCTTGAGGCAAGCAGCCGCGGATCGCGCGCCTGACGGCCTCCACATCCAGCTGGGATCTCAGCTGCGGCATACCGGCAAAGCTCCCTTCGAATCCTTGCGGAGGATCGGATAATCCACCGTGTAATTCCCGTAGAAAGCTGTGCGACTCTCGACATCGCAAAATTGTCCCTGGCGAAAGGCCGTCAAAAGCTCCGCAATGCCACTGGACACTTGATATTGAGGCTCGAAAAAAAGCCGTTCTTTGATTTTTTTGAAATCGACCCTGTAATTTCTGGGATCCGAGCCGTGCTCTTTCCATTTGACTTTCAGTGCGGGGACCTCGCGCTTGATGGCGTCCACAATCATCTGCTTGGTCATGTTATTGGCCTCGCCGCCGACATTGAACACCTCAAAGGCGACCCGCGCGCGCGGCGCTTCGAGCACGCGCCGGATCACAAGCGACAAATCGCGGACATGGCAATAAGGCCTCCAAGTTTCGGCATCGTAGACCAAAAGCTCATGGGCGAGGAAAGCCTCCCGCGTAAACTCGTTGACCGTCAGGTCAAACCGCATCCGGGGAGATAGGCCGAAGGCCGTCGCAAATCGAAGAACGGTCGGCGAAAAAGACAGCTTCCCTTTCAAGGCAAGCAGCTCTTGTTCTACGGCCACTTTGGCCTTCGCATAAAGAGATAACGGCTTGAGCTCGAACTGCTCGTCCGCCAGAGCATCGCCGGGGATCAACCCGTAATTCGAGCACGTCGAGACAAAAATAATTTTGTTGAGTTCCCTAGGTTTCAGGATCCGGATCAACTGCATCATGCCGTCCACATTGATCGCCTGCGAGGCTTCGGGATATTTTTTGGTGATGGGATCTCCCACAAGACCTGCGAGGATGACCACATCCGTAACGGAGTCCAGCGCCCGGATGAGCGTGTTCTCGTCGGTAAAATCACCCTTGATCAATTCAAAAGAAGGAAATTTCTCAAAAGGCTTCGTCACCTCTTCTTGGCCGTAAAGAAACAGATCAAGACAGCGAACGCAATAGCCGCAATCAAGCAAATACCCGGTCAAGACCGATCCGATGTACCCCGCGCCACCCAGGATAAGAATTCTGGGTTGAGTTTTGTGATCTTGATACACGGCGTCAAATTCCTGGTTCAACTCGCGCTGATAGGCCGCGGGCAGATCCTGATTATGCCGTAAAATATCCATGCCTGCTTGATGACGACTCACCGAATCCTCCCTTCGTTTGGATGATGACATCCCTAGAGCTCTTCACCGTCATCCCTGCGGTTCTTCATGAATCCAGTGGCGGGCCTTATTGTAAGCAATCCCAACCTGATCCTCAAGTTGAGGGGACAAAACACGTAAGAGCTCCTTGCCCATGATCCGGTATTGTTTCCCGACTTTCGCCGCCCGGATAAGCCCGTTTTTGATCATGCGGGTCATGGTACTCTGACTGATTTTCAGAAGCTTCTGGGATTCTTTTGGGGTATACACTTCGTTTGCTTCAATGAAGGACATGGGGCTCCACCTGTAATTTAATGGCGGGAGTATATCACTTTTTTATAAAAGAGTCGAGACTATTCACAACTAGTCATGAGTGTTCATTGCCATCCACCATGCGCAAGCCTCTAAAATGGTCAACTCTTTATTTGGAAGACACTTGCGTAACAGGAACCCAAATGGGCCAAAAATCCCTAATCGAACCGTCACGGTATAGGATTTGAAGGGAAAGAAGAGGGTTTCGATTGGTCAACTGAAAATCATGCAGCCGCTTCCGAATATAATCGGTGACTTCCAGAGTATAGACAAACCGGCCGCGATAGTTTTCGAGATTCTCCAATTCGCCGGCATTCGCAAGCCATCGCGGGATATCATAAGTGAGTACGATCGGAGTCGGCTGGCCCACGGGGTAACCGGTTCTAAAAACATCCCCGATGTTCCTGCTCTTCATAAAAACTCTAATATCCTCCAGTAATTCCAACGGCAGGTCCAGCCGATTCGTTTTTGCCATCGCCACACTTTCTTCATAGGCGATGTCCAGGCAATCCTTAAAATAGCCCGAAAGTAAGATCGTTTTGTATCGGCGCATCAGATTATCACCGAACTTCCCCTCTTTGAGTGCTTCGAAATTTTCGGCCCTGCCAAAAAAAGTCCGGATGGCCTCGGGGGTCTCATAAACTTCGTGTTCCGTATCAAAAATGAATTGCCGATAGATTGGAGACAATACCGGATGTCCCAGAATGGTTTTGTGGATATCGTTTATCCACTCGGCCAAATCCAAGCCGTAGGTCAGCAAAAGCCTCCGAAGCGGCATAAGTTCGATGGAGCTCGCAAAAACGGCAATGATCAGCGCTAATCCGCGCAGCTCTAAATAGTCCTCATAGGGCATGCTGTGCGTCCCAACGATGACCTTTTCGATCTCAAAAATCTTTTCATCCCCTACCTCGGTAAAACAACGCGGTACAATTCGGTAGCGAAAGACATGACCGTATTTCTCGGCAGCCTCCGGAGTATCCAGCTCGGTCCCCCGCAGCGACATCAGCGTATAAATCACGATATTCTGGACTCCGGAGTTGAGCACCAGACGGACGGTGTCCATGAAACTCGCCTTCGTCTCTTCGGGGAGCGACAAAATCAGCTCCGTGGCGGGGTTGGATTCAATCACCCGTCCGACTTCTTTTTGAAAATCGATAAAGCTCTCGAGAGGAATATTGATGCGGCCGATATTTTTGAGCACCTTCGCCGTCAGCGTTTGGAGTGCGATGGCGGGGACAAATTTGAATTTGAGGCGATGGACCAGGCTCATCAATTTCTTAGGATCTTTCCCGGAATTCACCGAGATGCTGATCGGCCAATCGTAGGCCTCCTGAATCTCACGGATCACATCGGCAATTTCAAAATCCTCCTTAAACAGACTGAAGTTGGCGTTGGCGATGTGGATGGTGACGTTATGATTTCCGCGAAAGCGCCGGCCCAAATATTCCATGTCCTGTCGAAAGATGGAAGGCGACTGAAAAAGAATTTTATTGTGGTAACGATTGCCGCTGTGACAATAAGCGCAAAGAAAGGGGCATCCCCGCTGCGTCTGGAGAAAAGGCTGATAGCCATCCTCCAGAAATTCGTCAAAAAAACCTTCGGCATACATCGGCCCTAATAAATCCAGCGAGGGAAGCCGGGGGGGAGGTTCCGGGGACTCGAGGAGCCTCAGCGAATCCGGGTCGAGGGAATACGTTCCCGCCGAGGGTTTTTTGCGAATCGATTGAATCGATTCCCCCGCCAGAAGTCTTTGCACGATCGTCGCCATGGGGATTTCGCCGTCGAAGCACACGCAAATATCCAAGATCGGATTTTTTCTCAGGTAGTCGGCCCTTTGGAGGCTCCCCAATTCAAGATTAGGACCTCCCGCAACGACCACAAGGGAGGAATTTCGCTCTTTGAGCCGCCTCGCCATAAAGAGGTTCAGCTCGCTGTTCCAAGCATACTGGCCGAGCCCCAAAACATCCGGCGTCCAGGTCTGGGCGGCTTCCATGAATTTTTGGGCATCCTTAAACAATCGCACCTCCACGGAAGCCCCGAACTGAAGCTGGAGGTACTTTGCAATGACGCCGATCCCGAGCGGTGCCGTATTCGTGTGAACACCGAGGGTCATATGATTCAGTTCAAGCAAAGCAATCTTCATTTTTCGGCCTGCCTTTTATCCCGAAGGTTGAAAAGCCGTACGCCGTCGAACCCCGGCGGGCACTCCGAATAATTCATTTTCAGGTAATCAAGCAGCCGGGATGAAATCCCCTGCTGCCCGTCAAGACTCGAAGCCAATAGATAGCCGGCCCCCCGGCCTCTCAGGTATTCCAGCAATGAAATGTCATCGTGCATAGCCGCTTTCATCGCCTCGATGGCGTCCCGCTCCGAGCGTTGGAAACTGCGGTTCATGAAATAAGGGGAAAAAACCTTCTCTTTCTGCAAAGAGAACCCGTAAACCGGGCGATTGACATAGTAATTTAATAAGGCGGCGGACGAGCCCGACAAAATAACGATATCCCCTGGAGAGGTCTCTTTTTGCACCCAGGCACCGATCGCGCCGACATCCTTTTCTTCCTTGGGATACTGAAAAATCGGATGAACAAAGTAACGGGCTGAAACCGCCATCAAGAGCAGCGTGCCGGCTACCAAAAAACGGGAACGCCTCAAAAATGAAAAAACATCCGAAATTTTTTCGATCCCGCAAGCCGCTAAAAAAAGCAACGCGGGATAGAGGCCGTAAAGATAAAAATCCTGATCGATGATTTTTTTTGGAGCCAAAAATATCAACACAAGACCCCCGGCCGTCCACAGAAGGAAAAAACGAAAAACCTGTTTTTGGCTATTCCAAAGACCCGCGAGGCCGAGGAGGACAAACGGAAAAACCGCCGGTGTCAGCATTTCATTCGAAAAAAGGTCCAGGATATAACGCCAGTAATTGGCACCTGCCAAAAGACGAATTCCAAAAACCGACGCGGAACCTGCCTGAAAAAAAAGGTTGGTGTGCGTCTGCAGGGGATGAAGCTGTCCCACGACAAACGTATGCCAGGCCCATGCGGCCGGCAGGAAGCCCCCCAACAAGAGAAAGACCATGCAGGTGAGGATCCTGCGGGAGCGGATCCACAAAAAATAAAGAAGAGCCGGAAAGAAAAAAAGGTAGTGCGTGCGGTTCGCAATGGCCAAAGAGAAACACAAGGCGCTCATCACGGTCGCCATGCGTGACGGAACCCCCTGTCTGGCAAGAAGCCACACAGACGCCAAAAGAAAAAAAACGGCCATGGGCTCGCAAAGGAACATTTGCCCGTAAATGACCGAAAACGGAAGCATTAGGAACAGGAGACTCGCGATCAATCCCGCAGCACGGCCCAAAAGACGCGCCCCGATCCGGAACATCAAGACGGCCCCCAGAAGATTAAAAAGAATCGCCTGCAAGCGCCCCCAAACCTCGTAAGGGCCTCCGAGGAATTTCACGCACACCGCCACGAGCAAGGATGGAAACGGATATTGATTGAGGTGATAAGACTTCCGTGGGGTCACAATCAGCAAGTTCGTTTTTGGCAAAAGAATTTCCTTAAAATCCTCCTCGACCATGTTGCGCGCTATGGAAGCCATCACGGTCGCCTGATAACTGGCAAAATGACCGCGAAAAGGCCTCTGAACCTGCAAAAGCTGCACTCCGAGCACCAAAAGTGCCGCAAAAAAAACTACCCCGTATGGCTTCCACCCGCGCAGGCGCTTCTGGCGAACCGAATCACTACTTCCGGGCGATGGAAAAGATGCCGAAAAGGTTTTCACGTTTCAGCCCCTTTCATCCGGTTTCCCGTTTACAGGTTTCGGGCGCTTTGAAAAGCGGTGGCGCTGAAAGAAGCATTTCCACACGAAGACAATCGATTCAAAAATGACCCGGTGCGAGATTTTTGTCGTGCCCTTCGTGCGGTCCGTAAAAATTATGGGGATCTCCGCGAACCGGGCCTCCTGCACGACCGACCAAAACTTCAGTGAAATCAGAAAAGCATACCCGTCCGCATGCAAAGGGTAGCGGATCACTTTCCGTAACAAATCCGAGCGGAAGCATTGGAAGCCCGCCGTCAGATCCGAAAACGGGAGACCCGTAATTTTTTTGGCATAGGCGTTAGCAAAGCGGCTCAAGAGGCGCCTGGAACGCGGCCAATCACGCAGTTCCCCCCCAGGAATATAACGTGATCCGATGACCAGATCGCAATCCTTGATCCGTCGCAGAAGCTCCGGAATATAGCGAGGATGATGGGAAAAATCGGCATCCATGGTGATAATCACGTCGTAGTCGCGCGCGAGCGCCCACTGCATTCCGTCCACATAGGCGCGCCCCAGGCCCAGCTTGGCATTTTGCTGAAGGAGGTGGACGCCGTTGTCGCGTCGGGAAATCCCCGAGACCGCCTCCCCCGTCCCGTCGGGCGAACCGCTGTCGATCACGAGGATCTCCACGGGGCATTCGGCGGTTTCCCCGCGGATCGCCGGGATCAGGTCCGTGATGTTCTCCTTTTCATCATAAGTGGGAATCAAGAGAATCGGCTTCATCGGCAGGCTTTCGCGCTTTTTTTGTGATACTGCAAAGGAATATCCTGCGGCCGAAGCCGCCCGGCGCTCGACGGAATCTCGGCGACGGTAAACTGCGTGTCGGCAGGGCTCTGCGCGCAGGGAATTTCGACAGACTCCACGACCCTGAAATCCATGGCCTGATACGTTTGCGTCATATCATACCCATAGCGCGAGAACGTCACGTCCGTGTCTTCATTATGAACCAGGAATTTTCGAGCGACCCGGATCATCTCCCAAATCATTCGCTGGGCCTTGCGGTATTCGTTGTGGAGGATGACCGCCGAGGACATCACCAGGTCGAAGCTCTTGTCCCGGAACGGAAGGTGCTCCGCATCCGCCTCCACGACGCGGTTTTGCATCGCCGAGAAATACTGAAAGCCCTTGAGTAACTGAGGCCGGCTAAAGTCGCAGCCGCCAAAGCTCACGCTTCTCTTGCGGCCCGAAATGTTCCGCAGCTGCTTTCCGTAGCCGCAGCCGATCTCAAGGATCGATGAAAAATCCAGGAGGGCAACTTCCCCGCCGATAAAATCGCTTCGTTCAGTCCGGTCCGCCACGGCCTCCTGTTCTTCAAAATAGGTCTCGCCCCCGCGTTCTTTCCAGTAACGGTGCGGTTCACGGTAGCGGAAAAACCGGTCGAGGGCTACGTGCCTGCCGAGCGTGGCGCCGTAAATCTTGCGGAGGACCTTGTCGAGAATCGTCATTTTGCCGCTGAATTCCCGGAAGGGATCTCGAGCGCCGCGAAGGTCCCGTCGAACTCCTTGTCGAGCCCCGAGTTGCGCAGGTTTTTGGCGGCCAACACAAGGAAGACCCCGGCAGATGCCGCCGCGTAATACAGAACAAACAGCGATCGCGCGACCGGCCGGCCGGTCACGAGCTCGATCACGGCAAGAAGGGTCAGGACGTTCATGACAGTCGGATAGGTCGTCGTGTAATGGACGGCCACGAAGACCCATTTGGCCGCGGACCACTTTTTGACTTTTCGCGCCTGGCTTTCAGGCGGCGGCTTTTGGGGGCAAGTCACGGCGCGTGGCGACTGACAAAGCCGCGTGATCTTGCCAAGAAATAAACGCGACTTCGTATCGTGGATCGCAAGCAGAAGGATTTGCCCCATCGTGGCCAGAAAACCGGCCAGAACCCACCCTGCCCCCCGGCCCTCCCCGCCGCCCATCCCGAACGCCGCCGCAAACGGCACCAGGCCGTGGACGATATAATGATTCAGATAGTCCCAGTAAGCCCCGGTGATGGGAAGCTGCGTCTTTTCGACCGTGACCACCTTCGATTGCTGAAAATTCCGATACCGCGCAACTTCCCCGTCGACGCAATCCAGGACGTACCACAACTGAAAAAGGGCAATCCCGAGGTAAAAAAGAAAGGGAATACCGGTTAAAAACATCGCCGCGGCAAGGACGCCCGTCAAGATCATCACGGCGCTCACCTGATCCGCCGTCACCGCGGTCGGGATGAGGAGCCGGGTGATCCGGATCGAGACCGGCCGGCAGACATAGCGCATGTAGACATTCGAGACATCCCGCTGGGCAGTCGTCTGACAAATCGTTTTCAGTTCCGTAAGGCTTTCCACAACCCCTCCCCCCTGTTCAACGCATTGGGTCACTCCGCACTATTCAACTTTTTGAAATGCCCAATGTCCATTCATTGGGAGCTACATTTCCGTCCTTAGGCAAATCATTGGTATCGAGTCTTGGAAAAGTAAAGGGATTGTTGACGGGCACATTGGCTATCCCAACTTTTGTCGTTAATGCTAATTTACAGCCATGAGTTTTCAGCAGAGCAATCAAGGAATCATTATAGGCTCCATAGGGATAACACATCGCCCATTTTGACGTATCACAGCCGAATGGTTCCAAAAATTTCAAAGAAAGCTCTATTTCCCTTTCTTGCCGTTGTTCAGATAAAGTATTTAACCAATAATGATCCCAGCCATGGCTTCCAACATACATTCCGTGTCTAACCATACATTTCAATTGATCATGACTCATATATAGCTCTCTAGAAAACGCTTTCTCATCCTTGCTTACGTATTTTAAAAACAAATCCGCAAGCATTAAACTTCTTAAACTCTCAGGCAATGTTTTCTGAAGCAACGTCTTTATAAAGACGACTTCTTCGGCATCAAACCGATTCTTCGTTGCTAACTTTTCGTAATAGCATTCATTCGGCTCAAGATCGTATTCCATGCGAAAAGAATCCATCAAGGAATAGATGTCCTCGACAAGAAGCTTCTTATTTTCAACTGATGCTAAAATGAAATGGATTTTATTAACATCCAGGACTTGATGTTCTTGAATCGCCTTTCCCGGCGGGAAAAAACTGCCCTGTATTCCCAATTCATCTAAAATGGGGAAGACTGTCGTGAAGTGATCCGCATACGCATCGTCAAATGTTAAGAGCAAAGAATTGTTTGGGAGATTCATATCTCCCTCAATAGACCTAAACAAGTCCTGCATTGTGATGACTCTGTAATGTTTCAAAATATATTGAAGCTGTTCTCTAAAACAATCCACCGAAAGCCCTTTGATTTCAGGGTAGCGGGAGTTTTTTAAATCCCGAACATAATGATACATAACTATTGTCAGGTTCGGCATAGTGCTATTCCTAGTTATTTTCTGCAGTGAATCATAAACGAAGAAGCCTGAGAGATTAAGCAACTGTTGTTTGCGTAATTTTGCAAGAGATTTGAAATATTCCCATGAACCATAGGAAATTTATCCTTTAGCCTGAGGGGGACACCATGTATGTGGATTGGAAAAATTTCGACAGGCTCAAATCCTTTACCTTTCAACTTATTCACTAATTGAGCTGGGGTAAATTGATACCTTGTTGAAACTTTTATGCCTGTATCCTTATGCTCCTTATTTTCTTTTTGAAGTGGCGCCGTTTTGAATCCAATTAAATCCTTAACATTTTCCAATCCTGCCATCCGAATAGCCTCGAGTATAAGCGCTGCTATGTTGCCTTCCTCGATTTCATCTTGTGTGAATTCATTTAAAGAAAAAATATTAAACAATCTATTTCTGGAACCCAAAACCAAGGAACCGCCACGCCTTAATGCTTTCCACGAAAGGCTCAACAGCTGATCAAATTCTTCGTAAGAAATATATTCTATAAACCCGTTAGCGGAGATAACATCGTATTGATCTTGTTCAAACGGAAAACTAAAAGCAGAACAGCATTCAAATTGCGCCTTCCCGCACTTCGATTTTCCAGCTTTATCCTTAGCAAGGTTTATCATGTCCGGTGCGAAATCAACGCCAATAGCATTGATTCCTTTTGCTGCTATCTCGCAAACAAGATCTCCCGTTCCACATCCAATGTCTAAAACCGAGTCCACTCTCTCCTTTTCACCAATGACTTTTATGACAAAGTCGTTTCTCTGTTTGACAACGTTAACCTCATCCTGCGAGCCTCTTTCAGCACTTCTCGCCCAATCATTGGCATTCTGATTAAAATAATTCAGAGCTTCCTTTTGTTGTTTTGTGTCCACAGTTATTTTCCTTTTCCAGTTTTTAGACAAATCACCCAGAGCGACTAAACCTTATTCTGAAAATGCTAATCGAGAACGACACGGCTGTCAAAAATAAATACGATTTATATTCTCTTCTTGATCATTACCTCGTCAGAACCCCGGAGTTCCGAACGATCTCGGACGCGTGGCGAATATAATACTGGAGGATCAGCGCGTCCTGCATCTCCGTGGGGCTGTCGGAATTATCGTAGAGGATCGCATCCTCGGCCATGACGAGCGGCGCCACGGTCCGGTTCCTGTCCGCGTCATCCAGGGCCATGACTTTTGGAATCAGCGTCCTGAAATCCGGCACGGTCTTTTGCTCTTCCGGAGACATCATTTTGCGCATGCGCCTGGCGCGCACCTCGGGGGAAGCCGTCACAAAAAACTTCCAGGCCGCGTCCGGAAAGACCACCGTGCCGACGTCGCGGCCTTCCATCACCACAGCCTGTTTTTTGGCAACCTGGCGCTGCTTCTCGAGCAGAATCGTCCGCAGTTCCCTGACAGGCGCGATCTTCGAAGCCGCGGAGACGATCCCATAGTCGTCGAGCTTTTGGCTCCAGTCCTCGCCGTTGACGAGGGTCCGGAAACCCTCCCCCTGCTTGGGAAAGTCGAAATCGAGTTCGCGGGCGCGCCGGACCACCTCGGGAACGTCCGCGAGATCGTTGCCATGTTCAAGGCAGCGCTTTGCGACGGCGCGGAACATGTGGCCGGTATTGATGTAGGCATAGCCTAAAAGGATCGCGAGGCATTTGGCAATCGTGCTCTTCCCGACATAGGACGTCCCGTCGATCGCGACGACCGCGCTTTTCATGGGCGCATCTCCCAGAAATAGAAAAGGGCCAGCAGGCTCTTAGCGTCCCGAATCACGCGTCTTTGCACCATTTTTCTCACCTGGTCACAGGAAAAAACCTTTACGGTGAGAATTTCGTCGTCTTCGGGATGAGGCACGGCCGGCGTCAGCTTTTGAGCCAAAAAACAAAAAACTTTTTCCGTATTGTAACCCGGCGATGTGTAAATATCCGCTATTTTCTTCCACTGTCCGGCGCGATAACCGACCTCCTCGACGATTTCCCGCCGGGCGCACTGAAGCGGCGTTTCGCGCCGGGCAATCGTCCCCGCGGGCAGTTCCCAAAGCATTTGATCGGCCCCGTACCGGTATTGCCGGACGAGAACCATTTGATTCTCGTCGAGCAGCGGAAGGATGACGCTGATGCCCCCGTGAAGGACGAGGTCCCGCTTCAGGATTTTGCCGTTCGGCCACAGGACCCTGTCGGAAACGACTTCGAAAGACTGCGCCCGGTGGATCTTTTTGCGCCCGAAACGTTTGACCTTTTTCATGAGCGCCCCTCGAATAAGGCCGGTTGAGCGCCGAGGTCCCGGCAGGCCTTCTCGTAGTCGGCCACGGTATCGATCTCCCGCCAGCCGCCCTCGATCGGAACCCCGTAAAGGGTTTCTCCCTCGTCGATCAAAAACTGAAGCATGTCGGTCAAATAAGCATTTTCGAAAGTATCGGCCGCCACGAACGGCTTTCCCCAAAAACGCTCCCGGGCCTGTTCGTAACAGCGCGTAAACGTTTCAGCGCCCCGGGCCGAAAGCTTGATCATTCCAATAAACTCGCCGTTGGCCTCCGCCTTCCGGCGCATCCGCTTTCCGATTTCGAGCAGCCGATCCCCTTCCCCGAGCAAAACGGTTTCAGCCTCGCTCAAGGGGTGATCGACCCGGCCCACATACTGCTCTTTCCAATCCACGTCGGTCACGACGGCAATATCGTGCGGAGAGGCCAGCAGACGCTCAACCACCCTCCGGCCGTAAAGAATGTCTGAATACGAAATAAGGACCTCGCCGCAAACTTCGGCTTTCGCGCACATCAGGGAGTTCAGGATGTTGTTGAACTCATAGCGTTCGTTCAGATAATAGCGGAATCCCGGAAAATTGATTTTGTCCGCCTGGTATCCCTTGACGATGCTGATCTCCCGTATGTCAAACGACTTCAACGTTTCGATCTGCCATTCCAAAATCGATTTGTCTCCGACCGGCAGAAGGCACTTCGGCAGGTTCTCGCTGTAGTGCTTTAACCGCTTTCCCTTGCCGGCGGCGATGATGATGGCCTTCATGTCAGACCGCCCATAAAATTCTGTTTGATCGTCTGGCACGAAAACCGGCTTGAGACTCTTGGCGAAGGACAGTTCTTCACCTCCGAGATGCGGGCATGAATAAAAACAGAACCCCTCAGCTTCCTGGTTTTGAGAAGAACGCTCTTCAATGCCGCTCTGCCCGTCGCGGAGAAAACACGGCGAAATCCGCAGGCCTCGGCGATCGTCCGGAAGCGGACGTCGGAAGAAACCGTGGGCTGGCCGCCGGTGGAAGCGTAAAGGCAGTTATCCAGAACGATATACAGGAGATTCTTTTTCGAACCCTTGCAAGTGCCGGGAACGGAAGCCATCGCGCCCAGGTGCATGAGGGCCCCGCCGTCTCCGTCGATGACGACCGTCTGGGCGCCTCTTGAACGGGAGAGCGAAAGCCCTAGCCCGAGCGGCAAGGCGTGCCCCATCGAACCCAACATATAAAAGACCGGGGGAGGTTTGCCCGGCTGCGAGCCTGCCGCGTGAAATGCGTCCCGCGAGATGAACCCGTTCGTCGTGACGTAGCAGGCACGGCGTCCCCAAACGGAAAAAATCTCCCCGAGCGCCTCGCTTCTCGTCAGGGATGGGACTGCTTTTTCTTGGGGGGCCTTCCCCGCCTTTCTCTCGCCGGTGTCTTTGTCGATCACATCGGGGCGAAGGACGAGGGCAGCGGGCATTCCGCTTTTTTTCATCTTTGCGATCATCGCCGCCACCTGCACACGATAGTTCTTGGGTGACAAGACAGCATAAGGAATATTGAACAGCCGAAGGATTTGATTCAGCTTGGCACCCATCACCTGATGCTCCGGCGCATCCTGGGCCCCGCGCATGCCCCGCCAGGTAATCAGGAATAAAACAGGCAAGTGATAAACCTGGTGCAGGGAGGTTAGCGCGTTGAGAGTGTTGCATAATCCGGAGTTTTGCATGAGGACCACCGGAATTTTTTGCGTCGCCAGATAAGTCCCTGCCGCCATCCCCATCGCAACGGCCTCGTTGGCCGGGTTCAGGACTTCGCAGTCCGGATCGGCCGAGAGGTCCCGGATCAAGGACGACAGCATCGAGCAAGGGACCTGGATAAAAGGCCCCAGCTTCTTGCGTTTGAACAGCCGGACAAGCTCGGAAGCTTTCATGGATAGGCGCGCTTTCTTGGGTGCCGGGCGGGAATCAGGTGAAGATGGAGCAGGCATGTTTGTAATCGCTGAAATTATGCACTTCCATCCAACCACCGCTCACCTCGTACGCATGGACCGGATGCCCCTTGTCGATCAGGACCTGGATGAAATCGGCAAACGAAATCTGCTCCAGGGCCTTCAGCTTTGCCTTGTTCCGCGCGCATTTCTTGAGGGCCGTCTCGTACTCGCGCGCCAGCAAATGCACTCCCTTGCGGGTCAAGCACGCCAACCCCACAAACTCATAATGCGCATCCGCTTCGCTCAGCTCCCTGCCGATCTTGAGGATTCGCTTGGTGCGCGACATGTTCACAGCACGGATGCCGGACACGCGCGGATTTTCCACCGAAACGAGCTCCAGCTTCTTGTTGCGGACGTGAACTTTCTTGTAGCTGCTGTCGACCACCAGCATGACGTCGTCGTTTTTCTTGAGGAGCCCCTCGATGATCTCGGGGTCGAAAAGGATGTCGGAATACGCGATCACGTTCTTTTCTCCGGGATTGGCGGCCCCGAGCGATACCGAATGAAGGATCCCCTTGGAGGAGTAATCCGGATTTTCGATGCGGCTGACATTCTCGACCACCATGCTTTCCTTCTTGTGCCCGACGATGACGCGGATGTCGTCAATGCCTACGGCGTTGAGCGATTCCACGTCGCGCTTGATCAAGCTCTTGCCGTTGATGTCGAGCATCGCCAGCGGCCGGTCCCGGAGCAGCTCCTTCAGGGACTCGTCGACCCTCGACCCCGCCGCGACGATGACCGCCTTGACGCCGGCCATCTCCGTCTTCAAATACTTTTCCTCATCCTGTTTGATGTGGTGCATTCCCTGTAATTCAAAGACTTCGGAAAGCGGCGCAATCCTCGAATCGACGTTCCCGATGCCGTTCAGGCTCATGTAGGCCAACACCTCATTGACGGCTTTGATGGAAGCCCGGATCCCTTGATTGGCATAAATCGCCATATGGACGCCCAGCTTGACCATATCGCTTTCCTTCAGGGAAGGATACTTGGTCGGACAAATCAATAAAATACCGCGCTTTTCGCGCCGCTGACAAAACTCAACGATTTCCCGGGGGTCTTTGGCTTTCGAATGGATGAAAATTCCGTCGGCGCCGGCGTCAAGGTAGGCGCTTGCGCGCCGTAAGGCTTCCTCCATGCCGCAGCCGGCAATGAGGGCTTCGACGCGGGCGAAGAACATAAAATCGCTGGATTGGCGGGCATTCTGGGCCGCCATGATTTTGCCCACGAACTCCGCGATGGGGGCCAAATCCTGGCGGGTATCGTCGACGAGGCTATTGACCTTCGGGAACTTCTTGTCTTCCACCACCACGGCGCTGATCCCGGCTGCCTCGAATTTCTTCACCATCCGGATGACGTTGTTCGAATTCCCGTACCCCACATCGCAGTCGGAAATCACGGGAATCGAGACGCTGTCGGCCATCTCCGCCGAGGCGTTGAGGAAGTCGGTCATCGTCAAAATATTGGCGTCGGGGACGGCATGCGAGGTGGACACTTCGAGGCCGGAGGCCCAGACCCCTTCAAAGCCGTTATTTTCGACGAGCTTGGCCGTCATGCCGTTGTGCGCGCCGACAATCCGGATGAGCTTTTTCTCACCCAGCAGTTTTCGGAGGCAAACGGGCTTCTTCATCATCGCGGCCTATCGCCCCCGCCAGCAGGCCGGATCGCCGCTGAAAAAGGCGTCAGGATTCAAGCGGGCAGGATCATACCCGCCGTCCTTATCAAACGCGGAATCGTCATAAGCGCGGGTCCTGCAGCCGTAGCACTTCTCCTGAGCCGCC
Organism: Candidatus Omnitrophota bacterium; assembly: GCA_041666865.1. Lineage (GTDB taxonomy): Bacteria > Omnitrophota > Omnitrophia > Omnitrophales > Aquincolibacteriaceae > JBAYGD01. Next base: position 45,020 of record JBAYGD010000016.1, on the reverse strand, counting down.
AGGGAGCACCGGCTCGGCGAGCACTGGCTATCGTGGAGCTGAGAATAAATCGTTCTAAATTTCTTCACCTTGTCCGAGAACACGATCTCTTTGAGCGAATTTTTCCGGATATGGCCGAGCGCCCACTCATCGGGGGCTTCCGAACAAGGCACCACGACCCCGTCCGCGCGGACATGGATGCCGCCCAGGTGCCTGGAACAAGCCTTGTTTTCGACCCACGGCGACTCCGCCTTCCAATGAATATTGAACTCCTTGCCGTCGATCTCGGCCAAGCGCTCGAATAACTTCCGGATGGAGTCCGAATTCAAAGTACTCCCTCCCCCTTTGCCGGAGAGCATATGGGAGCTGTAATTCTTGGCACGCCCGTGAACGTGTACGGGAATTACAAACGGCTTGAATCCATGACTCCGGGACCAGCGGAAAAGCTCCGGAATATCCTCATAGTTGAGGACCGTCACAACCGTATTGGTCGAAAGCGGCGGGGCATCGGGCTTGCCGTAGCCGGCGTCGAGGAGGTACTGGAACCCCCGCTTGATCGATTTGGCACCGCCCGGAACGCCCAGCAGGCGGTCCTGCGTTTCCTCGTTGAGCGTATCCATCTTACAGCACAGCGACACCTCGAGCTTGCGCAGACGCTCCGCTTTCTCCTTCGTCATCATCGCCACGTCGGTAAAGCTCAACAGATTCAGGGGGGCGCCCTTGGCCGTAAAAAGGCCCCGGATATACTCCAGGAGATGAAAAAAAGCCTCTCCGCGCGCGCCGGTCCAGTCGCCGGGATGCCAATACAGCGGCTCCCCTCCCTGAATATTGACGACACGCACCCCCAGCTCAAGGCATTCATCGACGACCTTCTTGGCCTCCGCCATCGACAGCTGGTTGGTCTTCTCCGGAGCGCCGTCGGCATAGCAATAAATACACTTGAAGTTGCACCTCTGCGTGACCATGATATCGACGGAGAATAATTCCACGCCTTCATTTTTAAGCCGGTCGATCATATCCCGGGTGACGCCCGCCATACCGGGAAAAAGCGTAATGCGATCTTTGTTATCCGTCATACCTCACCTTTACGAAACCGAAGAGTTAGCCATAGACAATGATTAAAAAAGCCCCCAGAAAAATCACCAGGGCGCTTGCCAAACGGACCTTCCCGAAGGGTTCTTTTAAAAACATTAAACCATATATGACGCCAAAAACAACACTAATTTGTCGAAGGGCCGTCACATAGGCGGTGTTCGACAACCTGAAGGCGTACAAGATCAGAATGTAGGACATAAATTCCATGAGAGAGGCCGCCGTGATGAGGGGGAAATCCTTTTTCAGCACCGCGCCCATACGTCCCCGCCTTTCTTTCATCGTCAAAACATAAGCAAGAAAAAAGAGCCCCGACAGGGTGAAGAAAAGATAAAAAAACAAAACGGGATGACATTCCAAAACGGCCTTTTTGTCCACGATGGAATAGAGGGCCGAAAAGAAGGCCGTCAGACCCGCAAAAATCATCGCCCGGCTTTTCAAAGATTTCGCCAGGGACCGGAAGGAGAACCCCCGGAGGCTATTTTGATGGATGAAGCAAACGCCGGCCAAAATCAGAAGGACCCCGAGGGAGGCATAGGCGGTGGGAACCTCCCGGAGAAAGACAAACGCGCCCAGGAGGATAAAAACCGACGAGGACCGGATAATCGGATAGGTCAACGACAAATCGCCCTCGTCATAGGCTTTGCACAGATAAACCTGATAAAAAAAATGAGTCACCGCGGAAAGGACAACCCAAACCCATACCCGGAAGCTGATTTGTTCCAGAGGATACACCCAGAGGACAAAGGTGAAAAGCCCTGTAAAAATCAGGTGGATATACGTGTAGAAGATCAGCTTGTCGTCGCTGCGCTTAAGGAGCATATTCCAGAGAGGATGGATGATCGCAGAGGCGAGAATCAAGACAAGGCTTGTCAGCGTAATCATGGCAAAATCCTAACCCGAGAGCATCCCTGACTTTTTTTGATAGAAAGCGATCAGCCGGTTCGGACGGCGAAAAATCCGCCCCAGCATCAAAATCATATGCGCAAGGAGCTTGTCCGTGAAAGGCAATTTGTATTTGGCCAAATCCGTACTGCTGTAAAAAAAGCCCCTTCGCACGAATCCGTTACGCTCCAGTAACCGGTCGAGGGCCCCCAAGGCATAATAGGCCACATGTTCGGGCAAATACACGCGATCAACCCCCTGCCGGAGTCTCCCTCCCGTGAAGCGGAAGAGGACGTTCGAGAGAACGGACAAAAAGCCCCCCTCATGGGGAACCCCGATCAGGACATACCCCGCGGGCCGGATCACTTCAAACGCTTTCCGCAGCAAAACGCTCGGATCGGGCAAATGCTCCAGCACATCCCAAAATGAAACGGCATCGTAAAAATCCGCCCCGCGGCATTCCTTTTCGAAAGTCCCCGCGGCGAGATCGAGTCCGAACTTCGCCTTGGCCAATTTTTGATTATGGAGACTTGTGTCGACTCCCCCGACCTGCCACTTCCTTTGCCGGGCCAGGGCCAAAAAGAAACCGTTCCCGTACCCGACATCAAAGAGCCTCCTCCCGGGGTCCGCACCTAAAAACCCTTCAAGCCTCTCGAGAGCGGACTCAAACTCTTTTTTGGTGGCACTCGCGCGGCCAAGGTCGCCGTAGTCGTAATAACCCTCATGGAAGCCGTGAAGTTCCATCAGGGAGGCAGTCGACTCATAGGCTTGCGCCGTCGTTTCCGGAGAGAAACAGGGATCCAGGAAACGCAAATGGCACCCGGCGCACTCGTAAAGTTTGGTGCCGGCCACGTCAAAACAATGACGCCGGTCTTCTCCCGCGCACGCGGGGCAAAACTGAAGCCTCATCCACTGGTCAGGCATGTCCTATCCCTTTCCGCCTTGAGCCGGTGACGCTGTGAGGACATAAACGTCATAGTGTTCCCGGGCTTCTTTGATGTTTTTGGATTCCAGGCTCACCAGCCGGGTCGCTTGCGCGGGATCTTGCAGAACCCGGTCCAGGGCGTCCTCTCTCACACGGTCGCTCTCGGCCAGCGGACTTTCCGGGCAATAAACCCGCAGAACGTGGGTAAATCCCTTTTCACGCAGGTAGTTCAGCCATCGGTCCGGAGCCACCTTCTGGTCGTAGTGCGTTCTCGCGCGAAACCAAATCTCACGGACCATGTCCCTGCGGAAGTAGTACTGGCGGACTTCTTCAAAGTTAAAAATAGAGGCGTCAGGGGGCAAATGCCGATTCACCCACTCGGCGACCGGATAACTTCGTTCCATTTTCTCCAAATACTCGCTCGGCGTCCATAGCCCGCCGAGCACCCTCGCCGGATAACGATAATGAAAACCCGTCAGCAGGAGAAAAAAAACGACAAGTCCGGCCGCAGGGATCCTGAGCCATCGCGTCACACCGGATTTAAAAACCGGGACGGCGGCATATCCCATTCCGACGCAAAGAAGGTAAGCCGGAAGCACCGGAAAGAGAAAACGCGAATTCTGCACGACAAAGAACCACAAAACAAGCGAACAAAACACGAACGCAAGCCAAAACCGCGCCTCCCTTCTCTTCCACGCCCCCCAAAGAGCGAAGGGCAGCGACAGAAGATAAAAGGGGCCCACCCAAAAACCGCGATCGAAGACCTCCGGCAGAAACGTGATATTCCAAGGCAAAAGGAGAAAACTGCCCAAAGTCTTGGGGAGTCCGACGCGGGTGTAAGACCCCACCAGCCCAAGCGAGGGACCTGTGAACACGCTCTCCAGATAAGGAAACACCGGATTGTTCTCGATGATCCAGTTCCGTACAAACCAAAATCCGCAGCCCAAAACGCCGCCGAGAAGCCCCACCCCGAGCATCTTCACAAGCGGCAGCTTTCGAAATGAAACGAAAAGAACCCCCAGCAGGACAAACGCAAAGGCACCCACCCATAATAGCGCAATCAGCTTCGTGCTGACGACAAACCCGAGGAAGAGACCGCCGGCGAAAAAAAGGCTTGCAGCCCGGGTTCGGAGGCCTTCCCGGAACATCCACACAGCCATAAACAGAAAAAAAGCAACCGCCACATCGACATAGGCCGAGGTGACCTCATTAATACAGGCAGGCGTCAGCCAAAGCATCAGGGCGAAAAAAAGGGCCGGGAGCTTTCTTTGGGTGGATTGAAAAATCGCTAAAAACACCGCCAGGAAGAGAAAGACGCCGGTCGCCCAATGAAAAATTTTGGCCAATGACGCGCTGCCCAGGACAAGCGCGGCGGCGTATAAGTGCTGCATCAGAAAGGGCATCTGAGAATTGAGATCGTAAAACAGAGGCCGGGTCGAGTGATGACTCGCAAAGACTTTGGGCAGGTTCAATTGATAGCAGAGGGAATCATTGGCGGTTTCGGGGACAAAACATAACGCCAAAGTGAAAAGGGCCGTCAAGAGGAATGCCGCCCAAAAAAAACGGTAGCTCTTTCCTTGTCCCCGCGTGAGAAAAAACCATATTTCGGAAATCCACGCGGTAAAATCGCCGAGCGATTTCCAGCGGAAGGCATAAAGGACCGCCAGAAAAGCGAAGAGCACCGGACGCTGAAGGGCATTCGCGTGACCGGCGACCACGACGAAATAAGCCAAGAGGCCCAGGCCCAGGCCGAAATAAACGACGCCGGCCATCTTGGGCTCCGAAAGTTTTAGGAAAGGCCGGAACCAAGAGCCCAAAAGATAACAGGCCGGAAATACCAGAGCAAAATAGGCCAGCGCCAGAAGGGCGTCATAAGGCATCAAGTTCATCCCCCCGCCCCGCCCACTTCCGGAGCAACCCCCGAAGAGGGCGATAGGTCAACTCAATGGAATGTTTCCCTCCGGCGGGAAGCTCAAGCGCTTGAAATAGTCCGTAAGCCTTGAGCAAGGGAACCTCAACGCCATTCAACCTCGCGCTCCATCCGGGATAATGGGTGTTGGTCAGCACAAAAAAACCGGGCCCCGTGGTTTCGACCTGCCAAACTTCCCTATCCGGATCACGGCGCGCACAAACAACCTCCCGCGCAGCGGAGTTCCCCGGAAGCGGACGGCCTGAAATTTTTGTGTTTTCACCCTTCTCGAGCAGAAGCGTTTTTCTCGGATCAAAACCCGGACCCATCAAGGCCTCTTTCAATTCCTTCCAATCCGCAAAAACGGCCTCCTTCGCGACGAAATATCCCCGGGGATGATCCTCCCGGTTGCGATAAAGATAAGCTCCGGATTCGGGGTCGCGCATCAAAAGCTCCAGCGACGGATCGAGGAGCTCACGAGAGGAAAGAATATGGGAAACGCCCAGCGCATCGAGAAGGGGCAGCCGCTCGAGGACAAAGGACGTTTCCGGATCCATCATCCGGTTGGAGTCATTGACGTTGCCCAATTGCCCGATCGTTTCAAAGTACCTCCCCAGGATAAAAGGCGAGTATCCGCCGATGTCCTCGATGCCGTAGAGCATATTCACCGAGGGCACTACCGGCAGATTTTCGTTCGATTTCCGGAAGCCATACAACCTCCCCATCCGGCCCGCCCCTTTTTCCGCCAAAAGCATGGCAACCGCAGCGTTTTTTTTCATTCCGTCCGGAAAGGGGCCAATATCCTTCTTGATGTCTTCTCCTGAAAAAACATAAAAATCGGCGAGCAAAACGACGAGAGCAAAAAGCAGGCACAGCTTCGCTCCGCGAGACCGCTTCAAAAAACGCTCAAGCATCATCACCCAAAGGCAGCTGATCAAAATCAGCACCAAGGCCCATAATTGCCAGGGATTGGTGAAAGCCAGCATGTCCCTTGCGGCATCGGCAAGTCCGGAGACCCCGGAAAAATATTCGTCAAGCGAGCGCGGATGACCGCTTTTGCCGTAGATAAAATGTTCAACCGTCCACTCCCCCAAATGCAACACCGCGCTTCGTCCCTTGGTGACGAAGAAATAGACAATTCCCCACAAGGCCACCGCAGCGGCCGCGAACTTGAGATACGTTCGGTTCAACACGCGCAGCCGCTCCTTCGAGAGCACGAGCTCGTCGCACCAAACATGCGTTCCAAGGCCTGCGAGAACGGCCACCCCGAAGCAGATGAAAATGAGATATTTTGCGGGAATCCGGAAGGCGTAAAAGTGAGAAAGTTTGATCAGGGCGATATAGACAGGGCTCCATCCACCCAGGGCCAGTGCAAGGGCGAGCAGCGAAACAGTGGTCCACAGCCAAAGCACCCGGCGCAGTTCCTTTCGCGACGCAAAATAGGCGGCCATCAGAAAGTAGAGCGTGAAGATCCCGGAATAAAGGCAGTTTCCACGAAAAAGTCCCTGCAGTTTCGGGAAAAGGAGCGTCAAAAGCACCGGCGGGGCCATGGAGCCCACGTAGGCGTAATCTTCCGTCAGATTCATGCGATTCGAAAACAGGGCTAGCTCAAAGCTCAGCAAAAGCTGAGGAAGCGCGAGGATAACGGCGCCGCCCAGTGACGCGAGCACCCCCGCGCTCCCTTTAAGACGCCGGCGCCAATCCATGGAACTATCGGCAAAGATGAATAGCCTCAAAAAAAAGACTGCCATGCAAATCGCAAGCATCAGCACGGCCACCTGAAGGTACCCGGCCACGATCGCTTGCCCCATAAAAGCGGCCATCGCGCAAAGATAGCGCTTCCGGAACCGCTCCAAAAACTTCTCAAACCCCCAGAGAATCCATGGAAACCAGGCGAGTGTCTTCAGGGAAGTCAAATTGTAATAGGCCCCTCCGTAGCCGGTTCCGAAGACAAAAACAACGGCGGCCACAAACGCCGCGACCGGCCTGAGACCGATCCGGCGAGAATAAAAGTAAGTGCCCGCCCCCGAGACAAAAAAGTGAACAAGATTCGTGGCGGCGTAAGCCGGCTGAATCGGCAAGCATAAAGTGAGGATCAAATTGGGAAGATAAAAAATCCCAATCTGGCTTTCGGCGGCAAGGGGAAAACCGCACTGAATCAGCGGCGTCCAGAACGGCCATTGGCCGCGGTGCAGAGAATCCGCCAGAGTCCAAGCCCAAGGATAGTGCTGTTCCCAGTGGTCGCCCATGAGGGACGCCTGGCGAGCGAGCACAAGGCCGGGATAAAAAAGCGCAAGAAGAACCGCGATCGCAAAAAGGCTGAGAAGGTCGCTTTTAGGCCGCATGACCTGCAGCCGCGGCGCGTTCGGACGCCGCCATATGGCGCGACATGCCGGCGAAGATCTTCGGGTGCAGAAGTCGCATACACTTCAAACGGTACTTGAGCATGGTCCGGACAACCCCCATTCCGTAGCGCACGCTATTTTTGAAGCTGATGGAGGAGGCCTCGGGAAAATACTTCGTCGGGCAGGAAATCTCCCCGACGCGAAAGCCCGCGTAAAAGACCTGGGCCAGAATTTCGTTATCGAAGACAAAGTTGTCGGAATTATTCATAAACGGCACCGTTTCCAAAACCCTCCGCGAAAAAGCGCGGTACCCCGAGTGATACTCCGAAACATGCTGCCAGAGAACGATGTTCTCCAGCAGGCTGAGCGTCCGGTTGGCCACAAACTTGTAAAGCGGCATTCCTCCGCTGAGCGTGCTGCTGCCCAGGATGCGCGAGCCGAAGGCAAAATCATACGTCTCATGAGCAATCAGCCATGCAAGCGGCTCAATCAAAGCGGGCGTATATTGGTAATCGGGATGAAGCATAATGACGATGTCGGCGCCCCGCCGGAGGGCTTCGGTGTAACAGGTCTTTTGATTCCCTCCGTAGCCGAGGTTTTTTTTGTGCTGGATCGTCACATCCACTCCGAGTCTGGCCGCAACCTCCATGGTGCGGTCTTTGCTGGCGTCATCCACAAGGATCACCTCATCCACGACATCCCGCGGGATCTCCCGGTAAGTCTTCTCCAGCGTATCTTCCGCATTATAGGCGGGCATCGTCACGATAATCTTCTTCCCTTTGATCATGCTTACGCTCCTCGGTTCACGACTTCGGCGCCGCGGCTTTTGAACTTCGTGCGCAGCAGCTGGTCCAACTGGGTCGCCTCCCCGCTCAGGCCTGTGAAAGCACAGAAGGCCTTCCAAATCCTCCAGGGCCTCGTCAAATAGGCGGTGGCGTAAAAGGCAACGAGCATCAGGTATTGCCAGAAAATCAGTTCTCCCGTGGACATCACCGGGTTGTAAGTGCGGCTGCTCCAGCCCGAACGCGCCAGCGGCAGGTAGTAGTAGTCCTGGCCAAAGCGCAGCCCGGTTTCAGCGATGAGGTTGCGCGTATCTTCGCTGCCCGGATAAGGGGCGAAAATCATGACCGCCGTGTCATCGCATCCCAGCCAAGCGGCCCTCACAAGAAAAAGGAACGACTGCCACGTATCCCGTCTCGTTTCCCGGGGATGACCGATGATGATGTTGACGCGGGTGACCAGGCGGGCGCGGACCGCCGAGCTCAGCGAGCGCAAGAGGCTCTCGAGGTCCACCTTTTTTTTCATCAGCTGAAGCATACGGCGTGAGCCGCTCTCGGGGGCATAGGTGATATTCCGGCACCCGGTCTTGACCATTTTGGCCAGGACCTCATCGTCCAGAACCTCGGTGCGGGTCCCCGTAGGAAGCTGCCAGGTCACCGAAAAATTCTGCTCGGCCAGGCAGTCGCAAAATTCCACGATCCATTCCTTGCGGACAATCGCCGTCAAATCGCAAAAGTTGATATTGGCCACTCGGTATTTTTGGACATAGTCACGGATCTCGGCCACCACGTCTGCCGGCGGCCGGGTTCCGTAAAGGCGGGTCCACATTTTTGGACTCGAGCAAAAAGTACAATCAAAGGGGCAGCCGCGCGTAGCCAATATCGGCATCGACCGGCCGCGGTGGACCCCGTGGGTGTCTTCCAACGTGAGATAACTCTCGACGGGAAATAGATCCCAGGCAGGCCTCGGAAGTTTCGCGATCTCCCGGATCCTCGGCCTTTCCACGACCGCCTGATCAACGCCTTCCTCCCGGCCAACGACCCCGGGAAGGCCTCGGACGTCGCGCACGGCACCAATCCGGTCAAGAAGCTCCAAAATCGACTGCTCGCCCTCCCCCAAAACGCAATAATCCACTGTGTCCGTTTCGGTAAAAATCTCTCTCCAATACGCCGTCGCGTTTTCGCCGCCCAGGACAACCTGGATGTGGGGAAACCGTTTTTTGACCTTTTCCAGAATCTCCCGGATAATCGGCCACTCGTGGAGAAACATGTGTGTGACGCCCAAAACCTGGGTGGTTTCCGGTATGCGTGCCACAAGTTCGTCGGGCATCAAGCCCTGGAAGGTGAGTTCGCCCACCGGACTGGGCCTGACCGTCAAAGTGTGTGGCGCCTCCCCCGGCGCATCGATCACCTCCACCGAATGCCCGGCGGCACGCACCACGGCGGCAATGTAGCTCAAGCCGATGGGAAGGATGGCCCCGTAGGAGCTCAAATTCGTCCTCAGCTGAACGATCGGCGGCCGTAAAAGTACAACTTTCATCTCATTGCTCCCGGTCTTCCAACGCCCCAAGAAGGGCCTTCAAGGCTAAAAAAGTGTATTTTACACAATCCTTTCGATCACCGCTCGATTTTTTTCCCGGTCATAGGTCCCGCGGTAGAACGTCCGGTCCGGAAAATACTTCTTGAGCTCCCCGTTTCGCGGGCCCAAATCATGGGCGTAGAGGATGGGGCCGTTCAGAAAGGGTGAATTGCGGACGGCATCGTCCTCCGACATCACGAGCTTGTCGCCTAAAAATCCCTTGATAAAAACGATCGCGGGGCCTTGGGTCGTTTTTACGGCCGCATCGTACAGCGCACGGCGCTGACGGCTGGCTTCCTCGGTAAATTCCGCGTGCTTAGCAAAAAGGATTCCCGACGAGGCAAAGGACGCGGCGATAAAAACAAGAATGAATTTTTGGACCCGGACGCCGCGCTCCCGCCACATCCGGACCAACCGGTCCGCGACGGCGACCGCAAGGAACGGCATCCCCTCCCACCAGTACCGAGGCCCCCACTGGTTACCGCCCCAGGAATAATAGAGAAAATAGGCCAGCGCTAAAAAGACAGGGGTTAGGCTAAAAATCGTTTGGAGAGAGAATCGGCTTCGCTTGTCCTCTCGAAGCCCACACGGCTTGCGGAAGATCAAAAATAGATACGCCCCCACGATCGGCGGAGCGAACCAGTCCATCAGGTAAAAAATGCGCGCGAGGAGATAAAAGAACCCGTCGACGGGCGTGTAGTGCCCCCGTTTAAACCCGAGGCGCTCCCAGGACTTGTCGTATTTGTTCGGGGCCTTAAGGGGAGTGCCGCTCACCTGATAGTTCTGCCAGAGAATCAGGAGCATGAAAGCCAGCACAACGGAGACAAAGACCCATTCGGAGCGGCGCAATTTGAGGCGCCACCCGAGAACCCATGAAACCCCGGTTGTCCCGGAGGAACGCCCGGTGTGCTCAAGGCAATGCAAAAAATGGTAGAGAAGAAAAGGCCCCGCAACGGCGGCCATGGTCAGATAGCGGGTCATCAGACCGTATCCGACCGCGAAGGCCGCGATCCCGGCCCAAACCACCCGGCCCGTTTCGCTCTCCGTCCTTTGCCATTCAACGAAGGCCCACAAAAAGACGGAGATTGCGAGCAGACAAGTTCCGTGTGAAAAATAGGAAGCACCCGTGAAAAGAAAAAAGGGCGAAAGGGCCGTCAAGGCGAACCCCAATCCGGCAGCCGACCGCGAAAAAAGTTTCTTGGCCACAAAATAAAAAAAGACCAGCGAAAGCGCCGACATCGCAGGATTGAGCCAGTCGCTGATCCCACACCTCAGGCCAAAGCTCCAAATCAGCGGCCATCCCGGAGGATAGACGCTGAACCATTTGCCTCCCTTGTTGCCGACATGCACGACGCTGAAAAACTCAGACAGCGGAGGGGTCTCGACAAAGAGCTTCCCCCTGCGCAGGCACTCCGCCAGAAAATAGCACGAGTGTTCGTCCGCCGAACTGATGAAGGCGTGGAGAACTTTTTGGTTCATAAAGAACAAAGCCAAAAGAAGCAGCGGCAGACTGGCCAACGCCCATAGCGCCGGAGACGGAAACCAGCGCCGTAACGAACGTTCGCAAAAAGGCGCGACGGCATCCGGCAAGAATCGGGATCCCGCAAGCGCGCCCATCAGCGATAATCCCAGAAGACAAACGGAATCCGAGGTCAAAAAGGAATTGTGATCGCCGATCGTCCGAACATGAGAAGCCCACCACGGCGCCGCGCACGCGGCAAGAGAACCGAAAAAGACCATCCACCGGCGGCTGTTCATCTTGAGCGGACCTCCCATTTGAAATAGCGGCCAATGATTTGTGCGGCAAGGCGATGGCCGCGGGGCGTCCAATGCCCGTCGCCCTGAATGTAGTAGTCCGCCAGAGAGGACTGCCGGATCGCGTCGTAAAACGCCCCGGTCGGATCGATCATCTCGACATCTTCCTGCCTTGAAAAGCGGTACAAAGATTTGAGGAGGGAATCTTTTCTTTGGGTCTGAGCCCAGCGGTCGGGAGGTAAGATGAAAAGAACCGGCCGTGCCCCCCTCTGCCGGATCTCGGTCACGAGTGTCCTCAAAATGGCCCTCCCCACGATCCATTCGGTTTCGGTGTCGGGATCGATCAAACCGAGGTTCTTGGCGAGGCGAGTCAGCCCCTTTTGGGCCAAACGGTAAACCACGCTATGCCCAAGCAAACGTCCGAGCCATCGCGGTCGTATCAGCTCGGGAAATTGCCCCGCGTTCAATTGATACTGCGGCGGCACCGGAACATTTTTCAGCTCGAGCCGGCCGTCTCCGGACAGGAAAAAATACGGCTTGGCGTGGCCGGAATCCGCAAAGGCGCGAGTGCAGCGCCAAAAGTCCTCGGGGAAGATCCCTATCAGAACAATATCCGGCTGGTACAGCGCACCGAGGATCCTCCAAGCCACGAGCATCTGGTCAATGCCGTAGCCGGGCACGCTCAAATTCAGGACTTCGCGCTTCGGATCCTCCGCCTCCAGGACCGCGGGAAACGATTCCGTGTCGCCGACGCCGAAACCGAACGGAAAGCTGTCTCCGAGAACGAGGAGGCGCGTCGTACCCGCGGGCTTCACGGTCTCATACTCCCGGACGCCCCGGAAACCGGCGGCATTGGTATGGACTTCGACCTCACGGCCACCGACGGGAAGCACCGCCTTCTTGTTCTTCATGTGATACCAGCCCAACTGGGGGTGATATTCGGTCCAGACGCGTTCGGGAACATTCACCCAATCCGTCTTCGGCCCCTGAGCCGGCTTGGCCGCACGGGGCTGCGAGGGTAAAACCCGGAGCACTCCCTCAGCGAAGATCAGAGCAAAGATCACGGAAAAACAGGCTAGGATCAGGTTTCTCTTCATCGGAATCGTTTAGGTTTCCTCTCCGTGGGATTGGCGGGACAACCGGTAAATTTCAAGGGGCGGGCCGGGATCGTCACGGGCCCACAGGTCAGCCAAAAGGAAAGGCAGGCCGGTCACGGCATACGGGTCCATGCTGAACGCGATTTTTTGGTTTCGGTAAGGATTCCACCCCGTCACCCGGACCGCATGAGCGTCCAAGGCCAGGAAAAAAGGCGACTGCCATGCCTCGGGATCGGTCTTCGCAAGCACCGCGAACTGGGCCCCGTTTTCCCGGAGCTTGGCCCAGTCATAAGGCACGGCGGGCTTTGCGTAAAGGGGCGCTTCGGCCGCCGAATTTTTTGACATAAAAAAAAGAGAATAGCCCCGCCGGGCGGCATCGGGCCGGCTGAGCTGGTACTCGAGCTTACGCAGGCGGGCAGAGGAAAAGGAAGCCCCGTGTGCGGCCTCGTGGCGCTTTACAGCCAACTGGTCCCGGACAAATTCCAGGCGCGGCATGAACATCGCCGTATCAAGCGCGATGGCGCTCGAAGATGGAACATTCGTTTTAATCCAGTCAAGCGCCTGTGTTCTCGTATCGGCTCGAACGGCCAGCCGGACCACGAGCACGCTCGACACAAGAGTCGGCGCCGAGAGAACAGCCGAGGCCAAAACAAGCGCCCATGAGCCCGGGGTCAGCCGGCCGGTCGCCCAAGCCGCAAAATCTGCGGCAAAAAAGAGGACGCACGGCAGCAGCGGAAGCACATAGCGCTCGGGATGCTGGCCAAATCGCGCGATCAAAACGTAATAGCCCAGGAGGAAAGCCGCCATGGCCCACCGGCGGACGTCCCGAACGAAAAAGGATCGGATCAGGCCGCAGCAGGCCGCGCCGAGCAAAGGCCATCCGATGCCGCCGGCCAGAGAATACCGGAAATGATGGAGCCAGCCGGTCCCGGGATGGGCCGCCGCTTCGCTTCCCATCTCCGCGAGAAAAAAACGGAAATCGATCAGACTGTAGGGATTGAGAACGGCATAGGTGAGAAAAGCGGCGAGGGCTGCGAGCGCACAGCACCGGAGGGTTTGGACAGCGGATCCCCGGCCCTCCCGCGCTCCCTCGGCACCGGCCCGCTCCGGGACGAACGTCGCAACAAGATACGGGAGGACAAGAAAAACACCGTTGTATTTGACGGCCGCGGCCAGTCCGATGAGAGCTCCTGCGGTCAGATGGAGACGGAGGGACTCTCCCGGGTGCTCACGCGCCTGCGCCAAACGAAAAAAGACTCCGAAGGCGACCGTAAGGACAAAAACCAGGGGGATGTCCACATAGATATAATGGCTGTCACGAACGTGCAAAAAACAAACCGCCATAAAAAAAGCACCGGTAAGCGCAACCCGCCGGCCGAAAGCGGTCAAAGTCCAATACAGGACGACAACGGTAAGCGTCCCCAGTAACGCCCCGAAAACGGTACGGGCAAGAAAATAGAAAGCGCTCGGGTCCCTGTAAAAAGCAACCTCAAAATCGCGGACCGAATCGAAAAGCGACACGGCCTTTCCGGCGAGAAAGAAAAATCCGTACAGAAGGGAAAGAAGATAGCTCACAAGCGGCGGGATCCGGAAAAAATGCGGGTTCAGGTCCCCCGCTCCGTACGCCATGGCGTGATTGACGATAACCGGCTCATCGGCATGGTAAAGATGCGGAAGGCCGAAATCGATCCCGTATAAGCGCAGCGCGAGCGCCGTGAGCACAATGCCCGGCAGCGCAAGATGAGAAATTTTCATAACGGATTATATTCCAGAGGGTTCGGGAACCGAAGCAGAAAAAGCTAAGCGACGCTTTTGGGAAGAGAACGGATATAGGCGTCGGCGGGAACCGCGCCCTGCGACTTCATGCCCTTGAGGGCCAGCTTGGCCTTCTGGAAGGATTCGAAGGCGTCCACGCAAACGACCATGAACTTGCCATTTTCGGCAAAAAACGCCTTAAGCCCCTTGGCGTCAAGGGACTTCACGCGCCGTTCAGCCTCTGTTCTGTCCGTGGTCGTCAGGATCTGGATCGTATAATTGCCGGCAGGTTTGGCCTCCGAAGGGGCTTCAACCGGCGCGGGACCCTCGGCCGTGATCCGAAGGCCCGGCTCCAAGGCCACGCCACCCCTCACCAGCTCATCCCCGCTTTGGGCGGCTGGCTGCCCCGTCACTGCCGCCGGCATATTCATGAGTTCTCCTGCCTTGGCGTCGACCGACGCGATCCCCTCCGGTAAGGTTGGGGTAAGCTCCCGGCGCGCGATGCCCTTGCCGGTCTCGACTCCGGCCGAAAAAACGATCGCATAAAGCACGACCAGACCGATCGCACACACGACAGCCTGGTCGAGCCGCACGGAAAAGCGGCATCGTTCCAAAAAAGCCGTCTGTTTCTGGACGGTCTGAACCCTCTGGAGGACGCTGGGGGTGGCTTGAAACAGGTCTTTTTGCACGTTATGTCCCATGGCGTTCTAATTGTCGGCACAATGTGCTCAGAACCTGAGCGCTTCTTCGCACTTTTCGTTCCTGCGTCGCATAATCGACTTCCACGATCCCGAAGCGCGGGCCAAAACCGTGGGCCCACTCGAAATTATCGAGGAGCGACCAGTAAAAATAGCCGCTCACGCGCGCGCCGGCTTCCCTCGCGCGAGCGAGCGCGCCGAGATGCTCGCGGATAAAGCGCGAGCGCTGCTCGTCATCGGCCGCGCAGATGCCGTTTTCGGTGACGAGGATGGGCAGGCCGTAGCGCCCGAAGTCGACGAGCAAGCGGCCAAACCCTTCGGGATCCACCGGCCAGTTCATGGCGTTTCGCTCCCGCACGCGGCCGGCGTGGTGCGCCTCATCGCAGGACTCGCCCGCGAGCTTCGCACCCCAAAGCCCCGAGACGCGCACGAACTGGCTCATGTAGTAATTGAGGCCGATAAAATCCAGGGTTTTGCGAACCGGTAAAAATTCACAGAAGAACCCCGGAAAGAACAAAAACCCCTCGAGCGCGCTTTTGACGAAAAGGTGGTTCAGCGACTCATTCCGGAAAGAGGCCGCCCACCGGTCCGCAAAGAATTCCGGCCGGCAGGGCTCATAACGGGTCGCGTACTGCGAAAAAGAAACCCACGGCCGGGGCCATGACTTCGTTTCATAGAGGCGGTGGATTTCCCGGTAGGCCTCGGCGTGAGCGAAAAGCATGTTCCGGAAAACTGCGGCGCCTTCTTTGAGCGATTTTCCACCGGGCGGCCACAGTCCGGCAAGATGCGCGTGATAAACGTAAATGGTCGGCTCGTTGATCGTGATCCAGATGCGGACATATTTTCCGAAGGCCTCGGCCGCGCGGCGCACGTAGCGCGCGAACGCCGTCACGCAGGCGGGGTTCGCCCATCCCCCCCTGCGGGCAAACCACAGAGGGTTCGTGAAGTGATGCAGGGTCACGACCGGCTCGATGCGCTTTGCGCGCAGGGTTTTCAGGACATCTTCGTAATGGGCGAAAGCTGCCTCGTCCCACCGGCCCTCCACAGGCTCAAGCCGGCTCCATTCGATGGAAAACCGGTGGGCATTGTGTCCGAGTTCGGATACGAGATCGAAGTCCGCGCCGTAGCGGCGGTAATGATCGCACGCCAGGCCGGAAGACTCCTTCAGGCGGCCGGCGCGCTCCCATTCCCACCAGTCGTTGAGGGTGTTCTCACCTTCCACCTGATGGGAACTCGTCGCGGCGCCCCAAAGAAAGGGAAAGGTCATGGTCAGTCGGTAAGCTTGATGCGCTGAGGCGGCCACCAGATGCAAAAGGCCTTGCCGATCACGTCTTTACGCGGCACAAATCCCCAGTTGCGGCTGTCGGAGGACTGCGCGGAATTGTCGCCCAGCGCAAAATAGTGCCCCTCGGGGACCTCGATGACCTGGCCCATCTTGCCGTAGGGCCAGTCTTCGCGATTATAATAGTAGTGGTCGGCGAACGGGGCCTCGCCGAGCTCCCGGCCGTTCACCACCAGTTTTCCGTCCGTGATCTGAATTTTTTCGCCGGGAAGCCCCACCAGGCGCTTCACGAAATCCTTTTTGCGGTCCATCGGATACCTGAAGACGATGATGTCCCCGCGCACGGGCTCGTGGAACCGGTAGGAAATTTTGTCCACGAAGATCTTGTCTTCCTCGAGGAAGGTCGGGCGCATGGAGCCGGTCGGAATCTTATAGGGCCCCACCAGAAAAGTCCGGATAATGACGGCAAGGATGGCGGCCACGACGAAGGGCTCGCCCCAGTTTTTCCACTTCTCGTAGAGCCAGGCGCGCCGATCGAGCCGGAAGCGCTGCCACTCCCGGAAAAATTTCCGGCGGTAGGACACCAGGAGCGCGACGGCCGCAAGCGCGATCAAAACGTTCGTATTCAGCAGAGTATTAAAATTCATTTAGTCGACCCTCAGGACGGAGATGAAGGCCTCCTGGGGCAGGTCGATCCGTCCGATTTTTTTCATTTTCTTTTTGCCTTCTTTTTGTTTTTCCCAGAGCTTGCGCTTGCGCGTAATATCGCCGCCGTAGCACTTGGCCGTCACGTCTTTTTTTAGGGCCGAAATCGTTTCGCGCGCAATAATTTTGCTGCCGATCGCCGCCTGGATCACCACCTCGTAGAGCTGCCGAGGAATGACCTCGCGGAGTTTTTCGGCGAGCACCTTGCCCCGGTTGTAGGCCTTCTCTTGAAAAACGATGCTCGAGAGGGCGTCGACCGGGTTGCCGTTGATCATAATGTCGAGCTTCACGAGCTTCGCCGGCTTGAATCCGATCAGGTCGTAATTCATTGAGCCGTAGCCGGCGGTCAGCGATTTGATCTTGTCGTAAAAATCCATGACGATTTCGGCAAACGGCATCTCGTAGTGAATCACCACCCGCTCCGGGTTGATGTACTCGGTGCTCTTGTAGACGCCCCGCCGGTCCTGGCACAGCTGCATGATCCCTCCCAGGTTCGCGGCAGGGACCATCAGGCTCGCGCGGATGTAGGGCTCTTCGATGAGCTCGATCTCCTGCGGCGGAGGCATCCGGGTGGGGTTCTCGAGTTCCAGGATATCGCCCGCGGTCGTCAAAATGCGGTAGACCACGTTGGCCGCCGTGATCAAAAGGTCGAGCCCGAACTCGCGCTCGAGACGCTCCTTGATGATGTCCATGTGCAAAAGGCCGAGGAAGCCGCAGCGGAAACCGAACCCAAGCGACGCGGACGTTTCAGGCTCATAGTGAAAAGACGCGTCATTCAAGCGCAATTTTCCGAGCGCGTCGCGGAGGACGTCGAAATCCTTCTGGTTGATGGGGTACAGGCCGCAAAACACCATCGACTTGGCCTCGCGATAGCCTTCGAGCGGCTCCTTCGCCGGGTCGGCGGCAAGCGTCACGGTGTCGCCGATCTTCACCTCGGCGATGTCCTTGATATTGGCGCAAATATAGCCGACCTCCCCCACTCCGAGTTCGCCGACCTGCTCGGGATGAGGATTGAAAATACCGATTTCCTCGACCTCCCGCTGGCACGCACTCTGCATCATCCAGATGATGTCGCGCTTTTTGATCACGCCGTCCATCACGCGAACATAAGCGATCACGCCCTGGTAGGTGTCGAACTTGGAATCGAAAATAAGGGCCTTGGCGGGCCCTTCCCGATGACCCTTCGGAGCCGGGATTCGGTTGATGATCGCCTGAAAGATCTGCTCGGCCCCTTCCCCGGACTTGGCGCTCGTCACAATGATTTCCGATTCGTCGATTCCCAGAAAGGTCGCAAGCTCGGTGCGCCGTTTGTCGGGCTCTGCGATCGGCAGGTCGATCTTGGTGATGACGGGGATGATGACGAGGTTGCGTTCCATCGCCAGGTAAAGGTTCGAGACGGTCTGGGCCTGGATCCCCTGCCCGGCGTCCACCAAAAGCAGCGCGCCTTCGCAGGCCGCAAGGCTTTTGGACACTTCATAGGTGAAATCGACGTGGCCGGGGGTGTCGATCAGATTCAGGGAGTAGCCCTGATACTTGATGCAGACGGCCCGCGCCTTGATCGTGATCCCGCGCTCGCGCTCGAGGTCCATGTCGTCCAGAATCTGATCGCGGAACTCGCGCTTGGAGATGGCGCCGCTATGGAGCAGGAGGCGGTCGGCCAGGGTCGACTTGCCGTGGTCGATGTGCGCAATAATGGAAAAATTACGAATTTTTGCTTGGTCCGTCATCGGCTACGAAACCTCCCGCAGCCGGCGGATGGCAGCCGGGCGGTCCTTTTCGCCGAAGACCCCGGTCCCCGACACGATGATGTCGGCGCCGGCGCGCAGGACTTCGTCCACGGTCTTGAGGTTGACGCCGCCATCGACGGAAATCAGCCCTTTGTATTTCGGACGCAGAGCCCGGACTTTCTCCATCATGTCGGGCATAAACGACTGCCCGCCGAATCCCGGCTCCACCGACATGACGAGCAAAAGGTCAGCCTGGGACAAATAAGGTTCAATCGCGCTCAAAGGAGTTTTGGGCCGAAGCGACAGACCCGCCTTGGCGCCCAGGCTCCTGATTTTTGCAAGCGTGCCGGCGATGTCGGGCTCGGCCTCAACGTGAATGGTGATCCAGTCGGAGCCCGCGCGGCGGAACTCCTCGATATAGCGCGAGGGATTTTCGATCATGAGGTGAACATCGAGAGGTCGCGTGGCATATTTTCGGATCGACTGGACGACGACGGGGCCGATCGTGATGTTGGGAACGAAATGCCCGTCCATGACGTCGACATGGAGAAGGTCGCACCCGGCCTCTTCGATCGAGCGGATTTCTTCCGCCAAGCGGCCGAAGTCGGCCGAGAGAAGACTCGGGGCAATCCAAATTTTTCTTCCGGGATTCGTCATCGTGTTTTCCTCATACGGGAATTTCGAACTCGGCGCGGATCTTTTTTTCGAGCGCGGCCTTGACCGGCCCGATGAGGGCCAGGTTCAGGTTCGCGGTCCTGAAAAGCTGCACCGCGATCTGCTGAATCTGCACGGCCGTCACAGCCTCGACGTTGGCGCGGATCTTGTCGCAGTCGGGGAGCTTCTGCCGGCACAGGGCGTACTCGCCCACCCACAGCAGATGCTCGAGCGTATCCTCGAGCGCCATGGAGAGCTGGCTGATGAAATAATCCTTGGCCCGCCTCAGTTCTTGCTCGCTCACCGGCTTCCGGCAGACCTTCCCAAGCTCGCGCATGATGACCGCCATCGCCTGCGGCGCCTTGGCGGTTTCCACCCCGGCTGAAACGGTAAAAGCGCCGGTGTCGTCAAAAAAATGGAGCCCCGAGCGGATTTCGTACGCCAGCCCCCTTTTCTCACGGACCTCTTCGAAGAGACGGCTCGACATGTTCGCGCCGAGAATAACATTAAGCAGGCCGAGCGGGTACCGGTGAGGGCTCGAACGCGCCAGGCCGTGCAGGCCAACCACGAAATGGGTCTGCTCGGTATCCTTGAGCAAAAAATGCGTCCTGGGCCCGCTTTGCCGCGAGATGGCCTTCTCGAACGACGAGGCCTGGCCCGGCTCTTTGGCCGAAAAGAGAGCCTCGACGCGGGGCACAACGTCTTCGGGATGAACGCCCCCGGAGATTGCCACCAGGATGTTCTTGGGCCGGTAATAACGGTCCCGGTATTCCAGGACATCGGAGCGCTTCATCGCGCTCACCGACTCGATCGATCCGGAGATCGGCCGCCCGATCGCCTGGTGCGGCCACAGCAGTTCGCCGATCAGCTCGTGCACGTAATGCGACGGCTGGTCGCGGTACATCTTAATTTCTTCCAGGATGACGCCTCGCTCGCGTTCGAACTCACTCGAAACGATGGTCGCATGGTTGACCATGTCGGCAAGCACATCGAGCGCCTTCGGGTAGTGTTCCCGCAAAAGCTTCGCGAAATAGCAAGTCGATTCCTCAGCCGTGTAGGCATTCAGCATGCCGCCGACCCCCTCGACCTCCTGCTTGATCTGGCGGGTCGTCCGGGTTTCGGTCCCTTTGAAGACCATGTGCTCGAGCATGTGGGAAATGCCGGCCGCCTTTTCGGACTCGTACCGGCTGCCGGTCCGAACCCACACGGCGACAGATGCCGACGTTCTCTCCCGCATCGGAACCGTCACGACGCGCACGCCGTTGGCCAGGGTATTCAGAATATAGTTCATGTTCTCCTCGAATCGAGATAGCCTTGCAAAATTCTTTGAGCGGCCAGCTGGTCGCGCACTTCGCGGCGCCGCTCGCGCGACACGTCCGCGGCAATAAGCATTCGCTCGACCTCAGCGGTCGTCAACCTTTCGTCCCAGTAGACCCATTCCGTCTCAAAATGCGGCCGCAGCCAGTCGACGTGCTTCATGACGAACTCGGCCGACGGGCCGATCCGGCCGTCGAGCGTCTTGGGAAGCCCGGCCACAAAGGCGGCGGGCTTGTACTCGGCCGCAAGCTTCCGGAGGTCCTCGAGCAGGCCTTTCTGACTCTGAAACCGCAGGCACAAAAGCCCGGAAGCGATTGTACCGCTTTCGTCAGAAACCGCAACCCCGATTCTCTCGCGGCCGAAATCCAGCCCTAAATAAGCACTCATCGGGCGGAGACCTCACTGTGAATCGTCATGTCACTCCGTCACTGTTTCTCTTTCACAGCACGAACCATTTCGTCCACAAAGCGCACCGCCGATGCCGTGCGCCCCCCCGCTTTTCGAATCCGGTCGATGATGGCGCTACCGACAATCACCCCTTGGCTCATCGCCGCGAAGATTTTGGCCTGCTCGGGCGAAGAGACACCGAAACCGATCAGGACAGGCGTCGGGCAGGCCCTGTTCATGGCGCGAATCGAGGCCCGGATATCCGCGGGAACCGCCTTACGCGCGCCGGTCACTCCCCTCGTCGAGACAAAATACACAAAGCCCTTTGACTTCCTGGCCAATTGCACGGCCCGCGCTTTGGGGGTCGTCGGGGCCGCCAAAAAAGTGCGGCAAAGACCGCTTTCACGGCAGGCCGCTTCGAGAACCGGTTCGCTTCCCGGAAGGAGATCGGGAATGATGAGGCCGTCAAAGCCGGCGCGCTTGGCGCGCTTCACGAAGGCCTTCATCCCGTAATGATAGATGGGATTGAGGTACGAAAAAAAGATCACCGGCATGCGAAGCCCCATGCGCCGGAGCATTTCGACGGTCCGGAAAGCATCTTCGAGGGTCACTTTCCTGCGCAAAGCCGCTTCGGAAGAAAACTGGATGGTCGGGCCGTCGGCCAGAGGATCCGAGTACGGAAACCCGAGTTCGAGGATATCCACACCGAGTTTCTCGAATTCGAGGATCATCCCTTTGACGGCGGAAATGGAAGGATAACCCAGCGTCAGAAACGCGCAGAAAAGCTTCTGCCGCTTCAAACGCACCTCACGAATTCTCGTCAACAATCGATTCTTCACTTTTTATTCCCTTTCGTAGCTACTTAAATCTTCGCCGGTCGCCGAAGAAAGGTTCCTCCAAAACGCACCGCCTCGCTCGGAGCTCCCGGACCTCACGGTTTGTTCGCAGATCTCCTCGTCTCGGAAACGGTGCTAATTGTTTTTCCGAAACCTTTCTTCGGCTCCCTAGCTTTTTGCAATAAACTTTCTGACTGTATCCATGTCCTTGTCGCCGCGGCCGGACAAACAAAGTGCGACGGTCTCGGTCTTCTTCGTACGCGGCATGAGCCGCTTGAGGATGCCAAGCGCGTGCGCCGGCTCGAGCGCCGGGAGGATGCCCTCGAGCTCGGTGAGCAGGCGGAAGCCTTCGAGCGCTTCCCGGTCGGTGCAGGTCATGTAGCGCGCCCGGCCCGTGTCCTTGAGCCACGCGTGCTCCGGGCCGACCGAGGGATAATCGAGCCCTGCCGAAATCGAATGCGCGAGCTGGACCTGTCCGTCTTTGTTCTGAAGCAAGTAACTTTTCATCCCGTGGAGAATCCCCACGGAACCGAGCGTGATCGAAGCCGCATGGCGGCCTGACGACAAACCCTCGCCCGAGGCCTCGACCCCGATCATGCGGACGCGCCGGTCGGCCAGGAACGGACTAAAAAAGCCCATCGCGTTACTGCCGCCGCCCACGCAAGCGACGAGGTAATTGGGAAGCTTTCCGATCCTCTTCTTAAACCACGCGCGCGTCTCGAGGCCGATCACCGACTGAAAATCACGGACCATCATCGGGTAAGGATGCGGCCCCACCACGGAGCCGATCATGTAGTGCGTATTTTCCACGCTCCCCACCCAGTCGCGGATGGCCTCGTTGGTCGCGTCCTTGAGAGTCTTCGAGCCGCTCGTGACCGGAACGACCGTGGCCCCGAGGAGTTTCATTTTATAGACGTTCAGGGCTTGGCGCCGAATGTCCTCCTCGCCCATGTAAACCACGCACTCGAGGCCATAGACGCAGGCCGCGGTCGCGCTCGCGACTCCGTGCTGGCCGGCGCCGGTTTCGGCAATGATCCGCCGCTTACCGAGCCGCTTGGCCAGAAGCCCCTGCCCGAGCGTATTGTTGATTTTATGCGCGCCTGTATGGCAAAGGTCTTCGCGCTTGAGGAAGAGCCGTGCCCTCCCAAAGTGGGCCGTCAGATTTTTTGCTTCATAGACCGGCGTCGGCCGCCCGGCGTAATCTCGTAAAATGGCGTTCAGCTCCCCGCGGAAACGCTTCTCCTTTTTGAGGGACTGCCACGCCCGGGTCAGCTCATGGAGGGCCTTGACGAGAGTTTCGGGCACATAGCTTCCCCCGTAGATGCCGAACCTTCCCGCCGAATCGGGATTCTTTTTCATGGGACGCGGACCTCTCCGATATGGACGTTTTGGACCCAGCCGCTTTCACCGTTCAGAAGAAGGATTCGGCTCCAGTCGGCACGGCGTTCGAGGACATAAACCTTGAGCCCCTCCCCAAGCCGGAACGCCACCTGGTCCCCGAGCGAAGGCCCGTAACGGACCTCCGCCTGGTCGAGCAAAATGATCGCATCCCGGATCACGTGCGTCTGCGCGTACTTGGCCGCACAAAGCGCACCGAAAAGAAGGGTCATCACCAGCAAAAATTTCCGGAGCCAGCCCCAGGGAAGCCCCCTGCGGAACCAGCTCACCCACACCCAAGCGACAAGGAATAAAAACAAACTGGCCAAAAAGACGGCCCATACCTCGTCCTCCGTCCAGTAGTGGACGAGACTCTCGATGGCCTTCAAATACCAGTTCCTTTTGTCGTCCATTTTGTACTGCGAAAGGCTCCGGGCATAGTCGAGATTCACGCGGATGTCGGCGTTCCGGGGCGCCCGGTCGAGGGCCATCTCGTAATAGAGGATCGACTGCCCCATCTTCTTCATGCGGAAAAAGGTGTTTCCGAGATTGTAATAAACGGACGCTGCCCGGGGGTGGTCTTTGGCAAGCTCCTGATAGCCGGCAAGCGCCTCCTCGTAGCGGCCGTCCCGGTAGCTTTGGTTCGCGCTTTCCCATTTTGCCTGGCCTGCCTTGTCCCAAGCCAGTGACGCGGGCACGGCCGTCATGACGGACGCCGCCAGGACTGCAAGCCCAAAAAAGATTTTCCCGGTTTTTTGCTTCATCGGATCCGTATCCTCTCCACGCGCGAAATGGCGGTCTTCAAAATTTTCATCGCCTTCGCTTTGTGTTCCTGGGCCACGCTGGCCTTCGCAAACCGCGATTCATCGCAAATCTGGTAAATCGACATAATGTCGAGATAAAGCGGATCCTCGGCCCCGAGTGCCGTAAGCAGGGTGGCCTCGAGGTCCTGGCGCGTCGTGCCGTAAGCCGAGAGCCCGAACTTGTCGGCAAGATAATGGGTCAGGGTTTTGTCGATCTCTTCAAAATATTCCGTCGTATCCTCGCTCTTGCGCGAGTGCGAAAGCTTGCCCATCTTGCGAATGCGCTCCATGGCGGTCTGCCGGGCGAAACGCCGCCTTTTGAGGCCGCTGTTTTTGGCAAAGACCTTTTCCTGGTAGCTTTGCCAGAAGCCGGCAAGAAGCGCCGCAAAAAGCAGGACGTCGGCCGCGCCCAAAATCCTGACCGCGTGGGCCACCCACCGCGCCTTCTTCTCCTCAGGCGTTCTTTCTTCGATGAAGCGGATGTCCTGGCTTTCGAGCTCGACCTCCTTCTTGAATTCGTCCTTACGGCTCAAGGAAACCGGCATCTTGAAGGCCTCGCCGGACTTTTCGACGATGAGGACATACTCGGGCGTCGTCAGAGTCTGATAGGTGCGGGTATTCGGGTTGAAGAAGCTGAACTCGAGCTTCGGAATCACCAGCTTGCCGGGTTCGGTGGGAATGAAGACGGTCTCGAACGTCTTGCGCCCGCCGATCACGTCCCCGGTCTGGAACAACTGCGAATTCGTGTCGCCGTCGTAGGTGCGGACGCCCTTCAGATCGGGCACCTTCGGGCGGTTCAAGGTTTCGATATTGCCCTCGCCCTCGATCACGATTTTGAGCGTCACAGGCTCATTTTGCTTGGGGGCCTGCTTGTCGATCCCGGCTGCCATCTTGAAATTACCGACCGCGCCCTGGAATCCGTCCGGCTTGCCGGCCTCGGGAAACGGAAGCACCGTGACATGAATCGCCGGCGGCTTGAGCAGACGGCCCTCACGCCGGGAGAAGAAACTTCCTCCCGAAAAAAAACTGTCGTTGAAAAATTCGTCGAAGACATTGGAGTTCACGGGCTCCTGCCGGATCGTGGTCTTCAGCGTGCCGGGCTGGATGGTGTATTCGGCCGGGGCGGTCGGGAAAAGCGCCATCTTGCGGATGTCGGCCTTGATGTACTTCAGGCCGTTCATGCGCACGTTCTCGCGCTTGACCTCGCGCTCCTGAGGGAACTCCTCGATCCAGAAGCCGCTGACCTGGGGCTCTTCCTCAAAGCCTTCATAGCGGGTGTCGTAGCGGGTATAAAGGGAATAGGAAAGCAGGATCTGCTGGTTCGGATAAACGGTCGTCTTGTCGACGGTCGCGCTCGCAAAAATGTTCTGGTCGTCGGGCACAAAACCCGCGGGCGCCACCGGTTCGTCGTCGGCGCTCTGTCCCTGCGGCATCGTCGGCAATTGCGGCGACGGCACCGCCGGGGCATTTCCCGCCGTGCGGGACGGAGCCGCAGGCGCTTGAGGAGCATAGCCGGGACGGGAGACCGCGCCGCGGACGGTCATTTCCATCGGAACGGTCTTGTAGCTCTGGTTATTGACGATGACTTCGATCGCCGGCACGGTAAAGTTGCCTTCCTTGCGGCCGACCAGGACGTAGCTGAAATCAACGGTGGAAGTGGACCGGCCGTTGACAAAAGTAAAATGCGAGGACCGGCCGGTGTAGAAGGTGTCGAAGCCCTGCAGGGTGGGAAGCCTGGGAGCCTGGATGTTGCCCTGCGCCCCCGTAATTTTGATGCTCAGCGCGACCTCTTCGTTGACAGCGGCCGAGCGCTTGTCGAGCGTAGCGGTAACCTGCGTGTCCTGCTGGGCATAGAGCAGGACGCCGGGGACGGAAAATGACAAAAATAAAAGGAGAATGAGTAACTTTCGCATTCCGCGCATTGTATCATACGGAGAGTGATTCGCGCCACTCGCGTTCGAGGCGGTCGATGGAGATCCCGAGACCGTTTTCAAGGACCTCTTGCGAATCCAAACCCTTCCCGTACTCCGTTAAAAGCTGCTTGATTTTGAACATGCCGTAGCGGCCGATCAGATAGTCCGTGAGCTGGAACGACTGCTCGTAAAAAAGCCCCTCCAGAAGGGGGTCCGTCACGGCGGCCGTCTTCTTTTGGTCGACGAGCTCGATCAGGGGGAAAAGGGTGCCTGTCTTGACGGCCGCGCGGAAAATCACCAGATCGCGGGGCTTGACCTTGTTTTCCTCATAGACGGCCAGCCCTTCATTGATCCAGGGAGGCGCCAGGCGCCCGCTCAGCATCCCCGCAAAAACGTGCGTCAGTTCGTGCGCGGCAATGGTTCGGATATCGCGGTTGTCGAAACCCTCGCGGTTGATGGGAATGCGAACCTTGCCGTCGTAAAGGCCGGCGACCCAGGGCGGCATCCCCGTCAGGGCGGTAAAGTCTTCGTCGTCGTAGAGCAGCACGGTGATTTTCTGCTGAAAATAATAGCCCAGATCGGAGGACACGTTCCGGTAGGTCTCGCGCAGGAGCTCGCGCAGCTCAAACCCCTCGTAGGGCTGGCCGGTCTTCTGATACTGGATGACGAAATGCTCCTCGTCGTAGCGGGCCAACTGTCCTTCGACCGCTTCCTCTTTGCCGAGTTTTTCGAGCTTTTCCTTGATCCGGTCACTCGGGCCGATCCGGTAGGCGGTTTCATAGTTTAGCCGGGCATCTTTCAGCTTCTGCTCGAGATTATCGATGTCGCCGATGAGTTCGTAGGCCAGCGGATTCATGGCATCATACTGCAAAGAATCGTCGAGGGCCTTGCGGGCGAGGTCGTACTCGCTTTTCTGAAAATGGCCCACGGCCTGGTTGTAAAGGCCGACGGCCATGGCCGTTCCCGGAAGCTTGGCCTGTCCGGGGTCTTTCATGAAATAGCCCATGATCTCCGAGCGCTGCCGCCGTTCGAGCGATTCCTGCGCCGCCGACTTTTTTTCCTCCACGGCGCACGCTGCCGGCATCCACCACAAAAAAACAAGAAGGCAGGAAATCAGGCGTTTCACGTTCGTTTCCAGTTTCTAGCCATTGCGACGCGCTTCGGAATCGAGGGATGGCTGTAGAAAAACCATTCATAAACGGGATGCGGCGAAGGATCGGCCAGGTTCAGGGCCCCGAGCTTCTCCATCGCCGAAATAAAAATGTCCGGATAAGCAAACGCCTCCAGCGAAAACCGGTCGGCCGCGCGCTCCATCCTCCGGCTAAAGGCGCTCTGAAGCGGCGTCAGGACGAGCCCGAGGAGTGATCCGGCCAAAAACAAAACCGGCATCGCCCCCAAATCCCCCGCCCCTCCGTATCCGAGCCCGCGCGCCACGGGTTCTATACAGAGAAAAATGCACAGAAAGCTGATAAAACTCGCCACGAGACCGAACCCGAGCTGACGCCAAATGTCCCGGTGCTTATAGTGGCCGAGCTCGTGCGCCAAAACCGATTCGATCTCCTCGGGCGTGAAGTTCGCAAGCAAGGTATCGCTCAGAATGACCCGTTTCGTCCTGCCGATCCCCATGAATGCGGCGTTCGCTTTTTTGGTCTTACGGCTTAGATTCAGCGAATAGACGTTCCCGACGGGCATCCCGTAGCGCTTCGCTAGCGCAAAGATCCGCTCTCGCAGGAAGCCGTCCTCGACGGGACTGTATTTGTAGAAAAGCGGAACGATCAGGACGGGAAAAAGCTTTCCGAAGACATACCCGACCACCGCGTAGGCCGCCCACGCGATGACCCACCACTGCGCCGGATAGTGCCAAATCAGGGCATAGAGTGCGGCAATCATGGCAAGGGAAAAAACAAATGACAGGACCGAGCGTTTGAGAAAATCCGCGATCCACGCGCGCAGGTTCTGGTTCGACAACCCAAAGCGGTGTTCGAGGATGAAGCCGGAATAAAAATCGAACGGAAGATCGAAGATCATGAGAAACAGGGACAGAAAAAGAAAATAAAAACTTAGGACCGCGTAAGGAGGCCCTCCCGCCGCTACGGCGCACTGATGAAGAAGCCTCGAAACCGGCGTCACAGCAGCAAGCAGGAGAATCGCCGGCGACACAGCCAAATGCACCAGATGAAGCACCTGCTTCTGCCTCTGATACGCTTTCGCTCGATCTCGTGTCATCTCAACCGACATTGAAATCCACTCCTTTTCACGGAATCTAAGAACGCAGCTTCCCACCTTCTCAAAGTTAGACGTTATGGAACAGTGCGAAATTCGGCGAGGACGCCGTAATGGTCCGTCGCGAAGATGCCGCGTGAATCGGGCTCCAGATACACCCTTCTCGCCGACACCAGGTTCCCCAGCAGCGCCCTCCGGTTCCGGGCAAACAGAAAGTCGATCCGACGGTCCGGCAGCACCGTACTCGCCATCTGCACATAAGGATGCGCATTGTCCCAGGTAATCCCAGGATCCCCCGGATGCGCGCAGCCATAAATATCGGCAAATCCTCCGCCGTGCGTCATCCTATTAATTTCGGGGGTCCCCGGCGCCGCATTGAAATCCCCCATCGCGAGCGTCTCGCGTCCGTCGGCCTTCAGGTCCGCGTCCGCCAAAAGTTCCGCCGCCTGAGCCTCCCGGATCGGCCCCTCCTCCGGACGCCAGGACAGATGCGTGTTGAAAAGGGCCAGTGGTTTTCCTCCTGCATCCACTTCGGCAAAAAGCGAGTAGCGCAGGTATTCTTCGGAGGGCGCCTGCGTTTTCATCACAAGACAGCTCGAGCGAAGCACCGGATAACGGGAAAGGAAAACAAGCCCCGCCTTTTCGTTCGAGAAAACCAAATGGGGATACCCGGCCGCACGCCGAACCGTCTCGGCCCATCCGGAATCGAAAAGCTCCTGAAAGCCGACGATATCGGGACGCAAGTGCGCGAGTCCCTCCAGGAGAACCTGCCAACGCTCCTGCCACGGCCCCCGCTTCTGCCAGGTGTTGAGCGTCAAGATCTTCAAGACCGCTCGCTCCGCAGCTTCGCAAGGCGGTCCGTCATTTCGGCGCGGATGGCGTCACGCGAGCGGATCAGCATCCCCGAATCCGCGGCTTTCGGAATCCGGACGGGTTGTCCGGCATTCATCACAAAACGAATCGCGTCCCGGATCCTCCAGGACTTTTTGGGGATGGCCTCGAGCGTTCCGTCCATCACAAGCGGCACGAGTTCCATTCCAAGGTCCTGGGTAATTTTGAAAGCGCCGGGCTTGAATTCATGGATCGCTCCGTCCTCGCTGCGCGTCCCTTCCGGGAAGAAAAGAACGCTCACCCCTTCCCTCAGCCACTGCTGGGCCTTGAGAACGGTCTTCTTTCCGCTTTCGCGGCACGAACGGTCAAGCGGAATGTATCCGGCCAGAGCCATATGCCAGCCAAGGAACGGGATCGAGAAAAGCTCTTTCTTGGCAATGAACTTGAAGGGGTTGGGAATTCCGGCAAGGGCCACCAGAATATCAACAAGGCTCTGGTGATTAGAGACGAAAACATAATGCCTCTTCGGATCTACGTTTTCAAAACCGGCAGCCTTCACCTTCCAAAAGGGACTGAAAGCAAAAATCGACCGCGCCCAGGCGCAGGCAAGCCGATGCAAAACCAGCGAGGCAGATTTCCTCGAAAAGAGGCGCACGGGAAAAAAAACGACGAACCCCAGGAGATTGAAAAAAATACAGAACACAACCAACTCCGTCCAGAAAAGCACGGAAAGAATGGAACTGGCCCACAGTGGAATTTTTTTCCCGGATAGTTGCATGCGGGATTATAGCAAAAGCAGGGGCCATTTCCTACAGGTACAGGCCTTCGTTTTTGTCCGAGTTAGGCCTGTACCTGTAGGAAATGGCCCCTCTTTTTTTTACGCGGAAGCGGCGAGCCTGAGGATAGCCCGTATGTTGGTGGAAAGCCTGTCCACAAGCGCCTTCAAGCCGGCGTAGTTGATCCTAAACTCATTGCGACCAATCTGATCGAGTGCCTGGCGTACTCGTTCATCAAGCGCATCGGGATGTTGGGAAAGCGACATCGCCACCCACTTTTTGGTCGCCAAAACATCAGGATCGTCGTCATACTGCTCGGCGTCCCGGATCACCCGATAGTCCTCCCCCGGCAACACTACCGACTCCAACCAGGTAAACGTCGCTCCCTCCGCAAGAATCACATAGGGCACAACCTTGCCGTCTTTGCGGGTCATTGTCCGCAAGACTTTGTCGCTTAACCGCATCCTTGCAGCTTTTTGATTCGGGGCAACAAACATCCCAAACCTGCCCCCGATATCCATCCCATAGACGGCCTTCATCCGCTGTTTGACCGCGGCGTCAATCCCGGCCTGGGTCCATTGCGGGTCTTTCGTTTCTAAAACGACGCGAATTTCCTGTCTCGGATTGGCGGCAAGTTGGGCTAAAAGCCAGTTGAGCTCGTCGGGCGTCCAACTCTGTTTGAGGATGACAAGCTGTCCTTGGTCATCGGAAGCCGGGTACGGGAAGTTCCGCATCTCGCTCCGGATGGCCTCAAGATTCGGATTGACCGCCGCCTGTTTCTCCTGGCTTTTGCCGAGTGCTTCTAAAGCGGCGACCATCCTGTCAGGCTTATCGGCCACAAAACCGCCGCTCAACCGGGCAATGCGCAATTCCGGGCGCTGCGTTTCGACGGTTTCACTGACGGCCGAAAGGGCGAGCGCAGAACCCAGCAGCACATTCGAATATTTTTCTCTCAGCTCCGCTGGCACAAAAGGCCGGTCGTTACCCTCTCCTTCCGAGGGCGCGCGCATTGCCGAACGGCTCTCGTTCCGGGGGACGGGGAGGATGATAGGTTTTCCGACAATGTTTTGCGAGTAAACCCCAAAGGCCTCCGCGGTCGCCTTTGGCGTCGTGCACTCCATGATATTCGAGATCAAGGCCAAACGATTTTCAACGGACCAGGCAAAGAAATAGCGCGTATCAAAGTTGGTCGCACCCACTTGCGTCGTCACGAAGGCCGTAAAGTCCACCGGATTCTTCATCGCACGAATCGCGCGCTGCATGACCAGCATGTCCTGCTGGGCCACGGCGGTCGTTTTACCGGGAGCGACCGGCATTGCTCTGACGATCCATTTCTTCGCTTTAGGCTTCTCGTTTGGGTCGGCGGCAGCGACCTTATCCAGGATCTCTTGCCATTTTTCATCCCGTGCCACCTGCCACGTCACTTTCTGATACATCTCGCCCAACCGCTGCTTCATGAGAGGATCGCTCAAGACCGCTTCACCTATTTTTATCGCCCGGGCATAGGCCGCCATATAGAGATAGAACTGCCCGACGGTTTTGAGTTCTCCCCGAACTTCCCTCAAAACAACATCCCTTCTCATTCCCGGTTTATCGAACTGATCCTTCACACCCACCATCGGCGCATGAAGCCGCGCGAGCGGATCTTCCGCAAGCCACCAGAGGGTCGCGTCGGAGAACGGAGGGACCACTCGTAAGGGCTTTAAGGCCGTAATTTCCCAATCCGTTAGATTCTCGACTTGGCCGAGGACCCTCTCAGCAGCCGCGCGGAACGCATCGTGACGGAGTGTCTTCATCTGCGCAGGTGGCGTCCCCGCACCGATGTCTTCGAGCTGCTGACTGAAATCGACCTTGGGAACGTCTCCGGTCTTCAAGGCATCCTCGACCAATCGCTCCAAAAGCAAACGGAACATATTATCGCCGGGATCGATCGTCACGTTTCTCACCTTGACCGGCGTATCCAGGAAAAATTCATGCATCGGGATCTCGTCCAACGAGGGCCGGTCCATGAGCTCCCAGATCTGAACGGCCAATTGAATGATTTGTTCCGTTCCAAGCCTTGCCGGCCCGGCCGCCTTTCCCTCCGCCGTCTTTCGGGTAATCGTTTCACGTGCAATATAGCGGATTTCCCGGAACAGATTCAGCCACTGCATCAGCCCGCTCAACTTCCCGGCCAACGGCTGTCCCGGCGCAAGACACTGATCCCTGAACGCCTCAATGTTCGCATCGGTAAACCCTTCCGACCCTTCGGGATCGTCCTTCGTCAAACCAAGCGCGCCCAAAGCATTCGTAACCTGCGTGGGCAGTTTTCCAGGGCGCAAATAAACATTTTTGTACGTGGCTCCAAAATGCCGCGCTTTGGCTTCCGGCTTCAGGGCAAAGGGATTCAGCGAGCGAGTTGCCCCCAGCGCGCCGCCCGGAAGCATGAGAGCTCCTGCTGCAGCCGCGACAGTCGTGAGAAACTGACGCCGACTTAAATCGCTTCGGATTTCTGGCCGCACCGAAACAGCCTTCAGGGAAAAGGCCCCTTTGCTGTCAAACCTCAATTCATATCGATTGCCGGCAATCTCCAAGCTAAAAACATCAGTCTGATCGGTCTGGATCAAGGCCACCCCGTGCTCTTGCGCCCATGCGCTATCCGTAAGCCTCTGAAGCAAGTCGCGCCGCGAGGCGGTATCAGGCGCCACTTGGCCAAGAATCGACAAAACGCCTCCCACGACAACTTTGGCTTGCTCCACAGAATTTCGCCCCATGGCTTCCTGGGCCTCTCTTGACTCCATCCGGAGCGACATTTCGAGGTTAGCAATGTCGAAAAGGGTCTCGCGGGTTTCCATCATCGTCGTCAGATAGTTCACGTTGTCGATTTCCTGCGTCAGACGCGGCATCAGGACTCCGTAGTTGATCTCTTCCTCGCGCAGGAGCTCCTTGACGCCATCGGTGTGGAAGCCGCCGGTGATAAGGACCGCCTTCGAGATCTTGCGCTTGGCCATCTCGTCGCGCATCCGGTCGCGGAACACGGTCTCGCGGCGCCGGGCGAAGTCGTAGAAGTCGAACGCGCGCGCAAAAACGCCGTTCATGAAAGCAATGGCCTCCTCGGTATTCTCGTCCGTTGAGGTCAGACCTCCGGCCGCTTCCAAATTCTGATCCGTCCGCTGCTTCGCCGCCTTCGAGAAGTCGCCCCGGATCGCGTCGAGACGCCGCGTAATCGCCTTCGGCTCGATCCATTCGCGCCGGTAATAAACCCGCCCCCACTCGGCGCGCGTCAACTCGAGGCTAAACAGCTTGCGTAAAAGTTCATGGTCCCGGTAGAGCTCGATCAGATTTTTTTCCGCGTCCGAGGGCGTCATCTCGTCGAGGATTTTCTTGAAGAGCATCTCGATCTCGTCGAAGAGCTTCCGGCTTTCGAGCTCGCTTTGGAGGATCAGATAGCCGGCGTAAAGGCTGAAGGCCGGATACTGATGGAACTGAAAACCCGACGGACCCGCCTCTTCGATCAGCCGCTCGAGAAGGTCCCGCGGCGAGGTCTCGGCCCTCTCCCCCTTTTCGTCGAGCCGCGCGACCTGGATCTTTTTCTCCCCGAGCCCGCGAATTTCCTCCACGAGCGCGGCCGGAAGGTTTTTACTTTTCATGAATTCGAGCAGTTGGGCCTTTTCCTTCTCGGCAGCGGCGCGGTCCAGATCCTTTTCCATGGACTGCAGGACGAGGAGGCGCGTGATCTGCGGCCACTCCACCTGGGAAAAAAGACTTTCGAGGTCGAGCCCTAGGATCTTTTTGGATTCTTGTGCAAGCTGTTTGACGAAGGGCAGAAAATCGCGGCGCCCCGCCTCGAATTTCTTCCACTCCGAGAGCAGCCTCCGGGTGTCGGAGGTAAAAATGCGCGCGGCCAGCCCCTGCATTTTCCGCTCAAAATTCTCGAGGTGCGTATCCACCTCTTTGCGCGCGGACTGAACGTCGCGGAACGCCTCATAGTTCGCGCGGTAAAGCCCGGTATCTTCGATCCCGACCGCCTCCACTTCGCTGGGGCCCTGGATCAGGTAGTATTCGGCGCCCGTAAGTTCCCCCTGCCGAGTCAAATAGTCGGCGAGCTTGGCATTGTTCTCGGGCTCATCGAACAAGCGCAGGTAATCCGGATTGAGCTGCTCCGCCGCCCCTTCGACGAAGATCAGCTTGAAGCCGTATTTGCCGTGGAGATACTCGAGGAGCTGCTTGATTTTCATCTGGGCTTCATAGCTTCCGTGGGCGTTCTGGATGTAAAGAATCAACTTGGGATCGTCTTTCGGGGGCGCTTGGTAGATTTCCTCGATCGAAGCCAGTTCTTCCGGGATTTCTATCTGCAAGAAACCAGGGCTTTCTTGAGTGATGGCGATGCTCAAGCCATCAGCGGGCAAAGCCCAGCCGATGCTTTGTATGGCAAATACCAGTATGGTGAGTAGAGTCAGCGCCCTGTTTTTTTTCATAAGTGCAGTTAAGTACTTTATAAACATCTTTAATACACAACAATAGTACACTCCCCTTATCACGAATGCAAATTTTCAGGTGGATTTTTTACAGATTCAACATATAGCAGTTTATATCATCTTTGATCACGGCGTTATTATAAGGTCGGTGCATGACCGTAGTTGTCCTTTATGGCGGTCAGAATTGTCTTCCGGCACCAGCGGTTCGGTTGCTGCGGCAACCGACCGCTTGCGCTCTCACCCTTCGGCCCCACGCCCTTGAGCGTGTGTGGGCCCCGCTCCGAAGGGTTCCGAGAGCTGCCTTCAAACAACTCTGCCCGCCCTGATTTACTACAGCTACGGTCATGCGCCCTTATAAAGTGAAAACTTGCAAGGGGAGGCAAGGAAAGGTTTCGGAAAAACAATTAGCGCCGCTTGCGGAGACGAGGAGATCTGCGCACAACCCGTGAGGCCCATGAGCTCCGAGCGAAGCAGGCGCGTTTTGGAGAAACCTTTCTTTGCCGACCTTAATCAACGTCGATTTCGTCGTCGATCAGGGGGTCGTCAAAATCGTCATCCGGGAAGGAATCCATCGAGGTGTCAAACAACTCCTGCGGAATTTCATGAAGAAAGCGGGACGGCAAATTGTGCTGCCATGAGCCGTAAAGATGCCTTTCGGAAGCATAGGAGAGATGAAGCTTTTCCTTCGTCCGCGTAATCCCCACGTAACAAAGCCTCCGCTCCTCCTCGAGGTCTTCGATATCCTCCGAGTAGGCCTTCACGTTGGGGAATATCCCCTCCTCAAGCCCCACCATGTACACCACCGGAAACTCGAGGCCTTTGGCCGTGTGGAGCGTCATCATCGTCAGAATATCGGTCCCCTGGTCCCAGGTATCCAGATCGGTCACGAGTGTCACCGACTCGAGGAAGGACTCCAGCGGCGAGATCTCGTCTTCCGGCCGGTAGGTCTCCTCGAAGTCCTGGATGACCGTAAAAAATTCCTCGATATTCTCGAGGCGCGTCTGGGCCTCGATAGATTTTTCGGCCTGCAGCTCGGCGACGTAACGCGTCCTCTCGAGGATGTCCCGCAGAATCTCCGAGACCTTCAAGTTTTTCTGGGCCGCATGAAAGGAGCCGAGCATCCGGTCGAGCGCCGCAAGCGTCTTCTGAAGCCTGGGCGACGCGCCTTCGAGATCGGCCGGGTGCCGCAGAGCCTCGCGCAGCGGGCATCCGCGAGCCGCGGCATAGGATTCGATGCTTTCCAAGGCTTTTTTTCCGATGCCCCTCGCCGGGACGTTCAGGATCCTCTTTAAGCTGAGATCGTCGTGAGGAAACGCCGAAGCCTTCAAGTAGGCAATCAGGTCCTTGATTTCCTTGCGGTCGTAAAAGCGAACCCCTCCGATGATCTTGTAGGGGACCTTCATCCGCCGGAGAACGTCTTCAAGCACGCGCGACTGCGCATGGACCCGGTAAAAAATGACCTGATCGGCGAGCGTTTTGCCGTCGCGGCGGTACTGGAGGATCCTACCGACCACGTATTCGGCCTCCTCTTTTTCGTTGTGAGCCTCGAAAAGCGAGATCCTCGGTCCTCCTTCGCGCTCCGTCCACAGCTCCTTGTGCTTGCGCATCGTATTGCGCCGGATGAGCTCGTTGGCCGCGGTCAAAATCACGGAGCTTGAGCGGTAGTTCTGCTCCATGCGGATGATGCCGCACTCCGGGTAGTCCTTCTCGAAGTTCAGGATATTGCGGATGTCAGCGCCCCGCCACGCGTAAATGGATTGGTCCGGGTCCCCCACCACCGTAATCTGGCGATGTTTTTCGGCCAGGAGCCGGACAAACCGGTACTGCGCGCGGTTCGTGTCCTGGTACTCGTCGATTAGGATGTGGCGGAAGCGGTCCTGCCAGGCGGCCAGCACCGCGGGATGGCGGTCAAACAGCAGGACCGCCTTCATGATGAGGTCCCCGAAATCGCAGGCCTTGAGCTGCTCGAGCCTTTTTTCGTATAGCCCGTAAACTTTCGCGACAGCCTCCTCGAAAAGGTCCGGCGCTTTCTCGGCGTATTGATACGGAGTCGTCAGAAGATCTTTGGCCCTCTGGATCCTTTCGCGCACGCCCTTCGGGTGGACCTGCTTCTCGTTCATGTTGAGCTCGCGCAGGCATTCTTTGACGAGCGTCATCTGATCGCCGTCGTCATAGACCGAAAAATGGCGGTCGATCCCGATGGCCTGCCCGTCCATGCGTAGGATCTTGAGGCAGGTCGAGTGAAAGGTGCTGACCCACACGTCCTGATTCACGAGCTTCTGGACGCGGGAGCGCATTTCGCCGGCGGCCTTGTTGGTGAAGGTCACTGCGAGAACGTTCGAGGCGCGGACGCCGCCCGCGATGAGCCAGGCGATCCGGCGGGTCAGGATGCGGGTTTTTCCGCTCCCGGCGCCGGCCAGAACGAGGAGCGGCGAGTGGCCCCAAATCACGGCTTCTTTTTGGGCAGGGTTGAGCTGGTCGAGGAGCGGCTCCTTCATCGCCGGAACTTCAAGCTTCATCGTCGATCTTGTAGGCCTGGTCGAAGGCCTCGTCGAAACGAAACACGTCGCGAAAGTCCTCGAGCTTGTCCTCGGGCTGTTTGCGTAAAATACCTGCATCCACGAGCGCGAAGACGATCTTGCCGAAATCCTCAGTCTCGGTAATGCCCCAGTACTGGAGAACGGTCCGGGCCATGGGGCCGAACTGGTCCAGCGCGTACCTGCGGATCCCGTCAAGGAGCTCCCGGCCCGTCACGTGGCGCTGCTTTTCGAGCTTCGAAACCGTGTAATGGAGCCCGGCCATGACGAAGCTGTAGGCCTCGAACTTGTAATGGCCGTAGCCGGCAATGATCTTTTCGATCTTCTTGAGGATGGTATCGATTTCTTTCATAAGATGAGCTCCGGGTCGAGATCTTGCGGGATGAGAGAAACCCCGAACACTTCCGCGAAGGCCGTCTCGAGCGCCTCCCGAAGTCTTTCGCGGTCCATCCCTTCGAATTGAACAGATTCCTGATGCAAAAGGATCCCGCGCGAGCGCTTCTGGGCGCCGCCGGCAGCCTTTCGCCCATCGACCGCCAAGTCGGAGGGAATCGGAAAACGGAAGCAATCCCCGCCCTTCGGGAGGTTCTCGGTACACCGGTAAAACCGGGGCTTTCTGCCTGCCTTTTCGAGCCCGAGCTTCACGGCCGTGTGAATGGCCACATAACTTGCGCGAACCTCCCGGAACGATTCGTGCGCGCCCTTATGCGCCACCAACGAAAAAATCAGGTCCTTGCCGTGCAGGACTCTGCCACCGCCTGTGATCCTACGGCAGACAGGGATGCCGCCCTCCGGAGCATCCGCGCTTCCCGAATAACCGACGGAAATCCACGGCTCCGAAGCGAGATAAAAGCGAAGGATGGGAGGCAGGATCTCCTTTTCAGCGGCCTCTAGCCTGCTACGGAAAAGCGTCTCATCGACCGTCATCTGAAAAGGCATCGGCGCGCTGATCAACGGCAAAAAATGCCAGACCTTCATGGGGAGACCGGAGCGCCCTCAGCGGCCAGCATCTTTTCCCGCAAAAGATCGCGGTACGAAAGAACGGGTTTTCGCGCCGCCAGGACCTCGTCGGGCCTATGAATCGGGAGGTGATGTGGCGCCTGAAGGATCAGGTCCGGGTCGCGGATCATTTCCTCGCCGATTTGCCCCATGACTTTGACAAAATGGTCCAGAACTTCCTTGGCCTCGGTCTCGGTCGGCTCGATCATCAGGGCCTCCTCGACCACGAGCGGAAAATGGACCGTCGGAGCGTGGATCCCGAAATCGAGCAGGCGCTTGCCGATGTCGCCGGCGTGGATCCCCTGCTTTTTCGCACCCCTGATCGTGAGAACGAATTCGTGCATGCAGGGCTCGTCGATCGCCACCTGAAAGATATTCTTCAGCTTGGCGCGCAAATAGTTCGCGTTCAAGACGGCGTCTTGACTCGCGCGCAAAAGCCCGGGCCCTCCCATCATGCGGATGTAAACCCACGCGCGCAGAATGATTCCCGAATTCCCGTAAAAAGCCCGCAAACGCCCGATCGACTGTCCCGGGTCCGTCACCCAGTGATAGCGGTCCCCCGTTTTGGCCGCAAGAGGCCGGGGTAAAAAGGGTTCGAGAAATTTTTTGACTCCGACCGGGCCCGACCCGGGCCCTCCGCCGCCGTGCGGAGTCGAAAAAGTCTTGTGCAAATTGATATGAACGATGTCAAAGCCCATGTCGCCGGGGCGAGCGAGACCGAGGAGCGCGTTCAGATTCGCGCCGTCATAGTAAAGGAGGGCCCCCTTCTCGTGAACGAGCTTCGTAATCTCGAGGATGTCCTCCTCGAAAAGCCCGAGCGTGTTGGGGTTCGTCAGCATGAGACAGGCCGTTTCGTCGTCCAAGTGAGCGCGGAGCTCGTCGAGGTCGACCCGCCCGCGAGCGTTCGACTTGAGCTCGACCACATGGTAATTGAACAGGGCCGCGCTCGCCG
The DNA here is from genome assembly GCA_041666865.1 of Candidatus Omnitrophota bacterium. Classification (GTDB taxonomy): domain Bacteria; phylum Omnitrophota; class Omnitrophia; order Omnitrophales; family Aquincolibacteriaceae; genus JBAYGD01. The sequence continues at coordinate 6,446 of JBAYGD010000016.1, read as the reverse complement.
GATTCGTGCCGTGGCTCGAATCGGGAACAAGGATCTTCCGGCGCCTCGAATCACCCCGAGACTCGTGCCAGGCATGGACAAGCATCATGCCGGTGAGCTCCCCGTGCGCTCCCGCCGAAGGCTGAAGGGTGAAGCGGTCCATGCCGCTCACGGCCTTGAGATACTGTTCGGTTTCGTAGTAGACCTGCAAGATCCCTTGAGCCGCGTCGTCTCCCTCGAAGGGATGGACCTGGGTGAATGCCGGATGGGCGGCGGCCCATTCGTTCACCTTCGGGTTGTACTTCATCGTACAACTTCCGAGAGGATAAAAGTGGGTGTCGATCGAAAAATTCTTCCGGGATAGATTGACGAAGTGCCGCACCACCTCGAGCTCGCTCATTTCGGGCAGCACGAGAGGCCGCTTGCGCAGCAAATGCGCCGGAAGACGGTCCCGAAGCCCCTTCGCCCCGAGCGGGGCCGCGTTCAGGCGTATTCCCCGCCGGCCGGGACTTCCTTTTTCGAAACTCAGACGGCTGTCGTCGGAAATCAGCATTGCTTGAGAGCCTCCACAAAGCGGTCCAGGTCCTGGGCGGTTTTGGTTTCGGTGGCGCACACGAGAAAATGGTCGCGAAGCTCGGGATAAAACGCTCCGAGATCAATCCCCGGAAGAATGTTCGCGGCGCGCAGCTTCTTGTCGACCTCGGCGAAGGGCTTGGAAGAACGAACGACAAACTCATTGAATACAGGCAGATTTGTACCGACCGAAAAACCCTTCACGCCGGCGATTTTTTCGCGCAGCGTATGGGCGCGGTCGACATTCATCTCGGCCGCCTCGCGCACGCCTTCCTTCCCGAGGAGCGTCATATAGACGCAGGCCGCAAGCGCGCAGAGAGCCTGGTTGGTGCAAATGTTCGAGGCCGCGCGTTCGCGCCGGATGTGCTGTTCGCGGGCCTGCAGGGTGAGACAAAAAGCGCGGCGCCCTTCGGAATCGAGGGTCATGCCCGCCAGGCGTCCGGGCATCCGGCGAATGAGCGAGCGCGCCGCCGAAAAATATCCCAGGTACGGGCCTCCGTAATTCATCGGGATCCCGAGCGGCTGGCCTTCCCCCACCGCGAGATCCGCCCCCCATTCTCCCGGGGACTTCATCACCGCGAGGGCCAGCGGATGGCAAACCATGACCAGCAGCGAGCCCGCCGCATGCAAACGGTCGCTCATGCCGTCGAGATCCTCGATCACTCCGAAAAAATTCGGCGACTGAACCACCGCACAGGCCGTCTGCGGACCAAGCTTCGATTCGAAGTCCGCACGGTCGAGCCGACCGTCCGCAAGCGTTGCAACTTCCACCGCTCGAAAAGGAGTCCCCTTCAGATAGGTGTTGAGGACCTCCCGGTAATGGGGATGGACCGAGCGCGCCACGAGGACGGTGGCCCGGTCTGTCTGTCGCAGGGCAAGCAGCGCTGCCTCCGCAAGACTGGTGGCTCCGTCATAATGCGAAGCGTTGGAAACGTCCAGACCGGTCAGTTCCGTCATGAAGCTCTGGTATTCGAAAATGGCCTGAAGCGTTCCCTGCGAAGCCTCCGGCTGATACGGCGTATAGGCCGTGTAGAATTCGTTGCGGGAAATAATTTGTGAAACGGCTGCCGGGATGAAGTGGTCGTAACTTCCGCCGCCGAGAAAGGAAAGGCAGTCGCGGGTCGTAAGGTTTTTTCGCCCCAGCCGCTCGAGCAGAGCCTGAAGCTCGAGTTCGCTCAGGCCCTCGGGGATATCGAGCTTGACTCCCCGAAGCGATGCAGGGATCGACCGCACGAGCTCTTCAAAGGAAGAGATCCCGAGCGTTTCGAACATGTCCCTGCGGTCATTTTCGGTCAGCGGCAGGTAGCTCATGAATCTAGTGATGCTCCTGCTGAATTTGCGCCTCGTAGGCGTCGGAGGCCATCAGGGCATCCCATTCTGCAGGGTTCGAGAGTTCCAGCTCAAACAGCCATCCTTGAGCGTAGCAGTCCTGGTTCACGAGCTCGGGTTTCGACTCAAGCTGAGTGTTCATCCGCGTCACTTTGCCCGACATCGGCGAGTAAATATCGAAAGCCGCCTTCACCGACTCGACGACGGCAGCGGGCTTGCCTTGGACGAGCACTTGAGCGGCCTTGGGGAGCTCCACGAACACGACGTCAGAAATTTCCCCCTGGGCATATTGAGTGATTCCGACCGTCACGAGATTGCCTTTTTTTGACGCCCACTCGTGCGTCTTGGTGTATTTGAGTTCCTTGGGAAAATTCATCACGCCTCCAATAAATCAAAACCTCAAGTTTTGATTTGCTTATCCTTGCGCCTAATGCGCAAGGACTACCCGTGACTCGCTTGACGCTCGTCTACGGGGTTGTTGCTCCGAAACATAGGTTTCGGAGCCTTGATTCATTTTTTTCTTCGATAAAAGGGAAGGGGCGCAACGCGCGCCTTCACGGGATTCTGACGGATCATGATTTCCACTTCCGTCCCGGGCGCCGACCATTCGTCCGCCACATAGCCGAGCCCGAGATTCTTCCGAAACGTCGGCGAAAAACTTCCGCTGGTCACCTGCCCCGCCGGCACGCCGTTTTTCAGGATCTCACAGCCCTGGCGGGGAATGCCGCGTTCGATCATCTCGAGCCCGACAAACCGCCGGGGCACACCATCACGGTTTTGGCGAAGTAGGGCTTCGCGCCCGACAAAAGACCCTTTGCTCAAATCCACCGCCCAGCCGACTCCGGCTTCGAGCGGCGTCGTGCGATCATCCATGTCATGGCCGTAGAGAAGCATGCCGGCTTCGAAGCGCAAAGTATCACGTGCTCCGAATCCCGCCGCGGTAAGGCCCTCGGACTTTCCGGCGTCAAAAAGGTCGTCCCAAATCTTCGGAAGGTCCTCGACGTCGACGAGAATCTCGAACCCCTCCTCGCCCGTATAGCCGGTCTTGGCGATCATGCCGTCATTAAACGGCTTGAAGCGGTAATATTTCAGCTCGAGAAAATCCTTCCCGCATACCCGGCCCAAAATCCGGGGGCTGGCCGGGCCCTGGAGAGAAAGCAAACCTTTTTTCCCCGTCTCGTTCGAAAACCCGACGCCGCCCGTCAGGCGGCTTGTAATCCATTCGGCATCCTTGCGAACGTTCGAGGCGTTGACGATCAGATAAAAACGTTCCTGCGAAAAACGGTAAAAGACGATGTCGTCGACAAAGCCGCCGTGCTCGTTGAGAAGCGGGCTGTAGACCGCGCGGCCGGGCTCGACAGGCGCGACGCGGCGGGGCAAAAGCTCCTCGAGAAAAGACACAGCCCCCGGGCCTTCGATCCAGAACCCTCCCATGTGGGAGATATCGAAAAGTCCGGCGCGGCTGCGGACCGCTTCGTGCTCTTCCAGGATGCTCGTATAGTAAAGCGGAACTTCCCATTCGCCGAAGGCGCCGAACTTCGCCTGAAGCTTGGCGTGTTTTTCGTGAAGGGGAAGCACGCGGGTGTGATCAGAAATCATAGCCATTAGCGGGGCATTATACAATTACAGGGGGAAGGTTCTCAATGACTTATTTCGCGAGCGGCTGTCGACCCCCAAGCAAGATCTGGGGACAAAGACGTCTTCAGCTCTTGGACGGCGCGTCGCTTCCGAGGCAGACGCGGTTGCGGCCGGAATCTTTGGCGCGGTAGAGCGCGGCGTCGGCACGGCCGATCATCGGATCCGGAACGCTCTCGCGCGGGAACAGGGTCCCCACCCCGATGCTGATCGTGACTTTGATGGGCTTTCCCTCCCAAATAAACGAATGGCTTTCGACGGCCTTTCGCAGGGGCTCGGCGATTTTGAACGCCATTTCCTCGAGCCGGTAATTCCGGGCCATGATCAGGAACTCTTCTCCGCCGTAGCGCGCCACCGGGCATTCCCTTTCGTTGCCGAACTTCGCGGCCAAATCCGACATGACCTGGGCAGTCTCCTTGAGCACCATGTCTCCCGCCTGATGGCCGTACGTGTCGTTGATTTTCTTGAAGTGATCGACGTCGCTCAGGAGGACCGAAAGCGGCCGTCTTTTGACCTGAGACTCCAGCACTTCATCATTCATGACTTCCCGCAGATACCGGATGACAAAAAGTCCCGTCAGCCCGTCATGGATCGCCAGCTGAAGGCAACGGTAATGCTCCTTTTTCTCGGCAAAAAAGCCGTAGGCCAGGGAAAATAAAAAAAGCGTCGCAATCAAAAGAAGGGGCTGCATCGTGTCGATCCAGACGTCGAAGTGCCGGAACACGAGGTAGGAAACCCACACCCAAATGCCGCCAAGGGACAAATTGGCGAGAAAAAAAAGCAAGCTCCGGAACCGAACGAACATGCTGGAGGTCCATAGTCCGAGGATCAGCATCACGGCCTGGTTCAAGGCCATCGGAACCGGCTGGATATAGCGGCCCGTCAGAACGCTGTTCAGGATGTTGGCATGGACTCCGACTGCGGGGTAGACCGGCTCGAGCGGAGTCGGCTTGATGTCCGTCTGGCCTGCGGCGGTCAAACCAATAAAAACGATTTTATTGCGAAATTTTTCGGTCGGAATCAAGGGCTTTTCCCCCTTCGAAACCGACGCAAAGTTGCGGAGGATATCCCTGTAGGAATAATGTTCGAAGGTCGCGTTCCAAGGGCCGGCCCAGTTGATCATAAAATTTCCGTGTTCATCGTGCGGCAAAGCTCCCGGAGGCGGGACCTGCTCGCCCATCACGTCATAGGCCAATTTCAGGGCGAGGTGCGGCTGCATTTCGGTATTCGAATAAAGAAACGGCTGGACGCGGCGCATGATCCCGTCACGGTCCGGGAAAATATTGATGTGCCCGATGCCCCTCGCATGCCGCTCAAATTCCGGCAGGTTGTGGATCCACTTCGCGCCGGCCTCCGCGTGCTCGAGAGCCACCGGCAGATAGACTCGCCCGGACTGAGCGATCGCTTCGGCGAATGCCCCATCGTCGAGTTCCGTGCTCGGTTCGGTAAACAGGATATCGTAGATAATGGCGCGGGCACCCCAGTCGGAGAGCGCCTTGGTCAGCACAGCGTGATACGCGCGCGGGAACGGCCATCGCCCGATCTCCTGCAAACTATCCTGCGCGATTTCGACGATCGCGATGTCCGGCAGGACTGCCACAGCGCCCCGCCAGCGCATAAATTTGTCGAGCACCATCAGCTCCGGCCTCTCCAGCAACGGAGTCCTCTGCAGCCACAGAAAAATTCCGATAATCAGCGCGCAAGCAAAGGTGTGGATGAAATACCGGCAGAAAACCTTCCAGAGAAAGAAACGGAGATCCCTCTCCTTGCGGCGGAAAATGGTATCGGACCGGTCAATGAGACCTGCTGGGGCAAGCTTCATGCATCCCTCGGCATTGGAGAGAAAACGGAGCTAATCTTCGACGCTGACTTCAAAGACGGTCCCGCGGACTCCCGTGATGGCGTTCGGAGTCTTGACCTCGAAGCGTGATTCGCCTTTCAGCTTCTCAGCATGGATAAGCACTTTACCCGTCGCCAGCTCGAGAAGGGTCTGTTGATCGCCGCTCACGGCGTCAAGCCCCATCGTCGTCATTCTCAAACGGCTTTTCTCCCGCAACTCGAGCTTGCCGGTTGCTCCGGCATCATCAAGCAGGATGATCGCCGAAGATTGCTCGGCCGCACGGATCTCATCGCCCTCGTTGAGGATACTTCCTTGCTGCGCGGCCTGCCACTGACCGCCTGCGGTCCGAATCTCCACCTGTCCCTTCGGCTCGTCGACGATGCCCTTTCTCGGGGTCTGGGCGTTTGCCGCGCCCGCTAAAATCAAAAATAATATTGCCCCAATCCCTGCCACTTTAAGGTTTCGCTTCATGTCAGATCCCCCTCTCTTTTGACCTTATATTCATCGGCTGTATCGCCTGATCTCTAAGCCGTTTTCTTAGCCGTTCCAAGACCAGCGCCAGGCATTCGCCCACGCTCCTGTCGTTTCCCTTAACTCAACCGCAAGCTCGACAAATCCGCCACGAGCAAACCGAAGAGACCATATCACGAGCATCGACCGGGACTCACCCGCTTTCAGAAGCATCTCTTCCCGGGTCTGGTGAGCGCGAAACAGCTCGACCAGGGTCGCCGCCAGTTCGACAAGACCCCCAAACCTCCACCTCAGCTGGACGAAAGGCCTCGGGGCCTCGGCTTCCGGAAGCTCGACGGCCGAAACCACCAGCCCCATCCCGCTGGTGACCATGATACCCGCTTCTTCCACAACTTCGTGGGCGAGCAATTTCAACACGTACACTCTCCCTTCATAAACATTAACCGCTGTTTTCCGTTTCTGCAACTCAGGTGCCCCAAAATCTACCCAGGGGTCCTCCACACTAAAAATCCATTCGCCCAGCTCTTTGGTTTGGACCGAACCATCCTCATTCAGTGGGAGGCCGCTCAGTCCCCCGTCCTGCCCCCCCCTGGAGCCGCCCTCACCGCCTCCTTTTTCG
>JBAYGD010000015.1:0-65000 GCA_041666865.1 Candidatus Omnitrophota bacterium | reverse complement strand
ACAATTATGATAAGAAGATAATTGCTGAAGTAACTTGAAAAACACCCTTTTCTGAAGGGACCCGAATTATAGGGAGATCGCGTCTTGGTGTCAAGCTATTTTCGACCAATTTTTTTTGATTTCCATAACTGAATTTATAGCAATGACTTGTGTCTCTATAAAACCGGGCCTGATGGTCGGTGAATCTTCATGAGAAAGAGACGGCGATTTAAAAATCCGTCCTGAAATCCTTCACGCCGCACGGTTGGAATCCTCTTTTTTGCGCAAGGAACGTGATCAAAACCAGTCCGCGCATCCCCGTTCTTGTTGACTTCCCGATACTCTATGAGTAACATCATAGCGTTATGAAACGATTCCCCCTCGTCGTTTTGCTTGCCATTGTTTTTTTGCCGGCATTTTTGGCAAATCCTCATTCTTTTGTTTTTGCGTCATCCCTTGACAATTTTCAGACAAGCCCGTGGGTCAAGAAACAGCCGTACGCCGAAAAAACGATTCAGAAGCTCGGTTTTGGGCTCACCAACGGCCTGAGCGGGTGGACGGCTCTCCTGTTCGAACCTTGCCGTGCATCCAATCCGCTGACCGGACTTGCCAAAGGCGCCTGGCGCTCGATCTTCTATACCGCCGGCGGAGCCCTTCACGCGGTCACTTTTCCGGTGCCCATCGACGTACCGCTTCCCGATGGCGGAGTCCATTTTGATTAAACGGGGGTTTCGTTCATGAGAAAATTTTTTCCCGCCTGCCTGTTGATCCTTGTTCTATTTGCGGGCGTGCGGACCGCCCAGGCTTCGCCCTGGGCAGAGCAGGGGAATTATTTTTCGAAAACGGGCGGGAAGTTGTCGTACGGGCTCAAAAACGTTTTTTTTGGCTGGATGATGATGTTTGCGGAATCCAAGCAGCCCCAGTATGAACGCGAGTGGGACGGCTTCTGCGTCGGGATCTCACGCTCCGTCGTTTATACGGCAAGCGGCCTGGTTCAGCTGGCGACTTTTCCGATTCCCGTGGATTTTCCGGACGTCGGCCGAGGGGTCTACATTCCGAGAGCGCATACGCCCGGCGTTAAAAAAACGGCTCCGGCCGCATTGCCTGCGGCTGCAGCGAAATCTGCAGAAGTCGAAGCCCCCGCGATCATAAAAGCAGCGCCTCAACCCCAGCCTCCAGTAGTCCAAGCTCCCGCTGTTGCCGAAACCCGGAAAGTTCCTCCGGCCCCGGCGCCAAAGGTTTCCCCAAAAGCGGAAGCATCTCCGGTGAAACAAAAAGAAGCCAAACCCGCAGTTTCTCCCGTAGTGCAAAAAGTGCAGGCGGCATCCCCGAAGAAGGCCGCGCCCGTGATTCAAGAAGAAGCGGAGGAGGAAGAGGAAGAAGAGGACATCATGGAACCGCCAAAGGCAGCGGTCAAAGAAATACAAAAGCCTAAAGCCGCCCTGCAAGCACAACCGGCTCCGCCGGCAAAGCAACCGCCTGTTTCCGCACCCGCGCAAACACAGGCACCGGCGAAAACCCTGAAGGCGGCCACCACGTCCGCACCCGCCGCGTCACCCGTTCAGGTTGCGCCACAGAACGTGCAGAAACCAGCCGCGGGAGGCTACGTTCCTTCCGTTGCGCCCGCTCAAGCGCCCTCCTATGTGCCATCGTCTGCGGCCAAACAAGCCCCTGCCGCACCCGCCCCAAGCAAGGCGAAGCAGGCCTACGAAACTCTTAAGGAATTGGATACCCGTTACGATCTGCGCACAAAGCTCTACGAGGAGCCTCAGGAAGAAGCTGCTCCCGCCGTAAAGAAGCCGTCCGTTGAAAAAGCTCTGCCCGCTGTGAAGAATCCGCCTGTTAAGGAAGAAAAAGAGGCGGCCGAGGAAGATGATTTGACCGCCATTCTCGCGGAAGCCGAGAAATATGCAAACGGCGAGAAGAAAGATTCCCTTCCTTCATAAATTCCAAAATCGCTGACGAAGCTTATTCGGGATGAAAGAACCGCTTTTTTCTTTCGAAAAACCGATTTTTTCCTGCTTCGCGGTGCTTTGGAAAACCTCCCTGACCTGGCCTGGCAGCTCTTGGATGTCCTGTCCCGTGTCCGGGAGTAAAAGAGGGTCTGCCATCGGGCCGGTGATGACCGAACGGACGGCGCGGCTTCGTAAAGCGGTCTTCCCGCGGAGCGGGTCTCTGGCCTGACTGTTGGATCAGCGTATCGATTTTCCTTTCGAGGAAAACCAGATGCTGCTGGATTTTCTTGACGAGCGCAAGGAGGCTTGCGTCTTCGAAGGATTCCTCCTGGGTTTCGTCAGCAGGCAGATCAGATGGGTCGTTCGGATTGGAATGTTCGTTCATGATGCTCCTTTGAGTGGATTACGAACTGCTTTCCGCAGCCCGTTTTCGAGGAAATGTGCTGCTTGTTTCAGTGCGCAGAATGCACTACTTTGTCCCCCTTGTCAATTCATCTTCTCTTGTGTAATCGTCCTCAAAAAATAAAGGCAACGGCTGAAAAGTTTGCTGCGTCTCGTCACCGTTCGGCACGCCCCGCCGAGGCGGTCCTCACTCGCGCTGTCGGCCTCGCCTTGGCACCATGGGGCTCGGCCTCCAGAGCGTGCCTCGACGCACCAAACTTTTCAGCCCGAGCCGTTTTATTAAAAATTTTACGCAGCCTTCGCAAATTCTACCACGAACATTGCATCGTAGAGCTTGCTCCAAATCCCCGCGTGTTCAGAGTCAGCGTAAAACCGGTCGCGCTTAGGGTCGTAATAAACCCCTTCCTCCGGCACTGAGCGCTTCAAAAGGTCCGCCGTCTGCTTGCGAATCGCCTCTGCGGCCACCACCGCCACACCGAGCGTTCCTGCCGTATCCAGCCGGCTTCCTTTCTCATCGGCGTAACGAAAATCAAAAACCTTATCGCCGAGCCCTGCGGCCTTCAGAACGTTTGAAAAATCGGCTTGATTCTTGGAAAGATGGATAATGGGGCCCTGCCATTCGCGAATCCGGCGGCCGGCAAGCTTCGGAAACGAATCGCGGCTGAGTTCGATTTTGTCCTTCAAAGCAGGATAATCTTGTTCAAGCTGGGTGATCAGATCGCTCAATTTCCGGTAAGAAGGCTTCGAAAGATCGGCATTATAGATGACGACCCGGACCTTTCCCTTCGACGCAGCGGCCAGCTTCACGGCCTCGGCCATTTGTTCTTCACTGAACTGGTCAGGATCCTCCGGATCGAGCATCTCGTTGAAATCCTCGAGCACCAGCGTTTCCTCAATCGAGCGAAGGCTTTTGAAGGGCTTTGCAGGCGATAGGGGTTTTCTCATTTCGATTCTGGGCGCTTGTTTTTCCGCAAGCAATATCCGAAACGCTTCGATTTCTTGAGGACTTAACCCAACGGATGAAAACTCAAGCATCCTTTGCAATGCAGCCGCAATGTTGTTAAGGGAAGGCTGCTTCTGTTCCCATTCCAAAAATGAATCGGGCTCCAAACGCACCATATGTAGCGCCGCGGCATTGCCCGGCAAGCTTATTTCCGAAAGAACTTTTCCGTAATCGGGACAGTCTACGGTGTAATTGAATCCGGCCGCAGAGCTGAGAGCATTCCAACTGCGACGAACCGCAGGAACCGGTATGATTTTGACCGTTTTGATTTTTCCGAAAATTTCTTTCGCTTGATGATAATAATGATCGGGCACCAGAATGTGACTCCATCGGGATACAGGCCAAGAGACAGAGTCCTTTTTAACGCTGTTGCCGTCAGCAACAATCACCAAGGTATTCATGAAAGTGCGGCTGAGCTCGTCCTCTTTGTAAGCATGCTCCATAAGACGCGAGACAACTTTATCTGCGGTTCCTCCGCCCGGTGCATCCAAGGCAACGATAAACCAGCGGTCAAATGTCATGCGGTCCTTAATGTCCCGGCTTGTAACATAACCAATATTATCGTAATGGAGATCTTCAGGATCCTTTTGACCCGGGTTGGCATCGGCAACTCCCAAGTGAGTATAAAGCGCCTCGACGAGTTTTCCGCTCAAAAGCCCAACCTCCGACATCAGTTTCAACTTAAACTCATCCCGGGACGTCAATCTAAGCGTCTTTTCTTTTACCCGCGTCTCAGCTCTCGGTTCTCGGGTGTCTGCCGTTTGTGCGGCAACCCGTTTCGTCAGAACAATTCCCTGGGCAATGGGATCTTCTTTCAAAAATAAGGGCTTTGTCTGGATAGCATAGCGGCTTTTCGGGAATAATTGCTCCAAGGTGCCGGGGTTAGCCAATCGTTTGATGTTGGAGATGGTCCTTCGCAGCATTGTGATTTGTTCTTCTAAAATGGCAAAGTGGCTCGGCGCTTGCTCGATCACAGCATCCCGGATTTCGTTCCAGGTATCATGTTGTTTGACGAGGTGAGGCATCCTCGCCGATAGCTCCTCCCAGCTCCGGAGGGTCCCGTCCCTTAAATCCGCGAGAACATCCAATCCCTCGGCGCGGATCCTTTCGAGCTGATTCAATGCCGTCTCATAATCTCGGGTAAAAATCGAGCCGGGCTGATGGACGACCAAAATGGCCGCTCCTCCCTCCGGCAGCAGCCTGTCAATCTCACGGGCCGTTTCCTTTAAGTCAGTATATTCGGAGCTATAGGTCGAGATCACCAACGGAAATGAAGAAGACGGCAGTCCGGTATCGTCCATCGATGCTTCATGAAAAACAATCCCTGGGACACCCTTCCCTTCCAGGGGAACAATGTCCAAGCCGTGAAGTTCAATTCCGGGAAACGCTTCCTGAATTCTGCGAAGCATATACGTATTTGGAGAAGCCCCCAAATCGATTAACCGGAGCGGCCCATCCCGCAATTGGGAGGCCGTCGTAAGAAGCCGAATACTATCCAGGACATAGGCTTCCACCTCCGGCGGATAAGCTCCGGGCTTAAACAAACCGTCTTGAGGCATCCGGGCGTATCGCGCTTTCCAAAATTGCTCCTCGCCGGGCCGGACGCCCGTCCGCGTCTCCGATCGCTCTCCTCCGCCGGGTAATCGGGACAGTAGGCCCTCAACGCGAATAGATTTGTACGCAACACCCTCACGCTTTTCATTCAGAAAAAGCCGGCTCATAGAAAAATCGGTCAAGTCGATTTCAGACTGCCGCTCAAACCGGATACCGTACCCGGGCGCAAGATCCCCGAGGGCTTGATCGGCATACTCCAACTCGTGGCGGTAATACGTCGCCCCCTGGGCAATCGCAAGCTGATCGCCGGGATAGATCTCGGGCACATTCAGAAACAACCGTCCCCCGTCAGGATTCAAATGCTCCACAACCGGCCCCATCCAGGATTTCATTTTTTGGAACGTGTGCTGCCGCGCCGCTTGATTCCATCGCTCCCTTTCACGGACCGGTGCGGACAATATCTTTTCGTGAAAATCCCCAAGGACCGGATCTTCGGTGAAATCATAAATGTAGTGCAGGAGTCCGAACATCGAAATATAGTCAAAGCGCTTGTCGCCAAACTCAGCATAGGAAGAAAATAGGGGTACCGACTGTTTTAAATGATAGCGATCCAGGAGATCGCCGAACGACTCGTTTTCGCTGGAATCAAAATCGATGGCGCTCGTTTGCAGGCCAAGTTTAGCGATTAAAACCGGCAGAAAATCGGACGACCCCGGACCGCACACCAGGAATGTCCTTCCCTTCACAAGCCGCATGCTTTCGAGCGCTTTCGCAATCTTCGACTTCTGCGCATCGTTGAAAATAGGCCGGTGTTCATGCTGGTTGATCTCATCGATCGCGCGTTCAATTTCCCCGCGGCCTATCACGCCTTCCGGTGAATCGGTCGCAGCATTCCCGTCTGCCGCCGCAAGCGACGTCCTGGTTTCCGCCCTCCCGGCAGTCGCCACAATGATCCGAAGTGTGCTGGGGCCCAGGATCCGTTCGCGCAGTTTGGGATACTGCCGCTGAACAAGATTCAGGAAGCTCGCAACTTGATTCGAATAGCCGCTTTCCGCAAGATCGGTCAACTCTCTGTTGATGGCTTCAATATCCTCCCTTTGCGGCTCCTCTGCAGTTCCTGCGCGGGCAATGTTCTCCACCAACGCCATGACCCGCCCGCGAAGAAAATTTTGATGGTGCTGTGTAAATTTGAAGAATTTTTTACCGTCAAAATTGACGACTTCGAGCCGTGCGGCAAGCTGATTACGTAACGCGCGGATCAGCCATCCGTTCTCTAAATCACCTTCCTTGGCCTCATCCAGCAACTCCTCCAAATAGCGCTTCAGTGTCGAGTCGTCCTTCGTCCCGGCAATGACTTCGAAAATGGCCGAATTTCTGAGACGAATATTTTCCAGCCGTTCGGCAGACGCAGCCTCCGAAGGTTCCGGTCCATCAAGAATGAGGACCTTCGCGTTGTCATCGATTGCCTCATCAATCGTGCTCATCTCGGACTCGAGAATATGCCTGGCTGCCGCAAGCAACTGCGAGCCTTCCGCAAGCCGGATCGCCTTCACCGGTAAACCGATCGAGTCCGAATCCTCCAGGCTCTTCCGGGCCCAGTTCACAAAAACCGAGCGGATCAGATGCAGAGTTTGATAGCCTTTCTGGACTGAAGGATCGACATTGCCGATAGCCTCGGCAAACCCGGGAACAACCTGCTTCTTTCGCACATAAACCGAAATTTCCCGGAAAGGATACTTCTTGCCGCTTTTATGAGAAAACTCTTCCGGCCGACCCTCGGGGGCGTCGGATACGGGTAAAATCTCAAGCCCGGCACGGACCAGCAGCTCTTCAAGTTTTTGGTAGGAAAGAAGATTGATGTGTTCTGTGAGCGCAAACCGGGGGTCATCGCCTTGTGCGAGTTGGGTTTCGATAAATAAAATGCCGTCTTCATCCAGAAGTTCGCGTGCGTTTTCGATCATCTTTTCAGGGTTGGCCGAGTGTTCGATAACATCCTTCATAATCACCAAGTGATAAGCACCGCGCATCCCGGGCCGAAGTTTAAAATCCTCAAATCTCTCCTCATAAACAGGGATGCTGGGTTTTTTGAGGCCCAATTCTTGAACAAATCCAGGGGCGATCTCGACAGCTTCGACCTGCCAGTCGTAATTGTTATGTCCATGTTCGAGGATAAATCCCATGCCCGGTCCGATTTCAATAACCTTCGCTTTTAAACCTTTCAAATGCACGTAGGTGCTCAAATAATCGTTTAGTGTCTTCGCATGCGCCTGCGCGCTGGCATATTTTTTCTTAAGGGCACTCGCCGGATCCACATTAATTTCGTCGTAGTAGTGAGTCATATACTTCGGTCCGTATACTTCCGCAAAATAGGCCGGTCCCGGCATGGGATCCATAAAAATATGTCCGTCTGCCTTTCTCCGGTAAAAAAGCTGAACGCCCATAAAAGTAATGCTTCCCACGGTCGCAACATAACTATCCGGCTCGGCAAACCGAAATTCACTGAACATATCGTTCCTCGGACTCTCAAGAGCTTGGGCAGCCGTCTGCCCTTGGGGAAACTGACCCAAAACCGGAATACTCGAATCGCGCCATGCAACCAGCTGCTGCCATGCCTCCAAACCGCCGCTTACTAGGGCATCAAATAATCGTTTCTGTTCATGAGCGACCCTCATTTCTGTTCTGATGGAATCATCAGGGTGAAGCATTTCTCCCTGGAGCTTCTCATCGCGTAGAGTTTCAGCGCTCTTGGGACTGACCGCAATGTAAGCGGTGGAATGGATGGTGTCGGATTCGACCGGATGGACGTCGAAGCCGGACTGCTTCAGAAGCCCTCGGGCCTTCGGCCAGGGGGAGGCCATCCCGACATACAAGTGGCCGCCGGGGCTCAATATCCTTAGCGCTTCCGGAAGGGCATTCGGAAATAATTCGGCTCTTTTGCGTTCAAGATCTCTGTCAAAAGGGCCAAGGACGAGGATATCGTCCACGGAATGATCTGGAAGCGGGAGTGGAATCAGCGGATCAAGGGCTCGGACATCCAGCCCTTGTGATTTTAAAAAGGTAAAACTATTGAGCCTTTGTACTTCCCCGTTTTCCGAAAGACCAAGGATGAGGACCCTTCGACCGCCGAAGAGCCCTCTAAAAATGTTTTCGGGATCCCGCTCAAGAGCAGCCTGAACCCGGGCCGACACATAGGGCGCCCGGGAGCGGATCATTTTTTCGATGAAGTCCGCAAAGTGATAAAGTCCGCCAAAATATTCCTCCTCGGTTTCGTCGTGTTCAGTCCGGTACCGCTGTACGAGAGCGCGCATCGCGGCGACGGCCATTTCCTCATGAGGAATCGTTCCCAGGTTCGCGAGGACGCCCGCAATCGCGTCTTGGACTGCTCCGAAAGTATCCTCTTCGGGCAGGCGGCGGGCAATATCCTCGAGAATATGCCTGATCCTTTCCCGGTCATCTTGAGGAATCGGTTCCTTGCGGACAACTTCCTTAACGTAATCGAGACTCTGCTGCAAAGTTCCCAGGAGGGCAAGAATGGTCTGTTCCTCGACGGTTATCTCCCCTTCCTCCGCCTGCGCCTTGCGCTGGATCGTTCTGCGCGCCGCATCCATGGCATTGTCAAGGCGCGACAGCCACTGGCGCACATTGGATGGGGCTTCGCCGTCCTTCTGATCCATCCGCATCTCGCTTCTGCCACCCGTTGTGCCGCTTTGGCCCGGAGGCGTGCCGTAATACCAGGTGTCTTCTTCACCTGCAAGTTTCTTGAAACCCATCCTCCTGAGGTCTTCCTTCGGAGTGTGGAGACGGCGGATCATGATGCGCTTGAAGCCGAGTGCTTGATGGAATGGTACAAGAATTTTTTGGAGCCAGTAGGCAAAGGTCTTCTTGCTGTATTTTTTGAAGAAAAGGCGCGCCGCCGGAAAAGCTTTGACGAAGCCGTTGCCGAGGATCCAAAGCGTATCGCCCTCGGCGCGAATCGGAATTTCGGCAAAGACTTTTCCTTCCGCAGCCGCCTGTTCGGCGGTTCGTCCGCCGCGATAAAATCTCAGAAGGATTTCTCCGCCCGTCTTTTTCACAAAGAGGACCGGCTTGTCCTGGGTTTTCTTCGGATCCAGCCTGACAGATTCCGTTTCCCAAAGTACCTGGTCTTCCCTGTAATTGCGGCTTTGAAGGAACGCTTTGGGGATGAGGGTCAGAAGAGCAGCGCGCTCCTCGGCAGACAAATCTTCGGGCGTCGTTAAGTCCTTTTCGAACAGCCGCTCACGGGTGACCCCGGGATAACGGAAGGTTCCCACCGGCTCCTGCGTGAGCAATTGTTTGCGCTTTTTTTTCACGAAGGCAAACCCTTCGATTTCGATCAGCCAATCCCCACGGCAAACATCGGAATTCACATAAATGACGGGGATACCCGGGCACATTTTCTCGACGACATATTTCATGATCCGGTAATGTTCCGGGTTTTTGACATACACCCGAAGCTGGGGAACGTCTCTGAGCGTGGCCCCGCGCTCCTTCAGTACCAGGTTAATGCTGCTTAGAGTGTAGAGCGCCTGCCGGTAAGGATTGCCGACATGCCTAACCTTGGATCCTTGGGTGGAAGCAGTCCCGGAGACCGAGATCATTTCATAAACCTCTCCTGGCTCCTCTCGGCGGAGGATAAACCGGAGAAAAAGGTAAAAGAGAAATCCGAAAAAGGAAAGGGAGAGGGGGACGACAAGGGTCATACCGCGCCGCCAAAGCGGGGGCGCTTTCCACTCATTTTCTTTCTGGGTCCCTTTTTCTTTCTCCAGATCTTCCTGGGGATAATCCTGGGGCCGCATCTGCCGTTTGCTGTCCACCGGATAGGCGTGCACTTCCGGATTTTTCGGAATCACGCCGAGACTTTCCATTACCATCGTCCCCCGAAGCATACCGATCCCGGTCGACGCCGGCCAGTCAGGATTTTCAGGCTCCGCCCCGTCGATCAACCCCTGGCCAAAAGGGATCGTCGTTCCGTCAAAAGCGGGTTCAAGCGGCGTTGTCGCGCCATCAAACGACTTCGTAAAATAGTCGTACCGCGCCTTATTCAGTTTTTGATAGCGCTGTCCGCCGTCCGCTTCGATTCCCAAAATATTGTTTTGATAAAACCAGATCCGGAACAGGCGCCGGTAATCGAGGACATAATCGGCCGGAATTTTTTTCAGTTCTTTGAGGACGGCTTCCGCTTCGGCAAGGCGGGCGCGGGTTTGTTTGAGAACAGACATCGTCTCGGCGTAACCGTCGGAAAGACCTTTCTCGGGCGTGACCCCGCCGGTATAAACCTGAAGGGTATCACGGTCCTCCACAACGACGATATTTTCATTCACGCGGATGACTTCGACGTCCTTGCCTTCGGCGGCATAAATTTCGGCGGTAAACATGCTCCCGTCCGCGGGCGATTGCTCTACGAACGTAATGACCGGGGGCGAGCGCCCGCCGTAATAACGCCTGAACGCCTCTTTGATTTGTTCGCGCTGCTCGTCGGTAATCTCCCCGAAGGAAAGCACCATTTTGAAGACGTCTTTGGAAGCGATTTTGTTGTCTCGAAGCAATCTCGTAAGATCCGCTTGGGCGCTTGCGATCTGCTCGGCGACCGAGCCCCCGCCGCCGGGCACAACGCTCAAGAATACGCGCTGCTCGCCTTTCGAAAGACGCACGGGTTTCGCCGCAGATTTCATCTTGAGATCAACCGCAGCGATCTTCTCCGCCAAATCTTTGCTCAATGCGCGCATCTCCTGCCGCCCGCGAGACAGGACTGGCAATCGTTCGGCTTCGCGAGCCTCCTGTCTTCCCTCGCCGGCGCGCGCAGACGTTTCTTCGGAGCCTTGAGCCATCGCGGGAGTCCGGAACTCGAGAATGGACCAGTCATGCGATTCGGCATGATAATAAGTGGCCCAGACCCGGCGGATATCAGACGCCGGGATGGGAATCGCCGTTTCATTGCCCGCGTACTCCTCCCCAATGGGCGGGTAATCTCCCCCCATCGAGGCAGGATGCAGACCATAGGGAGCCAAATGGGGTTCGGCCATTTCATAGATGATGCCCAGTCCGTCCCCGTCTGAAAGAGCGTAGCTAAAAGCCCGCCCCGACGCCTGCCAAAAAGCGCCCCACATCGTTCTTGCTCTTTGACCGTCCGAAAATTTCTCCCCCTGGGCATACCCGCTTTCAATAAAATCCCGAACCGCTTCGATGCCGTAAACTCCGCGGTAAGCGCGGGTCCTGATTTGAGGATCCCCCATGACACTTTCTATCAGACGCTTGGGGGCATCATGCACCGTAGACATCCCCTTCAAGAGGCTTAGGAGTTCATCGGCTGAAGTCACGACCGGGACCGTCGGATCGTCCGCATCCTCAGTGCGAAGTTCGGCACGTTTCATTGCGTCCGCATAGGAACGGGCGCGGCGAAGCCAATCCCCTGTGACGCCGTCCCGAACCTGTTTGATTGAGTCAAAAATCCCCTGCATCAGATTGGGCGGTCGCTTGACCAGTTCATTTCTCATTTCCGCCCGGTCCTCTGCCTCGCCCCCCTCAAGCTCTTGCGCTAACCTCAAAGCCACTTCATGGAGAAGCGCCACCCCCCAGTCATAACGGTCCTCTATATGCTTCAGTTTTTTTCTGTCATGAATATAACTCGACAAAAAGCCCGCCCGCACCTTACGCGCAATATCCGGAAACTGAGTAAAGTGCCATAGCTCATCTGCCTTGCCGGTTGCCAGATTGTTGATGAATTGCTGCAATGGGTCTTTTGCCGAATCCACTTGGGTGAATAAATTCAACAGTCGTTGCTCGCCGGAGCTTTCCCTGATGACGATCCGTTCGGAAACGAGCCGGCCAAATTCCTGGCTCAGCTGTTCGTTCGTCATACGCTTAAAAGTCGATGAATATTTCCAGCTGTAGTAGATCGTTTCCGTCAAATCGGGCACGCCGGTTTCTCCAAACGGGTCGCCGGCACGCACCGTGATATCTTTCCAGCGTTTTCCGTTGTCCGGCACCAACGCCGGACGCTGCACCCGTGTACGCATTTCTGAACGCAGTATGTTTTCCTGCATCACCTCAAACAAAGGCGGGGCCATTGCGGCAAACCCTTTGTCGTTTGGATGCCAGTAGTCGAAGTAAAGTTCGCCGTTTACATTTCCTTGAGCCATCATCGGCGAATGGAGATCTACCGGATAGACGTTCGGATGGCTCCGGCGGACACGCTCCATCATTTCGTCAATCAGACGGTTGAAGTCGTCGGTATCTTCGTTCTTTTGCCTCTCGAGCGCGTCACCGCGGTCGGCGCGGGGAATGATTTTGGCCACGATCACGGTCAGGTTGGGATCGTAACGGTGGATATAGCGAATCATCTCTTCGATGTCATGCACAAAGGCGCCAAGCTCCCATTTGCGGCCCTCGAGCGCCATCTGGGAAATATTGTTGGTGCCGGCATGGATGACCACAACGGACCCCGGCGGATTCGGCTTCGGAAGAAGCCGGTGGAGATAGATTTTCAGATTCCGGAGAATCTCCTCCGTGCGCTTACCCGCATCCCCTAAGTGGGCATTGGCCTCGGGCTCCTCGGCTATCGGAGGAGTATGAAAAGGACCTCTTGCCTCATACTCGAAGCCTGCCTCTTTCAGCAGTCTCAAATGAGCCGCCCGCAACCCGGTCAAATCTCGGCCGGCCCCCGTGCCGTTCATGATAGAGTCGCCCAAATATACGATACGGGGCATCTCGGTGCGAGACCGCAAGCCGAGCACGCGAGTTGTCCCCGAATCGAACGGATTCGGGGATTTTTCAGGCGACGCTACCGTTTCGGAAGAAGCGCGCTCGAGCTCTAAAATCCGGAATTCCCCGGGTTGGAGTTCCCATTCCAAATCGGTTCCAAACGGAAGTGTTTCACCCGTTACGGCATTCTTCCAACGGCTACTGTTTTCGGATTCGAGGCCCCACGCGCCCGGCCGCGGAGCATAGCGGAACCGGGCGGGCTTATCGCCGGCGTTGACCACGACAAGCGATTCTTCACCGGCATAACTTCTTCGCACGCTAAAAATAGAATGCGGGGTATCTTCGCCGGTAATCTTGATCGTCTCCCCGAAACGGTACTGCGGTTTTTTCGTCAGCCGCATGATTTGCGTATAAAAATCGTCGAGATCCTTGTCCAGGGGCTCCCTCGACAGATCCCTCGTCATGGTTTTCGCCGAGGCGCCGCCATCATGCCCTTCGGTCTGCCCCCCGTTGATCATGACCGCGCCCGCCGCTCCGGCCATCATGACAACAGCAAGCGCCTTCTCCCGTTCGCGGCTCATGATCGAGCCCAACCGTACGGCCTCCCAGTTGCGGGATGGGTCATCCTGATTTGCAATGAAAAGCAGCCTTCGCGCCGGATCAAAACCGTGGTCTTCCGCTACATAGTGTGCCAGCGCGGACCCGCTCAGGGGTTTTGCAAATTCTGTCCCGACGGCCTTCTCGAAAAAATGCAGGTCATAGACAAAATCGCCTCCGAAGGCCTGAAAAAGGCCCTCGTGGGAAAAATAGGTTTCCGGAATGAAAAGGGCGCCGGGGTATTTGCGCCTCAAAGTACGGAATATTTCCGGCCAGAATTCTTTTTCAATTTGGCGGCCCCATTTGTCACGAAATTCTTCCTGGGTATCCGTTGTCGGAATGTCGATGCGCGCGCCGCCTCCGTTCGTGAGCCAGCAGACATAATCCATGATGCCGCCGATCCACTCGACGGCCCTCGGGTTGGCATAATTGACTTTGGCCGAATCAATATAGGGAATGGCGCCTTTGATATGATCCGTCGAATGCGCCATGGCGCGCAGTCTCCCGCCGGCATCCCTTGACATGAAATAGCGCCTCAGGCTGTGGCCTTGCTTCATGAACGTGGTCGCATCCATCGGCGATCCGTCTTCTTTGAAAAGATAACGATTTAAATCCGGCGTCGCGACATCACGTGCTTCGTCGGAGTGTACAAACAAATCGGGCTCTTCGACAACCCATCGAGAATCGACCCCCATATGAGTCGGCACCACATCCAGAACGACCTTCATGCCAAGCCGGTTCGCGCGTGCCACGAATCGCCGGAAGGAGGCTTCATCGCCCAACTCGGGATCGATGACATAGTCATCCAAGCTGAAGGCAGACCCGACCCGATCGGGATTCCACATCCGGTTGAAGGGCTCCGTAAAGCGGCCCCGCTTCCAGGCGCCCATGACCCACAAAACGTTGTAGCCCTTCGCCCTGAGCCGCATAAGTTCCTCATCGGACACCTCATCAAACCGTCCGTGGTTACGGGCATGCCACAGATAAAGGAACATCCCTTGAGCCTCGATCTCCGCATCAATCGGTGCGTTATCGACGTAATCGGAATCCCCCGCCCAAAGATCCGGTCGCGAAAGCTTGCCGGCATCGTGGGCATACGGGAGGTTTGCGGAAGCAGCAAATATCTTTTGCCGAACAAGCTGTTCCATAACATCGACGGTTTCTGCAGCGCTGCGATCCGTGTTGTCGATTTCGACGGCGTCTTCCGCCTTTCGCAGAGGCGCGATTTCACGGGTGCGATCCATTTCGTCACGCTCGACAAGCTCGCGCTCGACTTCTTCGACTGGCTTTGCCTCTCCCTTCCGGGCGTAATCCATTTGGCGTCTCGAAGCCCTAACTTTCATGTCTGCCACCAGGTAAAATTTTCTCCCGGTCGCATCGGGGAAAATATCGGTGCCGGCGTTTCGCCCCTCGATGACGATGTCATGGCTCTCGCCGATCGTTCTCGCCACTTGAAAAAGGAGTTGGTGGGTCACCCGGTGCCGCGACAAAAGCGCCGTGGCGTTTCCGACCTCGGTAGTCCGAATCCGGTCCGTGACATCCACGCCGTCGCGGATCACGTGAAGCGTGCTGTCCCGAAGTTCCAAATCGAGGGTTGTGGCGGCAATCAGCCGTCCGATGGCTTCTGCGTTTTGGATGTCGACGCCTTCGGTAAGGGCTTTTTCCGCAACGGCCCGGTAAATCGAGCCGAGGTCTACGTGAATAAAGCCAAGACGCCGGGCAAGCTCACGGGCCACCGTGCCCTTGCCGGTTGCCGACGGACCGTCGACCGTGACCACGGTGTGACGCAGGGGATTGCGGATGATCTCCATGCTGCCGAGGCCCGCACCAGACGCCCGCATCTCGGTGCGCGGGCGGCCTTCTTTTGCAAGAAAAGCCAGAACCGACAGATACACTTCCCGGTTTTCAGCCGAGGGAACGATGTTTCTGCCTTCATAATCCATTCGGACATCGCCGCCGTTATCGAGCAGGATGGCATCCTGAGCGCCTCGCTCGAGCATCCAGTCCGGCAATTCTTCAAGGGCCGCGCCGACATGGCCGGACCGGCCCTGAATTTGAGAAACGATAATGCCGCCGCCTTTGTCGAGGCCGATAACGTGGTGAGGATAGCGGCTGGTTCGAAAGCGGATCCGTACGTCGCTGCCAGTAATTGCAAAATCGCCTTCCTGGCGGACAGCATCCTTGCCAACCTCGCGATAGTTCAAGTCGGGCGCCTGCAAAGCCGCGCGAAGCCCATCGGCCTCGATCGTTCTTCCGAGCACCTCGAGTTTTAAGTCGATCGCCCGGCCCGCTGCGGCCCTGTATGCCAATCGGTTCGGAGAGTCATGTTCGTCCAAAAGCTGGTCCATGCCCCAAAAAATGCCTTCTCCTTCGTTCTGGATAACGGGCATTTTGAAAAGCCAGCGGACGTCCGAAACATCACGCATTGTCTCCGCAAGAGGGACCCGCCCGCCGTTTCTTACGATCCTCGGGCCGGAAGTTATAAAACGGACCGAATCGGTAATGTCTTTGTTTTGCGTCCGGCTGAAGACACGGAGAACACCCCGTTTGCGCCGGTAGGCAATAGCTTCGATCGCAACACGGCCGTTGCGGTAGATGACGAGCGACGAGTAGACGCGACGACCCACCGGCTCGCCGACCGGAGCCACAACCCGGCCGTTGATCCATCCGGCAATATGACTGCTGAACATAAGATTACCGTTCCCCACCACAGCGATGGCTTTTTGCCTCGGATATTTTTCTCCAATCAACCGGAGATGCTCCTGCCACGGCCGCCGCTTCTTGTACACTTGCTTCACCGCACTGCCGAAATATTCCTGCCTCTTTCCCGCATCATCCCAAGCAATGGTTTTCAAACGCTTCCGGTCGAAGGCCGCAAGCTTGCCGATCATTTCCTCATGAACCGACAAAACGGGTTCCACTTGAGCGGGATCCAGGTAAAGGGTCGTCGCTCGCGTCACTTGCTCATCTCCCCGGACATCCAGAAACCGGAAATCTTCGGGATCGACCAGCCTGGCGGCTGACCGGCTCTCGGCTCGTCCTGCCTGAAATAACCCGGCAACCGTCTCAAACCGCCTCCCGCTCTCCCCCGCCCATAAGCCGACAAAACCTGCTAGGGAAAACGACAAAGCCGCAGCACGAACGGGATTCTTGGGTTGCTCTTGCTTTTTGCCAGAATTTCTCGCGGAGGGCCTTGGCAGCTGCGCGACCGGAGTGCTCGGCCTTTCCTGCGGCCGGATGTCCGGATGGCCCAAGGCCTTTTCCGTAACACGGGAAAGCAAAGCGCGGTCCATCTTCTTGCCTTCAACGGCTGCCGCAATGGCGCGGATTTCCGCGCGCACGGGCTCTTCGCCATACACAGTAGCCTGCACAAAGGTCGTTTCTGCGCGCGAGGCATGCGCAAGGTTAAAGGGCACCTCAAAAGCGTAATGCCCGTCCGACATCAGCTGCCGGTAATATTCCCGGTGGCGTTTGCTTGCCGAGGTAATCCGAGGAGACACGACCGCATAGGATATTCCGAGATCCCGAAGACACGCCTTCACCCCCTTGTTATGAAATCCTCCGTAAACGAGAACGGCCGTTTCTTCCCCCGGAGTCTGCAGCCACTTTTCCAGGGTTTTCTGAATGGCCTCTTCGCGCGCCCGGGCCGTTTCGTAGAATTTCACGGCAGAGCGGATATTCATTTCCCAGAGTTTAGAAAAAATGACGGACTTCCCGGATTCCCGAGCAATGAACCGGGCCAGGTTTTTGGTCTTGAGGGCCGAAAGCATCTTGCGCGAGACTTCGTACTCGGGAGGAGTCACTTCGAGGGCGTTCAACCGATGCAAAAGCTCAAGGCCGCGCAAGAAAGCGAGAATTTGACGATTGCGCATCAAAGCCGTATCGGCTCTAGAACCCTTTGGCGGAGATTTCTCACCATCCCCCTTCAACACGATGTCCGCATATTCCTCTTCCAGCCTATTGATTTCGCGGAAAAGCTGTTTAGGATCAAGACGTTGCAGCAAAAGAACATTACGTTCATCGGGGCGGGACTGATCGAGCGCCGCCAAGGCAACCGCAGGATACCGGATCTGGAAGTTCTTGAGCGGACGGTGCTTGGTATAAAAGCCAGCCATCCGCTCGAGGTATTCCCCAAGCCCAAGTTGACCGCGGCTTTGGCGATCTTTGAGCTTTATCCATTCCTTGAGCTCCTTGGGGAAATGCTGCTTGGCCAATTTCCGGATTTGTTTGTCCAAGAAGGACCATTCCCGTTCCGCTTTGGCCTTGTATTTTGCGGTACGGCGGTACCACTCGATATTCTGAAGATGGAGAGCCCGGTTGTCGGCGCCCACGAGCTCGAAATCTTTCCGGCGGTTGATGTGCGCATATTCCGCTCCGCCGATCCGGAGCTTGTCCATCAGGAAGTAGGCGACTTTCTCTCTGGTTTGGGGGTCTTTAATCCCGGCAAAAAAATTGTCGGTCGGAACCGGGCCTTCGTAGCCCTCTTCAAAAATCTTTCGAACCCCATGCAGGCCCACAAGATGAGCAATCATTCGGGCAATATTCTGCTGAGCCTCCAAAGAGTCGTGGGCATCTTGAATATAGATGATTTTTTTGGAAGAGAGCCCTTGCGGGGGAACGTAGGATTCATCGGTATGCCCATATTGGAGCGGCACCGTCAAGCCCGCCAAATGATGTGAAGCGGAGCTTTGCTGCGCCGGCCCGGCCGTGCCGCCATTGGTATTCGCCCAAGCGGCACTATCTGAAAGGATTAGATTAACGCACAAAAAGAGTGCGATAAGTCTGCAAAAAAAAGACAGACGACTAGCTTTTTCAAGAAAGATTTTTGTCATTAGTTTTTGGGTGCAAGCTTACGGGATAAAATGTGCCCTACTCCTTGTCAGACAAGAAGATACAGAAGAATACAGGGCCTCCTGAAAAATAGCAACCTAGCATGAAAAACAAGGCCCGGATTGCTCAAGAATGATGGGGTATGATAGAAGGCGCTAAAGGGGAAAAGTACGGAGAGGGAGGGATTCGAACCCTCGGTAGCGCTATTAAGCACTACAGCGGTTTAGCAAACCGCCGCACTAGACCGGGCTATGCGACCTCTCCGCGTTAATGCAGAATTTCGAACGAGAATTCTGTCGGAACAAAGGACCGTGAATGCAAAGAACGCTGAAATTATAAGGGTTTCTGCCGTTTTTGCAAAAGATATGTGCAAAGAGAAGGCTTTTCTTGCCCCCTCTTCTATTTCTGGCGCAGCATCTCCTGCAAATCCTCCTGCAGGGCCTGGAGATCCTCTTCATGCTCCACCTCATCCTGCAGAATCTGCAAAGCGATGTTATAGGTCACCGGATCTTTCCCCGTCGTAAAATCAACGAGGCTCTTATAGACGCCGATGGCGCACTGTTCGCCTTTGATGTTCTGCTCGAGGAGCTTGTAAACGGAAGGATCGTCGGGCGCGTCGTATCCACAATTTGAGAATTTGGGCCAATCTTCCGGACGGGACACCGGGGTTCCCCCGAGTTGAATGAGGCGCATCGTGACCATATCGGCGTGGCGGAGCTCATCGGCCGCATGCTGAGTCAGTTCTGCGATCACGGCCTCTTTCATCGGCCCCTTGGCCACCTTGGCTCCAAGCCAGTATTGGTAATAGGCCAGCCATTCGTCCGAATAGGCCTTCTGGAGAAGACCGATCAGTTTTTTGACATCCAGTTCGACGATTGATCTTCCCTTTGTTCCCATGTCGTTCTCCTTTTCAGGATTACTTGCAGGTTATTCATACGCCAATCGTGTCTTCGCCTCCTTCACCGAACGCGGAGTCAGAAAAATCAATCTATAGGAATTATTCCCGATTGGCAATCGAAACAAACGATTTTTATGCGCACGCAGAACCTTAGTGGCAAGAATGATTGGTGCACGCGTTGGCGGGGGTGATTTCTTCCAAAGCCCCGCAGAGGGATTCCTTGAGAACCTCTTCGACCGTGTCGGAAGCGACCCGGTAGACCCGGATTCCGCCCTCATTGAGCTTCTGGACGGCACGCGCCCCCATCCCCTGGCAGACAACGGTATCGATTTTTTGGTTCGCCAAAAACTGCAAGGGTTGGCACGTCCCGTGGCTATGATGCTGATTGCCGTTCTCGACAAACTCCCATGCCTTTGTTTCCGTGTCATAGATCGTAAAATAAGGGGCGCTTCCAAAGTGCCCGAACGGCTTCGCCTGGGCTCCGTCCTTGGTCTCTGTCGGTATGCAGATTTTCATTTTCCGGCTCCTTTGATTTGAGCAACAATAACATTGTGGTGAGTCGTCCTGAAACTTTTGACATTCCATTTTGATTTCTCAATGAGCCGCTTCGCCCCGGCGATTGAAAGCGTGCTGGCCGGGTGGGTTTTACCCTCCAAATGATGGACGCGGTCCATCGTCCGCATGCCGCGCTTGTTCAGATCCGCAAGAACGACTTTTTTGCCCGCGACGCGAAGCATTTCTTTGAGGCACCGGAGCGGGTTTTTCGCATGATGAAAGAAGTCGGCGCAGACAACGCAATCAAACGAGCGGGCGGGGAAAGTCAGCTTTTCGGCGTTCATCATTTTTAGATCAACCCTTCGGCGTACCCCCCGTGACGTCAGATACCCTGCGGCATCTTTCTGCACTTTTTTGTCAAGATCCACAGAGGTCAGCCGGAAACCCTTCCGCGCCAGAGCTGCCGACAGAAAGCCCTTCCCGGTTCCGACCTCCAAAATCGATCCGGCCAAGGCCCCCGCCTTTGAAAGAATGACCTCTCGAGACTTTGGAGTATCGTAACCGTACTTTCTAAACAAACGCAGCCGTTCGCTATGAGAATTCATCGGTCCTTTTTTACCGCCCGGGTCATCGCCACGATTCCGCCTTCGATTTTGATCGCTTTGCCGCCGACGATCGCGTCCGCAATTTTGTGATGCGCTGACGCGATAATATTTCCGAAGGTCTGTCTCGAAATTTTCATTTTTTTTGCAGCCTTTTCCTGGTAGAGGCCTTGAAGGTCAGCCAACCGGATCGCTTCTAACTCGTCCACGCACAAAGCCACCTCCTCCAACCCCCAAAGAGGGATTCCTCTCGGCTTAAAATAGCTCGCGCTGGGCTCACAGCCTACCCGGCGGCACTTGACCGGCCTCGCCATCATGCCTCCATTTTTATTATTAGCATATGCCAATAATACGCCCTTGCCGTCCCCCAAGTCAAGCGCTTCGTGCGAGAGGGGGGCGATCTCAGGTCACGCCCCGAAGGCATTTTCGATGAGGCGGATCTTGGGAACCGGGGTCCCTGGCCCCATGACGACGGCGACAACAGCAAACGAGACGGAAACATCTCCCAGGCGCTTGTCTTTCAGATACCACTCGGCAAGGCGGAGGAGTTTTCTTTGCTTGAAGGCATGCACCGACTCTTCCGGAGCGCCGAAGCGCTCACCCGAGCGGGTTTTGACCTCGACAAAAACGATCCGGCCCGCTTTTTCGCAGACGGCATCGATTTCCCCGATCGGGACCCGGTAGTTTTTTTCTAGGATTTTGTACCCTTGAGCAGTCAGGTAGGCCCGGGCGGCCATTTCTCCCCGCTTGCCTAGTGTCGGGGCTGGCGGTTCCTTACGAATGGAGAGCTTCATGGACTTCCTCCTGCCGGAAGAAGGCCCGGATCGGAGCAAAACTTCGGCGGTGAACCGGGGAGGGCCCCATTTCACGGATCCGTTCGAGGTGATAGCGGGTTCCGTATCCTTTGTGCTTCTTGAAACCGTAGCCCGGATAACGCTCCTCGAGATCAGTCATGTAGGTATCTCGCGTGACTTTGGCAACAATGGAGGCTGCGGCAATCGAGGCTGATTTCTGATCCCCTCTGATGACGGGCTTTTGATCGAAGGCGAGGTCAAGGCGCATGGGCCCGTCGATCAACACCAAATGAGGGGTCACGGGCAAAGCCAGGACCGCCCGCTTCATGGCAACACGGGTCGCCTGGTAGATATTGATTTCATCGATGATCTTTTCGTCGATAAGGCCGATGCCGACCAGGCAATTTTGCGTAATTTCCAGGTAAAGCTCTTCGCGGCGGGCCGGCGAGACTTGTTTGGAGTCGTTCAGATATCGAAAATCGGTTTTGCGGGAAATGATGACGGCGGCAGCCACCACCGGACCGGCCAAGGGCCCCCGGCCGGCTTCGTCGACGCCGGCAAGCAGGAAACCCTCTTGGGCGCCCTGAGTGCGGTCAAAAGCAAATAGGTCATTCATACTTCATTTTTCAATTTCATGAATGGCTATTCACGGAGCTCGTCCTTTCGAGCGCGTCTTAAACGATCGGCCTGGGCCTTCGCATAAAATAGAGCTTCGCGCGCCGCGCCGTGTCTTTTTTGGTCACGACGATCTTTTCGACGGTCGGCGAATAGAGGGGGAAAATTTTTTCCACCACATCACCGTGCGACTCTTTCAGGACGGTAAAGCTCGACCGCGCCCCGCTCCCGCGCTTGCGAATGCAAATCCCTTCGAAGATCTGGGTCCTGGTCTTGTCGCCTTCCTTGACCCGGATGTGGATCTTGAGCGTGTTGCCGACGCGAAAATCAGGGACCTTTTTCTTGATCATTTCTTTTTCGAGAATGTCGATTCCGTTCACTTTTTTGCCCTCGCTTTAGTGTCGATTTTAGAATTTCGGTTTTTGTCCTGCGGTGCGTCGCCGGAAATCAAATCGGGCCTTGAGCGCCGCGTCGCCTCCCGGGCCTTGGCCAACCGCCACGCCCGGACCTCGGCGTGGTGACCGGAAATCAGCACCTCGGGGACCTTCATGCCCCGGTATTCGCGCGGACGCGTATACTGGGGGTATTCGAGCCCGCCCATCTCAAAACTTTCGTCTTCGAGCGAAGCCTCGTTCCCGACCACCCCGGGGACGAGCCTGGCTACTGCCTCGATCATGCACAGCGCCACCGCTTCCCCGCCCATCGTAATAAAATCCCCAAGCGATACGATCTGGTCGGCCAGCCCTTCGGCAACCCTGTGATCGATGCCTTCATAATGACCGGCGATCAGGATCAATCGCTTTTTGTCCGCCAGGCTTCGGGCCATCTTCTGGCTGAAAGATTCCCCCTTGGCGTCGAGGAGAATGACCCAGCCTTTCGCGGCCCCTTTGTCCTGAATCGCTTCGACGCATTCAAAGACCGGCTCAGGCTTCATCACCATGCCGGGTCCGCCGCCGAACGGCTTATCATCCGCCGTTTTATGGCGGTCATGCGTGTAGTCCCGAAGATCGTGGACCGCAACCTCCAAAAGCCGCTTTTCCCGGGCCTTTTTGAGAAGGGATTCTTCCAAAGGCCCCTGGAAATAAGAGGGGAAAAGCGTCAGGACGTCAATGTGCAAAGCGGCCACTTCTGATAGCCCCCCGGAACTGTCCCCTGCTGCCGTTATTTCGCGGCGGCGGCCTTCTGTTTTTTCTTCAGGCGCTTGAGGAGATTAGCGACCGTCGGGCTCGGCTTCGCACCCTGCTTGAGCCAGTATTCCAGACGTTCGTTTTTGATGTGAATCTTCTCGGCCGCGGGAATCGGATCGTAATACCCGATCTCCTCGATAAAACGGCCGTCCCGAGGCATTTTCACATCCGATACCACGACCCGCCACTGGTTGCGGTTCGTCGTCCCGAAACGTTTCAAACGGATTTTGACTGCCAAAGTACCCTCCTTGTTTTTATTCTCTTTCGCGATGAATCGACGCCCCAAGGGCGGTGAATTTCGATTCCAGCTTTTCGTAACCCCGTTCCAAATGATAAATGCGGTGTACTTCGGTCGTGCCCTCGGCCACAAGTCCCGCAATGACAAGTGCCGCACTGGCCCTCAGATCCGAAGCCATGACGGGCGCGCCGCTCAGGTGCCGGACCCCGTGCACAATCGCGCTCGATCCTTCGATGAAAATCTTGGAGCCCATGCGGTTCAGCTCGCTCACATGCATGAAGCGGTCCGGATAAATTTTCTCCGTGATGACGCTGATCCCGGGCGTCACCGCCATGAGCGCCATCATCTGGGCCTGAAGATCGGTCGGAAAACCCGGGTACGGAAGCGTCGTCACGTCTACCGGCTTGAGCTTGCCTTTCCGGCGAACCCGGACCGAATTCTTGGTCCGGTCGATCCGGACCCCGGCCTGACCGAGCTTATCCATAAGCGCGCTTTGATGGCTGGGATCCATTTTCTTCACCAACACGTCCCCGCCGGTCATCGCCGCCGAGAAAATATAAGTGCCCGCTTCGATCCGGTCGGGAATGATCGAGTACCGGACGCCGCGGAGTTTGCGCACCCCTTCGATTTCGATCCTCGGAGACCCTTCCCCCGTAATTTTCGCGCCCATCTTTCTGAGGAACCGCGCCAAATCCACGACCTCCGGTTCGCACGCCGCGCTTTCGATCTGGGTCGTCCCCTGGGCCAGGGCTGCGGCCATCATGACGTTGTCGGTCGCAAGCACGGAGGACCCGAACGAACCGCCAAGGTAAATGTCGCCCCCCCGCAATTTCTTTTTGGTCTGGGCATTCACATAACCGTGCTGAATATCGATCAGGGCCCCAAGGCCCTCGAGCCCCTTCAGGTGCAAATCGATCGGCCGGGGACCGATCACGCAGCCGCCCGGAAGCGAAACCTGGGCAGTACCGGTTCTTGCCAGAAGCGGCCCCAGGACGCACACCGAAGCGCGCATCGTGCTCACGAGCTTGTAGGGTGCAATGGGCTTGAGGTTCTTCCCGGGCCTGATCGAAACGATCCCGTCCTCAAAATACGCTTTCGCGCCGAGGGCCCGCAAAAGACGGATCATGGTATGAATGTCCCGAAGATCGGGAACGTTTTCAATGACCGATTCCTCTTCAGAAAGCAAGGCGGCGGCCATAATGGGCAGCGCGGAGTTCTTTGCGCCGGAAATATCGACTTCTCCGGCCAATCTCCTGCCTCCCGTGATCACGATCTTATCCATGAGAAACCCTTCGGCCTTTTATGGCCATGACGACACGCTCAATGCCTTGATCATCTTTAAAAATACGAATATTCAGGTATCCCGCCTCGCCCAGCCACCCGGAAATCTTCCCGGCCTGCCCCATCCCGGCCTCCAGCACAAGCGCGCCGCCTTGCGTCAGATGCGCCGGCGCCTCCCGGATGATCCGGCGGTAAAACTCGCACCCGTCGGGCCCTCCGTCGAGGGCAATTCGCGGCTCATACGCCACTTCCGGCTGAAGCCGGCCGAGGTCTTCATGTGTCAAATAGGGCGGATTGGAAACGATCAAATCCCATCCGGAGTTTACAGGTCCGGCTCCAAGCCCCTCAAAAAAATCCGAAAGGATGAAACGTGCGCGGTCCAAAACCCCGTACGTCTCGAGGTTTTTCCGGGCCATCGCGAGAGCCTCCGGCGACACGTCGGTCAGTGTCCCACGCGATTTCTCAAAGTGCCTCAGCAGCGTGAGAGCGATCGCTCCGGAACCGGTGCCGAGATCCAAAAAAGAAAAGGCCTCAGGGAGCCGTATTTCGCGTATCACGGTCTCGATCATAAGCCCTGTCTCAGGCCGCGGAATCAGGCAATCCGGACTGACTTCCAAAACTTCATTTCTGAAAAAAGCTTTGCCGCACAGATAGGCCGTCGGAACGCGCTGTTTTCTCAACGCGACGAGCCTGCGGTACTCGCCGCAAACCGACGCGCTCAACCGTCGGTCCGGCTCGAGGTAAAGGGCCGAGCGGGGACAATCCAGAAGCGTTTCAAGCAATCTTTCCGCGCTTGCGTCGCCTTCAAGACTCCCGAGAGCGGAAAGCTCGCGACGTCCGAAGTTCAATACCTCGCCCAGAGATTCTCCGGCCTTTTCGCGAAGTTCAAACGATCCCGGAAGGTTAAGCGACATCATCGGCGAGCCGGCGCTCCTTCTCGTTCTGCTCGAGGGCCTGCACGACGGGGTCCAGATGGCCGTCTAAAATATCATTCAGAGCATGCAAAGTCAAACCGATTCGATGATCCGTAACCCGTTGATCCGGATAGTTATACGTACGAATTTTCCCAGACCGGTCGCCGGACCCGACCATTTCCTTGCGCTGTTTGGCCAACTCCTGATGCTGTTTTTGCTGCATCGCGTCAAAGAGCCGGGCCCTTAAAACGCGAAGGGCCTTGAGTTTGTTCTTATGCTGCGACCGTTCGTCCTGACAAGTCACCACCACCCCGGTGGGCAGGTGCGTGATCCGCACCGCCGATTCGGTCTTATTGACGTGCTGTCCGCCGGCCCCGGAGGCCCGGTAAACGTCGATCTTGAGCTCCGAGGGATCGAGCTCGATCTCGGATTCGTCGGCTTCCGGCAAAATCGCGACCGTCACGGCCGAGGTGTGGATGCGTCCGCTCGCCTCGGTCTCGGGCACCCGCTGGACCCGGTGAATCCCGCTTTCGTATTTGAAAAGCGTATACGTGTCCGCCCCGGTCACGCTGAAGATAACTTCCTTGAAGCCCCCCCGTCCGGTCGGATTCGAATCCATGACCTCGTGAGTCAGCCCGTGCTCGTCGGCATAGCGCACGTACATCCGGAACAGGTTCGCGCAGAAAAGCGCGGCTTCCTCTCCTCCGGTCCCGGCGCGGATTTCCACGATGACATCGCGCGAAGCATTCGGGTCCGACTCTTTCAAAAGCAGGCCTTCGATCGATGAAGAAAGCGCCGATTTTTGGGCCTCGAATTTCCGGAGCTCCTCTTCATAGAAGCCCCTCATTTCGGCGTCAAGCGCCTTATCGGCAAGCAAATGCGCGGCTTCGGCGATTTCCCGCTCCGTCTTCTCGAACTGCCCGAACAGCTCGGCAATCGGCCGAAGCCTGGCCTGCTCTTTCATGAGCTTCTGATATTGCGTCTGGTCCTTGACCACGTCCGGGTTCGTCAGCTCGTCCTGGACCGCCCGGAGCCTCTCGCAGACTTTCCGGGCCTTGGGAACAAAAATCACGGTTATTTTTTCTCTTCCGGGGCCGCCTGCGGCGCTACGGGTTTGGGCTCCGGCGCCTTTTTCGGCTTCTTGATCGTGCCGGTAATATTCGTGCCGAACTTCTTTTTGAACCGGTCAATGCGTCCCGCCGTGTCGATGAATTTCTGCTTGCCGCTGAAAAAGGGATGGCAGGCAGCGCACAGATCCACCTGCACGACGCCCTGGGCCGTGCTGCGGGTCTGGATGGCGTTCCCACAAGCGCATTGAAAGGTCACGGGACCGTATTCGGGATGGATTCCTTTTTTCATGTTCGATCACCTCTCCATTTTGTTCATGCCGAGCAGAAACTCGGCATTCGATTTAGTTTTTCCCAGCCGGTCGACCAGAAGCTCCATGGCCTCAGCCGGGTTGAGTTCATTTAAAACCTTGCGCAAAATCCAGACCCGGGGCAGTTCGTCGGGGTGCATCAACATGTCTTCCTTGCGCGTGTTGGACTTCTTGACATCAATAGCCGGGTAGATCCGTTTCTGGAAGAGGTTGCGGTCGAGTTGGATCTCCATGTTGCCCGTTCCCTTGAATTCCTCGAAGATGACTTCGTCCATGCGCGATCCCGTGTCGACAAGCGCCGTCGCGATGATCGTCAGAGAGCCGCCCTCTTCAATGTTCCGGGCTGCTCCGAAAAACCGCTTAGGCTTGTGGAGCGCGTTAGAGTCGACGCCGCCCGAAAGAATCTTGCCGGAGTGCGGGACGACGGTGTTGTAGGCGCGGGCAAGCCGCGTAATGCTGTCGAGAAGGATCACGACGTCGCGCCGGTGCTCGACGAGGCGCTTCGCCTTTTCGAGGACGATCTCGGCCACCTGGACGTGCCGTTCCGCCGGCTCGTCGAAAGTGGAGGAAATGACCTCGCCTTTGACGGAGCGCTGCATGTCGGTGACCTCCTCGGGACGCTCATCGATCAAAAGCACGATGAGATAGACCTCGGGGTGGTTGGTCGCGATGCTGTTGGCGATCTTCTGCAGAAGGATCGTCTTGCCGCTGTAAGGCGGAGCCACGATCATGCCGCGCTGCCCCTTGCCGACCGGAGTCAGCAGATCCATGACCCGCATCGACGTCTCCATCTGAGTCGTCTCGAGAATAATGCGGTTCGTGGGATAAAGCGGCGTCAAGTTGTCGAACGGGATTTTGTTTTTGACCGTCTCGGGGTCCTCGAAGTTCACAAGCTGGACCTTCAGCAGGGCAAAATACCGCTCGCCTTCCTTGGGAGGGCGGATCTCACCCGAGACAATGTCGCCTGTCCGGAGATTAAACTTCCGGATCTGGCTCGGCGAGACATAGATGTCGTCGGGGGACGGCAGGTAATTGTAATTCGGGGAACGCAAAAACCCGAAGCCGTCCTCGAGGATCTCGAGGACCCCCTCGCCGAACATGAGCCCGGAGCTTTCGGCCTGCGCCTGCAGAATCTTGAAAATCAGATCCTGCTTCTTGATCCCGATCGTCGAGCCGACGTTAACGAATTTGGTCGCCAGCTGATGAAGCTCGTTGACCTTCATCTTCTTCAGGCTCGCCACGTCAAAGCCGTTCTCGTCGCCTTTCGGCCGGTGCGACGTCCCGTTGTCGTTCGGATAATTGTACTCGGACTGCGCCGGCCGCACCCCAGGCCCTACCCCAGGCCCCACCGGGGGCCTTTTCGTAAAGTTGTTTTTTTCTTTGTTCATCATATCGGTTTAGCTCCTTTTGACCCCGGCGCAAAATTTCTCCCAGAGAAGCCTTGCCTGCCGTTTGGTTTCGTTCCGTTGTCCGGAATTGTGAATGACTGCGTCTGCGCGCCGGATTTTCTCTCTTAGCGGCATTTGAGCCGCCTGACGCGCTTTGATCTCCTGCCGGGAGAATCCACGGCGAAGAAGCCTTTGGGTCCTCTCCCCGTCGGTGGCCTCGACCACCACCGTCCGGTCGCATAAGCGGTCCATGCCGGCCTCGAACAACAAGGGGACCTCCAGCACGACCACGCTTTTCCTGCTTGCCGCGGCAATCTCCCTCATCTGCCGCCCCACATACGGGTGGATCAGGGCTTCCGCTTCCTTGCGCCGCTTCGGATCCCCGAAAATAATCGCGGCGATAACCTTGCGCCGGAGTCCGCCAGTGCTCGGACAAACCGCTTCTTTGAAACAAGCTCTAAGGCGCGGGAAAACCGGGCTGTCCTTTCTGAGCGCCCGATGCGCCAAACGGTCGGCGTCGATCACCTGCGCTCCGAACTCCCTGAAAAAATCCGCGACAGTCGACTTTCCCGTCCCGAACCCTCCGGTCAGGCCCACGAGAAGCCTGCCTTTTGCCGGTTTCAGTTTTTGAACCATGTGTCACCGCAAAAAAGATCAACCTTCAGGGGCACCTTCAGCTCGAAGGCCCCTTCCATTTCTTCTTTCACGAGCCGCTCCATGCGGGAGCGCTCGCCTTCGGGGACGTCGAAGACCAGCTCGTCGTGGACCTGCATCGTCATCAGACTCGAAAGCTGCTCCGTCTCGAGCCGCTCCTGGATCGTGATCATCGCAAGCTTGATGATGTCGGCGGCCGACCCCTGGATGGGGGCATTGATCGCCGAGCGCTCGGCAAATTGGCGCAGCTGGACATTTTTCGACCGGATGTCGGGAAAGTAAGACCGCCGGCCGAGGATCGTCGTCAAATACCCGTCGGAGCGCGCCCTCTCTTTCTGCCCCTCGAGGTAATCCCGGACGGCTCCATAGCGCTTGAAATACTCGGCGATAAAGGCCTCGGCCTCGGGAACGGATAGCGCTAGATCCTGCGAAAGGCCGTAGGCCGTTTTTCCGTAGATGATGCTGAAATTGATGGTCTTCGCGGCGTTTCGCATCTCGCGCGTGACCTCTTTCTCGGGAACTCCGTAAAGCAGGGTCGCGGTCGCGCGGTGCACATCCAGGTCTTCGGCAAAAGCTTTGACGAGATGGGGATCCCCGGAAAAATGCGCCAGGATTCTCAGCTCGATCTGGGAATAATCGGCCGACAGAATTTCCCTTTTTCCGCCCGGCCGCGGCACAAAGGCCTTGCGGATCAAGCGCCCCGCCTCGGTCTTGATGGGAATATTCTGCAGATTCGGGTCAGAACTCGAGAGGCGTCCGGTCGCGGTCGTCGTCTGATTGTACGACGTATGGACCAGCCCCGTTTCCGGATGCATCATTTCGGGGAGAGCGTCCAGGTACGTCGATTTCAATTTCGTCTTTTCACGGTACTCGAGCAGTTTGCGCGGTAGTTCGTGCGCGACGGCAAGTTTTTCGAGAACGCTGACATCCGTCGACATACCGGTCTTGGTTTTTTTAATGGCCGGCAGCTTCAGGTCCGTGAACAGCACCTCGGCAAGCTGCTTCGTGGAATTGATGTTGAACTCGCGGCCGGCCAGCTTGTAAATCTGGCGGGTCAGTTCCTCCAGGTCGCTTCCGGCCTGCCGGGACAATTCGCCCAGATACCGCTTATCCAGGCACACGCCGTTCATCTCCATCTTTGCAAGGACCGTCACAAGCGGCATTTCGACTTCGCCAAAAAGCTTTTCGAGGCCCGCGTTCAAAAGTTTTTCAGCGAGGACGGGCCGGAGGCGGAAGACGCAGTCGGCGTCTTCGCACGCGTAATCGGTGATCGTTTCAAGCGCAACCTCGGCCATGCTGGTTTGATTTTTCCCGGAGCCGATGAGCGATTCGGTCGTAATCTTCCGGACCCCGAGGTCTTCAAAAGTAATGTCGTCGAGGTTGTGATTGCGCTTCAGGGGATTGGCGAGGTAGCTTGCCACCATCGTATCGAAGGCCATGCCCCGCAGGGTGAGCCCGTGACGGCGCATGACAATCCAATCGTATTTGATATTCTGCCCGAACTTTTTGATTTTTTCCTCCTCCAGCACCGGCCCCAAAAGCTCCAGGACCTTCTTTTGGGGAAGCCCCGGGCCCCCGTGGGCGTCCGAAGAGACCGGAACGTAGTAGGCCGCAAGGGGCTCCCACGCAAAACTCATCCCCACAAGAGCCGCCCGCATGGGATCGCTCGAGGTCGTTTCGGTGTCAAAACTGAACTCCGTGACTTTCGCCAGGCTGGCGGCAAGCTCCCGCAGGGCCTTTTCGTCCGTGACGGCGCGATAGCGGCGGTCCTCGGTAGCCGCCCCAGCCCCGGGAGTCCATTCCTTCAAAAGATTCTTAAATTCGTAGTGCTTGAAAAACTCGACCAATCGGGCCGCGTCCGGCTCGTGCGTCTCGAGCTGCTCCCAGGAAAATTCCACGCTCATGGCCGTATCGATCGTGGCCAGCTCCCTCGAGAGGAGGGCCGTCTCGCGGCCTTCGCGCAAGAGCGCAAGCTGCGCTTTGGATTTGATTTTGTCCATGTGCCGGATCAGATTTTCTACCGACCCGAACTCGTGGATCAGTTTGATCGCGGTCTTTTCGCCGATGCCGCGCACTCCCGGAATATTGTCGGAGGCGTCCCCCATCAGAGCCATGATCTCGACCACCTTTTCGGGCCCGAGGCCGTCAAAACGCTTGCGGACCTCGGCCGGGCCGGAGATCTGGTTTTCCTTGTTCGGGTTGAGGACGCTGATTTTGTCGTCGACAAGCTGCATCGCGTCCTTGTCCCCCGTGACGACATAGACCTCGAAGCCCTTTTCGCGGCCTCTCACCGCAAGGGTCCCGAGCAAGTCGTCGGCCTCATAGCCGGCCTGCTCGAAGACCGCAAGGCCGAAGAGCCTGCAAAATTCCTTGATGGGCTCGAGCTGGTCCACAAGGTCCTCGGGCATGGGCTTGCGGTGGGCCTTGTAGGCCTCGTACCTTTTATGCCGGAAGGTGGGCTCCTTGCGGTCGAAACAGACCGCAAAGTAATCCGGCCGGACTTCCTCGATAAATTTGCGAATCATGGTAATAAACCCGTAAATCGCGTTGGTGGCCTCCCCCCTGGAATTCGTGAGCGAAGGAATGGCATAGTAAGCGCGATAAATCATCGACGTGCCGTCTATCAGGTATACTTTCGAAACTTTCACAAGCGGGATATCCTTGAAAAGAGGAATTTAATACTCGTAGTCGCCTTTACCGATTGATGTTACAGAACTTGGAAAAACCTGAGCGGGTCGTAGGCTAGGTGGTACCTTTAAGCGCGCATAGGATACTCGCGGAAGCCCCGTTGGTCAAGTAATTATTTAAAGGGTCCTTTATTTACCCTTTGCGGCGGGTTTTGCGATCCGGGCCGAAAGGTCCTTGGGGTCCAGGGCCGCTTCGATCATCACGTCATAGGTGATGATCTCTTTCTGATAAAGGTCTTTGAGATGGTCGTCAAGCGAGCGCATCCCAAAGCGCAACCCCGTTTGGAGTTCCGAGTTGATCTGATAACTCTTGTTCTCCCGGATGAGATTGCGGATCGCGGGCGTCGCAATCATGATTTCAAAGGCGGCAACGCGCCCCTTCCCCTGCGCCTTCGGCAACAGCGATTGAGAGACCACCGCGATGAGCGTGGAAGCCAGCTGAATCCGGATCTGCTCCTGCTGAGCGGCCGGGAAGACATCGATGATCCGGTCAACGGTCCTGGCCGCCCCGGTGGTGTGCAAGGTTGAAAAAACAAGATGGCCCGTCTCGGCGGCCCGGATGCAAGCCTCCATGGTTTGGATATCGCGCATCTCCCCGATCAGCATGACGTCGGGGTCCTGGCGGAGGGCCTTGACGACGGCTTCCGAAAAACTAGGCACATCCTCCCCGACTTCGCGCTGAGTGAGGATGCCTTTCTTGTGAGGATGCAGGAATTCGATCGGGTCCTCGGCGGTGATGATATGACAGGCATAATTCTCGTTGATGTAATTGAGCATCGTCGCCAGGGAAGTGGTTTTCCCGGACCCCGTTGGGCCCGTCACCAAAATCAATCCGCGCGGGCGGTTCAGCAGTTCGGTGATCTGGATAGGAAGTCCGAGCTCCTCGAAGGTAAAAAACTTGGACGGCAAGAGCCTTAGGACGAGCGCGTACGTCCCCCGCTGCTTGAAGCAGGAGACGCGGAAACGGGCGCGGTCGTCGAATGAAAAGCCGAAATCAATCCCTCCGACCTCCTCGACCTTCTTGCGCTGTTCCTCGGTCGTCATCTGCCGGGCCAGAGCCTCGGTCTCCTGAGCAGTCAAGGCCTGCTCGCCCACCGAGACAAGCTCTCCGTCGAGACGGATGGTCCACGGCCTGCCGACCGTGATATGGATGTCGGAGGCGCCTTTCTGGATAGCGGTATTTAAAATTTGATCGATGGACATGGAATCCCTCTCCCGTGGCCCGCGGCCCTTTGATTCTAGATTACGGCGTTTTCCCCAAAAAGATTAACGGGCCGCCTAGCCCCTACCCGGCCATGCCGGCAAAGACCCAGGCAAGAACTGCGGCCAAAATCAAAAGCGCCGGAAGACCCGCCAGTATTTTCGGAACGGCGGAAAAAAGGAGTCTTCGCCGGAGGCCCAAGAGTAAAAGCTGAAAAGCCGTCAGGGCGCCGGTCAGTTTCAGGGCCTCGATCATGGGAGGCCAGAAGCCGGCTCCCGGCCGGGTGTCCGCGGCCCAGAAGCCGAACATGAAAACAGCAAGGTACAGCAGGTCCTTGCGGCCGCCGAGCTGATTGATCCCGTAGGGGACGAGGAGAAAAAGGGCCGTCATCCATTCCCTCTCGTAGCCCCTGACCATTCCGGTGCTCACCGCGGCATTCCAAAGACTCAAAAGCAAAAGGAGCTGGATGACGAGCTCCACGGCTTCGCGGACGCAGGCGCCCAGACAGGCACCCAACGAGGGTTCTGTCCGCCAATGCCTCTCCTTTTCGAAGACCAAAAGAACGGCCAAGCCGGCCGTCAGGTAAAGCCAATCCATTTCACCCCTCCTTCGAATGCCGGGCTCGAAAAAAACAGAGAATCGCCGCAAGGATCAACAGGGCCGTGCCGGGATGGTCCATATACCCGGCCGGCCAAAACCGTCCGGCGGCTGAGCGCAAAGCTCCGAGGCCTGTTAAAACAATCCAAAAAAGTGCGGCCCGCAGAAAAATTCCGGACAGCCGGATCGTTACTCCCCGGCCGGGAAGGTTCGCGATCAAGGGCTGCTGCGCCGCCTTCGGTCTGAAATCAAATACGCCCAAAAGCAAAACGCTCGCGATCCAAAGCGGGGCCGTGTCGAAAAAATACCACGCAGCGGACCCCAAACATGCCAGCGTCAATACGGCTGAAAAACCGAGTCCCCTCTTGGGAAAAACCGGCCAGGCCTTCCGGTAAAGGAGGCCTAGTCCGAGAAAAACACCGGCCGTCAGCGTCGCGAGACCGAGCGCTTCGGAAAGCGACGAGGCCCCCCCCAGAACGGGGAGAAGCGCCAGGCCTATTCTTTCCTCAAGAGCCGCCCGGCGTTTCATAAGCGCCTGCTTCCGGCGGCCAAAAGCTCCGGCTTATGAGCATTAAAAAAACGAACGGCCGCTCGGACCGCATCCCGAACAGAGCCCGAGAATCCTGGGCCCTGTGGGACCGGCGCCTTGTCCCGGAACAGACTTTTTTGGACCGGCCTTGCGCCCATGACCCTGCCTTTCAGATCAAAGCCCGTAAAAAGTTCCTTCCCGTCCCTGGATCCCAGCGGGACCGAAAAAATAAAACCGAGGAGCTCCCCGGCCTCCTCCGGGCGCGCGCGGGACACGCCGTCTGCGACTGCTGGAGAGGGCCACAAGCCGCCGCGGACCGGATAAACCCTCTTGCCGGCAACATCAAAGGTTTCCTTCCACGGCTCATTGGCATAGAAGGGGAAAAAATCGGCGACCATTTTCTGGAGGCGGCCTTTCTGCCATTTTCCCGAGACTGCGGCGGCATGCGGATGGACCCAAACGACGCCGGCAATCAAAAGCGCCAACCACCCGGCCAGCGCGACTCTGCGCAAAATCGTTTTGTCCGGGAAAAAGGGTTTCGGAGATTTCCGACGATACCCGGAGGGCCCAAGGGAGGATTTCATGAGAGATGGCCTTCCTTCCGGGGACTCTTGAGATTTCTGAAAAAATCCGCTCCGAAGGTCCCGCTTCGGCTCCCGCGCGGACGGAACCACTCATCCATCCAAGGGGTCATCGCGTTCATCGCAAGAACGGCAAGGACGGCAGAACCCAGCGCGCCGGTAAACGGTCGGAGCGCAAGCACCAAACCCGCGGCAGCAAAAGCAAGCCATCGCTTGGCGCTGCGCGTCAGAGGCGCGGTGACGGAGTCGGTTAGGATGAAAAATGCGACGAAAACATCCGTCGGCAGAAGTCCCATCCAACTCTGAGCCGGACACGCGCCGAAACACAGCCTGGCCCCTGCCGCCAGGGTTCCCAGGTAAATCAGAGGAATCTCCGGAAGCACAAGCCGGCGCATCCAAAGAACCGCGCCGCCTAAAAGAATCGCGGCAACGCTTGTGGCAGCAAGACAGCCGGCATCCCCCGAAGCCAGGATCGAGCCCAGCTGCACAGGAAGCTTATGAAGAAGAAAATCTGAAAAGGATGTGTGCGCGAAAGAAAAGGCAAGGCCGCCGGCATGAAACAACCCCGGAGAAACAGCCATGACAAAACTCAGGCCGGTCATGACGGGATGAAAGGGGCTCGCGCCGAGCGCGCCGAAGACCTTGCGGCCGATCAGAACCGAGGCGACGCTTCCCGTAATGATCCAAACGGCGCCCCAATGGACGGGAACGAGCGCCGCATAAAGCAAAGCCGACATGAGACAGGCCGCAATGTCTTCGGCGGCAGGCCATTTTTTTTCTAAAAGCCGGGAAGCGGCAAACTCGGCGGCAACCGCCCCGGCAAGAGATAATCCGAAAAGACCAGCCGCGCGGCCCCCGAAAGCAAGGAGGGCCGCAAGAGCGACCGGCAAAAAACCGAGCCCCGCTCCCACAGTCATGCGAATGACCGAATCTCCGCAGTGGAGATGAGGGGGCGCCGAAATCCGATTTTGCGTCATCCCGCTATTTCTTTGCAAGTTCCGCGTCAATGGCCTGGGCAAAACTATTGTAAGGCTGAGCGCCCGACAAGGGTTTGCCGTTGATGAAAAAATGGGGCGTTCCGTTCACTCCGACGGAGCTTCCCTTTTTCGAGTCGTTCAAGACAACGTCTTTGTATTTGCGGCTCTTCACGCAATCGGTAAACTTTTTTTCATCCAGCTTGAGCTCCTTGGCCAAACCGATGAAGGCGTCATCCCCTTTGAAAGTCCCCGTCTTTTCGAAAAGCTTGTCATGGTATTCCCAAAATTTGCCCTGCTCGGCCGCGCACTCGGAAGCCTCGGCCGTCTGGTCAGCCCCCGCGTGAAACGACAGCGGATAATGCCTCCAGACGCGGCGAACCTTACCGGCATAGTTTTTCATGACGTCGTTAACAGAGGCCTCGACCTTCGAGCAAAACGGGCAGTGAAAATCGCTGAATTCGACCAGCGTCACGGGCGCATTCGCAGGACCCTGCGACGGCCGCCCGGCAAGATCATCAAAGCTGGCCGGCTTGGGAGGCTCCGGGGCCTTCGGGAGAATCGCCCCGCCGCCCTGCTTCAGAGCGTTGTCGACGGCCTCCTTGAATTTCTCCAAGGGCTGCGCCCCCGTCACATTGGTGCCGTTCACAAAAAAATTCGGCGTCCCGCGCACTCCTAGCTTTCCGCCGACCGTAAGATTCTTGGCCACTTTGTCCCTGTACTTTCCGCTTGAAAGACAGCCCTTGAACGCGTCTTCCTTCAGTCCCGTCTCCCTGGCGAGACCGATCAGCGCCTCGTCGGTCTTGAAGGAACCCGTCTTCTCAAAAAGCTTATCATGGTACTCCCAGAACTTTCCCTGCTCGAGCGCGCATTCGGCCGCCACCGCGGTTTGAGGAGCCTCCGGGTGCATGGCCAGGGGGTTGTGCATCCACACCCGGCGAATTTTACCGTCATAGCTTTTCATCAGGTCATTGATGGTCGGCGAGACTTTCCCGCAAAACGCGCAATGAAAATCGCTGAACTCGACAAGCAGAACCGGAGCGTTCTCGGGCCCCTGAGACGGCTGCCCCGCAAGGTCCGACGGGGTCATCTTGAAATTCGGGTCCATCGCCGAAGTCGGAGGTGCGGGAGGCCTGGGGGCCGACGGCGCCTGTCCGGCAACGCTGGGAGGAGCCGCCTGGACCTGGCCGGGTGCCGGCGCGAGGGCCGGCGAGGGCGGCGGAAGCACCGCTCCTTCCACATAATTTTTCGGCTTCTCGAGAAGGATTTTGGCGTGGTATTTCTGCCTCAATTCATCCATCAGCTTTTCTTCGACCCGTCCGTATTCGCGTTCCCGGAGCATTTTGAAAAGCAGATCCTGGATTCTCTCGAGAGGCTGATTGTAGAGGTCCTTGTTTTTTTGGTAGTAATCCGCCACATCCGAACTCGAGACCCGGACATAATCCCAGACCTTCTTGAAGGTCAGGTCCTGGACCGAGAGACCCTGCGCGCGGGCTTCTTTTTCGAGAAGTTTTTCGCGCAGCCAACGGTTAATGCCGCGGCTATAAGCCGCGTACTGATCGCTTTCGATGGGGATCAGATCGTTGCCGAGGAGCCCGCGCAGCTGCCCCTCCTTCAACTTCTCGCCGTCCATTTGCGCCAGGACGCGTCCGGGGCCCGCGCCGTCTCCCGAAAAGTCGATCCCTTTGAAGGCCGCAACGAGTGCGAGCGTGACGATCGCTCCGGCGGCAAAACTGCTAA
Source organism: Candidatus Omnitrophota bacterium (assembly GCA_041666865.1). GTDB lineage: Bacteria > Omnitrophota > Omnitrophia > Omnitrophales > Aquincolibacteriaceae > JBAYGD01. The sequence goes on along the minus strand of JBAYGD010000015.1, from coordinate 28,205 downwards.
GTAAGGATTTCAACCCGGCACTTCCCATTTTTTTCATCATAACCTATCCTCCGTAATGGTGTTTAAAGACAGCCCTTCCGTGTGACAGAATCCGTCCTTCTCTCTACGTCAAAAAATCTCTTTTTCTGAAGTCCTTTGTGCGCAGCGAGGCCCATGCTAGAGCCTTTGTCATGAGCTCCGACATCGGTCTTCTCGAAGGGCAAACATAGGTGCAATTTCCGCAGGCCAGGCATCGTCCGGCCCCATAGTCGCACGCCGTCGCCCTCTGAAAGTTTTCAACGGCTTGAGTGATCATGGCCGGAGAAATTTCAGCCGGGCAAGCTTCCGTGCACCTTCCGCAGCGGATACAGGGAACAGCGTTCTCTTTACGGACGACTTCGCTTGGAATCGCTAGAAGCGCATCGGAGCCGGCAAGGACCGGAACCTCGCGGGAGGGCGCGGCGACCCCGCGCATGGGCCCTCCGAGGAGGACCCTTCCGGGCTCGCGCAGCAAGCCCTTGCATGAGCCGAAGAGGTCGGCCAGAGACGTCCCGATTCTGACCCAGGTATTTTTCGGTTCATAGACGCACTCTCCGCCGACCGTCACCACCCGTTCATACAGCGGTTTTTGCAGCACCACGGCTTCATAGACCGCATAGGCCGTCGCCGGCAGGTGGACGGTCGCCTTTGTTTTTCCGGAAAGCATGGTATCGATGTCCTGAGGATAAGCCTGGGGCAAAACCTTGACCGCATAATGATTCCATTTGAGAAAATAAATTTTACTCTTCAGGAGTTCGGCCGCCTCCATTTTATCCTGTTCCGTCGTGATCACCACTTGTTCGGCCCCGGAGGCTTTGCGAAGCAGCTCGGCCCCTTTGAGAATTTCGAGGGGGTGCGACATGATCAGGGCATGGCCGGAGGCCACATAAGGTTCGGACTCACAGGCATTCAGGATCAAGAGGCCGGCCTCTTCGCGCTCGGCACGCTCGATCCGGGAGTGAAGCGCGCCTGTCCCTGGAGACATTTCGACAAGGCCGCAGGCTCGAAAAAGCGTCCTGAGCGCTCCAGGTGAAAGGTCCTGCCATCCCTTTCTTTCACAACCGATCTCGGGGAGGGTGCGCTCGGTTTTTTCGGCCGTGATTTCAATCATCCGGCAGCCGCCCTCCGGATGCTCAAACCTGCCGATTTGGGTAACCTGCCCAGAAACCCCGGCATACACCGGAACGTCGGCGGCGCCTGCGGGCTCGGCGATTTTTTGTCCGACGACGACCCGCGCGCCTTCACTGACGCAAGGATGCGCCGCCGGGATCCGGACTTTAGCCGGAGGCCTCATGCGCCGGATCGTCCAATCCCGAAGGAGCGCGTCTTTTTTGTGGCCGAGCCTGATTCGTCCTTTCATCCGAAAACCTCCTCGATCCATCCGCCCCCGAGGACGCGCGGACCGTCGTAAAAAACCGCCGCCTGCCCGGGCGTAATCGCGTCCTGCGCGTCGTGGAAGCTCACCCGGAGCTCGCCCGGCGTTTGTGCCGGCTCGAGCGCCGCAGGCGCTTTCGTATGCTGGGAACGAATCTTCACACACGCCTGCACGGGCCCGCGGCTGAAATCCGGCTCAAGGAACCAATGAACGCCCCGAACGCTGCACTGCTTTGCGAAGATCTCCTGCTTGGTTCCCACCACCACCTCGTTTCGCTCCGGATCGGTGCCAAGCACATAGAGCCTTTCACGCCAGGCGACCCCCAGCCCCCGCCGCTGCCCGCGGGTATAATGGTAATACCCGTCATGAGGCCCCAGCACGGTGCCGTCTTTCATGCGGATGACGCCGGGAGCGCTTTCCTCGCCGACGTACCGGCGCTTGAGAAACAAGCCGTAATCGTCATCAGGGACAAAGCAGATCTCCTGAGACTCTTCCTTGTCCCACACTTCGAGCCCTTTGACCTTCGCAAAATTTCGGATTTCGGTTTTGGTCAATTCTCCGGCGGGCAGATGAAGGTGCCCGAGAAGTTCCTGATCCAGAGGGAAGAGAACATAGGACTGATCCTTGCGGGGGTCGCGGCCCTCTTCGATCCACGAGACTCCCCGCCCGGGATCCCGGCCCACGCGGGCATAGTGGCCGGATGCCATGTCCTCGAAGCCGAGCTGACGGGCCCGGTCCCAAAAAAGGCGGAATTTGACGTGCTCGTTGCAGGAAATGCAGGGGTTCGGGGTGCGGCCCCGCAAATACTCGGCCGCGAAGGGATCCATGACCTTTTCCTTGAATTCCTTTTCGAAATTAAAGACCCAATGGCGGATCCCGAGCCGGTCGGCGACCCGGCGGGCGTCTTCGGCTCCGGCCAGCCCGCAGCAGGAGCGGCTTCCCCGCGCCGCACACTCCTCGCTCGCCCAGGTCCTCATCGTCGCGCCGGCCACTTCGTGACCGGCCTCGAGAAGCAGCGCCGCCGCAGCGGAACTGTCGACGCCTCCACTCATCGCGACTAGAATTTTTTTTCGGCTCATGATATTTTTTCTGTTGCCGCAATCCCTACGTGACGGCCAGAGGGGCCCCTGCGAGGATTTTATCCACCTGGATTCTTTCCTGAAAAATTTCCCGGAGCTTTCCGAATTTGCAGGCCTCCACATCCATGCCGTCGATGTCCGGCAAGACCCCGAGGACGCTCAGACCGGTCAAATCATGAATGACCTTGGGGTTCGTCATCTCGGCAATCGAATAATTGACCGTAGGAAGCCGGTTGAAGATGATCCCGCGTAGTTCGAACCCCCGCAGCACCGCGGCATCGACCGTCAGAAGGGTATGGTTGATTGTGCCCAGGCCCGGGCGCGAAACGATGAGGAGCGGAAGATGAAATTCGCGGATCAGATTGGCGACAAAATAATCGCGGGCCAAAGGAACCAGAAGCCCGCCGATGCCTTCGACGATGATGAAATCATAATGTTTCTGGAGCTCTCGGTACGCGTCATGGATCTGCGCGATATTGACTTCCCGCTTCTCGACCATGGCGGCCACGTTGGGAGATAAAGGATTGCGGTAACGCACAGGGCTCGTCAGCGCGGGGTATTCATTTTCCGCAGCTTCCATTAAAAAAACGGCGTCCTGCGAAACGAGGCGCCCGTCGGGCCCTTTACAGCCGGTCGCGACCGGCTTCATCACGCCGACCTTGATGCCGCGCTCCCGAAGCACGAGGGCAAGCCCCGCGGCCACGACCGTCTTTCCGACCCCGGTATCGGTGCCTGTGATAAAAATACCCGGCTTGGTCTGCGTCATCATCTCCCGAGTCCTCCCTCGCTCCTACCTGTCATGATTTCAGATATTTCAGCAATCGATTCGTACGTGACATCCAAAAGCCGTTCGAGCTCCCGCCCCGAGATCCCGAGCGGCGGCATCAGCACGATCACGGGCCCGAGTGGCCGCAGGATCACACCCTTCTCCCGGGCTTTCAAAGTCACACGCATTCCGATATTTTCGGCTGCCGAAAAGCCCGCCTTCGTCCGGCGATCTCTAACGAGCTCGATCCCGGCCATGAACCCCGCCTGCCGCACGTCGCCGACGATCGGAAGGCGGTAAAAATCACGCAGGCGTTTTTGGAGCCGCGCAATCTTCGGCCGCAGCTTTTCCAAAACGCGCTTTTTTCTGAAGAGCGCAAGGCTCGCGAGCGCCGCACGGCAGGCCAGCGGATTGGCCGTGTACGTGTGCCCGTGAAAGAACGCTTTAAAATCTTCGTATTTTCCGAGAAAAGCTTTAAAAATTTTATCGTTCACGAGCGTCACCGCAAGCGGCAAATACCCGCCCGTAAGGCCCTTGGCGGCCGCCAGCAGGTCGGGGACCACACGCTCGCGCTCGCACGCGAACATCGTGCCCGTGCGCCCGAAGCCCGTCGCTACTTCGTCGAGGATGAGCAGGATCCCGTAGCGTTTCGTCAGGGCGCGCACCCGCGAAAGGTAGCCGTCCGGATGGCGGATCATGCCGGCCGCCCCCTGCATCAGCGGCTCCATCACGAGGGCGGCGATCCGTCCTCGGTGCCGGCGAAACACAGCCTCCATCGCAGCCAACGCTTCGCGCATCACCCGCGCGGGATCCGAACTCCCGGGCCAGCGGTACGGATCCGGCGAAGGGGCTTCAAACGTCCTGAAAAGCATCGGCCGGTAAATCCGGTGGAAAAGATCAATGCCTCCGACGCTCACTGAACCGATCGTGTCTCCGTGATACGCCTGAGACAACTTGACGAATTTCGTTTTTTGCGGACAGCCTGCCTGCCGCCAGTACTGAAAAGCGATCTTTAATGCGATTTCGACGGCTTCCGACCCCGAATCGGAGTAAAAGACACGCGTCAGTCCGCGGGGCGCGAGGGCCGCCAGCTTTTCGGCCAGCTCGATGGCCGGAACATTCGAAAGTCCCAGAAAGGTCGAATGAGCAACCTGTCGCAGTTGACCGGCGACGGCGCGGTCGATTTCGCTCACCCGGTGGCCGTGGACATTACACCAAAGCGAAGAGACTCCGTCCAGGTACTTTTTGCCCTCTACGTCGCGAAGCCAAACGCCCTTCGCACTTCGGATGACGGGGAATTCCTCGGTCATCCAGTCCTGCATCTGGGTGAAAGGATGCCAAACGTGTTTGCGGTCGAGGGCCCTAAGCTTGGAAGCGGAGAAACGCGCCATCGGTCAGCGTCCCGTCGACTGGGCAGCCCCGGGTTTTGGAGCGACCCCGACGATCTTCCTTTGCCCTTCCTGCTTGGCGCGATCCAGCGCGGATTTGGCCCGGATGAGAAACTGGGCTTTATTCTCTCCGGCCTGATGGCTGGTCACGCCGGCCGAGAAACTGATATCGATCTGCTCTTCGGTCTGCGCCAGGAACCGGGCGAGAAATTTTTCCGCCTGCACCAGATCGGTATGGGGCAAAAGAATGCAAAACTCGTCAAAGTGATAGCGGCCGGCATAATCGGTCGTGCGAATGGTCCGGGTCACAAGGGAAGAAAACGATTTGAGGATCTGGTCGCCGCGGACTTTTCCGGAATGCTCGTTGATGGCGCGAAAACCGTCGAGGTCGATCAGACAAAGAGAAAGCGGGTAGCGGTAGCGGCCCGCGCGCAGCAGCTCTTTGGCCAAAATGTTCTCGAACGCTCGGCGGTTAAAAAGCTGTGTGAGCGGGTCGGTGTCGGCATTTTCGATCCGCGCTTCGATCCCGCGCATGACGATCAAAATCACGAGATTGGCGGCAAGCAGAACCGCGAGCCCTCCCAGGACGAGGAAGAAATCGGAGGTCCAAGGGTTGGGCATCGTCAGCATAAGGTAGGCCAGAAGATAAGCAACGATGAGTAGGGCGCAAAGGGTGAGGAAGGCGCTGGCTTTGCGCAAAAGAATTTCTGTATCGACGATTTGCCGGCTACTCATAATAATTAGTATACCCCGGGGCTCCCCGTCGGCCCAAGAAAAAAGAACTCTGGGCAGGCAGAAGCTGTGTTCCGCCAACGTTCGTCCCTCCCCACCGAGGAGGTCCTCACTCGCGCTTCCGGCCTCGCCTTTGCACCATGGAGCTCGGCCTCCAGAGCGTGGCTCCGCACAGCTTCTGCCTGCCCTAGAATAGACGAAGAATTAGAACCGACTAAATGGACTTTAAAGAACAACGAAGGGCGGCGAGGAATGCATCGATGTCGTCATCCGAGTGGGCCGCGCTGACCGTCAGACGAAGCCGTGCTTTGCCCTTCGGGACCGTGGGATAGCGGATGGCCGGCACCAAAAACCCAGCTTCCAAAAGGGTTTGCGAAAGCCGGAGGGCTTCCGCTTCGTCGCCGGTCATAACGGGAAAAATCGGCGATTCGCTCGGCTCGTACGAAAGCCCCGCCGCCGTCAAGCCCTCGCGCATCCGCCGCACGTGGCGCCACAGGCTTTCGAAAAGCCCCGGGTTCCTTTCAAGCACATCAACCGCCGCAAGGGCCGCCGCGCACAGGGCAGGCGGCAGAGCGGTGGTAAAGATGAACGGCCTCGAGAAGTTGGTCAGGTAATCAATCATTTTTGAAGACGCCGCGGCATACCCCCCGAGACAGCCGAGCGCTTTGGACAAGGTCCCCATCACAACGTCGATTTTTTCGGATTGCGCCGGATCTTCCGCCGCTCCCCCGCCCCGTCGGCCCAAAACACCGGTCCCGTGCGCGTCGTCCACCACGAGAAGGCATCCGAATTTTTCCTTCAGCCGGATGAGCTCCGCAATGTCCGCGGTGTCCCCGTCCATGCTGAAGACGGATTCGGTCACGAGAATCTTCCTGCGGAAACCGGGGCTTCGCTTCAAAATCTCTTCGCACCGGCGATAGAGCCGGTGCGGGTAAACCCGGATCGCCGCTCCCGAAAGGCGGGCGGCATCCACCATCGAGGCGTGACAAAGCTTGTCCATCACAACAAGGTCTTCGGGGCCTGCAAGGGCCGTCAAGATCCCGAGATTGGCCAAATACCCGGTCGAATAGACCAAGGCGTTTTCCTTGTTCTTGACCGCAGCCAGCCGGGCCTCGAGAGCCGCGTGGACGGAAGCATGGCCGGACGTGAGCCTTGCGGCGCCGGCTCCGGCGCCATAACGGCGAGCGCCTTCGATGAGGGCCCCGACGACTTCGGGATGAAAAGACAGCCCGAGATAATCGTTGCCGCAGAATAGGCAGAGGCTCCGGCCGTCTAAAATTCCACGGACCGCGCCGGTCCGGTCGATTGCACGGACTTTGCGGTAAAGATGCCGGTCCTGAAGAGTGCGGAGCTCTTCGTCCAAAAAGCTATCGGGCGGGCAAAGGGGCCATTTCCTACAGGTACGGGCCTTTTCACTATTCATAAGAGGCCTGCACCTGTAGGAAATGGCCCCTCGTTAGCTTTGCCGAGTGCAAGCGCTACGGCGTGCCCGCCAAACCCCATGGAGACGGAAATCATTTTCCGGACCTTGGCCGGCCGGGCTTCCCGGGGAACGTAATCTAGATCGCATTCGGGGTCCGGTTCTTCGAGGCCGATGGTCGGTGGCAAAAAGCCCTCGTCGATCGCGACCAGAGAAGCGATGATTTCCACCGCCCCCGAAGCGCCCAGCATATGGCCCGTCATCGGTTTGATCGAACTCATCGGAATTTCGTAGGCCCTTTTCCCGAAAACCCTTTTGATCTGCTCGGTTTCATAGACGTCGCCGAAGACGGTCCCTGTCCCGTGAAGATTGACGTAGTCGATCTCTTCGCTCGCCCAACCGCAGCGCACCATCGCCAGGCCGATGACCCGGGCCAGCGCGTCCCCATGGCGGTCGTATTTGACGGGGTCGGTCGCGTCGCAACCGTAAGCCGATTCGTAGATTTCTCCGTAAATCTTTGCGCCCCGTGAGCGCGCGCTTTCGGGCGTTTCAAGCAGGAGGATCCCCGCGCCCTCGCCGACCATGAAGCCTCTGCGCCTGCGGTCAAAGGCCAGAAGCCCCTGCGGCGAGAGCGCGCCCATATTGTGGTACCCGGCCATCATCAGCGGAACGATCGAAGCGTCGCTTGCCCCGGCAAGGCAGTAATCAACGGTCCCGTCCCGGACCATCCGGGCCCCTTCGTTTACCGCCACCGTCCCGGTCGCGCACGCGGCCACGAAGCATTTTGCGGGCCCCTGGAGCTTCCATCTTCGCGCGACCCACTGGGCCGCAAAATTTGGCACGGAACTGGTGTAAATCCGGGCTCCCACAATGGCGCTTCTGTGTTTTTCAAAGCGGTCCTTGAAGCGCTCGATGGTGTGAACGCCTCCCTTGCTCGAGCTGATGGAAATACCGATCCGGTAGGGGTCGATTTGGCCGATGATCGCCTCGAACGATGCGTTTTCGACGGCCTCCGCCGCGGCGGTCACGGCGTATTGGATGAAAGGATCCAGGGCATGCGCCGTCGATCCCTGGGGGTTGAAATCCTTGACCTCGAAGGCCCGCTTAACCGGAAAATTCGAGCAATCAAAGGAGGTGATCGGCCCTTCGCCGCACGCTCCTTCCCGCAGCGCCCGGCAAAATGCCCGCATCCCGATCCCGACGGGCGTCACGACTCCCATGCCCGTGACTACGACACGACGGTTTCTCGCGGCCTTTTCCATTGGTGACTCCTTATCCGGGAATCGGACGGCTCTCGTAATGGAGGACCTGTCCGCTCACCCCGCTCATCCGGTCCGAACACAAATGAACCAAAAAATCCGCCACCTCAGCCGGATCTGAAAACTGTCCGAGAACGCTCCTTTGGCGATTGCGTTCGAGAACGTCCTCGCCGGCGCTTCGCGTCATGGACGAAAGCATGAACCCCGGGCTCACGGCATTGACCCGGATGCCGGAAGGCCCCAGTTCCAGGGCCAGTGTGCGCACCAAACCAATGACACCGGCCTTCGATGCCGCATAGGCCGAAAGCCCGGCAGTGCCGCAAACCGCAACGCGGCTCGTGACCATCAAGATCTTCCCCCCCCCTTTGTTTTCGGCAAAAAGGGGAAGTAACTGTTGGGTCAGAAGATACGGGGCCTTCAGATTAACGGCCATCTGGCGATCCCAGGCCGCTTCGCTCAAATGCAGGAGCGACGCTTCTTGCGCGATCGCCGCGTTATGAATCAAAACATCCAGGCGGGAAGTCTTCTTGCTTAACGTTCGAACGAGGGCGCCGATCTCCGCGCTCGAGGCAAGGTCGAGGCGGAATCCGAAAGCGCCTGAACGGGAAAGTTTGCGCGCAACTTTTTCATTCCGGTGATAGGTAAAGAAAACACGGGCCCCTTCCCGCAGCGCTCGGGAGACGAAGTGGGCACCAAGTTCGCTCGATCCGCCCGTAATGAGAATGTTCTTACGAAAAAGTTTTTTACTCAAACCCTAGGTTCCAATGGAAGCGCCGATGCGGGAGATCATCTCGAGATCTTTGGACACGGGATTTCCGGCGCTCGTCAGATACCCGCCGACGATCAGGCCGTTGGCCCCGCTTTGCAGGGCCTTTTCCTGGTCGCGCGGGCTCAGGTTCTTTTCCCGCCCTCCCGCCAGCTTGATATTGGCCCGCGGATGAATGAAGCGGAAGATCGCGACGGTCTTGAGAATTTCCGTGACCGCCATGGGCGCCTGATCCGCCAGAGGCGTCCCGGGCCTTGGGTCCAGAAGGTTGATCGGAATGCAATGGGGTGAATAAGGCTTCAGTTCAAAAGCCAGGCGGACGCGGTCCTCGCGCGACTCCCCCAGGCCCAAAATTCCACCCGCGCAAATCTCCATCCCTCCGGCCTGAAGCCCTTTAAGGGATTCGACGCGCTTATCAAAGGAATGGGTCGAAACGATCTTCCCATAGTGTTCGCGGGAGGTTTGCAGATTGTTGTTGATGCGCCGGACCCCCGCCTCTCGGAGCTTGCGGATGCGCTCGGGCTCAAGCCATCCGAGCGAGCCGTCCAGGTTGAGCTTCGTTTCGCGGCGAAGCCGGCGAAACATGCCCAGCACCCGCTCGAACTCCTCGTCCGTCAATTCGGCCCCGCTCGTGACAATGCAAAAATCACGGATGCCGGCCGCTTCCGCGCGAGTGGCCGCAGCCAAGACTTCGTCTGCCGGGACAAGTCCGTACTGCCGCGCCCCCGTGGAATAGTGGAGGGATTGCGCGCAAAAACCGCAGTCTTCGGGGCACAGGTAGCTTTTCGCGTTGATGAGGGAACACAGGGCCACGTCTTTGCCGTGGAAATGCCGGGTAATTGCTCCCGCCGCCCCATAAAGGCATTCGAGGGCCGACGGGTCTTCGAGGCCGGCAAGGAACATCGCCTCTTCGAAGGACGGCTCAGCCCCGGCGAGGACCTTTATTTTCAGATCAAGGATGGTTTGACACACCGAGTCTGTTGGATTCATAGTCTGGAAACAGATTTTTTCAGCGGGGGTTTCAGGCTTGTGCAAAGACTTCCCGGGCAACGATTCCGACCACGCCGAGCGCGACCGCATTTTCCCCGAATGCGGAAGGAATAATCTTGACCTGGGAAGAAGCCTCTTCGACGGCCCATTCTTTAATCGCGTTTTTGACCGCATCAAGCAGCGGGGCTCCGCAATCCTCGATGCCGCCGCCGATCACGACGATTTCCGGATTGAGAAGATTGACTAGAAACGCAAGTTTTTTCCCCAGATTGAGGCCGCAGGTCTCGACCACCCGGAGAGCCAGCGGATCCCGCTCTTTGATCCCACGGACGATCTCGCGAAAGGTAAAGCGCGACATGTCCCCGGCCACGAAGTCCCTCATAATGGATTTCTCGCCCTTTTCCATGAGCGATGCGGCCATGCTGACCATGCCGATTTCCATTTCCCACCGCCCAAGCTGGGTCGCAATGTCATTGGCATAGTCTTTCGAGCACTTGGTGCTCGTAATCCCGAGCTCGCCGGCCGCACCGGTCGCCCCGCGGTAGATCTCGCCGTTGATCAAAATGCCGCAGCCGACGCCGGAAAACATATAAATCATATGGCGCACGTCGCGGTCGAGACCGAGCCACTTCTCGCCGAGCACGGCCGCATTGGCGTCATTTTCCACGAAGGTGGGGATGTCCAGCCTGCGCTCGAAGGTGTCCTTGATCGAAAGGCACACGGAGAGGTCTTTTTCTCCCATGCTCTGTGGCCAGCGGATGGTCCTCCCCCGCTCATCGATGATTCCGGGGACGCCGACGCCGACCCCGACGATTTTTTCTTTTTCCACATCGGCCTTCTCGATCACTTCGGCGGCCATATCCACCATCCGCTCGATCACTTGCTCGTTGTTTTGAGGAGGCCGCTCATGCTTGAGTTCGGCAATCACATTGATCTCGAGATCGACCAGCACCCCGACCGTACTCATCATATTCAGCCCGACGCCGACAATGTAGCCGGCCTTCGAGTTGAGTTCGACCAAAACGGGCTTGCGGCCGCCGGTCGACTCATCGAGCTCGCCTTCCACGACGAGTCCCTTGCGGATGTAATGGTTCACGTAATTGGAAACCGTCACGATATTCAGCTCGGTAATCTTCGAGATATCGGTGCGGGAGATCGGGCCGTTTTTTCGAATCACCTCGAGAATGGCAAGATTCTTGCGTTCCTTGTCGGTCAGAATCCTGTCTTTCAAAAGCATTTGTTTGATCATCGTCATGGCCGAATTCTCCTCATGTTTGACGCGATGAAAAAAAGATTTTTATCAAGACTTTTATCACAAACTAGCAGAGCCTAACCGCTTCTTCAGCTTTACTTTGTATAGGCCCCATTGTAGCCTGAAAAAACTTTATTTCAAAGAATAACTTAACGCTTAAAAAAAGCTTTCTTTCGATAAAAGGTCTTCCGCCTTTTTGGCGATAGGATCCTTGTGAAATTTCTCTTTGATCGCGTCTTTCTTCAAATAGTTGCATAGGGCGACGAGAGTCATTCCCTGATCGAGCGCCAGGTATTGAAGGACGGCCTTTTGGTTGCGGAGATTCAGGGAGTCGTAGAATCCGTATTCGCCGTAAATCTCGTATTCAAGCAGTTTTCGGATATTGGCGATCGCCGCATCCGGAAGAGAATCGAGGGCCAGGAAACTGACGTGCGGCGCAATCACTTGATGGTCAGGATACCCCTTCACCGAAAGGTCTTTGACGCCATATTCGAGATAGCGCCAGGTCCGACCGCTTGCCATAGCCGCAGGGGAAATGCCCCAAACCGGGTATTTCTTGTCTTTGAGCGCGTAATCGCGCTGAAGCTCGGTGGCCACGCGGTCGTTCAAGCCCAACCCCCCGGGAGCGAGCTTTTTTTCATCCATGACCAGGGTGGGCATCAGATACTCGAATAGAGAGCCCCCCCAGCTGGGGACAAATTTTTTTCCTTCGTGTTCGTAATAGCCCTCGAAGACCTCCATCCCGTCCTGTTTGACATACTTGCCTTTAGGCTTTTGGGTCTGCCAATTCCAAACTGCCGGCGGCGTCCTGTACAGGTACCACCAGTGGTCGCGCGGCACATCGCCTTTGCCGATTGCGTAAAAACTCGTCGCCCGGGCCTCGGAGACAAGCATGCCGTAGTGGTAGGTCCCGAAATTTCTTTCTGGGACGTCGAGGCCGATCACCATCTGGTTGTTTTCCGGATCCATGAACTCGCCGAAATTGAACGAGTCCAAAAAGGCCGTGGCCGCCAGGGCGATGTCGCCGTCAAAAGTCTGGCGAAGAACCACGAGCGCAATCGCGAGCCACCCGCTGTCTACGGTCGAAATATAACTTCGGGTCACCGTGAGCGTCTTGGTGTTGTAATAATTGTAGAAGAAATTCTTGTAGCGCCGCATGTCCTGCATCGTATCGAGAATCTTTCCGACGAGCGCTCGCGCCTCTTCCTGAGGGATGAAGCCGAGCTCCATGGCCGAAACCACCGACAGCAGGTCCATGGCGATATTCGTAATGGAGGTGTAGTCAGCCGCAAGCGGATTTTCCCCCAGCCCCAAGTGGTCCACGACAAGCCCGGTCTTTTTGTCCCGGGCCTCGGCAAAAAATCTCCATGTGTCGCGCGCGATGGCGGTGAGAAGCTCGCGGTCATCAGTCATCGCGCGAAGCGCCGTGCGCCGAGGGGTATCCAGCGCAATCTTGGGGTAGTCGGCGAGGTTGTCGCGGTTGCTCTCGAAGGCCACGTTGTTGAATCCAAAAAATGCGATTTCGTCGAGCCAGAGGGCGCCGCGAATATTTTCGTCGAGAGCCCTGAAATCGAACTCGATCGAAAAAATTTGGTTCAAATCGATTCCCTGAAACGGCTTGAGCGAAAACACACCTTCCATCCATTCGCCGCCGTCAGAGGTATCCAGCCGGTCGACCGGAACGGTGACGGACTGGTGTTTCCAGTCCGAGAGGGTGACGTTGAAGTGCCCTTTAAAGTTATGCTTTTCGTCGGTTCGCAATCGATATTTGAAAACGAAGTATTCGGCCTGGCTGACGTCCACCGTCGGCAGAAAAGTCTGGAGCTTGGCCTCTTCCCGGGGGTGGAGATTGAAATTGACCTTCAGTGAATACCCGCGCTGAGGGTTGCGGCCGTCTTTTTTGACCACCGCAAGATCCAGGGCCCCTTCGCCCGGAGTTTTTGTCCGCCACGAAATCCCATTTTTATTGCGGAACGTGCCGGTGTTGAAATCGTCGATGACCAGGAACTGCGGCGAGGTATGAAGCGATTTCGAGGGGGGAACGGTTTGGAAGACGCGGAAGTGATTGTTGGTTCCGTTGACCTTGGGAGGATCCTTGGGCCTTGGGGGGTCCGCGCAAAAAACGGGCGGAGGACTCCCCGCGAGCAAAAGCAAAATCAAGGCCAGGGCTTGAACGTTTTTCACGTGTCGTACCTGATCCAAAAAATCAGGACCGCTAAAGGGGGGTGTTGAGGTTGTTCCGGGTTAGCCCAGCACGACTTCGACCTGATGGACCTTGCCGTCCTTAAACGCGTGAACCAGCGGCGACGTCTGTTTTTTGCCGTCGACGGTCACTTCCGTCACGCCCTGTCCCTTGCCGCCGGTATTTTTGACTTCGATCAAATACGTAGCGCCGCGAAACAACCGGCGGACCTTGAATCCTTTCCAATTTTTCGGGATCACCGGATCGATCCAAAGCCCTTCACGAACCGGACGCACCCCCAGCATCCAGTTCAGGACCACGACCGCATACCAGGCCCCGGAACCGGTATACCACGTCCAGCTTCCCCGCCCGTTGTTGGGCGAATCAGGTCCGTCGACATTGCCCGGAGTGACATAAGGTTCGCAGTAATAAATATCCGGATCGAGTCCGCGCAAGATCGGATTGAAACTTTTATAGACCTCATAGGCCAAATCGCCGTTACGCATCATCGCTTCCGCCTGAATCGCCCAGGTCCCGGCATGCGTGTAAAGCCCTCCGTTTTCCCGGACTGACGGAGCATAGCGGGTAATGTATCCGATCGTCGGATCGGTCTTGTCATAACCCGGCGTCAGGAGAAGCGGCCCGTACGGCTTATACAGGTATTTGCGCGCAGACTCCATGGCCTGCTTCGAGCGTTCCGCGTCCGAGATTCCGGTAATCACCGCCCAGGTTTGGCAGTTCAGGAAAATTTTCCCGCGGTCGCAGGTCTTGCTCCCCAAAGGGCGTCCGTCGTCGCGCGTCGCGCCAAGGTACCACTCGCCGTCCCATCCGTGCCGGTCGACGGCCTTTTTGAGCTCGTCAGCGCGCCGGAGGTATTCGGCGGCCTTCTGTGCGTCGGCGCGCCGTTCCATGACCGGCGCGATCCTCGTCAAAATGCCGTAAAGAAAATGCCCCAGCCAGATCGATTCGCCTTTCCACCGGATTCCAACGTGGCTCAGGCCATCGTTCCAGTCGCATTCCCCCATCAAAGGAAGCCCGCGGTCCGAAAAGCGCGAAAGGACCTTGTCGATCGCGCGAAGGCAGTGGTCGTAAAGTGTTCCTTCCGAGACTTGCTTGGTTTGCGGGTCCGGCAGAAACTTTACCGGCACGTCCAAAATTGCGTCATCGGCCGTCTCGTCCAGATAGTTGAGGGTGATGAAATCGAGCCACAGCAGATCATCCGAACAGTTCGTGATGGCGCCCATGTTCGTACCGTGATGCCACCAGTGATAGACCGTCCCGTCGAGAAACTGCTGCTCGGCATGCAGGAGGATTTGCTTGCGGGCCAACTCCGGCTTCGTGGCGAAGAAAATCTGGCAGTCCTGAAGCTGGTCGCGATAGCCGAAACCTCCGCTCGACTGATAATAGGCGCACCGGGCCCAAAGCCTTGCCGAAATCGCCTGGTATTTGAGCCAAATATTCGTCATGAAGTTGAGCGATTCGTCCGGCGTCTCGACAAAAGTCGCGTCGACGAAAGAATCCCAAAGCGCCTTGACGCGCTCGAGCTCGCGCTCGGTGCTGCGCGCTCGGGAATATTTGCGGACGATGCGTTCGGCCTGCTCCTCGGACCGGGTGGAGCCGAGCATGAACACGACCGTTTTCGACTGTCCGGGCGCCAAATCCACGTTGACCTGCAGGCTCGCGCTGGCGTCTCCCCATTTGCCTTCGGAATTACGGCACGCGCCTTCCTTCACCGCCCGCGGCGCGTGCGGATCTCCGTAGCGGCCGAGGAAAGCCTCCTTGTCGCCGTCATAACCCGACGGCTTCGGCCAGCTCGAGTGAAAACCTTCCAGCGGCTTTTCCGTCATCCCCGTCGAGATGAATCCCGGCACTAGCGGGGCACGCTTCATGCCGTAGAGGATCTTGGTCTTTCGGTCCATTTTCGTCTCGATGAAGGTCTTGTGAAACTCGCGGTGCGTGTCCGACCAGTTCCCAAGGCACCAGTCGAAGTAGGTAAAAAGGCTCAAGCGTCTTTTGGCAGTCCCTTCGTTTTTAAGCGTCACCTTCCAGATCTCGACGGGCTCCTCGATGTCCACGAACACCGTTTTTTCGAACGTAATCCCGTGCAGGCGGCTCGTCAAAACGGAATAGCCCTGGCCGTGGCGGACCTCGAAGAAATCAAACCGGTTCGTGCACGGCTTCCACGTCCCCGACCAAAAGCGCTTGCTGTCGCGGTCACGCACATAAATGTATTTTCCCCAGCTGTCGCGGATCAAATCCTGGTCCCACCGCGTCACGCGCGAGAGGTTCGAGTTGTCTCTCCAGGAGAACCCCGAGCCGGTCTGCGATTCAATCAGGCCGTAATCGCCGTTACAGATGACGTTGACCCACGGGCGCGGCGTATCCGGGCGGGTGATCACGAATTCGCGGCCGTCGGCCGTAAAATAGCCGTAGGGGCTTTCGAATTTCCGCTCTTCCTTTTTCGCCTTGATCGCCGGCAATTTCAAATTGCTTTTTTTCTTTCGCAGGTTTTTTTTGCGCGTTATCGTCTTGGTCATCTTCTTGGATGTCCTTTTCATCGTTTGGATTTTTAGAAACCGCCCCTTTTAGGATTCTTTGAGCATCTGATTGATTTTCGGAGTCAGCTCCGCCGCGACTTCCGCAGCCGTCTTCTTGCCGTTGAACACGAGGTCGAGCTTCGGCCGCAGGTATTTTTCCTCGATTTCCCGCCAGCGCGCGTGAAACGGGCTGAAAACGATCGCGTCAACGGCTTGATTCAGCATTTTTTTATTCGCCGGGGGCGCAGGATTCTTGGCCCAGGCTTCTCCCTCGGCGGCCGCGATCCTGGAGGGCTGCGCAAGTCCGCGCTGGGCAAGGGCCTCCTGTCCGGTCGCGCCGGTCAGGGCCTTCACGACTTCCCAAGCTTCTTTTTTGTGCTTGGAAGATTTCAGGATGGCATATCCGGAGCCGCCCGAGCCGAATGCCCGGATCCCCTTCGAGTTTTTAGGAAACATCGCGACGTCCCATTCGAAATCGTAATTGCGAAGCCCGGGCGTCTCCCAAATCCCGGAAAGAAACATCGCCAGCCGCCCGCTCGCAAACATGAGGTCGACACCCATGCCCGTATTCGCAAGCGCCACCGGCGTTGGCATCACCTCGTACAGGTTGATGAGGTCCGCGTAAAACTGAAGCCCCTCGATGGTTTTCGCGTCGTCCAGCAGGGTCTTCGTGGGTTTTTGGACGTTGTCCACCAGCCCGCCCCCGTTTCCGTAAACAAAATTCTGCCACGCCCAGCCGTAAAAACCGTATTGCGTCACCCGGCCGTTGGCGTCGCGCTTCGTCAAAGCCCGGGCCTTTCGCAGCAGATCTTCCCATGTCCAGTCGTCAGTGGGAAACTCCACGCTCGCTTCCCGGAATAATTTCTTATTGTAAAAGACGCAGGCAAACGGCGCGACATCGCGCGGGACCGCCAACAAATGGCCGTTAACGGTAAACCGGTCAAAAACCGTTTTAAAAAAATCGTTTTTTGAAAACGCGCCTTCCTTTTCGGAAGCAAGAAAGGGGGTCAAATCTTCCAGGACATTTTTGGTTGCGAACGTGACGAACTGATCGACCTCGGTCGCGATGATGTCCGGCGCCGCGCCTCCGGCAATCCGCGTCAAGATCTTGCTGTCATATCCGGTATACGGCGTGTGTTCAAAAATGACTTTGATGCCGGGATTCGATTTCTGCCACTCGGCGATCGAGTGCGTGATGATATCGATTTCTTCGGGGCCGCCCCAGAATGTGACTTTGATCGGCACGACTCCGTCATTGGAAACCGCCGGGCCGCAACCGGGGAGGATTACTAAAGCAATCAACAGAAGTGCCCAAATTTTCTCCCTTGCTTTTTTCATCATCTGGATTCTTTCTATACGGCGTGACGATTGAATTGACCGCTCACGGAGAATTTCAATCGTCGTCGTGTATTGTACCGCCTTCCCATTACATTATTTGTCAGGCGGTACTAGGTTAATCTGTTGATTTGGGAAACGCGCCGGCAAAACGGAAACAAAATTTGTTTTTTAAAACTTTTGAAACGATCTCTGCTGCAATTCGCTCTAATTTGAGAGTTCTTGCAATCGACGCAAATTATATCATAGCCGAACTTTCTGTCAAGGAAGGAACCGTTTTTGGATTTTATTTTTGGCAGTCTTCATTAACTTTTCAAGGAGCGTTGAGGACCCCAGAGGTAAGGAGAAAAACGATTTTTGCCATGCAGGGTCGAGCGACTCGACCTTTAGCCGGGATTGGGGAGCGCGATTTTCTCGAGAACCCTGTCCAGATCATCCAAAGAAAAATACTGAATCTCGATTCTCCCCTGCTTCTGATTCTTCCGTGGATAGATTTTTACCTGCGTCCCAAAATGCTGTGCAAGGCGGGTCTCAAGATCGACTATCTCAGGACGTAAGTTCCTTGCGGACTTGGCTTTACGTTTATGTGCGATGCTTCTGTTCACAATCGCTTCCACTTGCCGGACTGACAGATTTTCTTCTACGATTCTCCTGGCCAACTGCCTCTGATGCTCCGGCGTCAGAAGCCCAAGTAATGCCCGGGCATGTCCCGAGGTCAATTGACCGCTCGCGAGGTATGACTGCACTTCCGGGGGCAGGCGGAGCAAGCGGATCATATTCGTTACCGTCGACCTGTCCTTGCCAACCCGCTTGGCAATATCCTCCTGCGAGAGCATTCGTTCCTCCGAAAGTCTCCGATAAGCATCCGCCTCCTCGAGAGGATTCAGGTCCTCGCGCTGAATATTTTCGATCAAGGCCCATTCTAACATCTCATCCTCTGCGACATCCTTAATCACAACCGGTACCGTCTCAAGCCCGCACAAGACGGCCGCCCGCAGCCGCCTCTCACCGCAAATCACCGTATACTGACCGTCCCCAGAGCGTTTGACGATGATCGGCTGCAAAATTCCCTTTTCGCGAATCGATGCCGCCAGCTCCTCAATCCCTTCCGGTGAAAAATGCTGCCGCGGCTGGCTCGCATTAG
This sequence comes from Candidatus Omnitrophota bacterium, assembly GCA_041666865.1. Lineage (GTDB taxonomy): Bacteria > Omnitrophota > Omnitrophia > Omnitrophales > Aquincolibacteriaceae > JBAYGD01. Next base: position 9,962 of record JBAYGD010000015.1, on the reverse strand, counting down.
GCGCAATTTGAGAAACGGGAATGATGAGCAATCCCGACGCCTTCACATTTTCGCTTGGCGCGTCCGTTTTAATCTCACTTGCACTTTTCAATTCACGCGCATAACTATCTGGTATTAAAGCGCTTAATCCCTTGCCTAGTACTTTTTTCATGGGGGTATCTCCGGATAAAATTAGCTTGGTTGCGAAACAGTTTCCTGGCCCTGTGTTTCACGTGAAACATCCTGCGCGGGATGACGCATTGAGAATCTCTCCGCGAATTCCTTCCCGACCTCGAGATAACATTTCGAACCACGGTTGTGAGGATCATACAAGACGGCCGGTTTTCCGAAACTTGGCGCCTCCGACAATTTCACCGATCTCGGTATGATTGTCCTGAATACCTTCTCCTTAAAATATCCATTCACTTCCTCAATGACCTGTTGGGTCAGATTTGTTCTGAAATCGGCCATTGTCAGCAAGACCCCGCCGACTTCAAGTTCAGGACTTAGATTACTCTTTACCAACTGAATCGTATGCAGAAGTTGTCCCAAGCCTTCTAATGCGTAATATTCGCACTGCAAAGGAATTATGACACAATCACATGCGACAAGAGAATTAATTGTGATTAACCCAAGGGACGGCGGGCAGTCCAGAAAGATAAAGTCGAAATCATTCACAATCTTTTCCATCTGAGATCTTAGTTGGTACTCACGACGATCCCGACTAATGAGTTCAATCTCGGCGCCAGACAAGTCGGCACTTGAAGGAACGATCGAAAGATTTTCAAAATCGGTTTTACGGATAATCTCATTCGGGTGGATGTTTTCCACAAGAAGTTGATAAGTTGTGGATTCAATCGCCGGCTTCTCCTGGCCAAGCCCGCTTGTGCAATTCGCTTGGGCATCCATATCTATCACTAGAACCTTATGATTCATTCCTGCGAGAACTGCGGCAACATTGATAACCGAAGTTGTTTTTCCAACTCCGCCTTTCTGATTACAGAATGCAAATATTTTTTTCATAGGGGCCTTTCCAGGTGAATTGTTTCACGTGAAACATCGGATACGGATCCTACAAAGATGGCTAGTGCGCTGTCAGGATTGAAATTAGCATTTCTATTTCAATCCAGCACTTGTACCGTGATCCCATAAAATCAAAATTGACACGGTGCTAATTTAATCATCGGAAAATTAGTTCCACTCTTGATTGCGTATTGTTCCACGTGAAACATTGATTGGCAAGATATAATTTTTGACTAGTAGGATGACTGACAATCTTCGCATGAAACTGCCTGAAATTTATACTTGCGACAACTCTTAGAGGCTTCGGTAATATTTATCAAGGTGTACGGCGAGGAGCGATATGTCACAGGGGGAAATGCCAGGAATTCTTGAAGCTTGCCCGATGGAGTCCGGTTTCACTTTTGATAACTTTTCTCGCGATTCCCAACGCAAACATTTCAGCGAATGAAAATCGTAACCAGCAGGAATTTTTTTTGATTCCATCCGTTTGAATTTTTTGACTTCGGATAGTTGCCTTGCAATATAGCCTTCATATTTGACTTCTGTTTCAACGATCTGCTTTTCTTCTGGAATCAAATTTGACGAGTGTATCTTGTTTGCTTCCATAGTGTTATAATCATGTCCAGGGCGTCTCAGTACTTTGTCCAGGCTTGAATTGCCGTGACGTTTGGAACGAAGAATTTCGATTTCCTCGCGAACGCGTTTTTGTTTATCTAACATGATTTGATAAACGCCTTCGGGGATCAATCCAAAAGCACGTCCGTATTTCATGAGCCGCTCGTCCGCGTTGTCTTGACGCAGCAGCAGCCGGAATTCCGCGCGCGATGTGAACATGCGGTAAGGCTCATTGGTGCCCTTGGTGACGAGATCATCGATCAAAACGCCGAGGTAAGCCTCGGAGCGATCGAGGACAAAAGGCTCTTCGCCGCGCAGCTGCCGGACGACATTCATCGCGGCCACAAGCCCCTGGCCCGCGGCCTCTTCGTAGCCGGAGGTGCAGTTGATCTGCCCCGCGAAAAACAGGTTTTTGATTTTCTTCGTTTCGAGCGTGTGAAAAAGCTGCGTCGGAGGCGCACAATCATATTCGATCGCGTAGCCCATCTTTAGGATCTCGGCTTTCTCGAGACCCGCAATCGAGCGGACCACAAGCTCCTGCACATCGGCCGCCAAACTGGTCGGAAGGCCGTTGACGTAAATTTCCTTGGTGCTGCGTCCTTCGGGCTCGAGGTACAGTTGATGCCGGAGCTTGTCGGCAAATTTAACGATCTTGTCTTCGATCGAAGGGCAGTAGCGCGGCCCGGTCCCGACAATGCGGCCGCTGTAGAGCGCGGAGCGTCCGAGATTGTTGCGGATGATTTCGTGCGTTTTTTGATTGGTATAGGTCAGATAGCAGGACAACTGATCGACCGCGAGAGTTTTGGTCCTGAAAGAAAAGGGGCGGGGAGGCTCGTCGCCTTTTTGCTCTTCTAGGACAGACCAATCAATGCTGTCGGCGTGCAGGCGCGGACAAGTTCCGGTTTTGAAGCGGACCAGCTCAATGCCATGCTCTCGCAGGGAATCGGACAGCCCGACCGCCGGCGCTTCGCCGCGTCGGCCGCCGGGGGACTGGCTCTCTCCAACGTGAATCAGGCCCTGCAAAAAAGTGCCCGCACACACGATGACGCACGAGCTCCAATAGGTGCCGCCCTGGTGCGTCCGCACTCCGCAGCACCGACCCTCTTTGACAAGAAGGGCCGCGGCCTGTTCCTCGAGGATCGTGATCAGAGGCTCCGCGTGCAGCGTTCGGCTCATGTACGCGCTGTAAGCTTCTTTGTCAGCTTGAGCCCGGGGCGCCCAAACGGCGGGCCCGCGCGAAAGGTTCAGCATCCGGAATTGAATGCCGGTCGCGTCCGTCGCGAGGGCCATCTGGCCGCCGAGGGCGTCGACTTCCCGGACCATATGGCCTTTGGCAAGGCCACCGATCGCGGGGTTGCAGGACATTCGCGAGGCAGAGTTCTTGTCCATGGTCAGGACCAGAACTCGGTAGCCTGAGCGCGCAACGGCAAGCGCAGCCTCGACGCCGGCATGGCCGGCGCCGACGACAATGACTTGAAAATCAATCGTGGTTGGGTTCATGAGAGCACCAGGGGCCATTTCCTACAGGTCCGGGCCTTGGCACCGGCGAGAAAACCATAGGGGCCCGTACCTGTAGGAAATGGCCCCTTTGCGGTTGCTGCTTCAGCTTTCGTCGTCAGGATGGAGGACGACGACGACCCGCTTAACGAAAGTCTGATGGATGATCGACAGCATGTTGTTGACAAACCAGTAGAGCACCAGCCCCGAGGGCATATTGTAGAAGGCGAAGCCGAAAATAAGCGGCATAAAGGTCATGACCTTCTGCTGTTCGGTCGTCCCTCCCATTTGGGGCGTCAACTTTTGCTGCCAAACCATCGAGACGATCATAAAAAGAGGGAGGAGGTTGAAGCTGTCGCCGAGAAAGGGAATCGTCACCGGAAAAGTCGCGAGGCGGTCCGGCGCGGCCAAGTCGTGGATCCATCCCACAAAGCCCGCGCCCTTGAGCTCGATGGCGTCGTTCAAGACCTGATAGAAAGCGATGAAGATCGGGATTTGAAGCACCATAGGCAGGCAGCCGCCCATCGGATTAACCTTATTTCTTTTATAGAGCTGCATCATTTCGCGGTTGAGCTTCTGCGGATCGCCCTTGTACCGCTCCTGCAGGGCCTTGAGTTTCGGCTGAAGGGCCTGCATCTTTTTCATCGATTCGAAACTCATGTGCGTCAGAGGAGTAAAAATCAGCTTGATCACGCAGGTCAGAAGAATGATGGCCCAACCGTAGTTGGAGGTAAATCCGTAAAAGAATTTCAGGGCCACCAAAAACCAAGTCTTGAGCAGGCCGAAGAATCCGCGGGTGAGCAGCCCCTCGAAGCCGAGGTCGAAGCTTTTCAGGACCTCATAGCGCTTCGGGCCCGCGTAAATGAAGAACTGCTGCTCCAGTTTTTCTCCGGGAGCCACTGCAATCGGCGTCATCTTGAGGCGGCCCTCGAGCATGGCGCCATCAATCGCATAGCTCGCCGAGCCGGCCTTCCAGCCCGGCTTGAGGAGGATCGCGTAATATTTGGTCATGACGCCGGCCCAATCGATTTCTTCTACGGTCGAAAATCCCTTCCCGGCGATTTTTCCGGCATCCGCCGACAGAATCCGGTCGGTATGGGTGACCCCTTCGACGGTCGGAATCAAGTCCTTGCGGTGCGGGTCGTATTGCAGACCGTAATCGATTTCCAGGGGAAAAATCTTTTCGCGGCCGGAAAGATTTTCGAGAGTAATTGCAAGCGAAATGACCGGCTGCACTCCGGCCGCCAAGTAGCGTTTCGTCAAACGGAAATCGCCGGCCTTTTCATAAACGAACTCCACGCTTTCGGGCACGGCAGCAGACTTGTGCATCGTAAAGACCGTATTCACAAGATCGGCCGCGTTCCCGCCCAGAGAAGTTCCGAAAAATCCGGGCCGGGTTATTTCCTGTTCGTAAAAAACATCTCTGCCGATTTCAAAGGGAGTTGTTTCTCCCTTATAAACAAGCCTCGTAATCGTTCCGCCAAGCGTCGAAAACTCGAGATCGAAGATCTGGTTTTCATACCGGAAAAGCTCGGGCTCCGCGGGTTTGCCCAAATAAAGATCCTGAGCGGAAGGTGCCGTCGCAGGGGCTTCAGCCCGGGGCCCCGCGGGAACGGCCTCCGGAGCCATTTGCGTAATCCTTGCCTGCGGCTGCGTCGTTTTCGCGCGTGGATGAAGCCAGTTTAAAACGTACGGATACCCAAGCAAAATGGCCAGAGAAAAAACAAGCGCGGCCCAATAATTCTTACCCATTTGCGGTGTCGGATTCAACGGGGTCATAGCCTCCGGGATGTAAGGGGTGGCACTTCAGAAGCCTGCCCAATGCTTTCAGGCTTCCGGCCCACACGCCTTTTTGTTCAATGGCCTCCTGCGCGTAATGCGAACAGGTCGGCACGAAGCGGCAACGGTTCCCGAGATAGAACGAAAGATGCTTCCGGTAAAATCCGATAGCTTTTGCAAAGAGATGATTCATGACCTTTGCCGCGCGTTTTCGATTAATGTCAGAAGTTCCTTTTCGACGTCCTTGAAAACCGGGACCTTCTGTCCGCTTTTGACCTGGACCAGGATTTCGCATCCGGATCCGATTCGGTCCGGATGACACCGGAAGGCCTCGCGGATCTTGCGTTTCCACCGGTTGCGAACGACGGAGGAGGGCGCTGTCTTTCGGCTGATCATGATCGCCAGCTTCGGCTTTTGAAGCCGGCCCGCTACGAGGGAGTGGCGGTACAGCCAAAGATTTAAAAGGGTGCCGCGCGCCCTGCTACCGGCCTTGAAGAGCCGGTCAAAATCTTGTTTTCTTCGGACGCGCTGCTGTCGGGTGAAGCGGAGACCCATTTTAAATCACGATCAGGCGTTTTCTCCCTTTTTTCCGGCGCCTTTTGATGACGTCCCGGCCGCCCTTGGTTCGTTTGCGGGCGATAAATCCGTGTTTGTTGCGCCGTTTCCTTTTGGAAGGCTGATACGTTCTTTTCACTCGAGGTCATCCCTTCTCTTAACTGATGGAACTACCAATGCACTATAAAGTGTTGGGATTATAGCAAAAACGCAGCCGCATTCAAAAAGGTTTATTCTCACGGAGCCATCCCGGTCCAGGCAGTTTTCGCTTCTGTCGACCGGGAATGGTTTCGGAAAAACAATCAGCGCCGCTTGCCGAGACGAGGAGATCGACGCAAAAGAGCGAGCTCCGAGCGAGGCGGCGCGTTTTGAAGAAACCATTTCCGGTCGACATGGTAAAAAAAAGGAAATTTGCGTGGACTTTTCGGGCGCACGGAGTAAAATACGCGTGGAATTGATGCGTGCGGTTTGAATCGCGTTTTTAGGCAGGTCAGAAGCCGCTATCGGCATCGAACACGACTGTGGATAAGTTGTTGATAATCTGTATTGTTTTTCTTGATTTTCCGCCTTCATAAGTAATAGCAACTAACAGCCAATTGTTGATGATCTGTGGATAAAAACCCTAGTTATCCCCAAGTTTCCGCGCCCTCATTGTCTTCGGCAGCGCTCGTCGATCAGGACCCGGTTTCTGCCTGGTCCAGGATTTCTCAGATCCTTTCTCGCGAGCTTTCCGAGAGCTCGTTTAAGACTTGGTTTTCGCCGGTCCGTTGCCTCGAAGTCACGCCCTCCGCCGTCGTTCTGGGCGTGCCCGACAACTATTACGGGCAATGGCTGAAGGACCATTATCAGGATCTGATTTTGAGCGCCGTCAGGGAAACGATCGGCGATCATAAAACGATTGTCTATCAGGTTTTTGTTTCACCAAAGGTCCAGGAGCCGAAAACCGGAAAACCCCAAGCGCGCTCCTCGGCCCCCGTGACCGACGGCGGCTTTTTGAATTCCAATTACACCTTTGACGGCTTTGTCATCGGCCCGGGAAACCGGTTCGCGCATGCCGCGGCCATGGCCGTCGCAGAGGCGCCCGCGCGGCAATACAATCCCCTTTTTATCTACGGGCCCGTAGGCCTCGGCAAGACCCACCTCATGCAGGCCATTGCTCATGAAATTCATCAGAAGAATCAGGAGGCCCGTGTCCTTTACATCTCGAGCGAGAAATTTACGAACCAGCTCATCACCTCCATTCAGACTAAATCCACGCAACAGTTCCGCGCCAAGTACCGGAACGTCGATCTCTTGTTGATCGACGACATTCATTTCATCGCGGGCAAAGAGGCAACGCAGGAAGAGTTTTTTCATACGTTCAATACCCTCTATGACGCCCACAAGCAGATCGTCGTCACAAGCGACCGCTCTCCCAAGGAAATTCCGGGCCTCGAGGAGCGGCTGGTATCCCGGTTCGGCTGGGGCCTTGTCACCGATATCCAGCCCCCGGACTTCGAAACGCGCGTGGCCATTCTGAAGAAGAAAATGGAAAAAGAAACTGTGGTCGTTCCCGATGATGTCTGCTATTTTATTGCCAGTAAGATCCGTTCCAATATTCGGGAACTCGAAGGGGCTTTGATTCGGGTGGTAGCTTATTGCACGCTTACGGGCCAAACCGTCGATATGAAGCGCGCCCAGGAGGTTCTTCGCGACTCCTTGAAAGAGGAGGAACAGAACATCAGCATGGAACGCATCCAGCGAGTCGTGGCCGACTTCTTTAATATGAAGGTTTCTGACCTGCGCGCCAAGCGCCGCAACCGTTCCGTCGCCCATCCCCGGCAAATTGCGATGTATTTGATTCGCACCCTGACTTCTCATTCCTTGCCGGAGATCGGGGAGTATTTCGGCGGACGGGATCATACGACGGTTCTGCATTCCTTCAATAAGATCGACAAAGAAGTCGAGGAAAAGCCGGAGACGCGCCGGGCCGTCGATGAACTCAAGGATCTGTTGAAAAAAGTGGGGTAATTATCCCCAAGTTGTTTTTTGTTTAAATTATTATATAATAAGCATTTACGTTCATTATCCACAAATACACAGCTCTTATGATTAAGACGACTAATTTTTAAAATATAGAATAATAATATCTAAGGAGCCCTGTTTATGGAACTACGCATTCAGAAAAGCCTTTTAGCGAAAGCCGTCGGTCTTGTGGGCAATGTTGCGGCGCAAAGGGCGAACACTCTGCCGATTCTCGGGAACATTCTTTTGGAAACGACCAAAGAGGGAAACATCCAGATGGTCGGAACGGATTTAGAGGTCGGGATTTCCACCGCGGTTCCGGCAACGATCCTTGCCGAAGGAAGCATTACGGTCCCCGCCAAAAAACTCACCGAAATTATTCGCGAACTTCCCGAATGCGAGGTGGAAATTTCCGTCGCTAAAAACAATGCGGTCAGCATCAAAGCCGAGAAGGCCTATTTCAAAATCATGGGGCTTTCCAAAGAGGATTACCCTAAACTCCCCGAGTGGAAGCTCGAAGACGGAATCGAGATGGAGCAGGCAAGTTTGCGCGAAGGACTCGCGCTGACCTCCTTCGCCATTTCTTCGGACGAAACCCGGTACGTCTTGAACGGCGTGCTCGTGTCGGTCAAGGGAAAGAAGATCCGCTTTGTCGCGACCGACGGCCGGCGGCTCGCCTTCATCGAGAAAGATTTTGAAAACGCAAAAGCTAAGAGCTTTGACATGATCGTTCCCACCAAGGCGGTGCACGAACTGCTCAAAATGCTGACTTGGGACGGGATCGTCCACGTCATTGCGACAAAAAATCAGGCCGTATTTTCCATGGGCGACAGCTATCTTTCCACGCGCCTGATCGAGGGCAACTTTCCCAATTATGAGCAGGTGATCCCGAAGGAGGAGAAGACCTCCTCGGTGGCCAACCGCGAAGAGCTTTTGCAGGCGATCCGCCGGACGTCGCTTTTGACGTCGCCCGAATCGCCGGCCGTGAAAATGGATTTTGTCAAAGGCAAGATCCTCATTTCGTCGAGGTCTCCGAACATGGGCGAGGCCAAGGAAGAACTGCCGGCCGAGATGAAGGGTAACGAAATGGCCATCGGCTTCAACCCGCAGTACCTGATCGACGTGTTGAGGAATCTGGATGTGGAAAAAATAGGCATGTCCCTGACGGACCCCGACAAGCCGGGATTGGTTCAGGGCAAAGACGGCTATCTTTACGTTGTCATGCCGATGCAATTGACGTAAGGCCCGAGCCGGAAGGAACGGGGCGAGGGAGCTCATGGAAAGTATCAAAAATATTTTGCCGGGCCTTTTGCGAAATTTGCAGAGTCCGGCCGCGCAAAAGCAAAACGAGCTTTTCGTGCGCTGGGGAGAAATCGTGGGACCGGCGTTTGCGCAGCAGACCAAGCCATCGCTCGGGAAGCGCAAAGAGCTTTTGATTTGGGTCAAGGATTCAGCGCTGGCGTTCGAGATGAATCAGAAATACAAAGGCACCATTTTAAAAAGGGTCCGGGCCCTGCTGGGGGAGGACGCCGTGGAAAAAGTCATGATACGGGTGGGACAGTTACGATGAACGGCAAGGAAAAAACGACTGACAAGACGAGGGTGGCCGCATGGACGCAAGAGTTAAGGGAAAAACTATGAGCAAAGAAAAAAGCAAAAAGGCCGCAGAGAAGGCGGGGGCTTCAGACGCGCACAAATACGACGCCACCAAGATCCAGGTTCTTGAAGGCATCGACGCGGTCCGGAAGCGGCCGGGCATGTACATCGGCGACACGACGCCTCGGGGTCTCCACCACCTCGTTTACGAGGTCGTGGACAATTCGATCGACGAGGCTCTGGCCGGCTTCGCCAAGGAAATCGAAGTCGTGATCCAGTCGGACGGAAGCGTCGCGGTGACCGACGACGGCCGCGGCATCCCGGTTGATATGCATAAAACGCAGAAAAAATCCGCTCTCGAAGTCGTGATGACGACGCTGCATGCGGGCGGCAAATTCGACAACAAGGCTTACCGCGTTTCGGGCGGCCTGCACGGCGTCGGAGTTTCGGTCACCAACGCCCTCTCCGAGTGGTGCGAGGTCCGAGTCAAGCGCGACAGCAAGGTCTACCGCCAGAGCTACGAGCGCGGTAAAGTGGCCAGCAAAGTCGAGGTCGTCGGCAAGGCGAGCGGGACGGGGACGACCGTGACCTTTCTGGCGGACAAGCAGATTTTTGAATCGATCGATTTCAGCTACGATACGCTCTCCAACCGTCTTCGCGAGCTCGCCTTCCTCAACAAGGGCATTCGCATCCTGATCCGGGACGAGCGGAACAAAAAGGACATCAAGGAACACGTTTTTTTATACAAAGGCGGGATCGCCGAATTCATCCAGTACATCAACCGCAACAAGAACCCGCTCCACAAAAAGATTTTCTACGTCGAGCGCGCCAAGGACGGCGTCGAGGTCGAGGTTGGCCTGCAGTATAACGACGGGTTCAGCGAAGAGATCTTTTCGTTTGCCAACAACATCAAT
>JBAYGD010000014.1:0-67221 GCA_041666865.1 Candidatus Omnitrophota bacterium | reverse complement strand
TTCTCTTCAAAAAACGCTTCCGCTTCGCCGTGGCACAGTCCGCACGCCCTTTGATCCATTCCGGACCTCCGCTCCGAGGTTGTGAACGCTTCCGGCGGGATGATAAGAGGATCGGTGATGGAAAGCAAGTGCTGGGAGGGCTCCGCTCTCCCTTTTTGCCCGTCTCCGTTAGCGGCTTAACTTAAAAGCGGACAAATCACGTGCTACAAAAACCGGACATCTTGACGTGCTGTCGACACAAATAGCTGTTGAGAGACCGTTTCCGGGATCGGGCTCCATCCGAAATGATACTGGTGGCGAAGGGGGAGGGGGGAGGAGTAAAATAGCAAAAGATGAAAAAACGAACGGCCGTAGCTTCCAAAAAGATTCCCTCCTTGATCGCCAAGAGGGCCTCTTTCCCCGTGGTTGGTATCGGCGGCTCTGCCGGAGGGCTCGAGGCCTTTAAGGCGATCCTCGGCGGTCTGTCGGCGAAGCCGTGCATGGCGTTCGTCTTCATTATGCATTTGGCTCCGGAGCATAAAAGTTTGCTCGCGGAACTTCTTGTCGGATCCACCCCCATGCATGTCCAGGAAGTCCGCTCGGGCATGTCTCTCGAAGTGGACCATGTCTATGTCTTGCCGGCCAACGCGCATATTTCCCTCCGGGGCTCGAAATTGATGCTCCAAACCCTGAAAGGCCCGGGCTTGAGAATGCCGGTCGACGGTTTTTTCCGCTCGCTCGCCGAAGAGCGGGGAAGCGGCGCGATTGGAGTTATCCTTTCGGGAACGGCGACGGACGGGACACTGGGCGCGGAGGCCATCAAGGCGGTAGGCGGGATCGTTTTCGCCCAGGACGAAAAGACCGCCCAATATGACGGCATGCCGCACAGTGCGATCGCGGCCGGATGCGTGGATTTTATCGGGTCGCCCCAACGGATCGCCTCGGAGCTGGAGCGCATCGCGAAACATCCTCTCAGCGTTTTTCCCCCGTCCGTTGAAGCGGGAGGGGGGGAGATGTTCGTAAAGGATAAGGGGGTTGAAAAGGTTTTGGGGATCGTGCGCTCGGTGACGGGCCTCGACTTCACGCATTACAAGGCCGCGACGATTCACAGGCGCATCGCCCGGCGCATGATTTTGCTCAAGCAGAAAAATTTGAAGGCCTACGCGTTGTTTTTGCGGGGGGATAAAAACGAGGTCGAGAAACTTTATGACGATCTGCTGATCAATGTCACCGGTTTTTTCCGGGACCCGAAAGTTTTCCGCACGCTGAAGGCCAGGGTCCTGCCGGCCATTTTAAAAGCCAAGGCCAAGGATCAGGGCGTGAGAATTTGGGTCCCCGGATGTGCGAGCGGCGAGGAAGCCTATTCGATCGCGATGAGCCTCTTGGAGGTCCTGGGGGGCAGGGCGCATTCGATGCCGGTCCAGATTTTTGCGACGGATGTCAGCGCGAGGAGCATTCAAAAAGCGCGCCAGGGGCTTTATGGCCCCGGCATCCAAAACGATCTGACGCCTGAGCGGCTCAAGCGATTTTTTACGAAACTGGGCAACGGCTATCAGGTTTCCAAGCAGCTCAGGGAGATGTGCGTTTTTTCGCGGCACAATGCTTTCCGGGATCCGCCCTTTAGCCGGCTGGACCTCATCAGCTGCCGCAACCTGCTGATCTATCTTCAGCCCGTTTTTCAGAAAAAGATGTTCGATTATTTCCATTACGGCCTCCTTCCCGGGGGGTTCCTTCTTTTGGGAAACTCGGAGTCTGCGGCAGGGTATTCCGGCCTCTTTCACGTGTGGGACCGTCAGAAGAAGATGTTCGTCAACAAACCGCTGGCTGGAAGGCCCGAGGTCCCCGGGCATGTGCCATGGCGGAAATGGCGTCCTGAGATCGAATCCGGTCTGAAAGAGAAGGTGCCATTCAGGAGTGACCAAGATGCGGAAATCGCGGCCATCGTCGACAGGGCGGTCCTTGGCGAATATGCGTCTTGCGGGGTATTGATCGACGGACGTATGGAGGTGGTCCATTTCCGCGGCCACACCGGCCGCTACCTTGAGTCGGCTTCCGGCAAGCCGAGCCTCAACCTGTTCAAGTTGATGCGGGAAGGCCTGGCCATGCCGTTGCAGATGGCGATCCGTAAAGCCAGGGAAACAAGGCGTACGGCCACGGACGAGGCGGAGAACGTCCGGTCGAATGGCCGCAGAATCCGGGTCCAAGTGACCGTAATTCCCGTGAAGGCAGGAACGCCCGAAGAACAGTTGTTCCTTGTTCTTTTCGGGACGAAGCGGGGAGGACTTCCCGGGCAGGCGCCGAAAGGTCGCAGGAGCAAGGCCCTCCCAAAAAGATCCTCCGGAAACGACGAATATCTCCGCGTGCTCCAAAAAGAATTGGCGGAAACACGAGCCTACCTGCGAACGGTCATGGAAGAGCAGGAGGGCGCAAACGAAGAGCTCAAGACGGCCAATGAGGAAATCCTCTCCGCCAATGAAGAATTGCAAAGCACTAACGAGGAGCTGGAAACTTCCAAGGAGGAGCTGCAATCCAATAATGAGGAGTTGACGACCGCCAACGACGAGCTGCAGAGCCGCAACGAACAGATTTCCTTGCTGAACAACGATCTGACGAACCTTCTGAGCAGCATCAATATGCCGCTTTTCATGCTCGGAAGAGATCTTGTGATCCGGAGGATCACCCCACAGGCGGAAAAAGTGCTCAATGTCCTTCCCTCAGACGTTGGCAGGCCGATCCACAAGATCCGGCTCAATGTGAATATCCCGGACCTTGAAAAGATTCTTTCGGAGGTTATGGAGTTTGTCCGTCCCGAGACCTTTGAGGTCGAGGACAGGGAGGGGCGCTGGTTTTCCGTGTATGTCCGGCCCTACCGGACGGAGGACCATAAGATCGACGGCGTGGTGATGATCTTTATTGATATCACGAAAAAAAAAGACGCGGAAGAAGCTCTCGCGAAGCTGGCGAACGCAAAGTCCAAGTTCACTTCGACGGTTTCCCATGAACTCAGAAGCCCCCTGGCCACGATCAAGGAAGCCACGAACCTCGTCTTGGAAGGCATGGTGGGGCCTGTGAACGACGAGCAGAAAGATCTTCTCGGCACCGCGAAGGAAAACATCGAGCGGCTCGGCCGCCTGGTCAACAATGTCCTCGTTTACCAGAAGATGGAGGCGGGAAAAATGGGGTATGACCCCAGGGAAAATGATCTCAATGAGGTGGTCCGGGCGGCGCATCGAAGCGCGGCGCTTTTCGCGGGAGACAGGAATGCGGACCTCGTCATGGAGCTCGGGGGGGATCTTCCGAAGCTGAAGTTCGACCGGGACAAGATCTTCCAAGTGCTTATGAACCTGATGGCCAATGCCCTCAAATATAGCGAATGCGGCCGCGTCGTCATCCGGACACAGCGCGAAAATGAAGAGGTGCATGTCAGCGTCCGGGACTCCGGTCCTGGCATCAAGGCTGAGCATCTCGAGGCTATCTTTGAGCCTTTTTCGCAAATGGGAGACAGCCGCAAGGGCGGCACGGGTTTGGGGCTCGGGATCGCCAGGGAGATCGTTCTCGCGCATCACGGAAAGATTTGGGCGGAGTCGGAGCTTGGAAAAGGCAGTGTGTTCCATTTTACTTTGCCGCTTCATGAGGGGGCGAGTTCGGGATGAAAAAGAAAATCCTGGTCGTCGATGACGAGCCCGCTTTGCTGAAAGTGACGCTGCTCCGGCTGAATAAATCCGGCTATGACGCCTTCGGGGCCGCGGACGCTCCGAAGGGACTCGACATGGCGCGCCGGAGGATGCCGGACCTGATTGTTCTCGACGTACTTTTGCCCGGGATGGATGGCGATGAGGTGGCCAAGACTCTCAAAAAAGATAAACAGCTGAAGAACACCCCGATCCTCCTGATGTCTGCGGAGGTCGAGACCCTGGCCGAGAGAGCCCGGGAGAGCGGGGCGGATGGCTACCTTTACAAGCCGTTCGAAGCTCAAGAGCTGCTCGACATGATCGGAAAGCGTTTGGCTGTTTGAGGCGAAGTGACGCGGGACTGCGTGACCACCGGCTTTGATATTTGCCACAAGATCAAGGCGGCGTGCCATATTCTTCCGAAAGGCCTCCCGCAAAATTAAAACTTATTTATCTTCGCGGGGCTTCCGTGCATAATACGGCTTGTCTGTTTTTCTAACCCTCAACTGCTAGGGAGCTTCCGATGACCCAAATTCCTCCGAAAAAATCTCTGAAGTGGATTGTGCTCGCCGTCGCGATCGCCGCGGCCGCGGCGTTCTTTGGCTATCAGTATTGGAAAACGCAGCAATTCGCGGTTCCGAAGGGGATCGCCTACGGGAACGGCAGGATCGAAGCGAAACTGGTCGATGCCGTTGCTAAAGATGCGCTGAGGGTCAAGGAAATCCTCGTGGACGAGGGCGATCTCGTTAAGCCGGGGCAGGTCCTCGTACGGCTCGATACGGCGACTTTCGACGCCCAACTGGCCCAGGCCAATTACGGAGTTGCCACGGCCCAAGAACGCGTCGCGAGCGCCAACTTTGCTGTCGTCAGACAGAAGAGCCTTGTCGAAAATGCCAAGCTCGAGTTCGACCGCACGCGCAAGCTCGTTGAGGCCAACGCGCTCTCGCAGCGCGAATTTGATGCCCGTAATACTTCCTTGCAGACGTCTCAGGCCGCCTACGACGAAGAGGTCGCCAAGCTGGAAACGGCGAAGAAAGAGGTCGATGTGGCCAAAGCGAACGCGGCGACGATCCAAACGCATATCGATGACGCGACGCTCAAATCCCCGGTTTTGGGAAGAGTGCTTTATCGCTTATCCGAGCCCGGAGAAATGCTTGCGGCGGGAGGAAAAGCGCTGACGGTGGTGAACCTGGAAGACGTTTATATGGAAATCTACCTGCCCTCGGAACAAGCGGCCGGCCTCAAGACGGGCGCCGAGGCGAGGCTCACTGTGGACTTTGCCCCCGGGCGCGCGGCGGTCGGTTATGTCAGCTTCGTGTCGCCCGAGGCGCAGTTTACCCCCAAGCAGGTCGAGACGCGCAGCGAGCGCGACAAATTGATGTTCCGGGTCAAGATCCAGGTCCCCAAAGAGTTGATTTCCGCTTACGTGGAACGTGTGAAGACGGGCGTTCGCGGAGTCGGCTACGTCAAGATCAAAGATTCCGCCGTCTGGCCAAGCTGGCTGGAGCACCGTTTTGCGCCGCCCGCTAATCAGCCCGAAAAAAAATAAATGATCTCTTCCGCCCTCGAGCCGGTCGTCTCGGTTAAAGAGGTGACCCACCGCTATGGCAAGGCCGTCGCTCTTGACGGCATTTCCCTCGATATTCCGAGCGGCCTCATGGTGGGCATTATCGGCCCTGACGGCGTCGGGAAGTCGACCCTGATGGCCTTGATTGCAGGCTCCAAAGCGATCCAGCAGGGGAAGGTGACAGCCCTGAAGGGGGATATGGCCGATGTCCGGCACAGGCGCCGTGTGTGTCCCCAGATTGCGTACATGCCGCAAGGCTTGGGTAAAAACCTCTATCTGGAACTCAGCGTTTATGACAACGTTGATTTTATGGCGCAGCTTTTCGGACTTTCCGCCGCCGAGCGTCCGGTTCGCGTGAAACAACTGCTCGCGGCGACGGGCCTGGCCCCGTTTGCCGATCGCCCTGCCGGAAAACTTTCGGGGGGCATGAAACAAAAAGTAGGGCTGTGCGGCGCGCTGGTCCACGACCCGGACCTCCTGATTCTTGACGAGCCCACGACGGGAGTTGATCCGCTCTCCCGGCGGCAATTTTGGACGCTCATTGACGATATTCGCGGCAGCCGTCCCGGCATGAGCGTTCTCATTTCCACCGCTTATATGGACGAGGCGCAAAAATGGGACTGGATTGTGGCGATGGATGCCGGACGTGTGCTGGCGGCGGGAACGCCGGCCGAGCTGATGAAGCGCACGGGCACCCAAGATTTGGAAGCGTGTTTCATCGGCCTGCTGCCGGAAGAAAAACGTTCGGGGCATACGGAGCTCGCCATCCCGCCGCTTCCCGCCGGAAGATCGGAAGTGGTGATCGATGCCAAGGGGCTGACGCGCCGCTTCGGCAGCTTCACTGCGGTCGACCACGTCAGCCTGTCGATTGAGTGCGGTGAGATCTTCGGCTTTCTTGGCTCCAACGGCTGCGGAAAATCCACCACCATGAAGATGCTCACCGGGCTGCTGCCTCCTACGGAAGGAAGCGCGACGCTTTTTGGCCAATCCGTCGAGGCCGGCAGCATCGAAGTGCGCAAAAAACTCGGTTACATGACGCAGGCGTTCTCACTCTACGGCGAACTGACCGTCCGTCAGAATTTGGTCTTGGACGCCCTTCTTTATCACATTCCGACCAAGAAGGCGGAGGAGCGAATTAAGGAGCTGGTCGAAAAATTCGGGCTGGGGCCTCATCTTGATTCGTTGGCGGACTCTCTGCCGATGGGTTTGAAGCAACGGCTTTCTCTGGCGGTCGCCGTTCTGCATGAACCGAAAATTCTGATTCTGGATGAACCGACCTCAGGGGTGGATCCGGTGGCGCGGGACAGTTTTTGGGAACTGTTGATCGACCTTTCACGGAATCAGGGCGTGACGATCTTCATTACGACGCACTTCATGAATGAAGGCATGCGCTGTGACCGGATCTCGCTCATGAATTCGGGGAAGGTGCTGGCCTGCGATGCTCCGAAGAAATTGATCGAAGCGCGCGGCGCCGCGAATCTGGAGGATGCCTTCATCGGTTGTATGGAGGATGCGATTCATGAGGAGGCCGCCGGAGCGAAAAAAGTGGGGGAGGCGGCACCCGCAGCGGATCCATCGGCGGCCCCTCCAGAAGCGCCGCAGAAGCCTTCCGGCTTTCGGCTGCAGCTGACCCGGATGCTTGCTTATGCCCGCAATGAGACCATGCAAATTCTTCGCGATCCCGTGCGGTTACTCTTTTCCTTCCTCGGCTCGGCCCTGCTGATGCTCGTGTTCGGCTTTGGCATTACCACCGACATCGAACATATTCGCTATGCGTCATACGATCTCGACCAATCGCCTGAAAGCCGTGCCTATCTCGAACAATTTGCGGCGACCCGGCGTTATTTTACCCGGACCGCGCCGGTCCGCTCCGCGGATGAGGGCTTTGAGCGGCTTCAGGCGGATAATATTTCGGTGCTGCTCGAAATTCCGCCTAATTTCGGGAGGGATTTGCGCCGGAACTCCGGGCCGGAAGTCCTGGCCCAGGTGGATGCCGCCATGACCTTTCGCGGCGAAACCGTCGCTCAGTACGTTCAGGGAGTCAATGATACCATGCTGAAAGATCCCGCGAACGGACTCCAGATGAGTCCTCCGGCGTACTCGGCGAAATTTCAGGAGCGCTACATGTACAATCCTACTTTTGAAAGCGTGTACTCGATTGTGCCGAGCGTCCCGTCCCTGCTGCTCGTTCTGATTCCGGCGATTCTCATGGCGGTCAGCATCGTGCGGGAAAAAGAACTGGGTTCCATGATCAACTTCTATGTGACGCCTACCGGAAGGCTTGAGTACCTTCTGGGAAAGCAGCTGCCGTACATTGCGATCGCGATGCTTAACTTTTTCATTTTGGCGGCCATGGCGCTCGTGGTTTTCGGTGTTCCCATCAAGGGCAGTTTCCTGATGCTGACGTTGACGACGCTGCTTTACGTGACTGCGACGACCGGGATCGGCATGATGATTTCCACATTCACCACCAGCCAGGTCGCGGCCGTCTTTGTCACCGCCATCCTTACGATTACGCCGACCGTTCAGTTTTCCGGGTTGCTGCAGCCGGTTTCGACGCTGATGGGCAAAGCCCGGCTTATCGGCTCGATCTGGCCGACCACTTACTACATGCACTCGAGTGTGGGGGCCTATACCAAGGGCCTGGCTCCCGGCCTCATGATGCAGGACATTCTTTTTCTGGCCTGCTGCATCCCGGTCTTCTGGGCATTCAGCATGCTCGGCCTTAGAAAACAGGAGAAATAGCGATGGGCTCCTTGATCAATATCTTTTGGCTCGGGCTCAAGGAAATCCGGAGCCTGGTCAGCGACAAAGTGATGCTTGTTTTCGTGATCTATGCGTTCACGCTGGCGATCTACGTCCAGGCGACGGGCACTTCGAACGAAGTCAACAACGCTTCCATCGCTTTTGTGGACGAGGATGGCTCGGCCCTCTCGACGGAGCTCTTCAACGCTTTCTATCCTCCGCGCTTTCAGGTCCCCAAAAAGATCAACTCGAGCGAAGTCGAAAACGACATGGATAAGGGGCTTTTCATGTTCGTGGTCGCGATTCCGCCGCGCTTCGAAGAGGACCTGCGCTTCGGGCGCAATCCCGAGATCCAAATCAATATCGACGCGACGGCGATGCAGCAGGCCGGGATCGGCACGAATTATATCAAGAACATTATCAACAAACGGGTCTCGAACTTTCTCAAGCGCACGGATGAGACAGAGTCTGCGCCCGTCAAGCTGATCATCCGCAAGCTGTTCAACCCGAACGGAACGGCCTCCTGGTTTTTGAGCGTGGTGGCCATCATTAATCAAATTTCCCTGCTGACCATTGTTCTGACGGGCGCCGCGGTGATCCGCGAGCGGGAGCATGGAACTCTGGAGCACTTGCTGGTGATGCCTCTGACCGCTTTCGAAATTGCCATGGCGAAGGTTTGGGCCAACGGCCTCGTGATCTTGATCGCGACCGCGGTCTCGCTTTTCGGGGTTGTCCAGATGGCGCTGAAGGTGCCGTTTGCCGGCTCCCACTTGCTGTGGTTTTTCGGCGTCATCCTTTATCTTTTCTTTGCGACGGCGCTGGGAATCTTCCTGGGCACGATTTCGCGCTCCATGGCCCAGTTTGCGCTTTTGAACATTTTGATCGCTCTCATCCTGATGCTTCTTTCGGGCGGGTCGACCCCCGTCGAAAGCCAGCCGGGATGGCTGCAGAGCCTGACTTTCTTTTTGCCTTCAAGGCATTTTGTCAGTTTTTCGCAGGTGATTATTTACCGCGGCGGAGGGCTGAGCGCGGTCTGGTCTCAGTTTCTGATGGTTTCCGCGATCGGCCTCGGTTTTTTTGCTTACAGCCTGTCGCTTTTCCGGAAATCGATTGCGGTCACAAAATAACATTTTTTATCGACTCGAAGCCCATTAAGGAGACACTTCATGAAATATGCGATCCTTTTTCTCATCCTTGCCGGATCCGTTTCCGGCTGCGCGATCGGCCCCCGCTACCGGGAGCCGATGATGGAGCTGCCTCAGAGCTACCGGAGCTATGCCACCCGGGAGCAAGGGGAGGCGATGATCAACATGCCGTGGTGGAAGGTCTTCAAGGATGAAACCTTGCAGGAGCTCGTCCGGGAAGGGCTGCTCAACAACTATGATCTGAGGGGTGCTGCGGCCCGCGTGGATGAGTACCGGGCCTTGATTGGGGTGACCCGGGCGCAGATCCTTCCCCAGACAGACCTCACAAGCGGCATTTCGCAAGATCGCAATTCAAAAGAGCTTTATCCGCTGCAGAAGCGGCTGACCTCCACTTACACGGGCGGTTTTAATACGGCTTGGGAGATGGACGTGTGGGGAAAGATACGCCAGTCCATTCACTCTTCCAAAGCGGAATACCTGGCCACGGAAAATGCGCGGCGCGGGGTCCTTGTGTCGCTTGTAGGCGATATCGCCCAGACTTATTTTACGCTCCTCGAGCTCGACCTCGAGCTGGACATTTCCAAGAAAACGCTCGAGACGCGAAAGGAGAACCTGGATCTTTTCAACAAGCGCTTGAAAGGAGGGGCGGCTTCCCAGCTCGAAACGTCGCGGGCGGAAGCGGACTACGATCAAACCGCCGCAAATATCCCGGACCTCGAGCGCCAAATCGCCATCCAGGAAAACAGGCTTTCGGAGCTTCTCGGCAGAAATCCGGGCGCCGTCTTGCGGACGTCTTCGATTACCCAGCAGTCCTTTACCCCCAGCCTTCCCGGTTCGGGCCTTCCGTCCGAGATCTTGAAGCAGCGCCCCGATATCATGGAGGCCGAACAGATGGTGCGCGCGGCCAATGCGCAAGTCGGGGTTGCGACCGGCGAATTCATGCCGCGCGTCAACCTGACGAATTTTGTGGGCGGCGAGGGCCGAAATCCCTCGTCGGTCTTCGAAGGGGACGGGTACACCTGGTCGATCGGCGGCAACATGGACATGCCCGTTTTCAAGGGCGGAAAAAATGTTTACGGGGTCAAAGCCGCCAAAGCCCAGTGGCAACAGTCGGTGGCGCTTTATAAGCAGAAGGTGGTGACCGCGTTCCGCGAAGTGGCGGATGCCCTGGTTGGCATCGAAAAGATCAAGAAGATCCGCGAAGAACAGGAGAAGCAGGTCGCGGCGCTCAAAGAAGCCGCCAAGCTTTCACGGACCCGCTATGAAGAGGGGCTTTCGAGCTACCTCGAGGTTTTGGACGCTGACCAGCAGTATTATGACGCCCAAAATGTTCTCGCGCGCACGCAAGGTTCCCAAGTGATTTCCTATGTTCAGCTTTACCGCGCGCTCGGCGGCGGCTGGCAGGTCGAAGAGGGCAAACCCTAGATAGACGCGAATGATGAACTTTAAATTCGATTGATTTCGTTGCCGTGTTTTGGACGGCTATGGAACGTAAAAATCATTGAAATAATCGAATTTAAGCGTAATATAGATAATTCCCATTGCCGCCGCATCTTTGTGTAGGATTCCTTTCTGCCTGTCAAGGCGCCTAATATGAGCGGCTAAACAAATTAATGATTAGCGAACAGGATCAACAAAAGAAGTAAAGGACATTTAACCATTCAGCAGGGGACCTATGAAAAAAGTTTTCAATCAACTCTTTGTAATCAGCGCGCTTTGCATGGGGCAAGGCGTCGCTTGGGCCAGCGAAGCGGATCTGAAGATTCCTGACCTCCATCAAGGACAATTCCATTTGTTCGGCGGGCTGACAGGATTTCAAATCCTTCTCTATGGGGCGATCGTGATCCTCGGAACGGTGGGCTTGTCTCTTTTTCAGTTTGTGAAAATCAAGCGGCTTCCCGCCCACAAATCGATGCTCGAGGTGTCCGAAACGATCTTTCAGACCTGCAAGACCTATCTGGCGCAGCAGGCGAAATTCCTCGCGATCCTTTTCGCGATCATCGCGGCCACCATGAGTTACTACTTCATCGGGCTCCAGCAGCAGACCTTTTCGACCCTGGGTCTCATTCTCTTATTCTCGGTCGTCGGCATGGCCGGTTCGACGCTCGTCGCCTTTTACGGCATCCGCGTCAACACCTACGCGAATTCAAGGACCGCTTTTGCCTCTCTGCGCGGCGTGCCGTGGGATGTCGTCAACATCCCTCTGCGGGCGGGAATGTCCGTGGGGCTTTTCTTGATCTCCGTCGAGCTGGTGATGATGGTCATCATTCTTCTTTTTGTGCCGCGGGCCATCGTCGGCTACTGCTTCCTCGGGTTCGCCATCGGGGAGTCGCTCGCTGCGAGCGCGCTTAGAATCGCAGGCGGTATTTTCACGAAGATCGCCGACATAGGATCCGACCTCATGAAGATTGTCTTCAAGGTCAAAGAGGACGATCCCCGCAACCCGGGCGTCATCGCCGACTGCACGGGCGACAACGCGGGCGATTCGGTCGGCCCCACGGCCGACGGGTTCGAGACCTATGGCGTCACGGGCGTCGCGCTCATTTCGTTTATCACGCTCGCGGTGAAAGATCCGAGCCTTCAGGCCAAACTCATCGTTTGGATTTTTGCGATGCGCTTCCTGATGGATTTCATGTCCGGCTGTTCTTACTTCATCAACCAGGCCATCTCTGAGCGCAAGTACAAAAACCTGAAAGATTTTAATTTCGAAGAGCCGCTGACGCGTCTGATCCAAATTGCGACGGTTCTGTGCATCACGACTTCTTACGGGATGTCCTACCTGCTCGTCGGCGACCTTCCCGACCACACGCTTTGGTGGAAACTCGCCTCGATCATCGCCTGCGGGACTCTGGCGGCTTTTCTTATTCCGGAGTTCACCAAGGTCTTCACTTCGTCTCACTCCAAGCATGTTCGCGAGATCGTGACGGCCTCGCGCGAGGGGGGGGCGTCGCTGACGATCCTGTCGGGGCTGGTTTCGGGCTATTTTTCGGCCTTCTATAAAGGAATCCTCATCGCAGGCCTGATGTTTGCCGCCTACCTGATTTCAGGCACCGGTCTTCAGAACGTGATGCCCCACGCCTCGGTTTTTGCGTTCGGCCTCGTGGCCTACGGTTTTCTTTGCATGGGACCTGTGAACATCGCCGTGGACTCGTACGGTCCGGTGACGGATAACGCCCAGTCGATTTTCGAACTTGCGCAAACCGAGTCGATTCCCGGAATCGAGAAAGAGATCGAGAAAGATTTTGGATTCAAGCCTGACTTCAAAACAGGCAAGCATTACCTTGAGGCCAACGACTCTGCGGGCAATACCTTCAAAGCGACCGCCAAGCCGGTGCTGATCGGAACGGCCGTTGCCGGAGCGACCACCATGATTTTCTCGATCATCCTCCTTCTGCAGGAGCATCTTCACACGGCGGCTGTCGCGGCCTCCAAGGTGGGAATCGTTCCCGCGAACATCGGGGAGATTCTGCTCAACGAGAAGCTTTCGCTCACATCGGCACCCGTCCTGCTCGGGTTGCTTTGCGGCGGCGCGGTGATTTTTTGGTTCTGCGGCGCTTCGATTCAGGCCGTCGTCACAGGGGCCTACTCCGCGGTCGAGTTTATCAAGAAGAACATGAATCTCGATAAGAAGCAGGCTGATCGGGAGGATTCGATCACCGTCGTGCGAATCTGTACGCAGTACGCCCAGAAGGGAATGTGGAACATTTTCGTCGGGCTACTCGCACTGACACTGGCGTTCGCGTTCTTCGACCCGTATTTCTTCATTGCCTACCTCATTGCCATTGCCGTCCTGGGACTTTTCCAGGCCATGTACATGGCCAATGCGGGCGGCGCGTGGGACAACGCGAAGAAAGTTGTCGAAGTCGACCTGGGGGAGAAGAACACGCCCCTTCATGCGGCGACGGTCATCGGGGACACGGTCGGCGACCCCTTCAAGGACACGACTTCTGTGTCCCTCAATCCGATCATCAAGTTCTCGACCCTTTTCGGCATGTTGGCCGTCGAGATTGCGATCAAGATGAACCCCTCGACGACGCGCGCCATCGGGGGCGTGTTGTTTCTCGTCGGCGTCTATTTCGTCTGGAGGTCCTTTTACAGGATGCGAATCCCGGCAAAGGCCGAAGCTTCTGCTTAAGAAGTTTTGCCGTTCGGTCGGACGGCAGGTAAAAAAAGCCGGCACCTTCAAGGTGCCGGCTTTTTTTATGCCAACAACGGACAGCGCCAACCTCGGATTTCAAAGTGGAGCAACCCGACGTCCCTAAGAACTCCTTTCTTATCCTAAGGGCATTCATTTTTCAGCCTTGCGGGCGCTGAAAGAGGGTACCATCCCAGGTAGAATTAGGACCTGCAAGCCATGTATAATAGGCGCAGCCTATGCGGTCACCAAAAAAACAGATCGAACTTCTTGCTCCGGCAAAAAATGCGGAGATCGGAAAAGCTGCTATTAACTGCGGCGCAGACGCTGTCTACATAGGTGCGGAAAAATTTGGGGCCCGGAAGCAAGCCGGTAACAGTCTGGCCGACATCGAAGCGCTCGTTTTGTATGCGCATCTCTTTTACGCGCGCGTCTATGTCGCTCTCAATACCATTCTAACCGATCATGAATTGGAGGAGGCATTCTCCCTGATCAAGGCCCTTGCTTCGATGGGTATTGACGGCCTCATGATCCAAGATCCAGGGCTTCTTGAGCTCCCGCTCCCACCGATCCCGCTTTTCGCAAGTACCCAAATGAACAATGATTCTCTTGAGAAAATTCTTTTTTGGGAAAAGATTGGTTTTTCGCGCGTCATTCTCCCGAGAGAGATGTCCCTGGCGGAAATCGCCGACATACGAAGCAAAACATCTCTTAGCCTGGAATGCTTTGTCCATGGAGCTTTGTGTGTCGCCACTAGCGGACAATGTTATTTGAGTCACGCCCTTGGGGGAAGAAGCTCTAATTGCGGCGCATGCGCGCAACCCTGCCGCCGTCTCTATACTCTCGTCAGCGAACAAGGCGCCGTTCTTGTGAAAAACAAACACCTCCTCTCATTAAAAGATCTCAACCGCTCCGACGCTCTGGAGGCGTTGATGGATGCGGGAGTGAGCTCTTTTAAAATAGAAGGCCGGCTTAAAGATATCTCTTACGTGAAAAATGTCGTGGGTTTTTATCGCAAAAAAATGGACAAAATTCTTTCCGGCAGAAGTGAGACGAAAAGCTCTTCGGGCGAGGTGATTCTTGGCTTCACCCCTGATCTGCAGAAAACATTTAACCGGGGGTTTACGGATTTTGGCCTCCGCGGGCATTCCGCCCCTATGTCATGTCACGATACGCCAAAGTCGTTGGGAGAAAAGATCGGTGCGATTAAAAAGGTGGGAAGAAATTATTTCACGCTTTCCTCTCCCCATGATTTGCATCCTGGTGACGGCATCTGTTTTTTTGACGGACGCGGGATATTGAGAGGCTCCGTGGTGAATGCGGTGGAAGAAACCTGTATTTATCCCGATAAAATGGAAGGGGTAACCCCCCGCGCCTTTATTTTTAGAAATCACAACCATGCTTTTATCAGAATTCTGTCGTCAAAAACTTCCTGTGAAAGAAAAATATCCGTTTCCCTCACCCTGAGCGAAACAGAAGACGGCTTCGCCCTTGCGGCCCGTGATGAAGATGGCCATACGGGCACGTTCGCGAGGGTGTTCCCCAAACAAGCTGCGGAGAAAAAAGCAGCCGCTAAAGAAACGATTGCAAAACAACTTTCCAAGGTCCACGACTCTATTTTTACTTGTCGCGCGCTGACGAATACGCTGCGTGAATTTTATTTTCTTCCCGTCTCTGTCTTAAACGCATTGCGCCGAGGCGCCATTGCCCAGTTGCTGGAAGAGCGCGAGCGGCAGCGTCCGCGGGTCAAGGCGTCCATTGGCACCAGTCATGTCCCCTATCCGCTGCCGGTGATTGATTTTCGCGGCAACTGCCTCAATCAAAAAGCAGTCGCTTTTTATAAACGTCACGGCGCTGAAGTGGTTGAAATGGCGGTGGAATCAGGTCTTGCGGTGCAAGACCGCCTTCTGATGCGCTCAATCTATTGCATCAAACGTGATCTGGGTCTATGCAAAAAAGAGACAGGTTTGCTCTTTATGACCGATGAAAACGGTCATAAATTCCGTTTGGATTTTGATTGTGATGCATGCTGCATGTTCCTATTTGGCGGCGCCTCGGCGACGGATTAATACACTAAAGCCCGCCAACAAGGGGAAAGGTCAGGACGGAAGGTAACAATAGCGGCATCAAATTTTTTTGAAAATGCAAAACGATCCTTCTTCGAACTCTAGCCAATACCCCAGCTCTTTAAGTGCGCTCAGCGCCTGAGGAACGCTCACCTCTGAAGCTCTCCACCTGGCCTTATCGAAAATGACATAATCAAACCCATATTTTTTTAGCGTTTCAAGATTCGGAGGTGTCTTATTGTCCAGAAATGAGAAATGCTTGCGGTGAATGACGCTAAAAACGAATCGGCCGTCTGCCAGCACAGAAAATTGCGAGGGGATTTCCTTGAGTTTGTCTGCAATTCCCTGACTATAGGCGGGCACAATCTTTGAAGTGCTCCAGAAATAGAAATATTCCGACGCTCCGGAACATAAGAGCGATAGATAAAAAACGAGTCCCATGAAAAAAGGTTGTTGCCTCGACAGCCAAGCGTACTTGCGCGTCAAGGAATGAAAGGCATAAATGCTTGAGATGAAAAGAAAGCCGTGTAGACCGGCCGTGTAATGATAGTTGAAGCTTCGCATGGTCTCATTGGAAGATAAAATGTTCTGCAATAGAATCGGAAAAGTCAAAAAGAGTGTGGGGAAATGCAAGAATGGAAGAAAGGCCAAGGGGCTGTACATTCCGAAAACGTACCTTAAGGTTTCACGTGCGCCAGCCGCGGAAAAAATCGCGTGCGTGACATCCGTGTAATAACTGTACGCGTAGGTTTGCCCGTTCAGCAGATGGGGCATCAGCCATTTATATTCAAACAAGAAAAGCCCGGTAGACAGAATTGCCACTGCGAAACCGATGAACCGCCACGGGTCCTTTTTGAAAGCGAATGCATAAATTCCCAACGCGAAAGAAATCCCCAGCATGTTTTCCTTTCCCGAAATCACCAGGATAAGGCTTGCAAGAAACGGCCAGAAGGCCCCCTTTTCCAAATAAAAGAAGGCCAGGATCATGAAGGGCTCCACCAAAACTTCAGGATGGAAATCCTCGATCGTGGCGACCATGCGTGCTTTGAGGTAGAAGAAAAACATGAGGGCAAACAGAACAGCGTACCCGTTGCGCTCCAATTTATCTTTCGCAAGAATGCCAACCAAATAAACGCAGCTGCCCGTGGCGAAAGCCTGCAAAATCAGCAGAAGTTCGGGCCGGGGGCAAATGGAATAAAAGGGCACCAATAGAACAAGCACGGGGCTGACATGATCGCCTAAAAGACAGATGCCATCCTTGATGGACGAGTAAAGGAAGTCGCCGCGCGTACTGTTCCAGAGGGCTTGGACAAAAATGGCAAGATCGGCTCCTGTTTCGCCCTTGACGTGGCGTAGAATGATCACTGCAGAAAGAGAGACGGAGTAAACGAAAGACAAAATGAGAAGAGTCAGTTTCAGAGGCACGCGGCAGACAATCAAGCGTGCCCATTGCACGACCCATAACCGATTAAAAAGCAGTCGGTCTTTATAATAAAAAAAAGCGACCAAAATTGCATACACTGAAGTCGCGATTTGCATCAATCGGACATACCGCATTTTAGTCGCCAAAGCGGGAATCAAATGCCATTGGACCAAAGGGACGCCTGTTGTCAGAAGGAAAAACAAAGCTCCAAGCGTGGCGAACAGCATTCCCACATTACAAAAATTGAGAAAGGCAACTGAATGGTAAGAGCTCGTTCTCAAAGAGGATAGCGACGGAGGATGGATCATGTTTTTAGACCTTATCTTTGGCAATAGCCTTGTCGATATAGCCGGCGTTTGCGGCACGCGAAGCGAAATACCAAAGCACGCAAAGCCGCAAGGCTAAGGTTGCCAACCCAAAAATAGACCTGAATAGTTCAAGGGTACGCTTCAAGGAATAGAATACAATGTTTTCCCGGGGAAATCCAGGCCGGCGGTTTTTGCGACCCTTCATTCGGATGAAGCCTCCTAAAAGAGGGTGAATTTCTTCCACAAAGATCGAATAACAAAACCAAATTAGAGAAAGCATGACCCTGCGGCGTTTTCCACGGGGTTGATAGCGTTTCATGAGTGTCAGCATGTGAGCCCGGCTATAAAAGGATTTCCACGCATCGTCATAGGTCTTCATAAGCTCTTCATTCGACATGATGGGATGTTTCACACAGACGTGTGCCGTGTCATATTGGTTTGTATCCTGCTCCATCGGGATTTTGTCGAAGCAATGCTTCTCATAGTCTTTTGAGCCGGGCAGCGGCGTCATGATAAAAAACTCCACAAAATCGAGGGGGATTTCCGACTTTAAGAATTCCACGTCCCGCATGACGGATTCATAGGTATCTGCCGGGAATCCAATGATGTAGCCGGCATAGGTGAGGACGCCGGAATCACGCCACTTCTGCAGCATCGGCCGATATTCTTTAATCTGATTCTGATATTTTCCTACGGCTTTGAGATTATCCGGATTGACTGTCTCGAGCCCGATAAAAACACGCCGGCACCCGGCGCGCGTCAACTTTTCGACAAAATGGGGGATTTTATGAGCATTGGTATCCACCTGAATCTGAATAAAAAAACTTATATTCTCATTTTCTCTTAAACGGATCATTCGATCGGCAATTTCTTCCCACTGGGGATGGCGGGCAAAATTGTCGTCGGTGATAAAAATATGGTTGATCCCTTGAGCATAGCTTCTGCGCAACAGTTGCTCAATGCCATCGGCGTTTCGCCCTCTGACGATTTGCCCCTGAATATTGATAATCGTGCAAAAAGAACAATTGAAAGGACACCCTCTCCCGGCATCAAAGCTGGCGTAAGGAGTCATGAAAGTTCTAAGATTGCTTTTGGGTAGGAAAGGAAGGATGGCCTGATTTAAATCAGGCTTATCGCCCATAAAGTTGTACAGGGGTTCCAAACGGTTTTCATAAGCGGCTTTCAGAAGATCCGGCCAGTGAAATTCAATCTCCCCGGCCACAAAAGTGATCCCTTGCTTGACGGCTTCCCGCATTTCGGGGGGGAGAGCGGGAAGCGTTGCGATGCAGCCAGAGACGTGAAAACCTCCGATCATTGACGGAATTCCGCTTGTGCGAAATTCTCGTGCCAAATCGAGCGCTCTTGCAAACTGGTTCGTTTGAACCCCGACCAGACAAACAAGGCCACGCTCTCCTGATTTTCTAAGTCGGCTGGACAGCTCTTGGACATGGACGTGTTGAACAGATTCATCGTAACAATGAATCACCATCTCGACATCAGGGCCCAGCATTTGACGATCGCGGACATCTTCTGTTAAGGCATTGAGGCAAGCCAGGGAGTTACTGGTGATCACTCCCCTGAACCATGTAATGACATATCCCTCATCATCATATTTCGAGGGCCTGATTAAAAAAATGTGATATCGTTTTTTTGTACTTTTGTGAGCCATGACCGGAATCATAAGTGTTGGATAGCAAGTCTTGCCAAAAGATAAGAAGTGGTGGATTCGGCGCCCTGGTTGAGATTGATCTGGCCTTCTCCCAAGCCGTCATAACATCCTCCCGTGGCCCTGTCGTAAACGACCTGCTTCAGGCTATTGTCACCTAAAAACCAGTTAAAAGCTTCGTGCATGAGTTCGCGATAAACCTCTTTTCGCGTGATGGCGTAGGCGGTTCGGAGCGCGCAAGCCATGGCGGAGGCGTCCTCGGGCTGCTGGTCAAAATAGCGGCGTTCCCCGGTTTTATGATGCCAGCCGTCCTGACCAATGGGCGCGTAAATTCCTTTCAAGAAAGTCTGACCGATCAAAAAATCCAAAGTCTTCATGCCTGTTTCAAGATATTCACTGTTGCCAGTTTGCTGGTGTCCCAAAAGAAGCGCCTCGGGGAAAAGAGCGTTTGAATAAGTCAAATAAGCTTCAAACCACTGCCAATCCTTTGTAGCGACTCCCCGGTAAAGCGACATGAGCCGGTCGCAGTGACGGACCAATATTTCCTGAAAATCTTTCTGAGTTTTAAAAACAAGGCAAAGCCCTTTGATATAAAACGCGGTCGCCCGGGGCGATTCCACCCTCTGAGAAGATTCCAAATTTTTCTTTAAGAGAGAAAGAGCCTTTTGCTTGATGTTTTCCGGCAGGGAATCTGTCGTGGCGGCTGCCGCCAAGCCCCAGAATGTCCGGCCGTTCGCGTCCTCAAGGTTTTCTTTTCGGTTCAATTCCAAGTCGATGGTCCTGTCGGGTTTTACGTAATTAAAAAAAAGGCCGGTCTTTGCCAAAACAAACCCGATGAAATCCAAATAAATTTTGATGCGTTTGAGTAGATCGGACCTTTTTTTCTCAGGAGAGAGTGTCTTAAACGTCTTGCCAAGGCCATCGTAGTAGGAGCAAGCCGCGATCAGCGCGCGCGCGTTGTCATCCACGGTATAACCTGACGAGATATCCGGCAAAGAAAGCTGGGCGAATTGGATGATCCCGAAATCGTCGGTCAAACGAAAGAGATGGTTTAAATTCACACGAGGGATTTTTTTGTGCTGACTGACTTCGGCGATGTCGCTGGAATGCTGCGAAAATAATTTTGAATACTCAAGGGCCACATTGTCCCAAGTCATATTGCGTGTCCTGAAATAGGCGTTCTTTCCCAGCTGTTCCCGGCGAAGGGGGTCTTTCAAAAGATTGAGGAGGGCTTCGGCGTAAGAAGCAGGGTCTTTAAAATTGACTAAGAGCCCGGATTGCGGGGTAATGATCTCCTTGGCTTGGGCGAAGGGAGTGGAAATGACTGGCCTTCCGGATCCCAGGGCGTAGGAGAGCGTTCCCGAAACAGCTTGATTCGGATCAAGAGAGGTTGAGATATAAATATCCGCGGCCCTCAAGAACTGGAGGAGTTTCTCGAGCGATACGTACTCATTATAGAAGCTCACATGGGAGGAAAGCTTGAGCCCACGGACCTTTTGAACGAGGGAGTTCCGGTAGCTTTCGCCTTCTTCTTTTAAGACATTCGGATGAGTCACGCCCAAAACAATATACATAAGGTTGGGGCAGGCTTTCACCACTTGAGGCAGCGACTCAAGCACATATTCAATTCCCTTCCCCCGGCTGAGAAGCCCGAAGGTCAAAAGAATGGTTTTTTTTGAAAAGCCCAAAACGGACTTGGACTTCGCACTGGTGCTGTAAGGTGCGGAATGAATGCCATGCAGGATGACCGAAACTTTATTTTCATCGATTCCATAATCCCTGATCAGGATTTCTTTGGAGCGGTTCGTCATCGCGACTAAACCGGTGGATTTTTCAGCGATCAAACGCACGACGTTATGAAGTTCGGGGTTGGGGGAGGGCAGGGTGCTGTGAAAGGTCACAATCGACGGTTTTTTGAGCGCGTCTAAAAAGGAAAGGATGTAGGAGCCGTATTTTCCTCCAAAGAGGCCGAATTCATGCTGAATGTTGACGAGCTTGATGTCCTCCGTTTTGTTTATCTTTTCAGCCGTGCCGATGAAATCTTGCTCTGAATAGGGGTCGAGCTGAAGGGCCACTTTACGGGGATAGTCGTAGCGCGACACCTCATCGGTGTTGATCGCTGCGATCCGAGAATGAATGACAGTCTCAAGCAAGTTATCGAGTGCGCCCGTAAGGTCCGCGGTAAAAGTTGCGATGCCGCATTCCCGGGGTGGAAAACTGGATAAATAGATAATCTTTGGGGGCTCTTTCATGAAGTACCGGGCATCCCTAATTATTTTTCAATTCTCTTAAAAGTTCCCCGATGTCGAGAGATTTTGCGGCGATCCTTTTGTCGGCAGCACCATAGTAGATAAAGAGCCTGCCGTCTTTGAGTACGGTGCCTGTGGGAAAAACCACGTTGTTGACATCCCCCTGCTTTTCCCACGGTTCGATGGGGGAAAACAAGGGCTTCTTCAGCCGGCCAATGACTTTTGTGGGATCATGGAAGTCGAGAAGCGCGGCGGCGGCGTGATAAACTTTCCCCTGGAGGGCGTCTTCGACACCATGATAGATCAAAAGCCATCCTTCCTTGGTTTCAATGGGGGGGCACCCACCGCCGATATTTCTGCTTTCAAACCCGTATTCTGGGTCAAGAACAACAGAGCGTCCCAAATTTCTAAAATGTTTTTTCCAGTAATCCGCAGTGAGGTCTTTGAAATCATTGAAATAAAGGACTTGGATTCCAGGCAGGATACGGTGGATCAGCGCGAATTGACCTTTGATTTTTTTGGGGAAGATAAAAGCATCTTTCTCCCAGAGCAAAATGTCATCACCGACTCGATCTCGGATATACGAATCGAAAAGGAAATATCTTTCTCTCATTTTGATTTTGGAATGAGAAAAGAGATGAGCGGCTTCGCGGTAGGAGATGCGCGGGGAGATGATTCCCTGTTTTTCGAAATGGACAAGGTCGGGGCTTGTTGCGTAAGCAAACAGCGCGTTTTTTCCGTCATAGACCGTATAAAAAAGATAATAGACCCCGTCTAAAAAAATAATCCGCGGATCTTCAACGCCCATTTTTTCGTAATCATATTCAGGAAAAAGAACGGGTTTGTTCGATCGGCTGACCACCTTGTTTCCTTCGAGCTGGCAGTAGCCTATGGACGAAACCATGTCCCCGCACCGCACGGCTCGGTAAAACATGTGCGTGACGCCGCTGATTTCGATGCACGCGGGATTTAAGACCGCCTGATTATCAAATTCGTTTTCCGAACTTTCAAGGATAATGCCTTCGCTTTTGACTTTGATCATGAGACTCCAGTTCCGGCTTCATAAAAAAGGCGTTGCGGATGATTATACACCCACAACGCCTTTTGGTGAAAACTCCCTCGCCTGGGGGAGTTTCGCAACTGGCTGATTTTCTCTGAGGAGGTTGACTGGCTCAAAATCCTCCTGAAAGAACTCCCGCTTGCGATGGCTTCGATAGGGTCATTTTAGAGATCTATGTTACTTTTTTCCTGTTTCTAAGAAAGGCTTTCCAAGCCTCCACCGCCCATAAAGGGAAGGTAGAGATCCCAAGCACAAGGAACCAGTCTAAGACCCCTAACGCTTCGGTTTTAAACACCTTCTGCAGAAAAGGAAGATACACCACCGCCATTTGCAGGAGAAAGGAGACCGCCGTCGCAAAGATGAGTTTCTTGTTCGTGAACACGCCCAATTTAAATAAGGACTCCGTCGTGCTTCTGCAGTTAAACGAATGGACCAACTGCGAACATGCAAGGACGATGAACGCCGCCGTTCTGGCGCGGACAACGCCCTCCTTTTCAATGAACAGGACAAAGACAAACGCCAGCAAACTGCAAAAAGCGATAAAGGACCCTTGCGCCAGGATCAAGAGCGCCCGGTCTTTTGTGACCACCGCTTCTGTGGATCTGCGCGGAGGCCGTTTCATGATATCGGGCGCAACGGGATCCACGCCCAAAGCGAGCGCGGGCAGGCCGTCCGTCACAAGATTGACCCACAGGATATGAATGGGGAGTAACGGCGCGGGAAGCCCCACCAAAGAAGCAGCGAACATCACCAGGATTTCACCGGCATTGCACGAAAGCAGGTATTGGATGAACTTCTTGATATTGTCATAGATGCCCCGCCCCTCTTCGACGGCAGAAACGATGGACGCAAAATTATCATCGGTCACCACCATGTCCGAGACTTCTTTGGTGACGTCGGTGCCGGTAATGCCCATCGCGACGCCGATGTCCGCTTCTTTAACGGCCGGGGCATCATTCACACCGTCTCCGGTCATGGCCACGATTTCGCCATGCTTTCGCCAGGCACGCACCACCCGCAATTTATGCTCCGGAGAGACCCGGGCATACACCGAGACCTTCCTTACTACCTTATAAAGCGCCTCATCGTTCAACTTGTCCAGCTCTTCACCGCTTAGGGCCATGGAATCATTATAAAAAAATCCAAGCGCCCGCGCGATCGCAACTGCCGTATTCTTATGATCGCCTGTGATCATGACCGTTTTAATCCCGGCAGCCTTACATTCGAGCATGGCTTTTTTTACTTCTTCACGGGGCGGGTCGATCATCGCGACGAGCCCCGCGAACACAAGCTCCTTTTCGACCGTTGCGACGTCGTACTTTTCGTGACCCGGATCCAGTTTTCTAGAGGCCACGGCCAGCACCCGCATCGCCTCGCCTGTCAATTCGTTATTGATCTTCCGGATACCGGCCCTATCCTGATCGGTCAGCTTCCTCGTCACGCCCTTTTCTTCCACGTAAATACAATTATCTAAGAGCACGTCGGGCGCGCCTTTGACGAACGCGACCCGCTGCTCTCCGTGCTTACGGATCACTGTCATCTTCTTCCTGTCAGAATCAAAAGGTATTTCGTCAAGAAAGGGATATTCGATCTCTTCTTTCTCTTTAGTCATGCCGGCTTTACCGGCAGCGGTCAGAAGCGCCCCTTCCGTCGGGTCTCCCACGATGCTATAGACGTCAGCCTTTTTGACCAGCTGCGCTCCATTACATAGCACGCCGCAGCGCAATAGGTTCTGCAGGTCCGGATCCTCGGCAGCATGGATCTGATTTTTGCCTGATGAAAACTCTCCGGTGGGCGCATACCCGATCCCGGTCACTTCAAAAAGTTTCCCTCCCGCAAACACCTTTTGCACGGTCATTTCGTTTTTGGTCAGGGTGCCTGTTTTATCGGAACAGATGACCGTGGCACAGCCTAAGGTTTCAACCGAGGGAAGTTTGCGGATAAGCGCATTGCGTTTCACCATCCGGTGGACGCCTAAGGCAAGCGCAATGGTGACGACCGCGGGCAGGCCTTCGGGGACAGCCGCAACCGCCAAGCTCACCGATGTTAGAAACACCTCCATGATCTTGCCGCCCCGCAGCCATCCGAGCAAGAACACCATTCCCACCATGACAAAACATAAATACACAAGCCACTTGCTGAACTCTTCCAGTTTCTTTTGCAAGGGGGTCGTCTCATGGGCGACCGCCTGTACCATCCCCGCGATCTTACCTAACTCTGTTTGCATGCCGGTATGAACCACTAATGCTTTTGCCTTTCCGGATGCAACCGAAGTCCCCATGTAAACTTCATTGACCCGGTCGGCAAGCGGGACCTCTTTTCCCGCTAGAGCGCGCGTGGTCTTTAGGACAGGCGTTGATTCTCCCGTAAGACTGGCTTCCTGCACGCCAAAGTTCGCGCTCGTCCAGATCAAACGGCTGTCTGCGGGGATGCTGTCACCGGCTTCGATTTCGATCACATCACCGGGAACTAACTTTGAGGAGGGCATGGCTTTACGTTGACTCTCGCGGATCACTTTTGAGACGGGATTCGATAACTTTTTTAACGCCGCGAGCGACTTTTCAGCGCGGTATTCCTGAAGAAACCCCAGGATCGCGTTGATGATCACGATCGCGATGATGGCCAGAGCGTCTACCCATTCCCGCAGGAACCCCGAAATAAGTGCCGCACCTACTAAGATCCAAAC
The DNA here is from genome assembly GCA_041666865.1 of Candidatus Omnitrophota bacterium. Taxonomy (GTDB): domain Bacteria; phylum Omnitrophota; class Omnitrophia; order Omnitrophales; family Aquincolibacteriaceae; genus JBAYGD01. The sequence goes on along the minus strand of JBAYGD010000014.1, from coordinate 42,521 downwards.
TATAAAATCTTTAAACTGACCGAGGAATATAGTGAACGGACTTACGCCTTTCTTTTCCTGAAGCTGATTGAAGCCATATTCTGTTAACCGTTTTCCAGCTTCTTCCTCGCCGAGTCCGTTTTGAAAATCGCTTTTCAATGCCTTGACGGCTTCTTCGACTGTTAAATTATAGAAGACTTCATTCATTGAGTATTTGCTCCTAGACCATCTTTGTCTGAAGGGTGCCAAGCACCGCGAGGAAAGGGTAACCCTAAGAGAATGGACCGTCAAACAAAAAGGCGCTACTGTTACCTTCTTCGTTGTAACAATAGCACCTGCATTGATTAAAAAAACTCCCCGTGGGGGTTGCGAGAACGCATCATGATCGGACGACCACTCCGAATTCAGGCACGCCGTCTGCAGCTTCATGCTTGCGCGAATCTCCTCGTCCGAAATTTCAAACCGATGGATGGCGTTGTTTAAAAGTTCTTTCCTCTGATACGGCTTGAGATTATCTATTATAGCAGAGCCGGCATCCTCCAAAAGGCCTTTGACGTCCACCTCGGACAGCTCAGCAGAATTGACGGAGGAAAGTGCGCTGCGTAATTTGGCAAGCCCTTCCTCAAGGTGTTTGCGGGCGTCGCCGAGCCTTTGAAGTTGTTCATCGACAAATCCCTTGGCTTCTTGGCTCCAACCATTGGCGGACAACAATCGATGTGCTTCCTCGCCAACGCGTTTCAGCTCGAGTTCTTTCGCGCGCTTTTCGGCCTCGATTTTGGGCAGGGAAGATTTTAATCGCTGATTCAATTTGACGACCACCTTCTTCAAAATGCGCTGGCTCCTGGCCACTTGAACCACCAACTCACCGGCAGCTTTTTCAATTTCAGCTTGCGGATATTTAAGTCGGCACTCCTTGGTGGTGCAGTAATAGTAAAAATAGGCCTTCCTGCCTTTATGCCCATGGCCATTGCGGCCAACCATTTTGCCCCCGCACTTATGGCAATAAAGCAACCCACCATTGAGAAGGTAGAAGTGTCGGGTGGGGGAGGAGCCATTGCAGCGAGTCTGGCAGTTAGACTTCAACAGTTTTTGAGCTTCGGCAAATTTAACCTGATCGATAATTGCCGGCCATACCGCATCCACCGTTCGGTATGTCCCTACGCTTTCCTCGCGATTCCAAGGCTTCCGGGCAATGGCCTTAAAGCTTTCCTTCTTGCTGATGTGTGCGGGGTTTGTGAGCAACCATTCAATTCCGGGTCAGGCGTGATGATTTTTTACCAAAGCCAATCAAGGGGGGATTTATGGGACAACAGGACAAGGGAAAAGAGGGAGGTTCAAAAAAGAAAGCTCCGCAACACACGCTCATGGAAAAACGAAAAGCAAAGCAGGAAAAGCGCAACAGCAAGAAGGATTAAACAATCCGGGCTTGGCGCCTATTCGAGCTAAAACTGGACAATAGGATCTCGTGTGAGTGAATCTTTTTCGAGCATCGCTCCAGTCGCGGTGACATTACCGCTTGCTTCCTGCCGGTCGATCCCGGCAACCAAAACCTTATCTTCCCGGCTTAAGTTCTTCGAGTTGCTATTTTTTAGATAGGAGCACCCTGGAAGAGCAAGCCCTAAGACAACGACCACCAGCATAAACATTGCTAGGGATACCTTTTTAAGCGAGTTCATTTTTCCCCCTTTATTTTTGACGGCACCCTTAATCCAATCCGCCATTTGATCTCCCATGGCCCTGTTCCGGTAAGAACTGGCCGCATCCTATTGATAGAGGTGCCTCTATCCGTTTTCATGCTTGGCAGCCTATTTGCAGCAAAAGGGGGAGCACGCTTCTTTGATGCCCTTTTCGACTGCTTCCCGGGTTTCGCCGGTGGACTTCTGAATACGACCCAACAGTTCTTCCTGCTTGCCTTCGACGAATTGGAGATCGTCATCCGTGAGCTTGGCCCACTTCTGCTTAAGCCTGCCCTTTGTGATGTTCCAGTCGCCTTTGATTTCGAGTGTATTCATGGCAACTCCTTTTCCCCGTATGGGGTTAGTTTGTATTGATACCGGCCTTGCTCACCCGGATTAATTTTGTTTTTTTTCAGTCGAGGAACTACTCTCCGCAGATTCCTGTCCAGAAATATCGTCCAGTCCTTTGACTCTTTCCTGCCTGGACAGAAGAATGAAGTTGCATTGATGCGAACCACCTATATTGGCCGAATCCTGTTCTTTTATTTCCATCGAAGTCCTCCCGGTTAGAAAACAACACAATGATGAACAATCCGCAAATAAAGCTCTATGGGGTGTTGACCCTAGCGATGCTAGAGCGTGTGGTCCTGCAGCAAACTCGAGACAGGTTGTTTAGAATATTATTATCGAAAATAATCAGAAATTTTTATGGCACAAAACTAAGCGGCAGGACTGGCAGGATGGACAAAAAAAGGCGCCATATTGCCTTCGAACTTTTTCGATTGCAACTGTAGCGCCTGTGTTATGTTATAAAAACTCCCCCACCTAGGGGACCTTTCCGCCTAACAAGACGGCGGACCCGCCGTGCTGTTTGGCGGGCGCAACTGGCTTATGACGTTAGGGGAGGTGGAAATGCTTAAGATGCTAACCAAGGGCTGCCGTTTGCTCTTGCTTAGTTGAGTTTTAGGCATAGCATATGCTACCAAGACTTGTTACAGTAAAGCTTACCCATCTCTAAACGAAGGCTTTATGATAAGACCATGAGAATGCGAAAAGCAGCGGTCATCGTCCTTTGTTACTTTTGTTTAGCTCTTCTAACCCCGATGAGGTCCGCTATGGCGAAGATCGAAACACCGCCCTACCAAGTGATCCAAAGCGCTGAGAAGATCGAGGTGCGGGAATATGCGCCGATGATCGTTGCCGAGGTGGAGGTTGCAGGCGAGCGAGGGAAAGCGATTAATGCCGGCTTCCGCATCCTTGCCGATTATATTTTCGGAAATAATGCCCCGGGGCAAAGCATCGCGATGACCGCTCCCGTCATTCAGCAAAAGGGCGAAAAGATTGCCATGACTACACCCGTAAGCCAAACCAGGGACGGGGATCTCTGGAAGGTCCGGTTCACCATGCCCTCTTCCTACACGCTGGAAACCTTACCCAAACCGAATAATCCGGCTATCAAAATTTTATCCGTACCCGGACAGCGAACGGTTGCCATCCGGTTTTCTGGATTTTGGACGGATAGGAATTTGAGGAAGCATTCAGAGAAACTGGATGCCTTTATTCAGGACCGGGGATTAAAAACGGTGGGGGATCCGATTTACGCTTTTTACAACCCGCCCTGGACACTTCCTTTTTTCCGCCGCAATGAAGTGATCTATTCTCTTCAAGAAAAGTAGCGCAACCCTGTTACGGCAAGAGGGACCGATCCGCGATCCCTTTTAACATGCCTGCAAATACCAGTTGATGAATAGGCCAGACGAGATACCAGTAAGCTAAGCCTGAAAGGCCCGCCGGATCAAACGAAGCCGTCTGAACAATCCTGCAGCCGGATTGGGTTGGGAGGACTTCAAAATCAAGCCATGCGCGACCTGGCATCTTCATTTCTGCCGCAAGACGCAATGACTTTCCGGGTTTGAATTGCGCGACTCTCCAGCAGTCGATCACATCTCCGACGCTGATTTTTTCAGGGTTTTTACGCCCGCGCCGCATGCCGATGCCGCCGGCGAGCAGATCGATGAAACCTCGTAACTGCCAAAGCCAGTTGGCAAAATACCAGCCCTGCTTCCCTCCGATGCGCTGGATCACCGCAAATGCCTTCTCAGAGGAAACCGGGGCCTCCTGCTGACGCGAATCAATCAGGCGATTCCCCAAGCGAAGCCCTCCCCAGTTTTTCTGAGCGCTCAGGGACAGCGCATCCGACCATCTTGTCAGCGCAAACTCCTGGTCTTCATTTTTCAAAGCGCGCGCGATCGCCTCCCGGATGGACATCGGTTTTACAGAAAACGTTTCAAGCGCGCTGGTATCATGGACTGTGGTCTCATGCCGGATGCTTTCAATCAGTTTTCTCCCCACGCGCGCGTAAAGGGGGGTAATGAGTCCCAGCCAAAGGCTGGAGAGCCCCGGTGACAAGACCGGGACCGGAATGATCAGGCGGTGAAGCCCTCGCTGTCGGCCGTACTCCTTCATAAGATCCAAATAGGACAGTTGCTCCGGGCCGCCGATCTCAAAAACACGGCTTTCCTGAACCGGCCATGTGATCGCTTGCGAAAGATATTCAACCACATCCTCAATCGCAATCGGCTGCGCCCGCACATTCACCCATTTCGGGGTCGTCATCACCGGTAATCTTTCCATCAGCGAGCGGATCATTTCAAAGGAAAGACTTCCGGACCCAATAATGATGGAGGCTTGAAACTCAATAACAGGAATCCCGGATTGCCGCAGAATGATTCCCACTTTCTGACGGCTCTCGAGATGAGCGGAGAGTTTTTGGCCGTGGCTTAAACCGCCCAAAAAAATTATTTTTCGGACACCGGATTTTTTCGCCGCAGTCACAAAATTAACCGCGGACAGCATCTCTTCTTCTTCAAAAACACCTTTCGTTCCCATCGAGTGAACGAGATAGTAAGCCATCTCCGCGCCGGCCACGGCGTTCTGAAGCGAGTCCGCGTTTAAAAGATCTCCTTTCACCAGCTCCGTGTTCAGACCGATCTTACCTTTTAAATATTCAGGATGCCTCGCCAAACACCGCACCGCATGCCCCTGGGATTCAAGCTTTTTTAGAAGGCGGCCGCCCACATAACCTGTTGCACCTGTAAGAAGAATTTTCATTTAATATTTTCCAAACAATGCAGGCCGCTCTCCAATTCTGACGATGCCCCAATGGCGGTCAATGGTCAACGGCATTGCGATAGCCCGGTTATAGGTCCTTAGGCCGTTGAACCCGTTCAAGTCGGGTGTTGCGAGATCACGGTCGAGAATCACACCGTGAATCAACATTCCGACGCACGACAGATCTGAAAGCCTAATTTCTTTGAGCGGAATGATCTGCGCCGGTCGGGGATCCACTGGCCGACCTCTTGGAACCTGGAGACATGTAAGTAGCGCAGGACACGAACGCGAATCAGCGCGCAGGTCGGAGAATGAAAAAAGGACTTTAGATAGGGGTGCCTCTTGCGGAGAATGTCGGCAACTGCCAGGGATTCTTTTCTGCCCTTGATCGCTCCGGCTTTTCCCGTCGCGGTAACAGACTCGACAGACATGAACTTTTTTGGGAAGTGGGAGCGATTATCCGCCTGGATAGCTACTTTCGAACATCGCGTGAGCAGGCGGTATTTTCGCGTCGTCTTCGGGGTCGAGAAATAAATAGATTTTAGGTCATCGGAAGCGGCAAAACCGACGATCGAAGCGTAGGGCTGCGCCAGGCCCTGAGTGCAAAGGATCGCGAAGCGCTGCGACGTCAGAAGTTTCCGTATCCGGTCACGGACAGAGCGCCGTATTAACTCCGTATCACCGGGGGTGTGACGCCGCCTCAAAACAGGCTGGTGATCCTTATGCCAGCTCATCTTTCCATCTCCTCATTGGCAACACCTCTATCGCCTCTTATCCTAAACCAACATTCCCGGAGAGCCTACTTTTTTTAAGAAGCCCCGCTTTCGCCGAGACATTGATTTTTTTTATCAATCTTTTTACGGCCACTTCTTTCGCCTTCGCCTCAATTTCGATCGTAATATCAAGACCATACCAAAACCTGGGGAAATCCTTTGGATCAATATAATCATGATGGTACTGGGGCGTTTTACTCTTCCAACCTTCGCGCGGACTTGAAAGATGAAAAAGAGGCTCTCGATTCCATGTTTTTAAGGCAGCTTGGGTGACCTGTTCCGAGCTCAAACCATCCGCCAAGCACCGGTGATGATGCACATCGTATACGAGCGGCATACCCGCCTTATCACATACGGGCAGCAGATCCTCGGGCGTATAGACACGGTCATCATTTTCGATCGTCAATCGGGTTCGGATGCGGGAGCTCAACTTCTTCAATCTCGTCGTGAGCCGGCTTAAAGCCGATACTTTATCCCCATAGGCCCCGCCCCCATGAATATTGATCACATCCGCGCCGATCCATTCACTGACCTCGGCTTGATACTCAAGTTCCGCGATTGATTTTTGAGTGACATCCTCACGTTCTGAACTCAGCAGAACAAACTGATCCGGGTGAAAAGAAAAACGAAGATCATGCTTTCGGGCATAAAGCCCCGTCCTCACAAACTGATCCCGGATGGTTTTGCCGCCGGGAAGGTCGGCTAACTGATAAGCATACTGCGGGTATGTTTTTAGAGGCAATATGCCGCTATTGACCCGAAAACAACCGATCTCGTTTGCTACGCAAAACTCTGCCGCTTTCTGAAGCTCCCTGGCATTGGTTAAACATAAAGCGGCTAGTTTTAAAAGGCGTTCCTTGGAGGTGTATGTTCTTAAATATTTTGCAGTCGTGGTCCGAAATCGGATCGGCTCTTTGAAGAACACGCAGCATAAACCAAAGCGAATCATTTAAATTTTCCCCGATCTTTTCATTTTAAACAACAAGACAGTCCGGCCCGTGACAACGCCATTAATTTACTACGAAATACTGTGTCCGCGGAAAGTATTGGGCAAGAAAGCGAAAGGTACCGGTGCTAAATGAACCTGGTCCAATTAGAACCGGTACCCTTTTTGTTTTTTGACGGCTTAAGTGCCGCAGAAGGTTTGCGTGACGCGCTCTTCAGGTTTGGGAGGGTTCATGTATTCGGCGTTCGCGGGCTGGTCGTCATAAGGCCGGGATAGCACCTCAATCAGGTGCGCCATTTTGGAGAGATCATGCTGCTCGACGGCGGCTTCGATTGCCTGTTCGACGCGATGATTACGCGGAATAAACGCCGGGTTCACCCGGAGCATTTTTTCTGCGATCTCTGAGGCCGGTTTTCCCTCACCGACAAGCCGCCTGCGCCAGCGAATAAGCCATTGATCGAACTCTCCGCTGTTTGAAAAGAGTATTCTCAGAGCAGCGGCATCGAACTTTTCATCGATCCCGCCACACAGAGCGCGAAAACTGAGCGTGTAGTCCGCCTGATGACCTTTCATCAGCGTGAGAAGGTCCTGAATGAGAGGAAGATCCTCCGGCTGACCTTGCTTGAGACCGATCTTGGCACACATCCCCTCCAGCCAGTAGCGGTTAAATAGGATCGGAAAAGATCCAACGATCTCCTTTGATAGGGCGAGAGCCTGCTGAGGGTCTTCATGAAGGAGCGGCAAGAGACAATCTGCAAGACCCGCGAGGTTCTGCGCCGCGATGGGCCCCTGATTGCCAAAGGCGTAGCGGCCGTGATGATCGATGGAGCTGAATACCGTGGCCGGATCATACGCGTCCAGGAACGCACAGGGACCGTAGTCGATCGTCTCTCCCGAAATCGAAGTGTTGTCCGTATTCATAACGCCATGGATAAAGCCGGCATGCATCCAGCGTGCCACCAGGGTAGCTTGCGCATCCACCACGGCTTTTAATAATGCGGCATAAGGATTCTCCGCTTTCTGGGCTCCGGGGAAATGTCTTCCGATCACGTAGTCTGCCAGTATCTTGAGCGCTTCTTGGTCTTGACCCGCTGCGAAATATTCAAAGGTTCCCACCCGGATGTGGCTGGCCGCCACGCGCGCCAGAATCGCGCCTGGTTGCACCGCCTCGCGATACACCGGCTCCCCGGTCGTCACCAGCGCCAAGGACCGCGTGGTGGGGATGCCCAGCGCATGCATGGCTTCGCTTACGATATATTCACGAATCATGGGACCCAGAGCAGCCCGGCCGTCGCCTTGCCTGGAAAAGCGTGTCTGCCCGGAACCTTTCAGCTGAATATCACGCCGCTTCCCGTAGAGATCAAAGACTTCGCCAAGAAGCACGGCCCTGCCATCCCCAAGCTGGGGCACAAAATGCCCGAATTGATGCCCGGCATAGGCTAGCGCGATGGGCTCTGCTCCAGGCAACAAGACATTGCCTGAAAAAATAAAAGCTCTCTCCTCGAGGCTTAGATCCTCCGAATCGATGCCGAGTTCTTTAGCGCATGCGTCATTCCATTGGACCAACCTGGGGGCTTTGACGGGAACAGGATGGATGCGCTCATAAAACCGCTCCGGAAGACGCGCGTAGCTAGTCTCGAAGCGTATCCCGTGAGGTTTATGAAACGAGTCGTTTTGGGAAGACATGTGTTTGAGATTTTAAATTTAAAAATCAGGTTTTTCAAATGGGGTCGGTCTGAAGTTCTACCGTGTAGCCATTTTTTATTGGGAAACTGCCTCCCCAGGATCCTTAGGCGCGCATTTAAAAGCCTCGCAAATGCCCCCAAGTCACCAAGGCCTTGGCAACGGGCTTTTTTGTCGTCATCAATCAAATCGTCGGCAGCATTTCCTTTTGGGCGGACAATTCATTCAAACACCGGATTCAGTAAAAATCAGCCCAGGTCAAGGAGTTCCCAGCGCAATTTCCGGCAAACCACGTCCTTGGACAGCCAGATGCCGAAATAGGCCCTGGCAAAATCAACTCCCGGAATAAGTTCGCCTTGGGCCTTGCCGTTTAGGTAAAGCTGAGTTCCCCGCGAGGGGTCATAAACAAGCGCGTATTGATCGCCCTTTTTGACTGACCGGTAAAGCGAATGGAGGTAATCAACGCGTTCGCGAATGGACGGCAAGTCAACCTCGGAGTTCCGGGCCAAATTGTAATTGGCCGCCTTCACGATCTTCTCTGCGTCGATCGACCGGTGGTAACGCAAAACAAGTTTCTTTGGAATATCCCCCAAAATATCCTGTTTCGAAACGTTTCCGGGGAAATACAGGCCGGCATCATAAAGCGAAAACCTCCACCAATCTTTTTTCCCGGCGCTTCTGAGCGGTAGGTCCCGCCCAAAGACCTTGGACATAGCCGGGAAACATACGTTGTGATAGCAGGCCGTGGCAGGGGACTCGGGCTCCGCGGCTTCCTGAGCGAGCGCGGTTTCGAAGAATCCACCCGCAAGGAACAGGAAGGCGACAACCCCCCTAATTTTTTTGGAATCAATAATACTCAACACGCCACTCCTTTCCGTGACGATAAAAGAGCCGCGGCAGTCCATAATAAAACTTCGAAAAAATAATTAGGGTGTCTCGAGTAGTTCCAAAGCCCTTCCCGGCACACCTCTCCCTTCGGGCTAGGAATCATGGCCGGTCCGGTTCAATGTGATTTGGAGAACGTCAAGCGCTTGGGTCGCAAATCCCGCTTCGCAGTAATGAAAATAGTAGGCCCATTTTCGCCGGAAGACTTCGTCAAAACCAAGCTTTTCAATAGCCTGCCACCGGCTTTTGAAATTTTTACGCCATTCAAAAAGGGTTCGAGCGTAATGCGGCCCAAGGGGTTCGATCTCCACAACCTTGAGCGATGTTTTCCCGATCGCTTTCCTGAGGATCCTGAGCGAGGGTAACAAGCCGCCCGGGAAAATATGTTTTTGAATCCAGTCCGATTTTTTCCGGTAAGTCTCATAGCGATCATCCGGGATGGTGATCGCTTGAAAAACCGCGATACCGCCCGGTTTCAAAAGGCGATCGCAGGTCTTAAAATAAAGATCGAGATACTCATGCCCAACTGCCTCGATCATTTCGATTGAAACGATTTTGTCGAAAGAGCCCTCGACCCTCCGGTAATCTGTAAGCTGGATGTCGATCCGGTCGCTTAAGCCGGACGCCTCAATCCTTTTTTTGGCAAACCGCTTTTGCTCTTCCGAGAGGGTGATCCCCGTGACCCGGCATCCCGTCTTTTGAACGGCCCGGATCGCCCAGCTGCCCCACCCGCATCCGATTTCAAGAGCATGCTCATCTTTTGAGATAGCCGCTTTCGCGAGAATGGCATCCAATTTATTCTCTTGGGCGCGTTCGAGGCTGCATCCTGGGCTGTCAAAAATCCCTGAGGAATAGGTCATGGAAGAATCCAGAAAGCTCTCATACAGCTCATTGCCTAAGTCATAGTGATCGCGTATGTTCTTGCGGCTGTTTTTTTGAGTATTTGCCCTTGAAAAATGTTTTAAGGCATTCACGATATTTCCGAAAATTGCATTCTCAACGATCTTGCGGTCAACGACAGGCAGGTTATCAATAAAAAACTCCAAAAGGCAAGTCACGTCGGGTGAATCCCATTGCCCTTGCATGAACGACTCTCCAAACCCAATGTCTCCGGCCGTCACAAGCCTTTTGAAAAAATTGTAATTGTAGACATGAAGTTCCGCTTCCCGGCCGCTCTGCTTGCCTGCGAACTGGCGCTTTGTTTTGTTGGGCAAAACAAGCGTCAGTTGTCCTGTCTCGAGATACGAGAAATAATGTAACGCGATCTTCAAAGCGATCTTCTGAGAAAGAGAAGGCGGGGCCAAACGATACGTCATCGCGTGACGCGGTTCGGGCCTTTTGAAGACAGGTAATTTTTTTCGGAAATAAAGGATCAAGGCCTGCCAGACAATTCTCGGGAAGGTGACCGCTCCAAGTAAAGGATGGCGAACAAGTGTCTTCAGCAGATTGGCGCGAGTCAGGGGAGCGGTTTCCCCTGAGCAACGAGCAAAAAAGAATATCTTTCCTTCCCGATGATCGGTAACCCGGATATCCACAAGATCCTCAAGGCTGGAAAAATGAAATTCGTAGTCTCCTTCGGGCGGGATGAAAGGGGAGACCTGAAATTCCACCGGATGACGGTAGTGGGCGATAAAACCTGCCGCGGGTTCAGCCTTATGTTCGAGCACATAAAAATGGCGCTCCCCAAACGGGTTATTGACCTCTGCGATGATATAAGCGATCCCCCCCTGAGGGCGATAACAATAGTAGAAACTGACAGGGTTAAAGACCCTCCCCAAATAACGCGGGGCCGTCACGAATTCGATTTTGCCGACGGGTTGGTGATGACCTTTCGAAACCAAGAATTCTAACAGCTTCTTTTTGAGTTGACCTTGGGTGCCCAGCACATAATCCTTGTCATGGATCGCAAAAAAATTGAACCGATTGTGTCCAAAAAAAGAAAGTGCCCGAGGGAGTTCTTCGATTTCATCCAGGTCAAAAATAAACATCGCAAGGGGATAGCGGATGGCGTGACGAAGCGGGGAAAAGCGCGCATGTTCCAGTTCACATAAAAGGATTTTTGACCTCATCGAGCAGCTCCCATTAGCGCTGCTACCTTGAAACCTGACCGAATGGCATCTTCATGAAATCCATGGCCAAAGTAACTGCCGCAATACCAGGTCCGTCCCCGGCCGTTCAGGCCTTGCAGGGAGGCTTGGGTATCGAGTGACTTGAAGTCGTAAGTCGGATGGTCATAAAGATATCGCCCGAGAACTTTGGCCGGATCGATCTCTTCTTCCCGGTTAAGCGTCACGAAATAATCACTGGAAACCTTGAGTCTTTGGAGACGGTTCATGAAATAGGTCACCGCCACGGACGATCCCGCCGCTTCGGAATCCCCACGAAAAACGTTCCAGGAGGCCCAGGCCCGTCGCGTGGAAGGCATCATGTTCCTGTCGGTATGTAGCACGGTCGGGTTGGAGGAATATTCCCAGGCGCCGAGAAGCTTTTCTTCCTGTTCGGAGGGATCCTTTAAAAGCGCCAGCGCTTCATCGGCGTGACAGGCCAGGACGACATGATCGAAAGAAAGCGGCCCCTCCGTTGTAAGGACCTGAACTTTGTCTTCATCTCTTTGGATCCCTGCGACCGGGGTTTCCAAACGGATCTGTCCCCGGAAAACCTTTTCAAAGGCCCGCACATAAGCGTGGCTTCCTCCGACCACGGTCCTCCACTGGGGTTTTTCAGTCAGGCTGAGAAGTCCATGATTCTCGTAGAATTGGAGAAAGGTCATGACCGGGAAATCCAGCACCGTGCTTAGCGGGGTCGACCAGATTGCGGCGGCCATAGGCGCCAAATGGTCCTCCGTGAAAGCCTGAGAATATTTTCCACGCTTTAAGTAGTCTCCCAGGGTGATCCCTGCTAGGCCAGCACTGCTTTGGAGGTCCCGGGAGGCCCTTGAGTAAAACCGAATAATTTCAAGAATCATTTGATAAAATGCAGGAGTCCAGAGATTCCGGGCCTGGGCCAATAGCCCGTAAGGAAAATCGCTTGAATAGAGCACGCGGCGGGAGGGTGCTTCGACACTGAGCGACATATCGCTTGCCTGGGTTTTGACCCCAAGTTGGGCAAAGAACCAGCAGAGATCCGGATAGTTCTTTTCGTTCATCACAATAAATCCGGTGTCCACCGGTGTGAGCGCATCGGGGCCATGAGGCAGGGGAACGGTGTGAGTGTGCCCCCCGAGATAGTCATTTTTTTCGATCAGGGTTACGCGGTATTTACGCTGAAGAAGATAGGCCGCCCCGATCCCGGCGACTCCGCCTCCGATGATCGCGACATGGGGTTTGTTTTCTTTCTCCATAAGCCTCAAGTATTTATTTCCGGATCGCTATGTTTTGATTTATTATAAGCTCACTCCTACGGATTGAGTAACATTTATTCATCCATTGATTGATCTGATCAACGAATTTGGAAAGTTCAAGTGCCAAACCTCAAGATTGAAAACGCTGACGCAACTGCCGACCAAGCGCCGCAACATCCCCTTGGTAAAAACGCCAAGATCTTGCTGACAAGCGTCTTTGGACCTTATGCTCAGGATGATGCTTATGGAAGCCGGGCGATCAACCCGATGGAACTCTTCCACAACCAGGTCACGCGCGTTCAAGGGCCTTTCTCTTTACGGATGTTCCACCGCTCCTTCAGTCTGCTGCTTCTGCAGGAGAATATCGAAGCCCCCTGCGCCGTCCTTGATTTTCCCACGGATGAACGCTTTCGAAAGGAGCTCCGAAAGAACCGTTATGACGTCGTGGGCATTTCGAGCATCCTGTCCAACGCCGGCAAGGTGGGTGCCATGTGTGCTCTGATCCGTCGCATACTTCCCGATGCCAAGATCGTTGTCGGAGGACACCTCGCAAATCTCTCCGGGCTCTCGGACATCATTGATGCCGACTTCATCGTAAAGGGGGACGGGATCCGCTGGTTCCGCGAATACCTGGGCCAGAATCCAGAGGCTCCCATCCGTCACCCTGCCGTTTTTTCAGGTTTCGGAAGCCGCGTGCTCGGGATCCAGACCTCGTCAAAACCCCGGGATCTTGCGGCTGCCCTTATCCCATCCGTCGGATGTCCCATGGGATGTAATTTCTGCTCCACCTCCCACTTGTTCGGAGGGAAAGGCAAGTTGGTCGAGTTTTACAAAACAGGCGATGAACTTTTCTGGGTTATGGATTCCATTGCAAAAAAATTAAAGACGGAATCTTTTTTTATTCTGGACGAGAATTTCCTGGCATGCCGACCCAAGGTGTTGCGGCTTCTTCAACTGATGGAGGAATACGAGAAAAGCTGGTCACTTTACATCTTCAGTTCGGCCCACGTCATCCGGTCTTATTCGATGGATGAGCTCGTCCGATTAGGCGTCAGGTGGTTATGGATGGGGATCGAAGGCAAAGGCAGTTCTTATGAGAAGGTTCGGGGGGCGGACACCTTTGGGCTCGTCCGCGGACTTCAGGAAAACGGCATCTCGGTCCTTGGTTCGACCATTATCGGTCTCGAAGAACACTCGGAGGAAAATCTCGGCGAAGTGATTGACTGGGCCGTAAGCCATCGCACAGATTTCCATCAGTTCATGCTTTATACCGCCCTTCCCGGAACGCCGCTTCACCGGGAAAAAGAGTCTGAAGGCTCCCTCCTGAACCAGGACGATGTCCCATTCGCGGATTCCCACGGCCAATACCGGTTCAATCACCGTCACGCGGGCATGGGCCCCGGCAAAGAGACAGAATTTCTTCTGAAAGCCTTTCGCCGGGACTTTGACAGGAACGGTCCGAGCCTCGCTCGCATGATCTCGACCCTTTTAAGCGGTTACAGGAATCTGCGCCATCATCCATCGGCGCGCGTGCGCAAAAGAATTCTTCGTGAATCCGCCCCTCTTGCGGTCGATTACGCGGGAGTGATCTGGGCTTTGAAGGAATACTTCAAGGGGCAGCCCGAGCTGCGCTTCAAGCTTTACGGCCTTTTGGAGGAGATCCTCGAAGCATTTGGCAGGGTGTCCCGGATCTCTGCTCCCATCCTTGGAACAATTTTACTCTCGGCGATCAAAAAAGAGGAGAGGAGGCTCAAACGCGGCTGGACCTACGAGCCCCCCTGTTTTTTCGAACTGAACGCAACCGCAAAAAAAATTCTACGCTAACTGTCCTTCTTAGGCAACGCGGCCTCAATAGCTTTGACCAACTCCTCATCGGAAGGCTTGACCCGGGATCCGAAACGGCCGACGACTTCTCCTTTGGGCGAGACCAAGAATTTATTAAAATTCCATGAAATTTCACCTTTAAAGGCAGGGGCATTGGTCAAGTATTGATAAAGGGGATGTGCATTCTTTCCTTTGACGCTGATCTTTGCGAAAAGCGGAAAGGCAATTTTAAATCGCAGATCACAGAACTTTTTGATTGCTTCATTTGTCCCGGGCTCCTGCCCCATGAAATCATTCGCCGGAAATGCCAGCACCACGAACCCTTGGTTCTTGTAACGGTCGTAAAGTTCCTGCAGCCCGGCGTACTGCCCCGTAAATCCGCATTTGGAGGCGGTGTTCACAATCAGGAGAGTCTTGCCGCGGTACTCCTCAAGACTTGTCATTTTCCCGTCGATCGTCGCGACTTGGATATCATAGATTCCACTTTTTTCTTGCGCCATAGCATTACCCCCTCCTGTAAAAAGACTAAGCCCGATTAAGAAAAAAATGAAGGCATGCATCGTTGGCCCCTTTCACTTCATTGGTTTTTGTTGATTCCTCACAGGTTTCTATCATAATAGAAAACAGCTATGTTGCCATCCGATATAAAAATGTCCGAAACCGGAGGTGCGGGATGAAAGCTTTTTTCAAGCTCTATATCATAGCGCTCGTGGTTTTTCTTGCCTTAGACGCGCTTTGGCTCGGCCTGATCGCAAAAGATTTTTTTCTCTCCCAGCTAGGTCCCGTGCTGCCGCTCACTCTTTCGGTGATTCCTGCGCTTGTATTCTATTTACTCTTTGCGGCGGGAATCGTTGTTTTTGCGGTGGACCCGGCGCTGAAAATGAAATCCTTGGGATCCGCGCTTGCCCGTGGCGCCTTCTTGGGGCTTGTGACCTACGGGGCCTATGACCTCACGAATCACGCCACTGTCGCGAACTGGCCGGTCATCGTGACTGCGGTCGACATGACCTGGGGCAGCTCTCTGACAGCGGTTGTCTCCTCAGTGACTTTCCTGCTCGGCAAAAAATTATTTTTGAGGGTCGGGTTTAAGTAAGGGAGTCACAAAATAGTAATTAGCAGCCAGAAGGGCAACGAAAGATACGACCCCCAGAACCACATCCACACTGGTAATATCGGGTTTTAGCATTTTTCTGGCAACGACAAACGCCAAGAGTTCAAGAATGGCGATAAAGCTATGCGTCACAAGCATCCGGGCAAGCTCGAGGCCTATGGTCACCAAAAGCACGCGGTAAATGAGTTCATAAAATATTTCTTTCTCGTGCCAATTGGCGGCCATGAAACCGCTTGCGCTTAATCCGATATAGATCATGACCGCAAGGACCACGGCCACGGCAAGTATTTTTTCAATCCACTTGATGATTAAAGAAATGAATTGATTCGAGTTTGCTTGGGTCATAAAACCGCCTTCCTTCCTTGGTATGAATTCCATTTCCCGAGGCTGAAAAGTTTTGGGGAAAGAAGTTTGCGAGAGGTCTCGATCAAAAAGATGCTGACCCCCGGCAATAGAACGATTCCCCACTCAAAGATCTTTAATGGAACCGTATCAAAAGGATCATGAAAGAGCGGGATGTAGATCACCGTGAGTTGGAGCGCCAGTCCCGCAAACACTGCCCCCACTACCCACCGATTCTTTAAAATACCCAATTGGAAAATAGTGCGTTCATCCGAACGGGCATTGAAGGCTACGAGCCACTCAAATGCAACGATTGAGCAAAACGCCATGGTCCGAGCCTCGTGAAGCTCATAGTGCTGGAGCGTCCAAAGAAATACGAGGAACGCACCGACGCCTAACATCGAAGCGAGAAATGCAATACGAAGCAGCATTCCCGGGAAGATCAGCCCGACTTTAGAACTCCGCGGAGGGTGTGAAAGTTCATCGCCCGTCCTCGGCTCCAGGCCAAGCGGGATCGAGATCATAGCTCCCGTGACCAAATTGATCCATAGGATCTGCAAAGGAATCAGCGGGGTCTGCCCTAAAAAGAGAACTCCGAGGACAAGGGTCAAAAGCTCTCCGAAGCATGTCGCCAGCATGAAGGTGATCACATTTCTCAAGCGGTTAAAGATCGCCCGGCCTTCTTCAACGGCCGTAATAATGGATGCAAAATTGTCATCGGCAAGCACCATATCGGAAGCCTCTTTGGCGACATCTGTTCCCGTAATCCCCATCGAGATCCCAATATCCGCGGCTTCGAGAGCCGGGGCATCATTGATCCCGTCCCCGGTCATGGCGACCACATGCCCGTGATCTTTGAAGGCCTGCACGATCCTGAGCTTATGAAGAGGATCGATCCTTGCGAACACGGACACTTTTTCGATCTTTGACTTGAGTTCCTCATCGCTCATTCTCGTAAGGTCCTGACCCGTAAAACTCAAACCCTCCGTGAGGCCCAGAGATTTTCCGATCGCCTGAGCCGTGACCTTGTTATCCCCGGTGGCCATGATCACTTTAATGCCGCCACGGTTGCAAAGCTCGATCGCTTTTTTTGCTTCCTCGCGGGCGGGGTCGATCATTCCGAACAATCCTAAAAAAACAAGGCGGCCCGTAAAATTGGATTCCTGGAGTTTGCCCATGCTCACGGGATATTCCATGGTTGCTACGGCAAGCACGCGCATCGCTTCGCGGGCCATGCCGTCCGCAGCCTCAAAAAATTCATTCCGTTTCTTCTCATTAAGCGGCCGCATTGCTCCCTGCGAAGCTTCATGCGAAGCCATGGGCAATATTTTCTCGATCGACCCCTTGATATAGGCGATCTGTTTATCTCCATCGCGATGGAGCGTCACCATATATTGTTTTTCGCTCTGGAACGGGATCTCATCGAGCCGGGGATAGGCCTCTTCCAGTTTTTCTTTGTTCATCCCTGCCTTTGCTGCGGAGACGACCAAAGCGCCCTCCGTTGGATCTCCCAGGATCTGGTAGCGGCGGTTTTCTTCGGAAAGCAGCGCGTCATTACACAAAGCGCCGGCTCGAAGCAAGGTCGAAAGCTCCGGAACATTCGCCGGCGCGACTGACTTTCCGTTCATCCGGAATTCGCCTTGGGGATGGTATCCCTCTCCTGCGACCTCGAGCCATGTCCCATCCAGGAAGATCTTTTGAACCGTCATTTGGTTTAAGGTGAGCGTGCCTGTTTTGTCCGAACAAATCACCGTAGTCGATCCGAGTGTTTCCACTGCCACAAGCTTTCGGATGATCGCGTGATGACGCGCCATGCGCTGCATCCCCGAGGCCAAAACGACGGTCACCACCGCGGGTAGCGCTTCGGGGATCGCGGCAACTGCCGCAGCCACGACCAACATAAAAACTTCTACAGCTCCCAGGCCCTTCCAAAGACCCAGCCCGGCCAAAAGCGAGCACAAGAAGAGGATGATCCAAATAAGGGAATGCCCAAGTTTATCGATGCTTTTTTGTAAAGCCGTTTTTTCTGTTTTAATGCCCTGGATCGCGGACGCGATCTTCCCAATTTCCGTGGCCATACCGGTCGCGGTCACAAGCGCGGTCGCGCGCCCGTAGGCGATCGACGTACCCATGTAGACCATGTTCTTCCGCTCCGCAAGCGCTACGCCTGCTTCAAGCAGTTCCGTATGTTTTTCTACAGGTAACGATTCTCCGGTAAGTGGGGACTCATTCACCTTAAGATTGGAAGCCTCCAATAGACGAGCGTCGGCCGGCACCTTGTCTCCGGCTTCCAGAACAATGATGTCCCCTGGAACAATCACTTTGGCGGGAGTGATCGCCACTTTTCCGCTGCGACGAATTTTTGACTTGGGTGCGGCCAGTTGGACTAGCGCGTCCATAGCTTTCTCGGCGCGCATTTCCTGAATGAATCCAACGATCGCCATAAAAAGCAGGACTCCGACGATGACAAGAGCGTCCAGCGGCCCTTTCACAAAAGCTTTGATGCTCGCGGCGGCGACCAAGATGTAGACGAGAGGATTTAGAAATTGCCGGAAAAAGATCACGACCGGAGAAGCTTTCATTTTGCCGGTCAGTTGATTGGCTCCGTGCTGAGCGAAACGCTTCCTGACCTCCTCAAGATCCAGCCCGGAGGTCTTAGAAGCGAATTGCCCAAGCGCTTTTTCTGTGGTCAAAAGATAAACTTCTTGATCTGTCATGAACCCGTCCTATTCAGGTTTGATGTCGAACATTTTATTAAATAAAAAAAGGCGCTGTCGGATTCTAACCCGGCAACGCCTTTTTTTGTACCGAAAAAAACTCCCCCGCCTGGACTCGAACCAGGGACAAAGCGGTTAACAGCCGCTTGCTCTACCAACTGAGCTACAGGGGAACGTCTCGGTCTTCCCACATCCCATCGGAATTCGTAAGAGGCCTGTTACTTGGCCGCATCCTACAATAACAGCAGTCCCGAGGGACAGGGGAACGAGTTCTGAAAGAGCATAAAAGCCGTGAAATTATAAGCGCGGGAAGGGGAATGGTCAAACAAAGAAAAGGGGACAGGCAGAAAAGACTGCCTGTCCCCGGTTTTCCGAAAAAGCGGCTTAGACGACGTTGCCGCTGTACTTCGATTCCTTTTTGTCTTCTTCCTTGACCTTTTTGACCTTCTCGCAGATCGTGCACTCGGTCGTCAGGAAGAGCCCGGCAATGCTGGCCGCGTTTTCGACGGCATTGCGGACCACTTTCGTCGGATCGATGACTTCCTGCTCGAGGAGATCGCCGAATTCTCCGGTCTGGGCGTTGAAGCCGAAGCCACCCTTACCTTCCATCACTTTTTTGACGATGACCGATCCGTCAAAGCCCGCGTTGGAAGCGATCTTGCGGGTCGGTTCCTCGAGAGCCCGGCGGACGATGTCCACGCCGATTTTCTCTTCGCCGGTGACTCGGAGGCTGTCGAGCGAGGCAATGGCGCGCAGGATCGCGACGCCGCCGCCGGGGACCACGCCTTCTTCCACCGCTGCGCGGGTGGCGTGAAGGGCGTCTTCCATGCGGGCCTTCTTTTCCTTCATCTCAACTTCCGTAGCCGCTCCGACCTTAATGACCGCGACGCCGCCCGAAAGCTTGGCGAGGCGCTCCTGGAATTTCTCCTTATCGTAGTCGGAATCCGACTTGTCGCACTGCGACTTGATCTGCTCGCAGCGTGACTTGATTTCCTTTTGGGAGCCGGCGCCTTCGACGATCGTCGTGTTGTCCTTGTCGATCACGATGCGCTTGCAGGTGCCGAGCATGCCGATATCGATGTTCTCGAGCTTCAGCCCGAGGTCTTCGGAAATGAACTTGCCTTTGGTCAGGATGGCGACATCTTCCATCATGGCCTTGCGGCGGTCGCCGAAGCCCGGCGCCTTGATGGCTGCGACATTGAGGACCCCGCGGATCTTGTTGACCACGAGCGTCGCCAAGGCTTCGCCTTCCACGTCCTCGGAAATGATGAGCAGCGGCTTGCCGAGACGGGCCACTTTTTCAAGCAGGGGGATCAGCTCCTTGATCGCCGAGATCTTCTTCTCATAGAGAAGAATGTACGGCTCTTTGAGGACGATCTCCATGCGCTCGGCATCCGTCACGAAGTAAGGCGACAGATAGCCGCGGTCGAATTCCATGCCCTCGACGAATTCGAGCTCGGTCTTGAGCGTGTTCGATTCCTCGACCGTGATGACGCCGTCCTTGCCGACCTTCTCGATGGCATCGGCCAGAATCGAACCGATCGACTCGTCGCCGTTGGCCGAAATTGTGCCGACGGCCTTGATGTCTTCCTTACGGTCCTTGACGGACTTCGACATGGCTTTCACCGCTTCCACGACCTTGGCTGCAGCCTTGTCGATCCCGCGCTTCAGGGCCATGGGGTTCGCGCCCGCCGTGACGTTCTTCATGCCTTCGGTGATGATGGCGTGCGCGAGCACGGTGGCGGTGGTGGTGCCGTCGCCGGCCTCGTCGGAGGTTTTTTCCGCGACCTCGCGGATCATCTGAACGCCCATGTTTTCATGGGGGTCTTTGAGATCGATTTCCTTCGCGACTGTCACACCGTCTTTGGTGATGGTCGGTGCGCCGAACTTGCGGTCAATGACGACATTTCGCCCGCGGGGGCCAAGAGTGACGGCCACGGCCTTCGCGAGAATGTCCACGCCGCGTTTCAGTTTCTGGCGCGCCTGTTCGCTGTAGGACAATATTTTTCCTGACATGGGAATACTCCTTAGGTTGAGAGATTAGTCTTCGAAAACGGCCAGCACTTCGGTTTCTTTCACGATCTTGTGCTTTTTGCCGTCGATGACGATCTCATCGCCGGAGTATTTCCCGAAAATGATCCGATCGCCCTTTTTCACTTCCAAAGGCTGGACCTTTCCGGATTCGAGCACTTTTCCGGTACCGACGGCAATGACGCGGCCTTCGGCCTTTTCTTCCTTGGCCGTATCGGGCAGGATGATGCCGCCCTTGGTTTTTTCTTCGGATTCCAGGATTTCTACGAGAATTTTATCGCCTAAGGGTTTAATCTTCATGATCGTTTTCTCCTCTTTTTTATTTTTGAAGTATTTTTAACGAAACTTTTTGCCCGTTCGGTTCGTGTTCGGTATTAGTAATCCATCCCTCCGCCCATGCCACCCATGCCGCCCATACCGCCCATGCCGCCGCCCGGAGGCATTCCAGGCCCAGCCTTGTCTTCTTCCGGAATGTCTGTGATCAGGGCTTCGGTGGTCAGGAGCAATGAGGCGATGCTGCAAGCGTTCTGCAGGGCCGAGCGGGTGACCTTTTTGGGGTCGATGATGCCGGCTGCGACCAGGTCTTCGTATTCGCCGGTTTCGGCGTTAAACCCAATGTTGCCTTTTTCGCTCAAGATCCGCTGGACCACGACGGAGCCTTCTTCCCCCGCGTTGGCCGCGATTTGGCGAATCGGCTCTTCCAGGGCCCGCCGGACGATGGCGGCGCCGATTTTTTCGTCGCCCTTGAGTTTGAGATTATCGATGACGCTCGCAGCGCGAATCAGCGCGACTCCGCCGCCCGGGACGATGCCTTCCTCGACTGCGGCCCGCGTCGCGTGCAGCGCGTCTTCGACGCGTGCTTTCTTTTCCTTCATTTCGGTTTCGGTGGCGGCCCCGACGTTGATGACCGCGACCCCGCCCGCCAGCTTGGCGAGCCTTTCCTGCAATTTTTCACGGTCATAATCGGAATCCGTATCGTCGATCTGCTTCTTGATCTGCGCGATCCGGCCGTTAATGTCGACGGACTTGCCGGCCCCTTCGACGATCGTCGTATTTTCCTTGTCGACGGTGACCCGCTTTGCGCGCCCGAGGTCGCCCAGCTTCACGTTCTCGAGCTTGATTCCGAGGTCTTCGGTGATCGACTTGCCGCCCGTAAGGATGGCGATATCGTCGAGCATTGCCTTGCGGCGGTCGCCGTATCCGGGGGCCTTGACGGCGCAGACCTGAAGGGTTCCGCGGATCTTGTTCACGACGAGGGTGGCCAGAGCCTCGCCCTCGATTTCCTCGGCGATGATCAAAAGCGGCTTGCCGCTTTTTGCCACGCTTTCGAGGACAGTCAGAAGGTCCTTCATGGCCGAGATCTTTTTCTCGTGGATGAGGATGTAGGGCTCTTCGAGCACGGCTTCCATCCGTTCCGCATCACTTACGAAATAAGGGGAGATATACCCCTGATCGAACTGCATGCCCTCGACGACTTCGAGGGTGGTGGCCGTCGTCTTGGCTTCTTCGACCGTGATGACGCCGTCTTTGCCAACTTTTTCCATCGCCTCGGCAATCTGATCGCCGATCGTGGTGTCGGAGTTCGCCGCGATGGTCGCGACCTGGGCGATCTCCTTCTTGTCTTTGCCGATGTTCTTAGCCACTCTTCCGAGCTCTTCGACGATGGCTTCGACGGCCTTGTCGATTCCGCGCTTCAGGGCCATCGGATTAGCACCGGCCGTGACGTTTTTCAAACCCTCGCGGTAAATGGCTTGGGCGAGCACCGTTGCGGTCGTCGTTCCGTCCCCGGCGGTGTCGGAAGTTTTGGACGCCACTTCCTTGACCATCTGGGCGCCCATGTTTTCGTAGGATTCTTCCAGTTCAACTTCTTTGGCAACCGTGACGCCATCCTTGGTGATGGTCGGCGCGCCGAATTTTTTTTCGATGACCACATTGCGCCCTTTGGGGCCCAACGTGACCTTCACGGCATCGGCAAGCTGATCCACGCCCCGCTGAATGGCGCGTCTGGCTTCTTCGCTGAAGAGTAATTGTTTTGCCATGTTATTCCTCCTGTTTATAGCCCGAAGACATTGGGCTTGTTGCTTTGTTGAGCTTCAGAATAAAACGGAAGTGATTCGCTTAAATTCGAAAATTCCGGTTGCAGCAACCCGTTGTTCTGCAAATTACGCGCTATTTAGCACTCCATGACAAGGAGTGCTAAAAACGGCCTTATTATATGGGATGAGTGGTTGCAGTCAAGAAAAAAATCAGCGGGATTTGGATTTATACAGCAGAAGGAGTGATTGAATCGACAGGTCGGGGTTGAGGGTGAATCTGGAATGGGAATACTTTCGCAGGATCGAGGAGTATCCGCCGGTGACTATGATCCGAAGAGCACTTCCGTATTGAGAGCGAAATCGGTCGATGAGACCGTCTAGCATTGCCCCAAAACCCTGGAGAACCCCAGAAGACATGCATTCCGACGTTGATTTCCCGAGAAAACCGTCACTTTTTACCGGGAAAGCCAAATTTTTTGGGAGGAGGGCTGTTCTTGCCTTGAGAGCCTCGAAGGAAATTTGGGGACCCGGTATGATCAAGCCTCCTTCGAAAACCCCCTTTTTGGAGATAAAATCGGCGGTGATGGCCGTTCCGATATCAATCACAACCAGCGGATTTACATAAATTTGGGATGCGCCATAGGCATTCACGGCCCTGTCTATTCCTAACTTATTGTTATGCTTATAATTAGAATTGACAGGAACCGGAAGATTTCTTCCGGCAACCCATAAACGAATGTCTTTCAATTGAGCAAATGACTTTTTCAGAAATGATATATATCCTGGGACAACGGAGCTAATAACGGTATTAATTGGACGAAACGACCCATTTGTGGCGTATTTTTTGACTATTTTTGGGATTGAATCAATTTTCGCAGAACCCCCATTCAGCATTCTCCCGCTCGAATAGATTCCATAGGTGACGGCGGTATTGCCGACATCGAGAAGGATCAAGAGTGGCGAGGGATGGCGGGGATGGGCCATGGCTATTCCAGAATGTCGTCTGTGCTGAAGGTTTGTTTCATGAGCTCTCCGGTTTCTTCATGAGCGGACAGCATTGTGATGATGGCCTCGATGCCGATTCTTCGGTGGAAGTATCCGAGCGTCTCACCGGCCTTGCGACTCTTCATATAATAATCGAAAAGGACTCTGAGGAGGACAGGTATTTTTTCCCGGGGGATAGAGCGCAGATACATTTTTTGTGTCGACGGCAAAATGACGGGTTTGCCCTGATGGCGGCCGTCCTCGGTTCCCATGAGTTTGAGTTGGTACCGGTTGAGCCCCGATCCGATCAGGCCGATGGCTTTGGTCGCAGGCCGGTCGCACTGGCGTTCACAACCTGTTACGGCGAGGGTGGTCGCCAAATCGCCCCACCCCATGACTTCGAGTTCATCGATTAACCGAGGCTCGAATTTTTCGGACTCGGTATAGGAGAGGCGGCAGGTGTCGAGTCCGACGCAGGCGCTCGAATGGAGCCGCAACCTGGAGAAAGGCCTCCCGCGCCGGTTGTTGTATCCGAGACGAGTGAGGTCCGCTTCGAATTCCTCCCGGCGCAAGGCCGGAAGGTCGAGGAACAGGAGGTGCTGACCTGGCGTGGCAACCACGGCGGTTTGATATTTGGCCACGAGCTCACGGACCAGGGTTTTGATGTCGCCGTTTTCGGTACCATCCTTGATCCGGCCGTTCTCGATGAACATGCCGAAAGAAAGATTGGTGTTGTCCGACTGGGCCTGCCATCCGAGGTGAAGCTGCTGCGCGCCGTAATCAAGCCCGGAATCGGGGGGCTGGATTTGAAACCCAAGGCGCTCGGCGACGCGGTCGCGATACCAGGGGATCCCCATTTTTTTGATGACGTATTTGAGGCGCGCCCAGAAGCGGTTTTGCCGGTCTCCCCATTCCTGATGGACGCTGACCATGGCATCGAGCACTGTAAGAAGTTCTCCGGATTTGACAACGCCAAAAGGCTGGGCCAGCACGGCGGTTGTGGGCTTGCCGTTACGTTCACCCTGCCCACCTCCGGCATAGATTTGAAAGGCATCGACACGACCGGCTTTCACAATCGGCGCGACCCCGATGTCGTTGGTGAGAAACTCGGTACAATTGTCGGCGATGACGGCGCCGGTTTCGGGACTGCGATGAACCATCGACAGCCCGATTTTTATTTTCCGATTGAGAAGCTGAGGACCATACCGGAAGGAGTTCTCCGATGCGGCCGGAGGTCCGGACGGAATCTCGAATACTCGCTCGTAAGGGCCCGACGGAAGGCGGAAATGCCCGGAGATTTTCTGTGCCCAATCATTGGCATTGAAAAGATCCGAGCGGCAGGCGAGGGGACAGGCCATGACGTTCCTGGCGTTGTCTCCGCACCCGTTCAGCGTCGTAAGCCCTGAACCCGTGAGCGCCCGGACGATGGGAATGATGCCTTCCTTCTTGACCCAGTGGAACTGAATGTTTTGACGGGTGGTTAGGCGCAGGGAAGGGCGTCCCTCGGGGGGGTGGGTGTACCGATTCGAAAGTTCATCGAGGACGAGCCATTGATCCGGTGAAATGGGCCCGCCGCCGGGGATCGCGATCCGCATCATATAGATCCAATTTTTTTCCGCACCCTTTTGTGCACGGTCAAATTCCAGATAGACGCCGTGGGATTTTGCGAGTTGTTCAGCCTCCCAGGGCAGGTCCGGTTTACCGTCCCTGAGGTCTTCGTGCAGGCAGCCCTCGAAGGCATTTTTTGCGTTCAGCTTATTGAGTTCTTCTTTGCACAGGTTTTCTTTCGGGGTCTTGAATTGGGGTTCGAAGGGGATCTTCATTGTGTAATGGAAACTCCTATTTCGATGAAATCATTTGACAGGGTCCAGATCGCATGCTATTACTATACTAACTTTATAGGAATAGTAAAGTATATTATGAAAATCACAGCAAAGACCCGATACGCTCTTATTTTCATGCTCAATTTGACGGAGCGGTTCGAAAGTGAACAAATGACTTCACTCCATGATATTGTCGGCAAAGAAAAGATACCGCCAAAATTCATGGAGCAGATTGTTGCTGCTTTAAAGTCCAAAGACCTGATTCAGGCGCAGCGCGGCGCGAGAGGCGGCTACCGGCTTGCGAGGCCTCCCGAGCAGATTGATCTTAAGACAATCTGTGAGGCGGTGCAAGGGCCTCTTTGCGCGAAGCTGGAGAGGTATCCTCAGGCGGAATCTTTGGCGCAGAAGGCGGTTGCAGATTTCCTCAGCCAGATGTGGTCAAACATGGATGATTTTTGGAGTTCACAGACTCTGACCGGCCTCGTGAAAGCATCGCAGGAAAAAAACCGGACGGCCATGTTCTATATTTGAAGACACTCGGAGGCAGTTGTGATCGAGAAGAGGCAGCGAAGTATTTTGAAGGCCATGTCCTGGCGGTTGACCGGAACGATGGATACCATTATTGTCTCGTGGATTCTCACCGGGACCTTACGGCTCGCCCTTTCGATCGGGATGGTGGAGGTTTTTACGAAGATGGCGTTATACTACTTTCACGAACGAGCCTGGAACAAGATCAAGTTTGGATTGGAAGAACCGGATTATCAAATCTGATGAGGACGAACTCACCGATGCAAAAACAACAAGTCGAGAGTGATCGGCGGCGATTGGAGCCGTTGAAAGCCGAAGAGGTTTTGCGCGAGGTTTTTAAAATTTTCAACCGGGAGCGGATAGCTCTGGCCTCAAGTCTTGCGGCGGAAGACCAGGTGCTGACGGACATGGTTTTGAAGGCCCGTCCGGGATCACGCATTTTTACTCTGGATACCGGGCGCCTTCCGCAGGAAACGTACCGGGTCATAGAAGCGACGGCGGAACGGTACAGCTTCCGTTATGAAGTCCTTTTTCCGGACACCGGAGCCGTCGAAAAAATGGTTTCTGAAAACGGGCCCAATCTTTTTTACGCCAGCCGGGAAAATAGGCAGCTTTGCTGCCGGGTCCGGAAGGTGGAGCCGCTCAGGCGTCAGCTGGCGGGCCTAGACGCCTGGATTTGCGGCCTGCGAAGGGACCAGGCGGTGACGCGCGCGGAGGTTTCCAAAATCGAATGGGATGAAGCGAACGGCCTTGTGAAAATCAATCCCCTGGCAGACTGGACGGCCGAAGACGTATGGAACTATATTCACGCGCACAATGTTCCCTACAACGCCCTGCATGATCAGGGGTATCCGAGCATCGGATGCGCCCCCTGTACGCGCGCGGTCAAACTCGGGGAGGACGCGCGGGCCGGCCGGTGGTGGTGGGAGCGGCCCGATCAAAAGGAGTGCGGATTACATCGCAGAAAGTGACGCCATGGATGGCTTAACCAAACTTGAATCGCAGAGCATCTACATTTTGAGGGAAGCCTACCGGAGCTTCAAGAGCCTTTGCATGCTCTGGTCGATCGGCAAGGACAGCACGGTCCTGCTGTGGCTTGCGCGCAAGGCCTTCTTCGGCCATGTCCCGATTCCGCTGGTCCATATCGATACGCATTTCAAAATTCCAGAAATGATCCGCTACCGCGACGACCTTGCGATCCGCTGGCACCTGAACATGATTGTGGGCGAGAATACCCGGGCCTTGGCCGCGAAGGAGACTTTCCCCGACGGGAATGTCGACCGGCTCGGGTGCTGCAAGAATCTCAAAAGCGAGGCCTTGCGCCATACCCTTTCAGGGGAATGGACCCGCTACCGCTTGAATCACCGCACACTCAAGTATGAACCCGATGAAAACCGTGAGCCCTATACGGGCGTGATCGTCGGGGTCCGCGCGGACGAGGAGGGGAGCCGCTCGAAGGAACGCTATTTTTCACCCCGCGACAAATACAATGAATGGAGTGTCGGCGACCAGCCGCCCGAATTCTGGAACCAGTTCAAAACCGATTTTGCGCCCGGGACCCACGTACGGATTCATCCGCTGCTGGACTGGACGGAACTGAATATCTGGGAGTACATCGACCGCGAGAAAATTCCGATGACTTCGCTTTATTTCAATCAGGGGAGCGGCAAACGCTACCGCTCGCTCGGCTGCTATCCGTGCACGCTGCCGGTGGATTCCGAGGCGCGCAACCCGGCCGAGATCGTCGAAGAGCTTCGGAGCGGAAAGTTCGCGAACGTCGCCGAGCGCTCGGGCCGCGCACAGGACAAAGAAGACTCGGGCGGCCTCGAGACCCTGCGCCGGGAAGGGTACATGTGACGGCGCCCAAGGGTGTCATTTCGACGACCCCGCGAACATGGGGAGGAGAAATCTAAGATTTTATGTCCAAAGAACAGATGAACATCGTCATCGTCGGGCACGTCGATCACGGCAAAAGCACCGTCATCGGCCGCCTTTTGGCCGATACCGGCTCGCTTCCTCAAGGAAAGCTTGAGCAGGTCAAAGCCGACTGCGCGCGAAACGCCAAGCCCTTCGAATATGCTTTTTTGCTCGATGCCCTCAAGGACGAGCGACGCCAGGGGATTACGATCGATACGGCCCGCTGCTTCTTCAAGACCGCAAAGCGCGACTATATTATCCTGGACGCTCCCGGCCATATTGAATTCCTAAAAAACATGGTGACGGGTGCTTCGCATGCCGAAGCCGCGCTGCTGGTCATTGATGCCAAGGAGGGGATTCAAGAGAATACGAAGCGCCACGGCCTTGTGCTCTCGATGATCGGGATTAAACAGGTGGTGATCCTGGTCAATAAGATGGACCTCGTGGATTATTCTCGGGAAGTGTTTGAAAAACTGGCCGTCGATTATGCGGCCTACCTCGAGGGCCTGGGAGTGCGGCCTGTCCGCTTCATTCCGATTTCTGCTTTTCAGGGCGACAACCTGGTTTCCGGCTCCGGCCGGATGTGCTGGTATGACGGGCCTTCCGTCCTTGCCCAGTTGGATGCCTTCACCAAGCGGGAAGAGCCGGTGAAATTGCCGCTGCGCTTCCCGGTGCAAGATATTTATAAATTCACCGAAGAGGGAGATGCCCGGCGGATCATTGCCGGGACAGTTGAGACCGGTGAAGTTCGGAGCGGTGACGAAGTCGTGTTTTGGCCTTCCGGGAAGAGGGCGCGTATCCACTCCGTCGAGGTTTTCAGTGCCCCGGCTCGTTCCTCGGCGTCTGCCGGAGAGGCCACGGGGTTTACGCTTTCCACGGAGCTTTACCTTCACCCCGGCGAAATGATGACCCTCGCCTCGGAGCCCTCGCCCAAAATGCACTGCCGGTTCCAGGCCAATCTTTTCTGGGTCGGGGCCGCGCCCATGATCAAGGACCGCGTGTACAAACTCAAACTCGGAACGGCGCGCGTTCCCGTGAAGCTGGCCGAAATCGTTCGCGTCCTCGATGCCGACGATCTGAGTTCGACCCACGAAGCCCAGACCGTCAATCGCCATGATGTGGCTGCCTGTGTTCTCGAGACCCTCAAACCGATTGCCTATGATCTGGCTCAGGACATTGAAACGCTCAGCCGTTTTGTGATCGTCGATCATTATGAGATTGCGGGGGGCGGTATTATTCTCCAGGACCTTCCCAGCGCCGATTCTGTTTTGCGCCAGCACATCGAACAAAGGGAACACTGCTGGGAGCGCGGTTGGGTCTTGCCCGCGGACCGGGCCGCGGTTTATAAACACCGGGGCAAATTCATCCTCCTGACGGGCGCTGAAGGGGACACGCGTTGTCAAATGCTTGCCAAGAGCCTCGAGAAGCACCTTTTCTCGAGCGGATGCAAGGCCTATTACTTCGACATCGCTAACCTGCGATCAGGCCTGGATACCGATGTCGCGGCCGAGTCCGATGTTCGGGCCGAGGAAATCCGAAGGCTCGGAGAGCTCGGGCGCGTTCTCACCGATTCCGGCCAAATTTTTATTACGGCGGCGCCCGGCATGGATGCGTACGAGATCGAACAGCTGAAGCTCCTCGTCAAACCCTACGATGCTTTCGTTATCCGCACCGGTAAAAACGAAGAAGACCTGCCGGGCGTCCATCTTGCGCTGGATGCGGACGAGGCTGTTTCGGACGCCGTCGCGAAGGTCTGCCGCCTGCTCAAAGAGGAGGAAATCCTCTTTGAGTATTATCTATGAAGAGAACCGTGACGCTTGCCGGTTTCGGTCCCGGGGATCCGGAGCTTTTAACGCTCAAGGCCGAGAAACTCTTGCGGCGCTCGGACATCATTTTCTATGATGATCTGATCGGTGCCGGATTTCTCAGGCGCTATCGCGCAAAGAAAGTTTATGTGGGGAAACGCGCGGGGAAACCCGGCTTGCCGCAAGCCGCAATCAACGAGCTTTTGTATCAGGCGGCACTCCGGTATCGGTGCGTGGTCCGCCTGAAAGGGGGAGACCCTTTCGTATTCGGCCGAGGGGGCGAGGAAATGGCATTCCTCGAGAAGAGAAAAATCCGGGTCGAAATCATCCCCGGAGTTACTGCCGCGCTTGCCGCGGCCGCCGCGGCAAAATTCCCTCTGACGCAGCGAGGGCTCTCGTCTTCGGTGGCGTTTTGCGTCGGCCACCCCGAGAGTAAGATCCGGGTTCCCGCCGCAGAAACCCTTGTCTATTATATGGCCGGTTCGAATCTCCGCGCCGTTGCCCGTCAATGCCTTGAGGCCGGCTGGCCCGGGAAAACGCCGGCCGCGATTGTCAGCTGTGCGGGCCTGAAAGGGCAAAAAGTCACTTTCGAATCGCTTGACGGACTGGCCCGCAAGACGAAGAGGTGCGCATTACCGCTTGTGTTGGTCATCGGTAAGACGGTTTCGAAGAAGTGCCGCGAAGCGTTGCCGGAAGCGATCCCCTGCGTTCCTTAGGATCGTAAGTCTTTCCCCAGCTGCTCCAGGATCTGACGAAGCAGGATCGCCCGGTCCGTTTCACGGCCGGTTTCCATCTTCAGAGAAGTGGCGCCGGGAAAAATAGTTTCCCCGCCGGCGTTGACATTGAGACCGATACCGATCACGACATAATCCACCCGAGCGCCTGCCGAAGAGGCCTCCGTCAGGATCCCGCAGATTTTTTTTCCGTCAATGAGGACGTCGTTGGGCCGCTTAAAAACGGGCCGAAGGCCGTAATCGTGTTCGAGGACGGCCGCGACGGAGCGGCAGGCGATCTGGGTCAGGATCGGAATTTTCGCGGCTTCGAGCGCAGGGCGAAGCAGGACCGAAAACAGCAAGTTTTTGCCGGAAGGGGATTCCCACTTCCGGCCCGGCTTTCCCCGGCCCTCGGTTTGATAATCCGCCGTGATGACAAGGCCTTCAGGAGCGCCGCGACCGGCTTCGTCGCGAGCGATCGCGTTGGTGGAGGAGATCTCCGGGTAATGGCGGATGTCGAAGTGGATCATACGGTGAAAGTGACAGTCACCAAAGCACGGAAGAGGTTGGTTTACTGATAAAAGCGCGGAATCCGCGTCGGCAGGCGCGTCACGATCTCGTAAGAAATCGTTCCTGCCCACTGGGCGAGCTCTTCGGCCGTGATGACTTCGGAGCCGCTTTTTCCGATCAGGATGACTTCATCGCCGGCTTTGAACGGGTCCTCGCCGAAATCCACGGCGATGTAATCCATCGAAACGCGTCCCGCGACCGGGTAACGTTTCCCGCGGTATAGGACGTGCGCGCGCCCGGAGGCCGTAAAAGGGTACCCTTGACTGTAGCCGATGGGCAGAATGCCGAGCGTCGTGGGTTTTTCGGCGACGAAATCCCTTCCGTATCCCGAGGTATCGCCCGTGTGCAGGGGCTTTTTATGGATGATCCGGCTTTTCAGAGTCAGGACCGGCTCGACGTGGATGCGCTCGCGCGCCGACGCGTCCGGATAAATGCCGTAAAGCAGCAGCCCCGGCCGGAAAAGATTGAGCGCCGGCGACTTGATCTTGAGGCTTGCCGCGCTGTTGGAGGCGTGGCAGTAACGGAAACGGATGCCTTTGCGGTCGAGATATTCGAGAAGCAGAAGAAAATCGTTGAGCTGGGACTCGGTGACGCCGTCCTCTTTTTCGGCGGTCGGAAAATGGGTGAAGATGCCTTCGGCGTCTAGGCCCGGCAGGGCGCTGATTTTTTCGATGACAGGAAGCGCGCTTCTTGCCGGAATGCCCATGCGTCCCATGCCCGTGTCGATCTTGATGTGAACGGGCGTTTTTTGCCCGAGTGAAAAAGAGATCTCGGAAATTTCCTCCGCTTCCTCGAGGCTCGAAACGCACAACGTGATGCCTTCGGTCACGACCGCCGGAAGCTCCGCGCTGAAAACCCGGCCAAAAAGGAAGATCGGCGTCTCGATCCCGTGCTCTCTGAGTTCGACGGCCTCATGGATGGAAGAAACGCCGAGGTAGGCGGCTTCGGCGGCCAGGGCTTGGGCAATTTCCTTGAGGCCGTGGCCGTAAGCGTTGGCTTTGACGACGGCGAAAAGGCCGCCCTGGAGCGGGCCTTGAGCGCGGCGGATCGCCCGGGCATTGGCCAGAAGCCGGCCGAGGCTGATTTCAATCCATGCATTGTTCTGGGACCCTATCCGGGTCTCAACGTAGGTTTGCATGCTCATCTCTCTTTTCTTCGGCTTCCGAGAGGCGAAAGTAAAGGGGCAAAAAATCCATGGTTTTGACGAGTTTTTGAAACCAACGGTCCTTTTTTGACGAATCCCGCTCCGCGAGAAAGGCTTCGATCATGTTCGAGGCCCTCGGATACCACTTTCGCTCGGACGCGAACCGTTCCGGCGGCACGGTCTCGAGCAGTTTTTCGCGGTAACGGCTCACGGCGTTTCCGGCGATGACGGTTTCGGGAGTCAGGAGCGAAACGACTTGCGCGAGCGGCAAAACCTGCACGCCGGTTTCCGCCCGGACGCGCCCGGCCGAGTTCCGGTACGTGCGCGCGTAAATTTTTTGGCGGTACGCATCCAGAAGCACGGCCATTTTTTCTCCCGGCAGACATCGCTGCGCCATGATATCCAAACTCAGACATCCGTAGCAATCCTTTTTTTCGAGCGCGAGCAATCCCGCCAGGGTTGCAAAGCCCACGCGGAGGCCCGTGAACGATCCGGGGCCGCGGTCGATCAGGTAGGTGTCAACGCTGGACACTTTCAGACGCGCTTTTTGGAGGAGACGGTCGACAAACGGCATGAGTTTTTCGGCGTGATTGAGGGAGCCGGAGGCGGCAAGCTCAAGGATTTCTCCCGAACTCTTTTTGACGGCGGCCGAAAGCAGGGAAGAAGACGTGCTGATCGCAAAAATATTCGACATGCGCATATTCTACCGCAGAGAATTGGGGGTCACACCCATTTTTTTGTTATCGATAAAAAAATGGGTGTGACCCCAATACGCTGGTGTTACAATGGCAAAAAAAAGGAGGACGAAGATGGTTTCATTCGAAGATTTTAAGAAGCTGGAGATCCGCGTTGCGGAAATTACCGCAGTCGAACAGCATCCCAATGCCGACCGGCTCTATGTCCTAACGGTACGGATCGGAGAAACCGTGAAAAAAATCGTGGCGGGCATCCGGCTCCACTACGGCCCCGACGAGCTGCTGGGCAAAAGGGTGGTCGTGATCGATAATCTCGAGCCGGCGGTGATCCGCGGGGTGGAATCGCAGGGAATGATTTTGGCCGCTTCCGAGGGGGAACTGCTGACGGTGGTCGTTCCCGAGCGGCCGATTAATTCCGGAGCGGTCGTGCGTTAATCGGGTTAAGCGTTGGGCGCGAAGTAGGCGGCGAGGTTGACCGACGTTTTCCAGTGGATATAAAGAAGGAAGGCGACAAAAATGACCAGGCTGAAAGACCGGATAAATCCCCGCTCGTTCCAGAGCTGTTTCATGAGGAACCCCGTTAAGCCGTAATAGGCCAGGGTCACCGGCATCAGAAAACCGTAGAGGTCCGTTGTGTCGGTCTTGGGCAAGGTCGTGAGATACGAGAGGACAAAGCCTTTCAGCATGTGCGCCAGGTAAATCGAGGGTCCGACGAGCACCACGAACACCTGGTCCTGCCATCTCATCACGTAGCCGGCAAAGGAGACGACCCCGAGGATGATGAAATAACGTATCAGGTGATGGATTCTTTTGAACAGAAATGACATTGCGATCCACATCTTATTATGTGCTCAATCGCTTGTCAAAGAAAAAGGCGTGTGTTACCATGCCCGTCATGTGCGACTTTCGACCTTTCCGAGCTTGGCGCTACAACCTGAAAAAAATCAAGTTTTCCGACGTGATTGCGCCGCCCTATGACGTGATTTCAGCCGAAGCCCAGGACAGGCTTTACGCGCGCTCTCCGCAAAATTGCATCCGTTTGATCCTCAATAAGAAAGAAGCCGGCGACAGCGAAACCCACAACGGGTATCTGCGCGCCCGGCAATTTTTTCAGGAATGGCGCTCGGGCGGTGTGCTGACCCAGGACTCGGCGCCGTGTTTTTCGCTGTACCGGCAGACTTTCTCGGACCCGGCCGACGGGGACGTGAAGACCCGGACTGCGATCCTGGGCAGGATCCGGCTCGAGCCGTTCGAGAAGGGGATCGTGATTGCCCACGAAAAGACGCTTTCCAAACCGAAGGAGGACCGCCGGAAACTTCTGGAGGCGACCCGGACCAACTTTTCTCCGGTCTTCGGCCTTTACGAAGACACGGGCCGCGAAATCCTCGGGAGTTTTGGAGCCGTTCTTGCGGCCAAGCCCGATTATGAGGGCGTGGATGACGACGGCGTCCGCCAGGAAGTCTGGGTGCTCCGGGACTCCGCCACCGTCGCTCGGATCCAAAAGGCCTTTTCAGAAAAAAAGATCTATATTGCCGACGGGCACCACCGCTACCAAACGGCTCTTGACCATTCGCGCCGGGTCCGCGAAGCCGAAGGGGTTTCGTCGGCCGAAGAACTGCCTTCCGATTTTGTCCTGATGGCCCTGGTCGAAATGTCGGATCCGGGCCTTGTTTTGATGTCGACCCACCGCATGATCCTTCCTTTTACGGGTTTTGATTCCGGAAAAGCGGTCTGCGCGCTCGAGCCCTTTTTCCGGACCGAGGCCATGACGAGCGAAAGCATCCTCGCGCGCCTCAAGGAGCCGGACGCTCCGGCGGAGCCCTCCATGGGGCTGCTTTTTTCGGATGGGCGGGGATTCCTTCTTACGCTCCGCGATCTTCGGAAGGCCATGGAAAAAATGGGTCTGGAGAAGCCGGAGTTGTGGTGCGGCCTTGACGTTTCGCTTGTCAGCCATCTGATTCTCGGCAAATTATGGGGCCTTCCCGAATCCGAATGGGAAGGGACCATCCGTTATACCCACAGCGCTTCGGAGGCCGTCCGGAAAGCGGCGAGCGGTGAATTCGCGGCGGTTTTTCTGCTGAAGGATCCTCCGGTACGGATCTTGCGCGATATGGGGGCCATCGGGGAACTTCTTCCTCAGAAAACGACCTACTTTTATCCGAAACTTGCCAGCGGTCTGGTGTTTTATCACCATTGCAAAGGAGATTACGATGGAAATCAACATCCCAAGGGGTAGCGGGAACTCTGCGAACCTGCCGCCGCTGAAATTCGGGCCGTGGACGATTCCCGTGATCGCGATTTTTATCGCGTTCGTGGGCGCCGGGACCGTGTTCTATCAGGTCGGCCCCGACGAGGTCGGCGTCGTGCAGCAACTCGGCAAGTACGTCCGAACGACACAGCCCGGCCTGCATTTCAAACTGCCGTTCAGCCTCGAAACGGTCCGTAACGTCAAGGTTACCTACGTTTATAAGGAAGAATTCGGTTTCCGGTCGGTCAGCCCCGGTGTCCGGACGGTCTATGACAACCGCTCCGGGATTAATCCTTCGATGCGGCGCGGATCCAGCCCGGTTTATTCTCCCACGGGAAGAGGCTCGGATCCCTACCTCGAGGAGTCGCTGATGCTGACGGGCGATCTCAATGTTGCGGTCGTGGAGTGGATCGTGCAGTACACCGTCAAGGATCCTGTGGCTTATGCCTTCCGCATTCGCGACCCGCGCGAGACGATCCGGAACATGTCGGAGGCGGTGATGCGGCTTGTGATCGGCGACCACACGATCAATCAGATCCTGACCGCGGGGCGAGAAGAGATCCAGGCCGAGGCCGAGAAGAAGCTTCAGGAGGTGCTCGACAGCTATGGGGCCGGGGTTGCCGTGCGCCAGGTGATCCTGCAGGATGTGACGCCCCCCAACGAGGTCAAGCCCTCTTTTAATGAAGTCAACGAGGCCCGCCAGGAAAAAGAGAAGGTCATCAATCAGGCCTGGGAAGAATACAACCGGATCATTCCCCGTTCCAAAGGAAGAGCGTCTCAAGCCATCCGTGAGGCTGAGGGGTACGCGCTTGAGCGCGTCAACCGCTCACAGGGCGATGCGGACCGGTTTGTGCTTGCCTGGGAGGCCTACCGGAAGGCTCCGGAGGTCACGCGACGCCGGCTTTACATCGAGGCGATGGAGCGTATCCTTCCCGAGCTTCACGACAAACTGGTACTCGACGAATCGGCCAAAGGGATCCTGCCGCTTCTCAACCTGAATCCTGAGTCCGAGAAAGGGGAGCCGCAGTCATGACACAGAATCAAACCGCCGCCATTATCATCCTTTGCTCGGTCCTGGGCATCGTCGCTTTGAACAGCCTCTACGTGGTCGACCAGACCGAGCAAGTTGTCATCACCCAGTTCGGGGAGCCGGTCGGAAAACCGGTCAAGGCCCCCGGGATGCATTTCAAAACTCCCTTCATTCAGGCCGTCAACAAATTCGACAACCGCATTTTGGAGTGGGACGGCTATCCTTCGGAGATTCCGACGCGCGACAAGAAATTCATCTGGGTGGACGTGACGGGGCGCTGGCGTATTGAAGACCCGCTTCTTTTCCTCAGGACGCTCCACAGCGAAAAAATCGCGCAGTCCCGGATCGACGACATCATGGATGGCATCACCCGGAACCTGATTACGCGCTACAACATCGTAGACGTGGTCCGCAGCACCAATACCATCATGAGCGTGGCCAGTTCGGCCGATGAAATCACTTCCCAGGCCGACGTCGAAAAGATCGAAGTCGGGCGCGACGAAATCACCCGCCAGATTCTCGACAATGCCCGTCAGATTCTCCGGGAATACGGGATCGAGATGATCGATTTGAGGATCAAGCGGATCAATTATATCCAGAGCGTCCAGGAGAAGGTTTTCGAAAGGATGATCTCGGAAAGAAAACGCGCGGCCGAGCAGATGCGTTCCGAAGGACAGGGAATCCGGGCCGAGATCGAGGGGCAAAAGGAAAAGGACCTGAAGAAAATCGAATCCGAGGCGTATCTGGAAACTCAAAAAATCCGCGGAGCGGCCGACGCCAAGGCGACCGCAATCTACGGCGGAGCCTATTCCAAGGATCCCGACTTTTACGCCTTCACCTCGACCATTGAGAAATATCCGGCGACACTGAAGGGCGGCCGCCTGGTCCTGACGACCGACAGCGATTTCGTCAAATATCTCAAAAGGGCGGACGCGAAGTAGCGGTGTTCATGCCCGTTGTCCGGAACCTTGTTTCCGGGAAATCTCCTTTTGAGATTTTTCGGGCTCTCTACGGCCGCGGGCGCAAAGCCTTTTTTTTCGACAGCCACGCTTATCTTCCTCCCAAGCAGATCTATTCCTACATCGGGGTGGATCCGTTTCTCGAAGTGACCGTGCGCGGCACCCGGATCTCGGTGGGACGGGCAGGAAAAGTTCGAACCTATCCTCGGCAGGAAATCTTTTCCGTTTTGCGCAAAATCTTTGCGCGTTATCGACTCTGTCCGAATACGAGACTCCCATTTTTTTGTGGCGGGGCCGTCGGCTTCTGGGCGTACGAAATGGCCCCGGAGTGCGACCGGATCCGGCTTCGCGCGAAGCCGGGCGCTCCAACGCCCGACCTCTTTCTCGGATTTTACCGCGACGTCATCGCGTACGATCATCGCAAACGCCTCTACCGGCTCGTCTCGCTTTATGAGGCGGACGGGCGATTTTCCCGTCGACGGGCTGAGGAAAGGTTGAACTGCCTGGGGCGTGCCTTCAAGGAGCGGCCGGGGGGAGGAGCGGAGGACGCGGCCTCTTTTTCCGTTTGCCGGTTCCGTGCCGAAATGAAAAGGCCCGTCTTCGAAGCCATGGTGCGGCGCGCCAAGGACTATATCGCCGCCGGCGATATTTATCAGGCGAATCTCTCTCAGCGTTTCTCCTTCGATTATTCCGGCAATCCGGCGGTTCTCTACGGGCGTCTGCGCAAGATCAACCCGTCGCCGTTTGCCGCATTCCTCGACACCGGCACCGTGAGGATTATCTCGAGCTCGCCGGAGCGCCTGGTGCGCAAGCGCGGACGCCACGTCGAAACTTGCCCGATTGCCGGGACCCGTCCGAGCGCGAAGGCCGGCGCGCCGGCCGTGCGGATGGCCAAATCCCTCAAGGCCTCCTTAAAGGAAAGGGCCGAGCACGTCATGCTGGTCGACCTCGAGCGCAACGATCTCGGGAGGGTGTGCGACTGGCCCACCGTCCGGGTCCGAGACATGATGGCGGTCGAGAAATATTCGCACGTGATGCATCTCGTGTCCAAAATTACGGGGCGGTTGTCCCGGGCAAAAGACGCTCTGGATCTCGTGCGCGCGATGTTCCCCGGCGGGACGATTACCGGTTGTCCCAAGATCCGCTGCATGGAAATCATCGACGAGCTCGAGCCCGTCGCGCGGGGGATTTACACGGGCTCGCTCGGCTATCTGGGGTTCGACGGAGACATGGACTTGAACATCGTGATTCGGACCCTGGTCCTTTGCCAACACAAAGGCTTCCTGCAGGCGGGAGCCGGAATCGTTTATGATTCGAACCCCCGCCGGGAATACGAAGAAACGCTCCACAAGGCAGAGGCTCTGATCAAGGCTTTGCAAACGAAGCGGGACAGATAGTATGCCGGGAAAGCGGAAGTATGGGATGAGACACGATAAGGAGGTCGAGCTCCACGGTGCAAAAGCGAGACCGACGCACTCGAGTGAAGCCGTGCCTCGGTGGGGCACGGCGAACGTTGGCGAAGCCCATTCTTCCGCTTTCCCGACAACATACACCTATATGGATGGAAAGCCGGCGAGTGCCGGCGTTTTGCTGGATGCGGTCCGTTCTGAAGACAGCGACGTGTTCGATTTCGGATTGTTCGAAACGCTTCGCGTCTACGGAGGCAGGGCCTTTGGCGTCGAGGAGCACCTTGAGCGCCTCCGCGAATCAGCCAAGACCGCCGGCTATCCGCGTGAGCCCGATCTGCCAAAAATTCGTTCCGGTCTGCAAGGCTCTTTGCGGGATTTCCTGGGCAAAAATAAGCAGCGCGATTTGCGCTCGCGCGTTCTTTGCGTGCGAATCACGCTTTGGGGCGACCGCGTTTTTTTCATGATCGGTTCCAGGGAGAGAGCGCAAAAAGTTTTCCAGAGCGGCGTACGGCTTCGGACCTCCCCGGTGCCGAAATCCCATCCGCATGCAGGCGGGTCGCAGCTGAAAACTTCCGACTACGTCAACGGCCTGCTGGCCTTTCTCGAGCCCGTCCGCGCCACAGCGCCGGACGTCTTGATGCTGGACCCGAGCGGCTGCCTCGCGGAGACGACGGCCGGAAATATTTTTCTGGTGAAGCAAAAATGCCTGCTCACGCCGAGCGCGCACGGAATCTTGAATGGAGTGACCCGGCGCTTTGTGATAAAATGCGCCCGACGCCTTGGAGTTCCGGTTTTTGAAACGCCGCTCACGCGGCACGAGGCGTACAACGCTGACGAGGCTTTCCTGACCAACACGTCGTGGGAAATTTTGCCGATCTCCCAGCTCGATGCGCGAACGATCGGCGCGCGGGTTCCCGGTCCTGTGACCCGGAAATTACGCCAAACTTTTCAAACCCTTATCCGTGAGGAAGCAAGTTTATGACGACAAAGCGCAGAGCCCTGATTAGCGTTTCCGACAAGACCGAACTCATGTTTTTTGCCAAGGAGCTGGCGAACCTTGGGATCGAAATCCTGTCCACCGGAGGGACTCTGAAATTCTTGAAAGACGGGGGCGTCTGCGCGACGCCGGTCGACGAGGTGACCGGATTCCCGGAAATCCTGGACGGCCGCGTCAAGACCCTGCATCCCATGATTCACGGGGGGCTTCTCTTCCGCCGCGACAAGAAGTCCCACGTCAAGGAGGCCGCTGCGCACGGGATCCGGCCGATCGATTTCGTCGTCGTCAACTTGTACCCGTTCGAAAAGGTCACGTCGGACTCCAAAGTTCCGTTTGAAACGGCTGTCGAAAATATCGACATCGGCGGCCCTTCCATGCTCCGGTCGGCTGCGAAGAATTTCGAATCGGTCACGGTCGTCTGCGATCCGTCCGATTACGCCCGCGTTCTTGCGGACCTGAAGGCTCACGACGGCCACGTGTCTTTGCCGCTCAGGCGCGAACTCGCCGAGAAAGTTTTTCAGCGGACCGCCGTATATGATCAGGCCATTGCCGACTTTTTTAGGTCCCGGTCGGGCTCGAAGGAAGAAGCCTGGAGCAAGGACAAGCCGCTTCCCGAAAAAGTCCTGATGTCCTATGAAAAGGTGCAGGACCTCCGGTACGGCGAAAACCCGCACCAGCGCGCCGCGTTCTATGTCCCTGCCTGGAAAAAGCAACTGCCGGCTTTTCGCCAGCTGCACGGCAAGGAACTTTCCTTCAACAACTTCCTCGATATCGAAGGCGCCCTCGACGTGATCCGCGAGTTCGAGGAGCCTGCCGCCTGCGTTGTCAAACATTCGAACCCTTGCGGAGTGGCCGAGGGCCGGTGCTTGAGCGACACCCTGTCGAACGCAATCGAATGCGACGCCATGTCGGCCTTCGGCGGCATCCTCGGGATCAACCGGCCGTGCGACGTAAAAACGGCGCAGATGGCGCTCGACAAGCTCCACTTTTTCGAGGTATTTGTGGCGCCCTCGTATGAGCCGGCCGCCCTGCGGCTTCTCAAGGAGCGCAAAAACCTGAGACTCATCGAGACCGGACCGCTCACAGTGCCGGCCTCCGGAGATCTGCGGTTTCTCGCGTCCGGCCTGCTGCTGCAGGACCGCGACCTCCCCGTCCGCTTCGGCTCAGGGCTTCGTCACCAGCTTCAGGTCGTGACCAAGGCTAAACTTTCAGCTTCCGATCTCGACGACCTCCTGTTCGCTTTCAAATGCGTGAAGGTCGTCAAATCGAACGCAATTGTGATCGCGACCGGACGCCAGACCGTCGGCATCGGCGCCGGGCAGATGTCGCGCGTGGATTCCGTCGAGATCGCCTGCCGAAAGGCCGGCTACAGGACCGACGGCGCGACTCTGGCGAGCGACGCGTTTTTTCCGATGCCGGACGCGATCGAAGTCGCGCACGACTATAAGATTCGCGCCATTATCCAGCCCGGAGGGTCGATTCGCGACGCCGAGATCATCGCGGCATGCGACCGCTTCGGAATCGCCATGGCCTTTACCGGCGAACGGCATTTCCGGCATTAAAAAGAAGGCGGGCATGCGCTACGCCGAATCCCTGAACTATCTGAATTCCTTTTTGAACCTCGAAAAGGTCCTCCTGCGTGCAGACAACTACGTGCGGAATCTGGACCGAATGCGGTTCCTCCTTGGACTTTTCGGCGATCCGGAGAAAAGCTTCTCCGCGGTGATCATTGCGGGCACCAAAGGAAAGGGTTCTACCGGTTTTTTCCTCCAATCCGTCTTGAACGCGAGCGGCATTCCGGCGGGCTTCTATTCTTCCCCGCACCTGTCGAGCCCCCTCGAGAGGATCCGGATTGCGGGGCAAACGATCTCCCGCGGCGAGTGGACCCAAGGCCTCCGGGAGATCCGGTCGGTTCTGGCGGCGCGGAAAGTTCCGGAAACGCTCGGACATGTGACCTTTTTTGAGGTGATGACGCTCCTGGCGGCCCTGCAGTTCCGGAAAAAAAAGATGAAGGTCGGAGTATTCGAGGCGGGCCTCGGCGGCCGCTTTGATGCGACACGGGCCATCGGGGCCCGGCTCGTGATTTTGACGCCCGTGGAGCTCGACCACGAACAGGTTTTAGGAAACACGATTGCCAAGATCGCCGCAGAAAAAGCCGCCGTTATTCGCCGGGGAGGCTGGGTGGTCGCGGCTCCCCAAAGACATCCGGAGGCGCTTCGCGTGATCCGGCGGCAGTGCCGCCTCCGTGGGGCACGCCTTTTTCCGTCCGGCGAGATCCGCGGTTTCAAGGTGGGGCTCGCGGGCGATTTTCAGAAGATGAATGCGGGCGCTGCGCTCCAAGCCGCCGGATGTCTGCGAAAGCTTTACGGATTCGAGGTCACGCCGGACGGCCTTGAGCGCGGCCTTGCGGCCGGCGACTGGCCGGGCCGCCTCGAGCGGTTTTCGGGCCCCCCGCCCGTCCTTCTTGACGGCGCCCACAATCCCGCGTCGGCCGAAGTCCTGGCGCGGAACCTGAAAAAAATTTTGCCGCGTCAAAAGAAAAGGATCCTTGTCTTTTCGTCTTCCCGCGACAAGCGCTCCGACCGGATGCTTGCGATTTTGGGGCGTACCTTTTCCGATGTGGTGCTGACCCTCATCCCGACGCCGAGAGCGCAGGACATGGCCCGGCTGCTTGCGGAGGCCCGCGGACATTTCCGGAGGATTTATCCGGTTGCCTCTCCCAGGGAGGCCCTTGCGTTTGCGCGCCGGATAGCAGGGCGGAAGGCCTGGGTCGTCGTCACGGGCTCTTTCTATCTTCTCGGCGCAGTCCGGAACCTTTTGTCACCCGCTTCTTCCCATGAGCCATCCTAAAATCGAAGAGACGATTGCCGCCATCGCGACTCCGGTCGGAGTCGGAGGGATGTCGGTCATCCGCGTCTCGGGCGAACGCGCTTTCGCGGTGGTCGACCGAGTTTTCCGCCCCCAAAAGGGCCGTTTGCTTGAATTTGCAGCCCAGACCCTCCACTTCGGCGAGGTCGTTCGTGAATCCGGCGCTTTGGTGGACCGTGCGATGGTCGGCCTTTTCCGCAGTCCCCAGTCCTATACGGGCGAGGATGTCGTCGAAATCAGCGTCCACGGGGGACTGGTCGTAAGCCGTGCGGTGCTGGACCTTCTCCTGCGGGGCGGGGCCCGCTTAGCCGAGCCGGGGGAATTCACGAAGCGGGCTTTCCTTAACGGGAAGATCGACCTGACGCAGGCCGAGGCGG
>JBAYGD010000013.1:0-69871 GCA_041666865.1 Candidatus Omnitrophota bacterium | reverse complement strand
CCTCGCGCCATTGCGCTGTTCCGTGCGTTCGCCGTTATCGTACTGAATGGTGATCCTGCCGATACGATTATCCAAATTGGGCAACATCCCCAGCCAATCGGTAAAAACCGTATCAAACTGGTCGAATGACGTGATGTTATCGGTCTGAGTATCGATGGTAAGCGCG
The DNA here is from genome assembly GCA_041666865.1 of Candidatus Omnitrophota bacterium. Lineage (GTDB taxonomy): Bacteria > Omnitrophota > Omnitrophia > Omnitrophales > Aquincolibacteriaceae > JBAYGD01. The sequence continues at coordinate 69,705 of JBAYGD010000013.1, read as the reverse complement.
TAAAGCCCCTCATCCCTAGCCGCACTCGCAGTAGGCTCGACCGTCACCGTATAGTGCAGCACGCCGTTAGGCACGTGAGCGCCATGCGCAATCAGAAAATCGGAAAGCTTGAGCGTCCCGCCGGCTCGCGTAATCGCCGCCTGAATCTGATTGTGATCGTAAGTGTTCGCCCCATTGCGCTGTTCCGTGCGTTCGCCGTTATCGTACTGAATGGTGATCCTGCCGATACGATTATCCAAATTGGGCAACATCCCCAGCCAATCGGTAAAAACCGTATCAAACTGGTCAAAGGAGGCAATGTCATCCGCCTGAGTGTCGATGGTAAGCGGGAAAAGCCCCTCCTCTTGAGCCGCGTTCGCAGTGGGCTCGATCGTCACCGTATAGTGAAGCACACCGTTGGGCACGTGAGCGCCATGGGCAATCAGAAAATCAGAAAGCTTGAGCGTCCCGCCTGCTTTTGCCACCGCCGCCTGAATCTGATTGTGATCATAAGTGTTCGCCCCGTTGCGCTGCTCTGATCGGACAATCTGGCCGTCAGCTCCGACGGTATAATTGCCCGGTTCGAATCCAGTCAAGTCGAGAATCATCCCCGCATCGTGTTTGACGAGCTTGTAGCCGCGCATGGAAAGATAGGGAGGTGTCGCTTTATCCACCATTTCCGCGGGAGTCAGATCGACAAATTCCCAACCGGCATTCAAAACAGTCAAATTACGAACCGTCAGGTTCACTCCCTTCGGCGCACGAATGACAAGCGCGCCGTCCAGGTTGAGATTTTCAATGAGCGCAACACCCTCCCCTTCAACGACCAGGGATGACTTATCGGTGATGCTTCCCCCTCTAATTTTCGAGACCGCTTCATCGATCGTAGTCGCAAAACTGGGCTGCAGGACAACCATGGCCCCTGAGTTGAAAGGAAGATCGATCGTTTTGAGCTCCTGATTCGCCCCGAGTTGAACCGTTTCAGGGTTGGCCAGGACACGGCTCGCAACTTCGCCTTTATCGTTTTTTGTTTCAACGAAATGCAGCGGCATCCTGCGTTCCACGCCGGGCACATTCACCTTCATCCCGGCCATATCAAGAATGCGTCTGCCCGTTTGGTGCAGGTCCGCTTCCGCCGTCGCCATCGTGTCCGGATAAATTCCTTTCGGAACAAGCAGAGCCCCGCTGAGCGGATCATTTTTAACGGGTGAAAAAACGAGACGCTTATCCAAAACCGTTGTTCCGACTTTTTTACCGAGCTTCGAGAAGCTAATGGCAATTTCCTGCATCAGCGTTTCGAGGCGGGTCGGCTTGAAAGTCCCGTCCGGCCTTGCCTTGGGATTGATGAATTCCTCGATCAGTCCGTTGGTCGCCTCCAGAACTTCGGCGTAATCAGGAAGATGCAGAACATAAACATTGATATTGCCCGGAAATGGCGAGAGTCCTGTCTGGGGATCAGGAACGTCTCCCTGGGGATTAACCGTATCCCTCAAAAGCGGCCCCAACTTGTCATATTCCACATTTTGGGTGCTCCGCCGTTGCCCCGTGGCCGTTTCATACAAATCCACCACGGCTCCCGTGGCTTCGCCCGCTTCGCGCGGGACCGCAACCAAGTTCATCGCCATTCCCGTGTTCTTCGAAACCTGAACAACTGCGGGAACCGCGTTGAAAGTTTGGCCGTTTGTGTCCTGATGAAATACGATGTACTCCTGATTTTGACTCAGCAGCCGTTTGACAATTTGATGCATGTGAATCAGCATGTGGATATCCCCGTGACCGTGGGGCTGTGTCAGGAGAAGGTACGGGTTGCCCGCAACCGTCGTAAAATGTCCTTGCGTATCCACCACCGACGGCACAGCACCCTGTACCGGCTTATCCAATTCGTCAGACGTCAGACCGAAATTCCGATTGGCCGCAAGCAATGCCTCCGTATCAGACTTCGTTTGATCCGAAAGCATCATCGTATAATGCGGCCGACCTGACGCACGCCCGCTCAGCGCCATTTGCCAATCGATAAACCACTGCAGATAGGTCATCTCATCGGCCGTGAGGCTAAAGGGAATCCCGACCTTAATTCCGGGATAACCGAGCCTCTGCCCCTGGCCGCCAAGAGGCGCCGCAACGGCCGTTTTTCCCATCAAAGACATGCCTTCTGTTTGTAAAGCTCTAAATTGGGCCATATCTTGCGTGAGGTCGACAAGATTTTGAGGCACACGCGGTTCAAGCCCTGCGAATTCATTCACGCCGGCTTTCTTCGCGGCAATTCCTTGGACCGCATTGTGGTGATAAGCGCGCAATCCCCCGGGATATTGGCTGTCCCGCAAGACCACGTCATCCAAAAATGCCTTTTTCTCAGCATCCATTTGCCCGACCGGCGCCCAATCGTTGAACAAATGCCCCTGGTCGAGGTCGAAAAGCATCTGAAGGGCCCGGTCCTGCTGCTCAGAGAGACTTTGACGGTCAAGCACCGTCGCGATCGTCGCCAGCGTATACGTTGCTCTTGTTTCCGGACGTCCCGCAGGCGGCTCGGTTTCGTCCACCTCTTGCGGCGCAAAGTCGGCCGTAAGGCTCCCGGCATTCGGGGCATCGTCTGCAAAATCAACCGCCGTCATCTCGGTTCCAAGCGCCCGGATATGCTGCTGAATGAGCGCTGCGGACCCGAAAGCGCCGAGGTCGTCATAAATCATGCCGTATCTGGCCATCGTCTCTTCGAGCGCATCGTCATTGAGCAGATAGAACCTGATTCTGTTTTCATAGCCGAGTTTTTTGAGTTCGGCCAGAGTCAGATCCCGGATGACTTCTCCCGTTCCGCCCCGCGTAATTCCCCCGCCCAACAAAACGTCGCTTCCGTTCAGTTTCACACCTTGAACGCGCTGGGCCATGTCATACTGGAGAATCAAATTGCGCGCATAGTGATAGGCAAACCGCTCAAACACCTTGATCGCAATCGCATGCTGTTCATGACCGGCATTGACCGCCGCATCGCCAATCGGCTTCAATTGGCCGGTGTTGCCTTCAAGCCCCGGGAAACCCAGTTCCCTGGCATACTGGATCAATGACGGAATGCTCGTATAGGCTTCCGTGTCATAAACATTATCGCCCGGTTTTCCGAACGTGTGGAATACATGGCCGATTTCGGTCGGAGAAGGCGAAAGAACACCCTCGATAAAGTTCTGGTTTCCGTGGCCGTTCCCATGGTAATCCAGGCCGAAGTTTCCTTCCGTCACCCTCAGAAAATCCGGACCCATCACATCCGCGAGAAAGGCAACGATCCCGTTGCCGATCCCGTCCATGTCGTTGCGGACCAAGACATGGCTGTCTGGAACGCCGAGTTCCGACGCGACCTGCGTCGCCAACTCGCCGATTTGATTAATTTCCGCTTGTCCCCAATTTTTCTTTGCCGTGATTTGGCCAAGAGTCGCCACCCGGTTCGCTTCGAAATCGATCGCGCCGGGGATATCCACGGCAACCCCTGCGATTTTCCTGCCGCTCATCCGCTGGCCCACAAAAGCCTGTATCTTCCCGACCTGCGCCCTGAAGCGCGCGACAAAATCCGTTCCGTTCCTGTCCTCCTCGGAAATCGTAGGCATCACTCGCAGATCTTCCGGCAGTTCCAGCTTTTCGCCGTCGGCCATCACCAGAAATCGCATAGATGAGCCTCCGACATCCACGCCCAGATAAATCCCTTCGGCGTTCCAGTCGAATTGAGGCGCCTTGGCCGCAGCGTACGGCTTCATTTTCGGCATCGTGCTCATCATGTCCGCCGGCAGAAAAGCCACCGGCTTTCCGGCATTCGCATAATTCGCCACCGTGTAAGGCGGGTGCTTAATTTCCCCTAGCGATTCACGAACATTCCCAAGGGCATTCGCGTTCGTGAGAAGGTTTTTAAGCCGGGCGATGTCGAGCGACACCTCCGGCCGGTCCGTTCCAAACGCAATCCGATCGGTCCCAAGGTCAATGCTCAGCGCATAGGCTCGCGTCGCGAGATAGCGATAAAGAGACTCCGTCAGCCCCGGCTCATTCCATACGGCAAGAGGCACGGGAATCCTCATGGAGATTCCCCGATTAATCGCGATCGTCACGTTGATGACGTCGTCAGGCGCCATCACCGCAAGCGCGTCGAGATCATTGCTCCATGTCACCGCGTCAACGCTTCGACTCAACTCCTCCAGCAAAACGGCTTCCAAAGCCGCTTGGGCCTTGTTTGTGGCAGAAGCCACAAGAGGCTGAACTGCCGGCATCGTGGTTGCTCTAAGCTGCCGCAACAAAGTCTGCAAGTCTCCTTTGACGAGCGGAAGATTCAGAGCCGCGAGATCATTCCGGAATTTTTCCAGCGTGCTCGCCATTCCTCCCGGCAGCGACTGCGCCAGGATCGCCGTCAATGCAGGATCTTCAGCCCATGCCCGCGCTTCGGGACGAGCTCCCACAGGTTGTTGGGCCAAAGCCATTCCGGAAAAAGCCACTTCCATCACGGCAAGGTCGGCATCAAGGATTTTTTGGACATAATCGCGGAGCGTGAGCTCCGTAACAACACCGTCCACGTAAAACCGAAGCTTCGGCTCCGTCCCGGAAGGCCTGTCGGTCGCTTCGAAACCGCCTTCGATGACAAAGCGAACCCCTTCCTCGGGGAAAAAGCTCTTAAGCAGCTGTTTGTCGTCTCTCAAATTACCGTCGCTCAAGAGCGCAAGCAAATCTTCGTAAGCTGCCACAGGGAAATTTTCGGCATCGACGTATTTCTGTGCCGCAGGAATATAGATCTGAACTTTTTGGACAGGCTTGTTGTCGATCATGATCTGCTGACCGGCCTGAACCGCTCGGGCAAGCGCAAGGAGGTTCTTGATCACCCCGATCTTCTGCTGCGTTCCCGGCCCTGTCGGCTCGAATTGCAGCGGCTGGTTCGTGGACGCAAAATGCCCGATTTCCGGATTCAAATCGAGTTCATCCCGGAACATCTGCGCAAGCGTTTTGCCTTGGCTCTTCGCATAGGTCGCCACTTCATCCAGCATGGCCGTCGCGAGCATGCCGTCTTTTTCCAAAGTATGACCTCGCTTGCCCAAACGCTCTCCCGGGGCATCCAGCGCAAGCAACCTCAACGGCTTCCAAAACTCATCGTGTTCACCGGTCCGGAGCTGCTGATAAGCCTCCGCCAGCGAATAACGCACCCCTTCCGGCATCGTTTCTTTGACCAGCAAACCGTTCGCGACCAAATACTCCAAGGTCGACCGGATCTCCTCGGGATTGTAGCCGTAATAAGATTTTGGAAGATTTCCGCGCATGGCGGGCTGCCCGTCGTAGGTCTCCTCATCTAAAGCCAGCAGAGGATCAGCCACGGAAGAAACGAGCGCGCCGTTCGCCTGAAGCGTCAGATCGAGTCCCGCGTGTTTCTGGAAGAGATGTCCCAAAGCGTAAAAAATGGGCGGAGCTCCGCCTTCGCTGTAGCCGCCGCTCTCTTCGATACCGGCCAGGTTGATCTCGCCCTTTTCCCACCCGAGTTGGATCAATTCGGCAATCAGGGAATATCCGACGAAGGGTTCGCGAATTTCGACGTCAAGACCCCGCTTGCGAGCATACGCCGCAATCGCATCAACCGCACGGGTCGTCACGTGGGTCCGGATAATCGTAAACTTCGCCCCCTTGGGAAGCCTCCCCTGCTCCTGCATCTCGATAAACGCGTCCACCGAATACTTGACGATGAGACTCCATATCTCATTGGCCGAACGCAGTCGCAAAGCCGCAAAACCCATCTGGCCTCTGAGTTCCTTGGGAACGATGAGACAGATAAGCTGGGCGATTCTCGCCTTGTCCGCCCGATTCATTCCCGGCAGGTCTTTGGGCAATGTCTTCGTATAAATAGGCTTCAATTCGTCGAGACCTTCCGGCATTTCCTCTTCAGAGACCGTCGTCAAAGCGCCGAAGCGGTCAGAGTCCGGATCGTTGGCGTCATACACGTCGAGGCCTTTGAAAGCCTCGAGCATGACTTCAGCGTCCGAAATCCCGGGCCGTCCCTGCGCCTCGAGATCGGCGCGCACCTGCTTCAGATATTCCTGCAGCACCATTTCCCAGGCCAACGCAAGCCCGGTCGAATTGCCCGGGTCCGGAAGAATCCTGTCCGGTCTGCCATCAACCGTTCTGTAAGTGAAGAGGGGGAACAAAGCCGAACGGCGCCCGCCGAATTTCTGATCAAAGAAATCAAATTCCCTGACACGCGCTGTTCCCTTGATCCCCATCAAAGCCATGACGCGCTCATCGGCCTTGGCGGAGTTACCATATTGCGCCGTATGAAGACGGCGCAAACGTGGCCCCCACTCGGCAACCATTTGGGGCCGACGCTGATGGCTGACAACCTGCCGTGCGTGCCGGTTGTGGATGTCAATGTGCCGGTAGCCGTCGGCATCCGCTTCGATATCCTGATCTCCTAAAATCACAAGCCTGTCTTTAGGCAGATTGCTCATGGTCTGACGGACAAGAGGACCGAGTGACCGGGGCGGAAGACTGTAAATCCCGAGAGGATCTCCAACGGCCGCAGCCGCCGCAATAATGGCGGCAACATCGTCCAACGTCACCGCGGGGATATTTTTCGCAGAATTCCCGTAAATAAAATCCATCACGCCATCGCGCGAAGCCGGATCCAATTGAGCGCCGACTCCGTTACTCACCTTATACCCCTGGTACTCCGCGGGATTGTGGGAAGCGCTGATCAAAATACCGAGGTCCAGCTTGAGTCCCGCAACCGAAAAAGCCATTTCCGGCATGGGGGCGGATTCGTCAAACAAATGAACGGTTAATCCTTCCCTCAGGAAGATGTCCGCGACATAATCTGCCAGAGCCTGCCCGTAAACACGGCTGTCGTAGGTAATCGAGACCTTCGTTCTTCCGATCGAGCGGTAGTAACGGGCCACGCCGGTCGTCACCAAGGCAATCGTGACCGGGTTGATTGATCCCGGACCCTGCAAGGTCTCTGCATGAAAGCCCTCCTCCTGGAACGCCTCCAAATCCTCAAGACCCGCAGCAGCCACCGCGCGCACACCCGCCGTGCCAAATTTGACCTTGCCGGAGTGGAGCGAATTGATGTCCATCCACCGCGCCTTCGCGACCGCTTTCAAAATACCTCTCTTGGTGTAGACACTCACGGCGGGACTCGTGAGCCACTCCCTGACACTGGCCAAAGTGGATGCAAGCGATTTTTCGGGAAACTTCTCGTAAACTTTTTTATCGGTTTCCGCCTGCAGGTAGGCTCGCACTCCTGCTTCGACGGCGCTCATGACGGCTTCGAGCCCGGGGTTGACCTTGTCCATCAGTTCCGCATTCGTTTTTTCCTGGCCGGTAACGCTCTGAAGGAAATAATCAACCCGCATTTCTGCCCGTTCAGTCCGTTCACCGGCAAGAACCTGGCGGATTTCGATGGCGTCGCCGTTCGTCTTCACTTCAAAATCGATTTGCGGACGCGCCAGGCCCGGAATCTGATTAATCCAGAAAAGAATAGAATCTGCAATTTCGTTCAGGCTGGGCGCACCGGAAACGGCGCGCACCTCTCGCACAGCGGCCTCATCCAGCACGGACGGTGTGATCATGGGTTCATCGCCTTCGGAACCGCCGAAATACTTGACGGTGACGCTTTTGGAACTTGCCAACTCTCCCCGGATGATTCCGTCCAAAATGGACGTCAGCCCTTGGACTTCGGTGATCTGATCAAAAGTAAATACATTTCGCATCTCAACGCGGGTCGGAACGGTGGTTTCGTCCTGGACACCGACCGGCACCTGGGCCGCAGCGGGAAGGACTTTTGGTTCGTCGGGCGGAGGGGTCCACTGACGTCCAAGCATTCTATTGGCAACAGGTGCCCCTAACCGGACGCCGGCCACGCGATTCACGGTCCTTTGCGTCACGACCTTAGACCCCGGAACCACGGGAAAAACCAGGTCCGAGGATGGGACACCAAGCTCGTTGAGCAATCCGGCCAAAGCACCGCCATACGTGCCTGAAACCGTTATGTCATTGCGCGATGCAGTCGCCGTCGCTCCCCAATCCCGAGCCACCGCGGAATTGCTGAAGCTATTCGCCAGAGGGAGTTCGGGAAAAGCAGCCATCTCGCCGGCAACCTGGGTTAATTCAGCAACCGTAGACTGCAGGACGGCATTCGAATCGTCCATCGTTCCCCGATCACGAAGGGATGCGGCATTTGAAACGCTTTCGATCGTCGCAGGGAAAATAGGCAACTTACCGAGCATGACCTTTAAATAGGCGTCTTTGCCGGAGGCCTCGGTAATTTTGGGCGTAATGAGAGCATAGCTATAGTCTTTGGAGCTGAAATACTGCCGGAAGGGATCGGCGTGGAAACCGCCGGTCACGACCACAACTTTCTTGTCGCCGAGCTCGCGCATGCGGCTCGCGATGTTGCTCAACATGGCTTCATCGCGCTTCTTCGTGCCCGCGTAGAATTCTAGAGCCTTATTGAAAAGAGCATCCACTTGATCGATGTTCGCGAATTCCACGTCCCGGACACGCTTGGCGCCGTTCAGCGCCGAAAAACCGGCTGTCATGGTCGAGGGAAGCATCCGCTCGCGAACCCCTTCGATGAGGCCGTATTCGCGCGGCGTCAGTTCCAGCGCGAACAATTTCTTCATGAGGCGATGGTCCTTGAGCATTCCGAGGATCTTTTTCTCCTCCTCCGTCGTCACAAGGGCGTTTTGGATCCGATCGGTCAACCGTTCGATTTCTTCGACCAGAAGATCGCTTTTGAGTTCGCTTTGCAGAATCAGATGAGCGATGAAAGAGGTCGTCTGCGGATAATCGGCATACTTGAAATCCTGCGGCAGGGCACTCACGAGCCGTTCGAACAAAAGCGAGGTCTCGGGGTCCGGAAGGCGGTGCTGAGAAAGCGGGGTTTTGAGAAGGGCCTCGATGCGCTCATAAGCATCGCCGGCCTTCGCTTTGATCGCTTTTAAGAAAGCCTCTTTTTCCTTATTATAGGATGGCATGTCGAGCTTTGACTCGAGGGCGCGCAAGGTAAAAACACGAACGAGCATCGGCCACTCGATTTGCCAGGACGGGCTCGAAAGGTCGGTTTCGAGGACCTTGGCCGCGGACGATTTGAGTTCGGCCAGCCAGGCATCCAGCGGAAGCTGATTGAGCTCGTAGGCCTCGAGCCTTTTCAAAAAAGCCCTGAGGTCTTTGGAAAGAAAAGGACTCGTGAGCCGCTCGATCTGCAAATCCATGTTGGAGATAAAATTTTCGGTCTGTTCCTTCTGAGTCAAAACTGCACGGAAGGCCTCGAGGTTCGCGCGATACGCGCCGACATCCTCGATGCCATAGGCCTTGGCCTCGGGTTCTTCGAGCAAAAACAGCTCCGGCCCCTTCACGATGGCTTCTTTCGTCAGCGCGTCGTTGACTTCCATGGTCTTGTCCATGTAATCGGGGAAAAAGCGCAGCATCTCGGGATCCAGCTGAAAGGAGCTTCCTTCGATGAAAAGCGTTTTCACGTCGTACTGGTCCTTGAGGTAGTGAAGGATCCCCTGAATTTTCTTCTGGGCCTCGTAATTCCCGTGCGCGGTCTGGATATGGATGAGGGCCGGTCCATGACCTGCGAGAATCGATTCGATGGTCCCGAGATCCGAAGGCACGTTGAGCTGGAATTCTGGCGCGGTCCGGACTTCGCTGGACACACTTTGGGCGTGCACTTGGCCAACGGGTCCCGCGACTTGAGAAACAACAAAGAAGAGAAAGGTGAAAATGGCTACGACGCGATGATTTGTTTTAATCATATGTGCCCTCGAATCAGTGGATTTTGAGCTTCCCTTATGAACCAGAAAAAATAATTAAAGTTCTTTAAGGTTCAACTGAAGTGTAGCATGGGTCTTTCTGAATTTCAAGTGATGAGGCAAATAAAATCAACGCAACTCATTGAAATTATTAGGCTTGCAATTTTTACTTATTGTTTTTAATAGCTATTTAAAGTTATAGCATTATATTTATAAATTGTTTTAATGCGAACATCAACTATTTATGCGCTGGTACTTTTCCGGCCGGGAAAAGTAGGTAGGCCGTTCGCCTCGTGCGTGGTTACGTTACGCAGCTTGAGCGATGACCTGGTGGGATTCGAGGACGTTCTGAAGGTAGGTGTTCCAACCGCCGGTGAGTTCGATCATCCGCCCGTTCACCGTGAGCGAAAGCGCTTCAAAGGGGCCCTTGCGAAGTTTGTCGGCCGCCGCAAGAGGCTCTTCGCCGCGAGCCGCCACCGAGGCAGAAACCGAGCTGAACGGAAGATGGGAAAGCAAGGCCGTAACCATCCGGCCATCGCCCACTTCCCTTTTGAGCTTTTCGGGTTTGATCACAAGATTCACTCCCTCGACCGCTTCTGAGTCGTCTGAATGAAGAACGGCCGCGCCGCGTCCCGCCGCATAAGCCTTCAATTCTGAAGGATGGACGAACGTAATGAGATCTTCGAGCCGGACTTCCCCGGGTGCCCCCGAACCGCTCCAAAGCTCGCGAAGCTCCTCAATCTCGGCGGCGTCGAGCGATCTGTCTTTCAGATTTGCGACTGCCTCTTCCAACCCAGCAACAAAAATATCACGGTCCGCCACAAACGCCATCACCGGCCGTTTGTCCCGGGCTGATTTCCGGTTTTCCCGGAGGCGGTGCTGTAGATTATAGAAGGCCTGCAAATCCTGTTGATAAGCCGCCGGCCATTCGCCGGCAAGGATGGCCTGGCCACCTTCGAGGACGGGAACGGTTTGCGATAACCGGATTTGCCGGGCATTGGCCGGCAACCGCACAGCCTGTTCGGCGGCAAAAGCTAGCCGGACTCCAAGCAAGGATTCCACCTCCGTCTGCATCCGGATGCCCACGCCACCGCCCGAGCTCCAAACCCGTTCCAGAAACCGAACGACTTCAGGCGGAAGGACTCGGACCGCCCAAGCTTCGGAAGCCCGGACACGGTCCCGCAGAGCGGGCATCGAGCTTCGCCGCATCTCCGGACGTACGCCCGCTTGCCCCCTTGGAACATAAGGCCCCGGATCACGAAGAATCACGCCCTCGGATTCGAGAAATGCGTCGATGTTATCCTTGGTAATGGGCTGTCCCCCAAAAGTTTCTCCGGCGTAAAGATCCGGATTGCGGACGTTATTAAATTTAGTCGCTGTCTGCCGGCGCCGTGACAAGAGATTCTGAAAGCTTTCGAGCCGAAGGTTTGCGGGAATCGGCGCTGAATGATCCGGAATACTCAACACCCCGTACTGCCCCTGCGCCGCAAATTTCTCGGCCGCAGCGCCCAGCAACTCGCCGAGCATCAGGTCGAGCTTCGAAACAGCACCGCCCCGGGTTTCGTAACCAATTTTCTCGGCGTCCCGAATGGATTTTCCGAGCTTTGGCCCAAGCTTCGCAAGGATAATCGCCCGGACCAACTGCTCGACGCCGGAGAGCTTTGGATTTCCATGCGCATCGAGATCTTTGGCGCTTTCCCGCATTTGCCACCAGAGCGTTGCAATCGCGGTGTCGTAGTTCTCACTTTGAGGATCGATCAAATCGCGCAGCACCGGATCATTCTCGTTGATGCTGAATCCCTCTGAGACAATAAGAGCAAAAAAGCCTTGTTCGCTCCAGACTTGCTCAACTCTGTTTAAGACGCCTTGGAGAGGCAAATAAAAATCCGCGTCCGCTTGGCCGATCGTAAGGACATAGGGTGCAAATTCCTCGATCTGATCAGCCAGCGCCAAATCGAGCCCTTTTTGGTATTCGAGTTCCTCAAGGACGCTTTTGAGTTCGGGAAGATCAGGGTTAAGAGCATCCAGCCCATCGATCCGCTCCACATAAGCCCTGAACTGATCGACCACGGAAGTGTCCCTGAGTTTTTGAAGGATTCTCGGGTGATGCCTCGCCGCCTCAAAAGCAAGCCGCATGACGTCGCGTCCCATGATGCCGAGGACCACTGCGGGCTGCTTGTCCATATCCAGCGCGGATTGGATATGCCAGTAAATCGTTCTCAGGGCCGTAAGGACCGCTGAATCGAATCCCTCGGCCTGGCCCACCGTATCCCCGTCGATCGTTTTGTAGATCACAATCGTGTGATGGAGCGGCTTGCGGACCTCGGAGTCGTCGTAGAGATTGTTCAAAGCTTCGATGGCTCCGCGAAGCTGAGCCGCCAACTCCGTTTTGCCCGTCGCGTCCAGATACACCAGCAATTCACCGAATGCCTTAAAGCGTTCGTCCCTGGGCTTATCGCCCTCCTCAGCCAAAAGCGCCCACACTTCAGAATGATCGCCGCCTCCGATCGCGCGGATGCCTTCGAATCCCCGGATGTGGCCGAGCACCTTGGCTTTGTCCGTGAGGACCGTCAAAAGTTTGCTCTTGGCCCACTTGAATACCTTTTCGACATTCACGGCATCGGTATTATTTTCAGCAAGAATTGTCCTAATGTCCCTGGAAAGATCGGGCGTCTTCAGGCTGACCCGCGAAGTCCCGAGGGCGCTTCCGCCCCGAAGCCGGATTTTTTTCCGCATACCCTCGTCAAGGTACACCAAGTTCTCTTCGAGCGGGCCACCGCCCAGGAGACCTTTGATGCCGTTCTTGACACCGTAAGTCTTCTTCCCTGCCGCCTCGCGCGCTGCAGTGACCGCAGCGACAAAAGCGTTTACGCCGGGGCCTTCCCCCCCCGAATGCACTTCAATCACGGCCGCTGCTCTCTCCTCCATCGTCAGCGTCCTGCCGAGCCCGAAGGGAAGCGTTTTTGCCGCACGCATCTCCGCCCTTGGCTTTTCGGGTTCGGTTTCGAGGGCCGCCTGCGAATGCTCATAAGCATTCCACCGCTCCCGAAACGCTGCGGAATTCAAAACAGCTTCGATCCGGTCAAAGATAGGCGCCGACATCTGCTGTTCATGGGTCGCCGAGACAAAGGCGTGATCCGCAGGATTCACCGTCACTTTCAGAGGCCCTGTCCACGACAATTTATCTTCGCGGCCACTATAAATAAATTCCGAAACCCCCGGCCCTTCGTCCAGGACCTCCAGCAAAAAGGAATAGCGCTTTCCGTCCAGCCTAATCGAAAAATGTTGCGGCACATGATGCCGTTCGGAGAACCCGAAAAACTCCGCAGTCTCCGCCGCGGCAAGGACAGGATCCGTGTCGCCTGTCCGAAGTTCGGGACGGGCGGGCTGCGACAAGGCGATCCTCCACAAATCCACGCCCAAATCTTTGATTCTCACGCCTTCATCGCCTCTGAGCAATATGTTCGCGTAAGGATTCCGCAGAGGGTTCGCTTCCAAAATAGCCATTGCCATCCCCTCGATCACCGCGGAGGCCGCTTGGAAAAATTGCGCCTCGCTGCCGGCATTTTCCAGCAAATCCAGGTCGGCAATGATTTCAACGGAAGCTTCAATCAAGACCTGACCCATCGAGACGCCGATGCGCGTCTCTCGTGCGCCCTTCGCATCCCTTTCTTCCCTGACGACAAGATAGATATCCTTTGCAACACGATGCACGACAGCCGGCCAGGGGCGCTGCTCTTTTTCGACTTCGAGAAATCCGCTGAAGGTTTGTCCGGGCTTCAACTGTCGGTCCAGCTGAAGTGGCGTGCGAGTCTTTCTTGCGGCATCATCGATCCGCATTTCTAAGCGTTCGGACGCCTCCAACCTTGCATTCCACCATTCCCTTCCTTCTTGAATAAGCTGTGCGGCCTCCAAGGGCCGTAGCATGGGATTCCCATCCTCAGTCAAAAGGGCCGGCGTCACAACGCGTCCCATCGCCTCCATGACGGCTCCGGCCATCTTGAAAAATTGTGCATCGTTCGAGGCATTCATGACTGAACGGTCGCCCGTTTTCACGTAGGCGCCGCCATCCACAGGCATCTCCTCAAAAGAGACCGCCATGTGCGTTTCCTTTTCCCCGGGAGCTGTTCTCACTTCACGGAGGATCAAGTAGCTTTTCGCGGTCAGCCGGCGAACCACAATGGGCTGGGGCAACGGATTGTCTTCGATATTGAGATAGCCACTATAGGTATCGCCCGGTTTCAATTGCCGGCTCAACTCTTCAGGAGTCAGTTGAACGGCTTTCAGGGTCCCCTGTGCGAGTGTCGGCGCTCCCGGCTGCATTAACTTCATCTGTTGCCACACGGACACCAGCAAAGTCCCGAACATGTCACTTTCTCCGGAGGTGACGGCTTGTTCAACCCGTTCGAATGCAATGGCTCCGAAACGGACCAAATAGCGCGCAATATCAGTCGGCTCAAGATGGCTGTATTCCGTATCCGTATCCCTGAATTGCAGCGCACTGATCATGGCAAGCAAAACCGATGAATCACCCATCGCGCTCAACAAATCGACCAGAACCAGGAAACGAAGTTGTGCATCCATCCTGTCTTCCATTGCCTCATCCACCGGCACCCCGTCATCATCGCGGCCGCTAGGCGATAACTTTCGACGGATCAACTCCGGCTGTAACCGTTGAATTTCAGCCCAAACTGCAGGAATCGCTTTCCCGCCCATCCGGACCAGGGTATCCCACAGAAGATATTGAAAATTGCTTTGGTAAACCCCCAGTTCCTGCACCAAACCTTCAGGGGTCTCATCCTTGTCCCACCGAACCAGACGGCTCGTCAGATCGTCGCGGTGATTGCGATGGGCCTCCGCCAACAGAAGAATCCTTTCCACTTCCTTGTCCCGCCGCAAATAGGTCCAGCCCCACAAATCACGCTCGACCCGCATCATATCCCAGGAATCGCCGCGGAGGACGGCCGCCGCCAGACTACGCATTTGCGGCTGCAATTTCTCGTCAACAAAATCAAAATAATTCATACCTCTCTCGATCTCAGCTTGAACTTCAAGCCTTCGGACAGCCTCTTTGGCCGCAACCCATCCGTGTTCGGAAATCGTCTGTCCCGCGGCCGGCTTGATCGTTGTCCGAGACGACACCAGGCGCCAGGAACTCTTTGGGCTGGCCGCATCGCGAATTTCAACCAGCCGGTAATCATTGAGGGCATGGCGGACAACGCCGCTCGAGCGGATGGCGTCCCATAAACCGCGCATCTCGGTTCTCGGACCCGCAAGGTCCGAAACACGAGAAGTGCTCGATGCGGACTGCATCGAGCGCATTTCCGTGCGTTCAGAGCCTGCTTCCGCCCTGGTCACACGGCGTGTCGACGCTTGACGCCGCAATGGCTTCGAGGGAGGTAAAAGCAAAAGGCCCGCAGGGGCATCCACGAATTTCTCGATGTCTCCGCGAAACCCTCGATACAGAGGATTCTTGAAGACGGAACCATCGACATCCGCAGGGATCAAGTGCACCCGATGCCACCTTTTGGGCTGCGAAGCATCATACGAGCCAAACCACTCGCCAGAGACGCCCGCATGCGCTGTCTCCTGCTCCCAAATCGCCCGAAAATTGCCGAAGCCAGACATCAGTTCCAGGGCCCGAAGCCAGCGGTCTGAGGCCTCGCCGGCCTTCAAAAATGAGCTCGCGTCCTCAGGCAGGCGTCTGAATTTAAAATCAATGCCCGAAATCCAGTCAGCCACCTGATTTAATTGCTCCGCGGAAGGCTGAGGCCCGGCAAAATCATAAACCGCCTTCAAAATGGCATCTCGGGTGTCAGGACCAGGGATGGCGGACAACACATCGTCAAGCGCGGTCGAATCTACCTGAATTTGACGCCTCAATTTTTGCAAGAGCGCTTCCCTCTCGACTGCCGGGGAAGTGGCCGTCTGCTTTTTCAGCTCGGCTGCGCCGGGAAACACAAACGTCCAGATGCCCGCCGCAAGTGCGATGACTTTGTTCCACCCAAAACGCGGGACCGAGGTCGCTGCGCGCCGCACGGCCGCTTCCGCCTCGAGTTTTGTGACCGCATTCGTCAAAGCTTTGACGTTATCTTTTAGAGTTTGTGCGAGAAAGTTGCCGCTTTCGAGATTCCTCTCCAGCCACCCGATCTCCCCGGCCTGATAACTTTCCATCACATGGTTGCGGGTATCCAAAACCGCCCGCGCTTTTTTGAGTTGCGTTTTGAGAAACTCTTTATTCAGGAAGGCGGCCCGAATCGCGGCGGCATAATGAGGGCTCGCCTCAAGCCGCTCCATACGGCCCATCAGGGCATCGATCCTGTTAAATAAGTCGTAGTGTCTCCCGTAAGCCGTTGCCAGCGGGGCTTTCAATTTTGCAAGGACGGCATCAAGATCGGCAAGAGCGTCCGACAAATCTTTATCATGATCCCGGATCCAACTGAGAATTCGATCTTCAGAGGCCTCTTTAAAAACGTCCTTCTTGATTTCCCGGTACTTGGCAATCTCATCCCTGCGGATCTGCTCAAGCAGCCGATGTGCAAACTCCGGGCCGATGATCGTGGTGGATTCTCCCTGGCCCGAAACCGTATCGAGCCAATCGAGGATCGAGCGAATGCGGACACGCGGGCCGGGTTCATTCTTCTCCGGAGCCGTTGGCTCCGCATAGCCTTCGGGATGAGTCACACGCCACTTCACATCCGTGGCAATGATCTCATCGATGCCGATCTGGGGTTTGAAGCCCAGCTCTTTTTCCGCGAGGCCGGTCGATGCCATCAGGGTCTGGGGGTCGCCCGCACGGCGCGGTCCCTTGCCGATCTTTGCCTGATCATAAGGCCGGCCCGTCGCCTGCGAGACGGCCACCGCCACTTTTTGGGCGATTTCGAGATTCGAAACTTTGACGCCTGTCCCGAGATTGACCGCGAGATAGGCCCCCGCTTGGCCGGCCCCGGGCCGTGAAGTTTCCTGGAGCCTCTTGGCCGCCAAAGCATGCGCGATGGACAGATCAAAAATATGGATATAATCCCGGAGCGCTGTGCCGTCCGGCGTCTTGTAGTCCTCTCCAAAAATGGTAATGTCTTCACCCTTAAGCATTTTCCCGGCAAAAATTGGGATGATGTGCGAAGGCCTTGCGCGGTCGTAGCCGCGGTCGGTTCCGAAAGACTCCCCGAAAGCCTCGCCTTGCCCATCGAGCATATTGACAAAAGCGCCGGCCGCGTTGAAATAGCGGAGAGCCACCGCATTGAATCCATGGCGGCCGACATACTCCTGAATCAACCCCTCCATGAGGAGCTTGGTCCAGCCGTACGGGCTGGTTGGTTTTTTGGCATCGCCTTCGCCGATCGGAACCTTTTCGCCCGGATCGCCGTAGACGGCCGCGGACGATGAAAAAACAATGCTCCTGACGCCGGCTTTGCGCATGGCCTCAAGGATAATCCCGGTGTTTTTCAGATTGTTTTCATAATATTTCGAAGGGTTCGTGACCGATTCATTGACTTGAATATCGGCGGCAAAATGAGTGACAATGTCCACCTGATGCTCGCGCATCGCGCGTTCAAGCGCGGCACCGTCGGAGATATCCCCTTCAACAAAGGTCACTCCTTCGGGTAGCGCGCCTCGGTGCCCGGTCGTCAAGCTGTCATAAACGACGACCTTGTATCCGAGCCGGTGATACATCCAGGACGTCATGCTGCCGATATACCCGGCGCCACCCGCCACCATGACCGTCTTGCCTTCGCCAAACCGCTCCGTTGGCATTTGCCAGTTGTTCGGCGTCGCAGGCCCATTTGCCCTAATTTCCGCGCGCGTGGCCGGCTTGACTTCGAGATATGCCTCGCGATCGACGATGATGTCAGAAACGGCGCCGGCCCATCCGTTGCTGCTGGCTTCTTCACGACGGGCGTCAGCCTCTGACATCGGTCCGCTCCGCGAAACTGAATAAGCGGCCTGAGTTTCAAGATTATAACCAACTTGATCCACAAACCATCCCTGATGCGTCTGTGCCGGATGCCATACGAGCTCAAAATCATTGCCCTCCCGAAGAATCTCAATCGCACGCGCCCAATGCTCCAAAGTGACCGGATGTCCCGTATGGTTCAGCTGTTTTGCCGCTTTGGCAATCAGCGGAATCTCGCGAATGAGTTGTTCAAGGGAATGATCCGGACGGATGAGGCCCCGAATCACTGAAGAAATCACGGCCCTGTCCTCAAGCGGATAAGCCTTCAATTGCGTCGATGTTTTCGACCAAACAGAAAGCTTCAACGCGGTTTGTTTGACCAACCCCGGGATGGCCCGGATCCCATCACTCAGTTTCAACACTAGAACAACAATGCCAACAGCGGTCCATGAAAGAACGGCGGTGCCGGCGAACCAACTCAAAAAAGTAATGAGATTAATGCTTAGCGGATAAAAAAAGGAACCGATGACCGCAGCGGCAAGCGACGAGAGAACAACACTAAAGATGGTCCGTCCGGCGATTTTTCCATAGTCTCTTTCCCGCTTTTCGGAGCGGGACATGAGCATCACGGCCGATTCGAGAAGATCGAGCTCTTCCGTGCCAAGACATTGCCAGAAACCGTTATCACCTTCCTTGATTTTTTGCGCGATGACCTCATCGAGAATATCAAGAGACCCCAAATACCAGCCCCTTCCGCGGGCAGCATAGCCAACAGCCCGGTCAAGCAAGGTCACGAATTCCCTTCCCCGTGCGGCAACCGCCGCCGGCAATCGTGCCGCTCTCCCGCCAAAATTCGTCTTAAAACCATTCACCGCCTTTTCCAAATCGTTGAAAGCGGTCCGGCCGGCCGAAGAGCCGTCGGGAGACTCCTTTCCCTTCTCGTGACCCGCAAGCTGCTCAAATGCGCGAGCGCTCAAACGTTGCATAGAGACCTGCCGGTGCATTTCGGCGAGCTCGGTCACAGACAAGTAATCTTCAAATCTGCGAACCAAGGGCCCAAATACGCCCATAAAATCCTCGGGAAGACTCATCTGCAGATCCGCCATGGGCTGAAGGATTCTCAACGCCTGCAAAGGATAACCCTTTCGTTGAATGGCGGTCGCTCGATCCAAAATCCCCTCAATGGCGGGATCCAGCGCAGAGAACTGCCTCCGAAGCTCGCTGATCTCCCTGGTAAAATCAAAGGTCACTGCGTTAGAAATTCGCGCTTCGGCCCGCTCCGCCACACCACGCAACTCCGGCCGGGGCGCCGCAGGAGGTTCTTCATCCTCCGGTCGATATTCGAAAGGTCCATCCCCCATTCCATCCCTATAAGCTCTCTCCCAATCATCCATCAGCTCGGGACCTTTTTCCTCGGGGAAAGGATCAGGCCAAAAAAGCGAGGTCACGCCCGCCAGAACGCTTGCCAGGATTCCGGCGATCATTCCGACACTCAATAACCAGCAGGGTGAAGTGATCAGCAGATTCCAAAGCAACTCGCCGTTCCAACGATCCGGGTACGTGCGGTAGGCCACGAAGGATAAAAACGCCACGGTCGAAATTCCAAGAGACAGAGGAAAAAATCCTTTGAAGTGGTCCTCGAATCCGGACCTCAATTCCGCCCGCTCCTGATCCCGCGTACCGATCAAGCTAGCCGCGCGTTCCGCGGCAAGGCCTGACTCGGCGCGATTGTTGACGGGCTGCTTTTCCCCGAATTGAAGCGCCGCTAAATCGTTGAGGATTCCTCCGATGGTTCCGCCGGCATTCGTAGGCACGGGTTTTCCGGCCTGACGAAGGCCGGCCAAAGTATCCAGCAATCCCTCCAACGCCCGGATCACTTCCACATATTCTGCTGCAGCGATCGTTTTCCCGGGGGTCCAGCTGTGGATTTTCTGCATCGCAAACTTCCGTATGGCAAGAGCACCATGGTCCCCAATTGCATCCGGAACCGCAAGCCCGAGGAAATAAGCCATGTCATCCAGATTGACCTTGGTTGGGTCGGTTTCGTTGGTGACGGGTCTGGACGCCCCGCTCGCAAGGAGCGTCAGCTTTGCTAGCACCCCATCGATCGCTGTGTAACTTTCGGCAGGG
Organism: Candidatus Omnitrophota bacterium; assembly: GCA_041666865.1. Lineage (GTDB taxonomy): Bacteria > Omnitrophota > Omnitrophia > Omnitrophales > Aquincolibacteriaceae > JBAYGD01. The sequence continues at coordinate 49,944 of JBAYGD010000013.1, read as the reverse complement.
GCCTTTGGCTCCCCAACATGGGGGGAAGCATCCGCACTTCTCGAGGCCTTCACGGCAGCGTTCAGGAGTTCGATCGCTTCGCTCGCTGATTTTCGCCCGGGATGCCTCAAAGCATCGATCGCGCTCTGGATTCTCCACTGCGCATCCGGATCCAACGGTCCAAGATGTCCCAGCGTCCAGATAAGGTCGTCGACATTCACTGCGGGCCTTTTTTCGCGGTTGGCAAGAGCCGGCAGCTCCGCGGCGCTTTTCGCCCGCAGGGAGGTCCTTCTGCTTGTTAATTCCGTGCGGGGCACCACAGCCAAACCGCTTACGCGAGATCCTTCGATTATCGAGGGGGAAACAGCAACGGTTTGCCACATAATCGCAGTGAAAAATTGATCGTCAGGAAGGCTGCGGCCGTCCTCGATCGCAACAGCGATTTCCTCGAGTTGCCCCAGGATCGCCGCGAGTTCCGAGCGTCCTTGTTCGGTTGCCAAAACGGAAAAATCGATGAAAAGCTCACGGTCTGTGGGGACAAGATTCCAAAACGGTCGAAGTTCTTCCGGGGCACGGCGGAGCTCCCACCAGGACGCCGTCTGTCGAACCGGCTGGCGCAGCGCGAGGAAATCCGGATGCGAAAATTCAAACACGATAGCATTCGATGCGGTTTCTGCCCGTGCAAATGCCGCCAATTTCTCGACCGCATCCTCCATCGCGGAGCGCATTTCGGTTCTCGAACCCGCAAAACGAGCCGCCTCCGCTCCCCGCGAAATAGCCATCTGCGAATCCGCAGGGATTGAAACAGCGGCCGGAGGCAAAGAAGTGGCGGCGGAAACAAGGTTTTGATCCGGCATGTCCGCCTGCTCAAGCAAGGCATGAAATAGGCTGCCCGGGCCATTCCCGCTCACGGTCACTTGGTTTTTCCCGTCCTCCAGTGTCTGCCGCGTCAAGGTTACGCCCAGATCGGCGGAAAGGCCCGATTGAGCGAAGTCGCCCCCAAGCGGAACGTCCGGATATTTTAAAACAGTCGCGGTCACCGCTTGGAGTTGGGTCGAGACCGTCTCGAGAACGGTTCGGGGATCTCCGTCAAGTTCCGGACCGGAAGCATAAGAAGCCGCAAGGGTCCGCGTCTCGATCGTGGATGGCGCAAAAGGCGCCGAGCCGAGAATCGCCTTGAGATAAGTCTCGCGCCCGTCGGCACTCGTAAGTTTTGGTGTCACCAGAGCATAATTGAAGTGCTTATCGCGAAAGTGGACGCGAAAAGGCCCGGCATGAAAACCGCCGGTAATCACAACGGCCTTGCGCTCGCCGGTTTCTTTCAGGCGCGCTTCGATATTCCGGAGCATCGCTTCATCACGTTTATGCGTGCCCGCATAAAATTCGAGGGCTTTGTCGAACAAAAGATCGACCGATTCGAGGTTCTCAAATTTGGCATCCCGAACACGGCCCGAGGTGTTGAGGGCGGCAATACGGTCACACAATGCGGAAGGTTTCAGGGCTAAGCCAGCAATCGTTTGATAATCCGACGGCGTCAGCTCAAGCTCGAACAGTTTTTTGAGAAGCCGGTGCTCTTTCAGCAGGGTGACAATGACCTCTTCCTCCTGGGTCATCGTCAACGATCCCACGATCCTATCCTGCAGCTTGCCTACCTCTTCGGCGACAAGCTCGCCCAGCAGTTCGCCCTGAAGAATGGCATGCGCCACGAAAGCTGTGACTTGCGGGTACTTGCGGTAATCGAAATTGCGGGGCAAAACGCTTGTGAGCGTTTCAAACAGGGAGCGAAGATCCGAAGCCTGCTCGGGAGAACCGGTCTCAAGGCCGCTCAAAGCCTCTTCAAGGCGCGAAGCCTGGGGCTTGCCCACAACCTTTTGGACCGCCCCGAGAAAAATTTCCTTCTGCTTGCCGAACTCCGAGCGGTCCATCGCTTTTTCCAGCTCATGCAGTTTGAAAATCCTCACCATCATCGGCCACTCGATCTGCATCGCCGGATCGCCGAGGTCCGTCTTCAGATACTTAGCCGCCATGGCCCGGACCTCGTCCAGCCACTTTTCGAAAGGCACCTGGCCCAGCTCATAAGCCTCCACCCGCCTCAAAACACTCCGAAGGTCTTTATTGAGGAAAGGAGCGGTCAGGCGCTCAATTTGCATGTCCATCGCCTGCGCGAAGCTCAACGACTGCTCCTTCTGTCTAAGGACCTCGCGGAACGACGCGAGATTTTCCCGGTAAGCGCCGGCATCTTCGATGCCCCAGGCGGAAGCTTCCGGCTCTTCGAGCAGGAAAAGCTCCGGCCCCTTCACGAGCGCTTTCCGCGTGAGAAGGTCATTGGCTTCCAGGGTTTTATCTTGATAGTGCGGGAAATAATTCAGCATTTCGGGATCGAGCTTTGAAGCGCCGCCTTCGATAAAAAGCGTTTTGACGCCGTAGCGGTCTTTGAGGAAATGAAGCAGGGATTGGATCTTTTTCTGGGCCTCGTAATTGCCGTGCGCAGTCTGAATATGAATGAGGGTCGGGCCTTCGCCGGAAGAAAGGGCCTCGACCGTCCCGAGATCCGAGGGAATGTCGAGGACAAATGAAACGGAAGCCGCGACCTCAGACGCGGAGCCGCTCGCCGCCTGCGCTTCGGGCAGAGGGCAAATGGACTGCGTGCAAAGATAAGCGGTGATCGTCAGAAGCGCAATCATTCGACGTACGGGGGTCGTCATTATTTTTTTAATCGTGGAAGTAACCGGGCGAGCTCTTTCCGGCTTCCCGAAGCGCCTTTCGAAGATTAGATTTCCCTAAGACTTGCGCAAGTCTAGCACCTGACTTTTCGCAATTCAATGCTGAACGGCGAAATGATAGCCATGCAACCTATTTATTTGAAAGAGGTTGCAGAAGGGACGGGATAGGCTAGGGAATTATGAAATGCTAGGGAAAAGTGATTATTTAAGGAGATTGATTGCGGATTTTCTGGGATCGGGACTGGCGGTAATCGGTCGTCCGACCACGATATAATCGGCCCCTCTTTGAATGGCCTCGACCGGCGTCAGTGTGCGCTTTTGATCTCCCGTCTCCGAGCCCGCGGGACGCACCCCGGGAGTCACGATAACAAAATTCTTGGGAAAGCGTTTGCGAAGCATCGTAATTTCCTGAGGGGAACAAACGACACCGTCGAGACCCGCCTTGCGGGCAAGACCGGCAAGAGCGAGGACCTGGGCTTGCAGCTTGCGGCGAATCCCGAGATCTTTTTGAATTTCGTCTTCCGTGTGGCTCGTAAGAATCGTCACGCCGAGAATGAGGGGCTTACCTGTCCCTGCCTTGCATTCGTCGACCTGCTTGCGGACAGCCCTCATCATTTCATACCCGCCGAGGGTATGGATATTGAACATATCAACGTCGTGATCGCAAACAACGGCTGCGGTCCGGGCAACCGTCGTCGGGATGTCATGGAACTTGAGGTCCAGAAACACGCCGGCGCCCGATTTTCGGACCAGCTTCACTGCCTCCCACCCGTGGGCTGTAAAAAGCTCCATGCCCACCTTATAGTAGGAAACTACGCCCTCAAGCTGCTTGATCAGCTTCCGGGCGCCTTCCAGTGTCGGCGTATCGAGCGCAACGATGAGACGCTTAGACATTTAAACTTCCTCTCAACTCGCTGATCTGTGAGATCTTGTTGGCCTTGCAATAGGCCTCGATGCCCTCGAGAATCTCAAGCGTCGCACCGGGGTTGACGAAATTGGCCGTCCCTACCGCCACGAGGTCCGCTCCGGTCATGAGAAACTCGATCGCGTCAGCCGCTGTCAGGATCCCGCCCATCGCGATGACGGGAACGGGACACGCCTTTTTGACCTCATAGACGTAGCGCAGGGCAACGGGCTTGATGGCGGGGCCGCTCAGCCCGCCCGTGATATTGGCAAGCTTCGGCCTGCGTTTGGCGATATCCACCGCCATGCCCTTGAGCGTATTGATCAGGCTAAGGCCGTCCGCCCCCGCCGCGGTCACTGCCTTCGCGATCTCGACGACGTCCCCGAGCTCGGGCGAAAGCTTCGCAAAAAGCGTCATGTCTGTCGTTTCGCGCACCAAACGCATGATCTCGAGGATGCGCTCGGTTTTTCTCATATGCCCCGCTCCCCCGGCCTCGACGTTCGGACAGCTGAAATTGAGCTCGAGGGCCTTCACCACGGGCTGGCGCTCGTGCAAGGCTCGGGCAAGCGTGACGAAATCCCCGGAGTCCTCGCCGGCGATATTGACGATGAGCGGCGTATTGATTTTTTTGAAATAAGGAATTTTGTGCTCGAGAAAATCCTCGAGGCCCTTGTTCTGGAGGCCGATCGCGTTCAGCATCCCGCCCGAGGTCTCGCAGATCCTCGGCATGGGGTTTCCGGCGCGCGGCTTGACCGTGATGGTCTTCGTAATCACCGCCCCGAGCTTTCGGATATCGACGAAGGACGCGTATTCGTCTTTGGTGCCGAAGGTCCCGGAAGCCACAGCGACCGGATTCCGGAACGTGAGGTGCCCGATCTTGGTCGTCAGGTCAACTTTCATAAGCGGATTCTTTCGAAGCCAAACACGGGGCCCTCAGTGCACGAGGGCACGAGGCCGTCGGTGGTCTCAACCATGCATCCCAAACACGCTCCCACGCCGCAGGCCATCGTTTTATCGAGCGAAGCTTCCCCTGGGATCTTCTCCCGCCGGGCGATTTCGATCACTGCGCGCATCATGGCCATGGGCCCGCAGGTCTGAATGAAAAGATCGCCGGGCCCTTCCCGGCGAAGGATATCCTCGAAAAGCCGGGTCACGAGCCCTTTCCTGCCGTAACTGCCGTCATCGGTCGAGTAAAGGACCTTCGCTTTAACGAGCGCCAATTGTTTTTTGGGCAGGACTTCTTTTTTGGATTTGGCGCCAATCAGAAGATAAGCGGAGGGAAATTGTTCGGCCAAAAAAATGAGCGGAGGAACCCCGACGCCGCCGGCGACGAGCACCCGCTTGCGTCCGCCCTCAAGACGCCCGGTAAAGGGCTTGCCCAAAGGGCCCATGACCTTGAGAACGTCCCCTTTTTTCTTTCGTGCAAGGGCCGACGTCCCTTTGCCGAGCGCTTCGTAGAGGATTTCGATGCGGCCGCTTGGAGCCGCGCGGTAATAGCTGAAAGGGCGCCGGAGAAAAGGATCCCCGGAACCCGGGTTGATCTGGACGTTCAAAAACTGCCCGGGAAGCACCCCCTTCGCGAGGGGCTTTGAACGGAAGACGAGACGATAATACTTTCCGTTCACCCGTTCATTGGCTTCAATCTTGACTTCGAGATCCACCATCATTTTTTAGATGCTCCTGGATGCATTCGACCGTCGCGGGGTGCTTGCGCATCGCCTCGATCGCGAGCGTCGCCGCATGGGCCGCCTTCAGCGTCGTGATGCACGGAATATCGAAGGAAACAGCCATCGAGCGGATGGTCGATTCGTCCGCGAGGGGCCCTTTTCCGCTCGGAGTATTGATGATCAGCTTGATCTCCTGATGACGGATAAAGTCCGTAATGTTGGGCTGTCCTTCTTTGAGCTTGAGGACGATCGTACACGGAATCTCGTTTTTCATCAAGACCTCTGCGGTCCCCCGGGTCGCGATGATGACGTAGCCAAGCTCATGGTAGCGCTTGGCGATCGGCACCACTTTTTGCTTGTCCGAATGCTTGACGCTGATAAAAATCATCCCCTTGGCCGGCAGATGCGCGTAGGCCGCTTCCTGCGATTTGTAAAAGGCCCTCGGAAAATCTTCGTCGATCCCCATGACCTCGCCCGTCGACTTCATCTCGGGAGACAGGATGATGTCCACTCCCGGAAATTTGACGAACGGAAAAACCGATTCCTTGACCGTGACCTTGGGCGCAACGCGCTCCGTCACAAAGCCGAGCTCGTCCAGGGTCTTTCCGGACATGACCTTGGCAGCCAGTTTGGCCAGGGGCACCCCGATCGACTTGCTCACGAAAGGCACCGTCCGCGAAGCCCTCGGATTGACTTCCAGGCAGTACACGGTTTGGTCCTTGATGGCGTACTGAACGTTCATGAGCCCTTTGATCTTCAGCCCGGCCGCGAGCTGCTTGGTCTTCAGCTTGATTTCTTCGACCAGCGCGGGGCTCAACGAATACGGCGGAATCACCGAAGCGCTGTCCCCGGAATGAATGCCCGCCTCCTCGATGTGCTCCATGACGGCGCCGACGACGTAAGTCTTGCCGTCACCGATAAGGTCGACATCGACCTCCGTCGCTTCGTCCAGGAATTTGTCGATCAAAACGGGGTGTTCGTCACTCGCTTCCACGGCATGCGTCATGTATTTTTTGAGGCCCGTTTTGTCGGTCACGATTTCCATGGCTCGCCCCCCGAGCACGTAGGAGGGCCGGATCACAAGCGGATAGCCGATCTTCTCGGCGATCTCGAAGGCTTCTTCAAAGGTGCGCGCAATCCCGTTTTCGGCCTGCTTCAGGCCGATCTTCGCCAGGAGCTTCGCAAACCGGTCGCGGTCCTCGGCGTCGTCGATCGACTCCGGCGATGTTCCGAGGATCGGGATGCCGTTGGCGACAAGCCCTTTGACCAGGTTCAAGGGAGTCTGACCGCCGAGCTGAACGATGACCCCGATGGGTTTTTCGCGGTCGCAAATATTGAGAACGTCCTCGAGCGTCAAGGGCTCGAAGTAGAGCTTGTCGGAGGTATCGTAATCGGTGCTGACGGTCTCGGGGTTGGAATTGACCATAATGGTTTCAAACCCGAGCTCCTTCAAAGCGAACGCGGCATGCACGCAGCAGTAATCGAACTCGATTCCCTGTCCGATGCGGTTCGGGCCGCCGCCCAAAATCATGATTTTGGGCTTGTCCGAGGGGACCGTTTCATCCTCGTCTTCATACGTGGAATAAAAATAGGGCGTGTAGGCGCGGAACTCGGCGGCGCAGGTATCGACCACTTTGAAAACAGCTTCCACGCCGCAGGATTTTCTCAAGGTGCGCACCTTGCTCTCGGTGCTGTCCCAGTAAAAAGCCAGCTGGCGGTCGGAAAATCCGTACTGCTTGGCTTTTTTGAGGAGCGCCTTCTGGCGCGCGGGGCTTCCGTGCGCGCCCAGAAGCTCCGTTTCCATATCCACGATTTGACGGATCTGGGCCAAAAACCAGGGATCGATATGCGACGCTCTGTGGATTTCTTCATCCGTCCAGGCGCTCTTCATCGCGTATTTGATGAAAAAGATCCTCTCATCCATGGGAACGCTCAAGCGCCGCTTAAGCTCTTTTTTCCACTCCTCATCGCCCCGCGCCTTCCTGAAAAAATCCTCGTAAGCGTCCCGTGTCCTGAGCATCACGCCACCCAGTTTGTCGCGACCGTCCCCTCCGAGGCCAAAGCGCTTGGTCTCGAGCGACCGCAGGCCTTTTTGCAGGGCCTCCTTGAAGGTCCGTCCGATCGACATGGCTTCTCCGACGGACTTCATCTGCGTCGTCAGGCGCGGATCGACCCCTTCGAATTTTTCGAAAGCAAAACGCGGGATCTTCACGACGCAGTAGTCGATGCTGGGCTCAAAAGAAGCGGGCGTAACCCGGGTGATATCGTTGGAAATTTCGTCGAGGGTATATCCCACGGCAAGTTTTGCCGCAAACTTGGCAATGGGAAAACCCGTCGCTTTGGAAGCAAGCGCCGAAGACCGCGAAACCCGCGGGTTCATCTCGATGACGACCATGCGGCCGTCTTTGGGGTTGACCGCAAACTGAATATTGGAGCCGCCGGTCTCGACACCGATCGCGGAAATGACCTTGCGGGCGGCGTCCCGCATGCGCTGATATTCCTTGTCGGTGAGGGTCTGCGCCGGCGCGACCGTGATCGAGTCGCCCGTGTGGACCCCCATCGGATCCAGGTTCTCGATCGAGCAAATGACGATGAAATTGTCGCGACAGTCGCGCATCACCTCGAGCTCGTACTCTTTCCATCCGATGACCGACTCCTCGATCAGGACCTCGTGGATCATGCTGAAATCGATCCCGGTGCGCGCGGTTTCCTCAAGCTCCTTGCGGTTGGTGCAAATGCCGCTCCCGGACCCCCCGAGGGTGTAGCTGGGGCGCACGATCACCGGATAAGCAATCTTGTCGGCCACTTCGACAGCCTCTTCGACCGAATACGCGAAGGCGCTGCGGGGCAGATCAAGCCCGATCTTCTGCATCGTGTTCTTGAACTGCTCGCGGTTTTCCGCCCTTTCGATGGCTTCGTATTTGGCGCCGATCAGCTCGACCCCGTATTTCTTGAAGATCCCCTTTTTATGCGCTTTCACCGCGAGATTGAGTCCGGTTTGTCCCCCGAGGGTCGGCAGGCAAGCGTCGGGGCGCTCTTTATCAATAATCTTTTCAAGGAATTCGACCGTTAAGGGCTCGATGTAGGTGCGCGAAGCCATTTCCGGATCGGTCATGATCGTCGCGGGGTTCGAATTGACGAGCACGACCTCGTAGCCCTCCTGCCGGAGGACCTTGCAGGCCTGAGTCCCCGAATAATCGAACTCGCACCCCTGCCCGATAATGATGGGGCCCGATCCGATAATCAGGATTTTTTTGATGTCGGTTCGTTTTGGCATAAGCGCTTCAACCGTTCTTTTCGATCAGGTCGTAAAACCGTGAGAATAAATAGTCGCTGTCGTGCGGCCCCGGCGAATTTTCGGGATGGTACTGGACCGAAAAAAGCGGGAGCTTCCGGTGCCGGAGGCCTTCCAGGGTCTGGTCGTTCAAATTGACATGCGTCATTTCCACTTCGTTTTTCGGCAACGACCCGATATCCACGACAAACCCGTGGTTCTGGGACGTGATTTCGATGCGGCCCGTCAAAAGGTCTTTGACGGGCTGGTTCCCGCCCCGGTGGCCGAATTTGAGTTTCGAAGTCGTTCCTCCGAGAGCAAGCCCAAGCATCTGATGGCCGAGGCAAATGCCGAAGATCGGGAGTTTGCCGATGAGCTTGCGCACCGTTTCGACCAAATAGGTCACCGCGGAGGGATCGCCGGGGCCGTTCGACAAAAATAAGCCGTCCGGACGGTATTGCAGGATGTCCCCGGCGCTCATCGAGGCCGGCACGACCGTCACGTCGAAGCCGTGCTGGTGGAGTTTTCTTAAAATGTTGAATTTGATTCCGCCGTCGATGGCCACGATTCGACGCACTTTGTTCTTTGTTTTCGCCTCGCCCCATTCGAAACCCGGAGGAAGGGTCTCTCGGTAGGTATACGGTTTCTGGCAGGTCACTTCCCTGACCAAATCGACGCCGACGATACTGGGCGACTCGGCCGCCTTGCGGACGAGGCTCACCGGATCGCCGTCAACGGTCGAAAGGACCCCTTTTTTGGCTCCAAAATCGCGCAGGTGCTTAACCAGCCGCCGTGTGTCGATTCCCTCGATGCCGGTCTTTCCGTGCCGCTTCAGATAATCCCCGAGGGATTCCCGTGAGCGGTAATTGCTCACGACCGGACTAAGCTCCCGGACAATGAAGCCTTCGACCCAGGGGTGAAAAGACTCCTCGTCCTCCGGATTGATGCCGTAATTCCCGATGTGAGGATAGGTCATCGCGACCAATTGCCCTTTATAGGAAGGGTCGGTCAGGATCTCCTGATAACCGTAAAGGGACGTATTGAACACGACTTCGCCGAAAGTCTCCCCCTCAGCTCCGAAGCCTTCGCCCTCGAACACCAACCCGTCTTCAAGCGCCAGCCATGCCTTCATCTCTCTTACCCCTTAAGGCTTATCTCGCCGCACAATTCATAAAATTTTCCGTTGAGAACCGACATCATCACACGCCCCTTCAATTTTTCACCCAGAAAGCAGGAGTTCCTGGATTTCGACCGGATCGCCTCGACGCCGAAGACCCACTCCCGCTGGATATCGACCAGAATAAAATTGGCGAGTTCTCCGCGGGTTAGCCGCCCGAATTGCGGTTTGCCGATGATGTCGCTCGGGCCCAGGCTCATCTTCCGAACGATGTCGGCCAAATTCCACTTGCGACCGTGATAAAGCTCGGTCAACACCACCGCCAGAGAGGATTCGAGCCCGATGACCCCGTTCGGAGCCACTTCGATGTCCTGGTCCTTCTCCTCCACCGCATGAGGGGCGTGATCGGTCGCAATCGCATCGATCGTGCCGTCCTCAAGCCCCCGGATCACGGCCAGCCGGTCGCTTTCCGTCCTGAGAGGCGGATTCATTTTGTAATTCGTGTCGTAACTTTGGAAAATGGCGTCGATCAAGCGGATGTGGTGAGGCGTGGCTTCAGAAGTGATCTTGAGCCCATCGGCTTTGGCGCGCCGGATCATCTCGACGGCCCCGGCGGTCGAGACATGGCACAGATGCAAACGGCAGCCCGTCAATCGAGCAAGCTCGATGTCCCGGGAAGTCGCGGCGTCTTCGGATGCGTTCGGACGACCGCGGAGGCCGAGGCGGGTCGACACCACCCCTTCATTCATGACTCCGTTCTGGCTCAGGTTTTTGTCCTCGGCGTGAGACATGACGACCAGGTCGTAAGTGGCGGCATATTCATACACCCGGCGCGCCACTCCCGAATCCTGGAGCCAATCGCCGTCATCCGTCACGGCCACGGCGCCCGCAGCCTTCATCTCGGCCATTTCGGAAATCTTCTTGCCTTCGCGGCCCTGGGTCAGGGCGCCGGCCGGGAAAAGGTTGAAGCCGCAGGATTTTCCGCGCTCGATCTGGTACTTGACCATCTGCGCGTTGTCACAAGCGGGCTTCGTGTTGGGCATAACGACACACGCCGAAAAGCCTCCCGCGATCGCGGCCTCGCAACCGGTCTCGATCGTCTCTTTCTGTTCATACCCGGGCTCGCGAAAATGGACGTGCAGGTCGATCAAGCCGGGCAAGAGATGAAGTCCCTTCGCGTCGAGGGTCTCGGCCTCGGGATCCTCCAGGCCCTTTCCGATCTGGACGATTTTCTTGTCCTTGAGCTGAAGGTCAAGCACCTCGTCGGTTTTGTGGAAGGGGTCGACGATGTGCGCGTTTCGGATAATCAGATTTTTTTTATTTTTCGGTCCCTTGTCGCTCATTTTTCGATCACTCCGCTTAAAAGATAGAGCACCGCCATGCGGACGGCGATCCCGTTGGTCACCTGGGTCAAAATCACCGATTGCGGGCTGTCGGCCAGGTCGCTTTCGATTTCAATGCCCCGGTTAATCGGGCCCGGATGCATCAGGAGAGCATCCGGCTTCGCGTTTTTGAAAAGCGCGGTATTCATCCCGTAGGTGCTGGCATATTCGCGAAGACTCGGGAAAAGGGTTTCATTCTGGCGTTCGAGCTGAATCCTTAAGAGGGTCACCACATCGGCGTCGCGGATAGCCTTTTTGACATCGTGGACCACCTTGACGCCAAGCTCTTCGATGCCCCAGGGAATCAGCGTCTTGGGTCCGCACACGACCACTTCGGCCCCGAGCTTGGTCAAGCCCCAGATATTGGAGCGGGCGACCCTGGAGTGCAGGATGTCTCCCACGTAGACGACTTTAAGCCCTTCGATCTTTTTTTTGAATTCGAGCATCGTGAACATGTCGATCAGGGCCTGCGTCGGATGTTCGTTGATTCCGTCTCCGGCGTTGACGATCCCGACCTTCGTATGCTTGGCCAGGCGGTAGGGGGCCCCTGAGGAGGGGTGGCGCATCACGATCAGGCTGACCTTGAGCGCCTCGATATTGGCGGCCGTGTCGATCAGCGATTCACCCTTGGTCATGCTGGAAATAGCCCCGGTCATTCCGATCGTGTCGGCGCTCAAGCGCTTCTCGGCGATTTCGAAAGAGACACGGGTGCGGGTGCTGGCTTCGAAGAAAAGATTGGCGACCGTTTTCCCGTGGAGGGCAGGGACTTTCTTGACCGCGCGCTGGGAAATTTCCTGAAAGGACCTTGCCGTCTCGAGGATCTTGCGGATCTCCCCGGCATCGAGATCACGGAGCCCGAGGAGATCTTTGCGCGTCCACTTCACTTCCGGAATCGCTTTATCCTTCGTCGTCATCTGGTTTCCCCTCAGCCCTTTTCGGTAACCACGGCGCGGTCTTCGCCGTCTTTCTCGGAAAGCTTCAGCACGACTTCTTCATTTTTTGACGTGGGAATGTTTTTCCCGACATAGTCGGCCTTGATCGGCAGTTCGCGGTGACCGCGGTCGATCAAGACCGCAAGCTGAATGGCCGCGGGCCGTCCGAAATCGATAATGGCGTCGAGGGCGGCACGGATCGTACGCCCGGTATACAAAACGTCGTCTACCAGGACGACCACTTTGCCTGCGACGTCGCAAGGCAGCGAGGTTTCCCGGACAGTCGGCCTCACGGAGGCCTCGCTCAGGTCGTCGCGGTAAAGGGTAATGTCGAGGATGCCGAAAGGCACCTGCGTATCTTCGATGGCGCGGATCTGCCGTTGGATGCGCTCGGCGAGGAATACGCCGCGGGTGCGGATGCCCATGAGGACGAGATCTTGGGTGCCCCGGTTGCGTTCCAGGATTTCGTGGGCAATGCGAACGACGGCGCGATGAATGCCGTCTTGGTCGAGGATCTCTCTATCCATGAAATCCTCTGGTGTCTGAACAAAAAAATAGCCCCGCAGCTAACGGGGCCAGATTTTCGATGATAACTATTCTCACTTATTCTCCTTTACCGGCGTCTCAGCGCTGGTTTAAAAGGCCTACTGAACTGTGACCAAGCTATATCTGAGAGGAACTATAGCACGGCTTGCCCAGAAATACAAGGGCGATAAAAATGAGAGGCGGAACCCTTCCTATAAGCCGGGTTCTGTCGGCTGCTCCCGTTTGGGGAAGCAACCGCAATGATCATCTGACTTGGATCCCGATTACTCGGGACCGCATGCGGCCGACCCGACGAAACCCGGCATCCAATCAAGGACGCCTGAGGACCGGGCAAGTCCCGGAGGCCGAAGCCTCCGCTTCATCCTGTTTGGCCTTTCTTCACGTAGAGATTGCCGCGTTTCACCCCAAAGCCGTGGTATTCCCACGGCCTCGGACTCGTCTCTGTGGCTCTAATCCGCACGCCCGAATTTCCTTCGAAATCCGGAGTGGGTGGGTATTACCCACTACGATGCCCTGCGAAGCCCGGACTTTCCTCTCCCGATAAACCGGGAGCGATCATCCGGAAGCATTCCGCCTCTCAAAAAAAATAAAACCACTTATGCCGCCGCTTTTTCCCCGCGGCGGGGGCAATCCCCCCGGCCTCAGGCCCGGTCATTCCTTCGCCGGTCTGTGCCAATTCACTCAACTGGTTCTTTGAAAAATTGGCCCAAACCGAATCCGAATGATCCTTGATGATCCCTTCGAAAACGGGCTTCGCCAGAGCTGCCTGACCAAGCGCGACATGGCTTCTGGCAATATAGTACTTGGAAATAACAGCCATATTCCCCTGCGGGTTTTCATTGAGATATTGCGAGTAGTTGACGATGGCTTCCTCGTACTTGCCCTGATTAAAGAGCGTTTCGCCTTCAGAATATTTACCGAAATAAAAACTCTCGGGATTATGGGCGCAGGCGGATAACGACAACCCACATAAGAATGCGGCAAAAGCGGCTTTCCATCTCATTGAATTCCCCTTTTAACAGTGAATCCCCCGTTGAAAATTCAGGAGGATGGTGGCCATTGACTGCAAGTCAGTCTAGGGGCACCCCAAAAAGCTGTCAAGAAAAAAGAACCCCGGTTTCCCTTTCGGAAAACCGGGGTCTTTGAATCTCTCGCTTCCGCCAACCTGGCACTACCCGATCAGATAAATGACCTGACCTTCGAGCGTCTGCTCTTGGCTGAAGGAACCGTCATAAGCCTTGGTGCCCGAAGCCTTGTCCCAGCGATATTCTCCGCGGGTAATCAGGTTATCGGTTACCTTATACTCGGCACCAAAGGTATTGCCCAGCACGCTGTCGGCATACCCGTTCCCGGTTCGGGTCGGGTCCGTGCTGTTGTCGAGGAGACGGGTTTTGTGCTGATCCGTCATCCATTCAATACGATAGAAGGGAGCAAACTTGTCGGTCCACTGATACTTCGAATGCGCGCCGAGACCAAACCAGTTGCCATCGTCATAACTGTCGTTCAGATGCTTGATCGCCCCGCGGGAAGTCCCGTAATCGATTTCACCGGCGAGCGAGAGTTTTTCAGTTGCATTCCACTGCACCACGTTCGACGTGAGGAAGCGGTTACTCGCAAGATCATTGGCAGCCCCACCAGCGGTCTCCTGACCAAGGTACATCGAATGCATCACCTTAATGTCAGACGTCGGCTGATAGCCAAGGCCGAACTCGAGCATCTTCTCGGAGTTCGTATCGACGGCCTGATCCCAGCCGTTGTTGATGCCGAAATAGACATCGAGTTTATCTTGCCAAACCTTGAAATTGGTCCGGATGCCCGTGTGGTGAGTCGGAACGGCGTAATTGAACATGAAGCCGCGCGAAACCTCCCAGTTGTACGGAGCATAAGGATTTTCAACGCCTGCCAGCGTCAGCATGCGGCCAACCTTGATATCCACCCAGTCAGGGAGCATCTCACTGTCTCCAAGAAAGCAAAGCGAGGCCTTGTATTCCACGTAAGCAGTCATGAGATCGAACGCGTCAGCGTCAGATCCGTCTGAAGCAAGGTTACGGGCATCTTCCCCCATCAGCATATCGATCTTGAACCCGGCCTGGCCCACATCGGTGACCGGCTTTTCAAACCACAGGAGAGCCTGATTGACCGTAAAGGAGTCCTTACGGTTGTCAAAGCTGCGGAGGGTATTGTTGGAGTTCTTCTTATAGCCGTCATTGAAATTCTGATTCCACTGAACATCCACCCAACCGCCCATATTGATATCCTGGGCGATATGGAGCAGACCCTGCCCTGCCTCTTTCGAGGGGGCCACGTAGGCCGGCGCGGCGGGGGCCGCTTTGTTCTGCATGGAATGAATCTGGCCCTTGAGATCGGCCAAATCCGACTTCATAGACTGCAGCTCATTCTTGAGGGCAACCACTTCGTTCTCGTCCGCAAAGGCGACCCCAAACTGGGCCATCATCGCAACAAGAATCAAGCAGGCTGTTTTCAGTATGAGTGACTTCATCATCATCCTCCTGTGGGTTATGCTACTTCACTTACGTATTGCACAGTTTCAGCAGGCAAACATTCTCGAAAGACATTGTCATCCTGCCGTTAATATACCAAGATCCGGATAGAGCAATCAACAATATTCTTCGTCAACAAAAGTCGACAGACTCTTCCACCCTACGAACTTTATCGGCCTGGATTAGGGTGGGCTTAAGAGAGAAAAATGGGGGGGGATCAGCCGGTCCCTGGGCACCTATCCGGTTGGGATAGGTGCGTACCCATCACTCGCCTGCTGGCTCGTGTATGGGTACGTGGGCCCACCTGGACTCGAACCAGGAACCAAAGGATTATGAGTCCTCTGCTCTAACCGATTGAGCTATAGGCCCTAGCCCTCGAGAACCTTTAGAATCCGGGCTTTTAAATGCTCCGCGTCAAAGGGCTTCTCCATATAATCGTTTGCCCCTTCCAACCGAAAAAGGGAACACATGGCGCCCCCGGCGGCGGTGAGGATAATCACGGGGATTTTGCGAACGCGGTCTTGGATGGCCGAATCCTCGTGCCGGTAGGCTCGAAGGCTGCGCAGAACGGTCAGGCCGTCGCCGACCTTGAGCCGGATATCCAGCAAAACGCAGTCGGGAAGGGCTTCGATGGCTTTCTTCAAGCCGGCCTCTCCGTCGGTGACATAGGAGGCCGAGAAGCCGAAACTCTCGAGCCTCAACTTGAGGAACTCGCAGATTTCCCGCTCGTCATCAATGATCAGGATCGTCCGGGGGGTCTGGACCATCGTTTAGTCGCTCAGTTTGATCTCGAGAAAACTCTTCAGTTTCCGCGACCGGGTCGGATGGCGAAGCTTGCGTAAAGCCTTGGCCTCGATCTGACGCACGCGCTCGCGGGTCACGTTAAAAATCTGGCCGACCTCTTCGAGAGTCCTCGGATAGCCGTCCCCGATCCCGAAGCGAAGGCGTAAAACCTTTTCTTCCCGCTCCGTCAGGGTCATCAGGACGTCGTCCATCTGCTCCTTCAGCATGCTATAGGCGGTCGCATTCGCGGGAGAAACAGCCGACTTGTCTTCGATGAAATCGCCAAAGCTCGTATCGCCCTCGTCTCCGATCGGCGTCTGGAGGCTGATCGGCTCCTGCGCGATCTTGAGGATCCCCTTCACCTTCTCGATGGGCATCTTCATGACGTGCGCCACTTCTTCGGGCGTCGGTTCGCGTCCGGTCTCCTGTACCAGGTGACGCGAGGCGCGGAAAAACTTGTTGATCGTCTCGATCATGTGGACGGGAATGCGGATCGTTCGCGCCTGATCGGCGATCGAGCGGGTAATGGCCTGGCGGATCCACCAGGTCGCGTAGGTCGAAAACTTGTATCCGCGCTTGTATTCGAATTTGTCGACAGCCTTCATGAGCCCGATGTTTCCTTCCTGGATCAAATCCAGGAAAGACAGGCCCCGGTTCGTGTATTTCTTGGCAATGCTGACCACGAGGCGGAGGTTGGCCGCGACCAGATCCTTCTTGGCGCGGGTGAGCTCGCGCTCTCGCTTTTGGATCACCTTGAAATGCTCGTGGACCTTCTTTTCGGGCTCTCCGAGCTCCTTGAGGATTTCGTGGTTGCGCTCTTCGAGATGACCGATCTCTCCGCGTACGGACTTACGCCGCAGCCGCTCGATGCTCAGGCGGTTCTGGTGGAGCTCAGCCAGTTTGTCCCGGAGGTTGGCGATGATTTGCTCGACGATCCCGACGTTGAGATTGAATTCCACGAGCAGGGCCACGAGATCCGTCCCCTTGCGGGAGGCCCGAAGGCGGAGGATCAGCGTCTTCAGCTTTTTCTTGGTCAGGTTGATCTTGTCTTCCTGCTCCTCGTCGAGGATCGACTCGAGATGGACCTTGTCGGCAAGGATGTCGCGGGTCAGCGCCAGCACTTCATGGCGGATCGCGCGGGACGCATAGACCGCTTTCTTGAGCTCCTCTTCGGCGGCTTCGATGCGCTTGGCCAGCGCGATTTCCTGCTCGCGTGTCAGAAGCGGAATCTGTCCCATCTGGCGCAAATACATGCGGACAGGGTCATCCATACGAGAGCGGCCGTACTCTTCGATCCCGTCATCCTCCTCGTCGCCGATGTGTTTTTCTTTTTTGTGTTCCGCCGGCTTCGCGTCAGAGGGCCCTTCGGCCGCAGCCTTCCCCCCGGGCCCGCCTTTTTCGTTCGAGATTTCGATATTTTTTGACGCGAGAAAATTCACGGCCTGCTCGATCTTGTCGTTGGGCGTCGAGTCGGGCGGGAGCAGCTGATTGATCTGCGCGAACGTCACACACCCCTTCTTGGTGCCGATCGCCAGTAATTTTTCGAGAGCCTTTTCAAAGGCGGGAGACAACTTGGCGGCCTTCTTGGCGGAGGCAGCCCCGGAAGCCTTTGGGGCCTTAGAGGCCTTTTCTTTCTTTTTTTGGACGCTTGCTTTCAATGGATGTGCTCCCACTCAGAAACCCCTTTCATGGTAAAAGTAGCCGTGAATTATACACCAGATTAACGCGAAATGGCTGAGAAATGTTTCATTCTTTTGCTTTGAGCAGGGCCTGGTATTCCCGGACATACCCCCCGAGAGCTTCCGCCTGGCCGTCCCTTTCCGAGGAGGCAATCATCCCCATCAGCTCCGCAAGACGCTTTTCGCGCCTCTTTCGGATGATATTTTTCAAACAGTCCGTAAAAGCCTTTTCCTTGTCCTCCGGGCTCCACTCAAAAGCAAAGACCGCAACCAAGCGCGCCTTAAAGCCTTCGTCGTCGATCCGGCTCAGGACCTTCGCAAGAGCCGGGGGCTTGGATTCCCCTCCCTCAAACTGCCCAAATTGCCCGAACAGGCTCCGGATCATCGGCTCTTCCAGTTCGGCTTCTTTCAGTTCCTTCAGGATCGTCCGGCGCCACGGCGGATTCTCGACGGCGAGCGCAAAACAGATGATTTCGTCGTCGGTTACGCGTTTCGGCCCGGGTGTTTTGGAAGGAACTTCGGCGGCGGCCGGCCTTGCCGCGCCCCCCTTCGGAGCCAGCTTCGCAAGCTGAGTCCGAAGGGCCGGCTCGTCGATATTGACGGCGGCCGAAAGCCTGCGCAGGTAGTGGGTCTGGAGGATCGGGTTCTTGATTTTCGCAAAGGTCTCGAGAAACTCCGAGGAAATCTTCATCACCCCAAAAGAGTCCTTTCGATTGAACCGTTTCTGGAGCGTTTCGAGCTTGAAGTCGAAGAAATCCGTCGCTTTGCCGAGCACCTCGGCGAAAGCCTCCGCTCCCTTTTCGCGAATGAGGTCGTCGGGATCCAGGCCGCCTTCGAGGCGCGCCAGCTTCACGCTCATATCCCCTTCCAGGAAGACCTCCATTCCCCTCAAAGAAGCGGCCTCTCCCGCCTTGTCTCCGTCGTAAATGACGACGGCCTCTTCAGCGAACCGTTTCAGAATGCGGACGTGCTCCTCAGTCAAAGCGGTTCCGAGCGTCGCCACGGCCGATTTAAAACCGTTCTGATAAAGTCTCAAGAAACCGAAATACCCTTCCACGACCAGGATCCTCGGTTTTTCACGGTCGATGAACTTCTTGGACAGATGGAGGCCGAACAGCTCCCTTCGCTTGCTGAAAATCGGGTTTTCCGGCGAATTGAGGTACTTGGGCCCCTCCCGATCCTCGATGAGCCTTCCCCCGAAAGCAACGACCTTGCCCTGAAGCTGATGGATCGGAAACAATAGACGGTTGCGGAACAAATCAAAAAGAGTACCCTTGGTCGAGCGGCAAATGAGCCCCGACTTGAGGAGGAGCTCCTCGGGAAAACCTTTCTTGCTCAAGAACTGGAAGAGGCCGTCCCAGGCATCCCCCGCCCAGCCCATCTTCATCTCTTCGGCCAGGGCTTCGTCGAATTTACGGCGGGCAAAATACTCGCGAGCCTTGCGCCCCAGAACCGGATCCAGGTATTGCCGGCGGTAGAATTCGCAGGCCAGCCGGTAGATTTCGTAGTATTTCTCGGTATCGCTGGGCCCCTCTTCGCGCCCGGAGGGCTTTTCGGGAAGCCGGATGTGCGCGCGTTCGGCAAGCCGCCGGACGGCTTCGGGGAAGCTCATATTCTCGTACCGCATCAGAAAACTGAAGACGTCCCCGCCCGTCTGACAGCCGAAGCAGTGAAAAATCTGCTTTTCGGCATTCACCATGAAAGAGGGGGTCTTCTCCTGGTGGAACGGGCAAAGGCCCTTGAAGTTCCGTCCGGAGCGCTTGAGCGGAACGACCTGGCTGATGACCTCGACAATGTCATTGGCCGACTGGACCTGTTCGAGGATATTGTCGCCGTAGAGCATAGAAACCGTATCACTCCCCCAGCCGTTTCCACTGCTGCGTCAAAAAATTGACCGCCAGGTGGATGTTCTCATGGATGTCGGGGGCCAGCTTGGAGACCTGATAACCAAAACGGGAGTTCCCGGGCTCAAACACCCTCTGGACCGTCTTGAGGGGGACCAGCAGGAACACCTGCGAAAGCAGGCTCAGGACGAGCAGAACGCGCACGGCTCCCATGGTTGCGCCGCCCAAAATCCGAAGCGGGGACACAAGCGTCGTCTGAATCCATTTTCGGGTCAGCGCATCGATCAAGCGGACTGCGAACATCAGGGCAAAAAGGATGACAACATACACCACGGCTCCCGCATAGAGTTCTCCGAGGAACGGAATCCGCGATTCGAGATAAAACGCCAGGGTCTGATAATATTCAAAGAGAATATAGGTGATGATGAACATCTCGAAAACCAGAACGATTTCGCGCATGAGGCCCTTCCTCATGCCCGCAAGGATTCCCAAAAGGACCATGGACACCACGAGCCAGTCGATCCATTCGAAGCTCATCAGAAACGGCCTCGAAATGAGCCCGCGTGAAACCTGCTCGACCCAGCTGTAGATATCTTCCATCCTCCACCCCCCTTGGTCATCTGACTGCATTCAAAAAATATTTTATGTCCGTTCTCCTTCGAACGCGTCCTCACGGACTGATTTGAGCCGCACCGGCAAGATCTTGCCGACCGACTCCGGACTGCCCTCAAAAACCACTTTCATGAAATTCGGAGTATGTCCGGAGAGCGAAGTAGCCGCCTTCGCGCGCCCACGGGCTTCCTCGACCAGGACCGGAATCACTCTTCCTTCATAAGGCGCCATGACTTCCAATGCCAGAGCCTTCGAAAGCGCGGTCAACGACCGGACACGCCGGCGGATCGTCTCGGGCTTCACTTCGCCCGTCATCCGCGCCGCGCGCGTTCCTTCCCGGCGGCTGTACGGAAAAACATGACAATGCAGAGGCCTCAGCCTCCGGAGACATTTTACTGTATTTTCGAACTCCTCCTCGCCTTCGCCCGGGAAACCCGGCATGACGTCGAGCGAGAACATGAAATCCGGAAGCTCCTCGCGCAGACGGACGGTGAGGCCCTCGTAAAAGGCCGCGCGGTAGCGGCGGTTCATCGAGCCCAAAACCGAATCGTCCCCGCTCTGAAGAGGAAGATGGAGGTGCGGCATCACCTTCCCGATCCCCTTCATGGCCGACAAAAGCTCCCCGCTCACGTCCAGAGGCTCGATCGAACTCAGGCGCAAACGCTCGATGCCGTCGATCTTCGCACACGCTTCCAGCACGCCCGGAAGCTTCGAGGAACCCGTAAGATCGAGGCCGTAGGCCCCGAGCTGAATTCCGGCGAACACGACTTCCCGGTACCCGTTGTCGCGAAGCCGGACGACCTCTCCGACGATTTCGCCCAAAGGACGACTGCGCGAGCGGCCGCGGACCAGGACCACCTTGCAAAAAGAACAGGCATGATTACATCCGTCCTGGATCTTGACGAAAGCCCTTGTGCGGGCCTGGGAGCGGCTGATCGAAAGCGGCGAATAAACGCGCGGCACGCCGCTCTCCGGCCGCGCCGCAGAGACATCCTCTCCGCCTAAAAGTGTTGCAATGCCAGCCTTTTGGTCGTTTGAGAGCACGCGGTGCACTCCGGGCATCCGGGAAAAAAGAGCCCCGTCTTTTTCCACTCCGCAGCCGGTCACGATAATTTTTGCCGACGGATGTTCGCGCCGGGCGCGCCGTATCCAATACCGGCTCTCCCGGTCGGCCTCTCGCGTCACGGTACAAGTGTTGATGACGACCACCTCGACCGGCCCGTCCGTCCCGCATCCGGGGGCTTCACGCTCCGGATCACCGCACAGCTCCCGCATGCCCTGGGTTTCATACTGATTCACCCGGCAGCCAAGTGTCTTAAAGACCACTTTGGGCCGCTTAGGCTCAACCTCTTTCATGTGGCCATCAACTCCTCTTCTCGGGAAGCAGTTCCGAGGCGGAACGCGCCGAGGGGTCGTTTCATTCTCCCACCAGCTTCATGACCGCCACGACGGCGAGAAAGGCCGTGTCGACTTTCAACAAGGTCCCGCCGAGGTGCACTTTCTTCAGATTTCCGGCCAAGGCCATCCGGACCTCGCCGTCAGTGAAGCCGCCTTCGGGGCCGATGAAAAAATGAAGCGGCCCCGGGCCGCCCTTCGCGCCCTTCGATTCCTCCTGCCAAGAGCGAATCCAGTCTTTATAGGCGATGGCGCCCTCGTCCGGGTGAAATAAAACTCCCGTCTCCCCGGCCCCGATTTGTCCGAGCGCTTCGCGAAAGCCGACCGGCCTGTCGACATGGACCAGCCTCGACACGCCGGACTGTTTGGCCGCTTCCCTGGCGATTTTCTGCCACCTCAAGAGGACCTTGGCCTTCTGAGCCTCTGCCATTTTGACGACGCTTCTTTCCGTTTCGAGCGGCTGAAGCCTCCGGACACCGAGCTCCTGGGCCTTTTCGACCAAAGTATCCATTTTCCCGCGCTGCGGGATTCCGACATAAAGGTTGAGAACCAGCCCCGGATTCGAGGACTCTTCGGAGCCGGATTCCATGCGCTCGATTTCCAGAGAGCATTTCCCCGCGGCCGAAAAAGATTTCACTTGAGCGACCGCCTCGTTGCCCAAACCGTCGGTCACCCGGCACCGGTCGCCTTCTTTGAGCCGGAGAGTGCTCTTCAAATGACTCGTTTCTGCCGGATCGAGCTCAACAAGCATACCCGTCCCCTCGAGAGGAACCGACGAAAAAAAACGGCGCAAACGCCTGGAAGGTTTCATGATGATAAATCCCGTGAACCACCTCCGCGAATCCGATAGGCCGTGGGATGGCCTTCGTTCGGATTGCGGGCCCCCTCTTTTCTAAGCAGGGCCGAACGCCTAAGCTCGACCGACTTCGAAAAAGATTACTTTGCTTTCTTGGCAGCTTCCTGAGGTTTGCCGGATCCGTCGGCCTTGGCCGCCTTCTTCTCGCGAACGACATTCGCGGCCTGCGGACCCCGCTCTCCCTCGACAATGTCGAAGGTCACTTCTTCGCTTTCTTCGAGCTTCTTGTAGCCTTCGCCCTGGATCGAGGAATAATGGACGAAAATATCCTTATCTCCGCCTTCCTTGATCAGAAAGCCGTAACCTTTGACATTGGAAAACCACTTTACTTTGCCTTTTTCAGCCATTCCTGAAACCCCCGGTTACCGTGACACAGGATCGCCACGCTGTGGAAGAAAAATAGAATCCCCAACGCCTTACGGCCTTAGAAATCATCCCGCCTCGAAAGTTTACTTCACCCGGTGTTTCAGAATCAAACCCGGTTTGAAAACGACCACTTTCTTCTCCGGCACGGCGACTTCCGCACCCGTTCGGGGATTCCTGCCTAGACGCCCGCGGCGTGATTTGACCTTGAAGACTCCGAAATTTCTGAGCTCGACCGTCTCACCGCGCTCTAGGCTCTCGACGATCACGTCAAGCGTCCGCTGAACGATCTTTTTGACATCG
This sequence comes from Candidatus Omnitrophota bacterium, assembly GCA_041666865.1. Classification (GTDB taxonomy): domain Bacteria; phylum Omnitrophota; class Omnitrophia; order Omnitrophales; family Aquincolibacteriaceae; genus JBAYGD01. The sequence goes on along the minus strand of JBAYGD010000013.1, from coordinate 27,084 downwards.
ATCTGGGTGAGATTGGTCTCGTTCGAGACTTTGATCACAATATCTTTCTTTGTCACGCTCCCACCTCCCGCTAAATGCCTTCGATTGAACCGGCACTTCCAACCATTTGGAATGATTGAAGATGCGAAAACATTAGCAAATGACCGAAGGCTTGTCAAGCGTATTTTAAGTTATAACTCCTGTTCAGGAAGGAAGTTAGCCCGGATTTTAGCGGATTTTGACCGAATTTTCACCGACGAGATCCTCGAGTTCCTTGAGGAGAGCATCGGTCGTGTCTACCTTGCACTGCTCCCCCGAGTGGATCATCGCAGTTTTTCCGAGGGGGTCCCGGAAGCTCAGGTAAACAGGCGTTTTCCCCTTGTGCTTGACGAGGATTTTCTGAATTTCTTTGAGGATCCCGGTATCGAGTCCTGTCGTCTGGAGATCGATGGCGATGGCCCGCGTAAACCGGGAGCGAACTTCCTCCATGGGCACGATCTCCTCAGCGACGACCTTGGCATTATCCTCACGGGCGTTCACCTTGCCTTTGACAAAGATGATCGAGTCCTTCTTGACCAGGTTCTGATAGGTCTTGTAAGCCTCCGGAAAGACGATGATCTCGCACGACCCGCTCAGGTCCTGGAGGGTTACAAACGCCATTTTATCGCCTTTTTTCGTCAGGATTTCGCGCAAGTTATCGATGATTCCTCCGATCGTGACCTCGGCCTGGTCGCGCGCTTCGCCGAGCGTATCGGTCGAGACCGACGCATAATTCCTCAGGATCTGCGCAAAACTCGAAAGCGGATGGGCGGTGACGTAAAACCCCATCAGTTCTCGCTCGTAGCCGAGCATCTGGCCCTCGGGCCACTCGGGAATTTCCGGAATCTCGTAACTTTTTTCCTGAAAGTCATTCGAGGCGGGGCCGGCCCCCGCGAAAAACGATAGCTGCCCGCGGCTCCGGTCCCGGTGGAGGTTGGATCCCATCTCGAGGGCCCGATCAAGCATCGCCATCAGCTGCGAGCGCCGGAGGCCGAACTCGTCATACGCCCCGCATTTGATCAGGCTCTCGAGCACTTTGCGGTTACACACCCGCAGGTCGACCCGCTCGATGAAATCAAAGAAGGACTTGAAGGGCCCCGATTTTTTCCGGGAGCCGATGACGGAATCGATCGCCGTGGAACCGACGTTTTTGATCGCGGCAAGGCCAAAGCGGATATCGCGCTCCACACAGGTAAACTCTGAAAAGCTTTCGTTCACAGAAGGCGGGAGGACGCGTATCCCCATCTTTTTGCATTCTTCGATGTACCGGACCACTTTGTCGGTGTTTCCCATTTCCGAAGTCAGCAGGGCCGTCATGAATTCGATCGGGCTGTGGGCCTTGAGATAGGCCGTCTGGACGGAAATCAGGGCGTAGGCGGTCGAATGCGACTTATTGAAGCCGTACCCTGAAAAGTAGTCGATCAGGTGCCAGATCCGTTCGGCCACCGCCTCGGGGACCCCCTTGGCCACGGCGCCGTCGACAAACGTTTTCTTTTCGCGCTCCATGACCTCCGGGATCTTTTTTCCGATGGCACGACGCAGCGAATCGGCCTGAGCCAGCGAGAACCCGGCCAACTCGCTGACGATCTTCATGACCTGCTCCTGATAGAGGATGACGCCGTAGGTTTCCTTCAGGATGGGCTCGAGAGCCGGATAGTCGTACTGGACCAGCTTGGGATTGTGCATGCGCTTGATAAAATCATCGACCATGCCGCTCCCGAGAGGGCCCGGGCGGTACAAAGCCAGAAGCGCCACCAGGTGGTCAAAAACCGAGGGCTTCATTTTTTTGAGGAGGTCGCGCATCCCCGAACTTTCAAGCTGGAAGACGCCGGCCGACTCGCCGCGGCCCAGCATCTGATAAGTTTTTTCATCGTCGAGAGGGATGGCCTCCATATCGAGCAGCGTTCCCTGCGTTCGCTTTACGATTTTCCTGGCCTGCTCGATCATGGTCAGCGTCTTCAAGCCCAGAAAATCCATTTTGAGGAGCCCGATCTTCTCGAGGTTCTTCATGTCGTACTGGGTCGAGACCTGCTCGTCGGCCTTGAAAAGCGGCACATACTCGGTCAGGGGCACGTCGGAGATCACGACGCCGGCCGCATGCGTCGAAGCGTGCCTGGCGAGGCCCTCGAGCTCTTTGGAGATTTCGATAAGCTGGCGGACTTTCGGGTCCGTTTCCATCAGGACCTTGAGCTGAGGCTCGCGCTCGAGCGCCTGTTCAATCTTGATGTTGAGCTCGTTGGGGATGAGCTTGGCGAGCCGGTCGACCTCCGGGTAACTGAGGCCCATCACCCGGCCGACGTCGCGCACAACGGCCTTGGCCGCCATCGTCCCAAAGGTGATGATCTGCGCCACGTTGTCTTGCCCGTATTTGTGCCGGACGTAGTCGATGACCTCGTCACGACGGCTGTAGCAGAAGTCGATGTCGATATCGGGCATGCTGACCCGCTCGGGATTGAGAAAACGTTCGAAGATCAGGCCGTGGAGAATCGGGTCGACGTTGGTGATCCCGAGCGCATAGGCCACGAGGCTTCCGGCCGCCGAGCCGCGGCCCGGCCCGACCGGAATCAAATTCTCCCGCGAATAGCGGATAAAATCCCACACGATCAGGAAGTAGCTGACGTATTTCATTTTATGGATGAGATCGATCTCGAAACGCATCCGCTTCTGGTAGTCTTCCGGAATGCCTCCCGGCATACGCCGGCCGAGGCCCTCCCTGCACAGCTCTTCCATGTAGCTGAGCTGGGTCTTGCCCGGCGGGGGCTCCATATGCGGAAGGTGCGTCTTGGAAAAATCGAGCTCGAGGTTGCACCGCTCCGCGATTTCGACGGTCGACCGGATGGCCTCGGGACAATCCTTGAAAAGCGCCTTCATCTCCTCGGCGGACTTGAGGTAGTATTCGGAGCCCTGGAAGCGGAGCCGGTTGGGCTCGTCGATCATCGAGCCCGTCCCGATACACACGAGCGCATCGTGAGCACGCGCGGTTTCCCGGAACAGGTAATGCACGCTGTTGGTCGCGACCGTTTTGACGCCGTAGTCTTTGGCCATGCGGATCAGGGCTTCGTTAACTTTTTTTTGCGGCTCGAGCCCCTGGTCCATGAGTTCGAAAAAGAAATCTTTTTTGTCAAAAATATCGAGATACTCTCCGACAGCGCGCTTGACCTCCTCAGGCTGGTCGTTGCGCAGATAATACGGAATTTCGCCCCGAAGGTCTCCGGTGAGAGCGATCAGGCCTTTGGAGTATTGCCGGAGAACTTCCTTGTCGATCCGGGGCCTATAATAGAATCCTTCGAGGTACCCGATGCTCGTGAGCTTCATCAGGTTTTTGTATCCGGCCTCGTCGCGCGCCAGGAGGACAAGACGGAACGACGCCTCTTTGATGCCGTGGGCCTGCTTCTCGAAGCGGGATCCGGGGGCCAGGTAGGTATCGATGCCGAGGATCGGCTTGATGCCGGCCTTCATCGCCTGGCTATAGAACTCGACAGCCCCGAACAGGTTGCCGTTGTCGGTCATGGCCATCGAGGAAAATTTGAGCTCGACCCCGCGCTTGATGAGCTCCTGCACCTTGCAGGTGCTCATCAGCAGGCTGTACTGGGTGTGGCAGTGCAGATGGACAAAATCAGCGTGCGGCATAAAAGCGGTCAATCGCGGTTCGCGGTTAGTGGATGGTAAAGCTCACTCCCATTCAATCGTTGCAGGCGGCTTGCTGGAGATATCGTAACAGACCCGGTTGATGCCCCGGACTTCGTTGATGATGCGGTTCGAGATCCGCGCGAGAACTTCGTCGGGAAGCCGCGCCCAGTCGGCCGTCATCCCGTCCTGCGAAGTCACCGCCCGGAAAGACACGACGTGGTCATAGGTGCGCTCATCCCCCATCACCCCGACGCTTTTGACCGGAAGCAGCACCACGAAGGCCTGCCACACCTTGCCGTAACAATCGGCGCGGCGAAGTTCATCGATCGCAATCCAGTCGGCCTGGCGTAAGATCTCGAGCCGTGCCGGTGTGATCTCGCCGAGGATCCTCACGGCAAGGCCGGGCCCCGGAAACGGGTGGCGGTTCACGAGATCCGCGGGAAGCCCGAGCAAATGCCCGACCTCCCGGACTTCATCTTTAAAAAGCTCCCGGAGAGGCTCCATCAGCTTGAATTTCATCCGCGACGGAAGCCCTCCGACATTATGGTGGCTTTTGATCATGCTCGTCGGCCCGCCGTGCACCGAGACCGATTCGATCACGTCCGGGTAAAGCGTCCCCTGGGCGAGATACGGCACGGGGCCAAGCTTTTTGGCCTCTTTCTCGAACACCTCGATAAACACGCGCCCGATAATTTTACGCTTCTGCTCGGGGTCCGTCACGCCTTTGAGTTCCTTCAAGAACGCCTTGCTCGCGTCTACGAACCGCAGGTTCATCTTAAAATGGTCCCGGAACATTTTCTGGACGTTCTCGGCCTCATTCAAGCGCAGAAGCCCGTTGTCGACGAAAATGCAGGTCAGGTTTTTTCCGATCGCCTTGTGAATCAAGAGGGCCGCGACGGAGGAATCGACCCCCCCCGAAAGGCCCAGCACGACCTTGGAGCTGCGCGCATCGGCCTGGATTTTCCGGACCGTCTCGGTCACAAACGACTCGGGCGTCCAGGTGCCCGAAAACCGGCACACCCGGAAGAGGAAATTGGCGATGATCTCGGAGCCCTGCGGCGTATGGACCACCTCGGGATGGAACTGAACCCCGTAAATTTTTCGCTTCGGGTCGGCCACCGCAGCCACAGGCGAATTGCCCGTATGCGCCAGTTTGACAAAGCCCTTCGGCAGGCTGTCGAGCTTGTCGCCGTGGCTCATCCAGCAGGTCAGACGCTTGGGAAGGCCGACAAAAAAATCCCCGGGCCGGTCCACGGTCAGTTCCGCGAAGCCGTACTCGCGCTTCGGTGAGCGGTGGACTTTCGCCTTAAAGGTGTGCGCAATCAGCTGGAGTCCGTAGCAGATCCCGAGGATGGGAATCCCGAGCTCGAAAATCTTCGGGTCAGGAATCGGCGCCTTCGGTCCGTAGACGTTCGCGGGCGATCCCGAGAGGATGAGGCCCATCGGGTGCTCCGCTTGGATTTTCGCCACCGGCGCGTGGTAAGGCAGGATTTTACAATACACCTTCTGCTCGCGCACACGGCGCGCGATCAGCTGAGTGTACTGCGAGCCAAAATCCAGAATGATCAGCGTTTCGTTCACTTGCACATCCCGATGCGTTGAGCCGTTTGAAACAGTTTTCCCTCGGTCCGGATGGCCGGCGCGATGACGATTTCGGTCAGCTGCATCGCTCGGATGTTCTTCGCGCCGACGTTCCCCATCGATGTGCGAAGAGCGCCGACAAGGTTCTGCGTCCCGTCATCCAAATTAGCCGGACCGTACAAGATCTCCTCGAGCGTCCCGGTCGTTCCGACCCGGATCCTCGTCCCCCGAGGCAGGTTGGCATGCGGCGTCGCCATGCCCCAGTGGAACCCCTTGCCCGGGGCTTCGGTCGCGCGCGCAAAAGCCGAGCCCACCATCACGGCATCAGCCCCGCAAGCGATCGCTTTGCAGATGTCGCCGCCGGTGGACATTCCCCCGTCGGCAATAATAGCGACATACCGGCCTGTCTTCTTATGATAGAACTCGCGGGCCGCCGCGCAATCGGCAATCGCGGTCACCTGAGGCACCCCGATCCCGAGAACGCCGCGGGTCGTGCAGGCCGATCCCGGCCCGATCCCGACCAAAATCCCGGCACACCCGGTCTCTGCCAGCTCGAGAGCCACCTTGTAAGTGACGCAGTTGCCGAGAATCACGGGAATCTTGCAACCCTTGCAGAATTGATGAAAATCGACGACTTTATAGGCCTTGGAGATATGGCGGACCGTCGTGACGGTCGACTGCACGACGAAGATATCGGCGCCCGCCTCCTCGCAAATCGCCCCGTATTTTTCCGCCTTTGGGGGGATCGCGCTGACCGCGCACAGAACATTCGCCTGCTTGATCTCTTGAATGCGCTTGGCGATCAACTTTTCTTTGATCGGCTCAACATAAAGCTTCTGCACGAGGGCGGTCGCCTTTTCGGGCGTCGCCTTTGAAATATCGTCGAGGATCGTCTCGTAATCCTCATAGCGGACGTAAATCCCCTCGAGGTTGAGGACGGCCAGGCCGCCGAGCTTTCCCATGGCGACCGCGAACTTCGGGTCTACGACACCGTCCATGGCGGAAGCCATGAAGGGAATCTCGAACTTCTTGTCCGCAAGTGAAAAGGAGATATCGACCTCCTCCGGATTAATCGTCACATCGCCCGGAACAAGGGCAATTTCATCAAAGCCGTAGGAACGGCGCGCTTTACGGTCCCGACCTATAAACTCAGCCATGCCTTCTGTCCTCCTTAAAAAAGTAGCGGGCGCAAAGGCAAAAAGGGAACAGGCATTTTCCTCCTGCCTGTCCCCTTTTTTGCATCTAAAAGTCTTTCCATCTGCGTATCATACAAAACCGCTGCCGGGATTGTCAACTACGCAGCACTCATAACGACCAAACTCGCCTGATAACTTCGCAGTTCCGCCCTTAAGAGGTCTCCCGTCACGCGATAGAACCCGTCCTTGCCATCCATCCCTTGTTCCGAGCCCATCGCAAGCAGATAAGCCCCCCAAATCTCATCCGTCCCGGCGGCCAGAAGATGCTTCAATCCTTCCGGCCTGAATTCGGCCGCCTGCTTTTTGAGCCGAGCCGCGTTCATCGCTACATTGACGCAATGTCCGTCGAGCTTTTTGCCGTAAAGCGCGTAGGCTCCCGCCAAATCACGGTCGGTCACCTCGATTTTCATTCCGGTCAATTGCTCTTTGAGCTCGAGATCCCGCTCGCCGCCCCCGTAGACGATCACTTGCAATTGTCCGCCCGCCGTCTGCGTCGCAAGCGACAACAACCCTTCATACATCGCCCCCTGCCGCTCCCGGATTTCTTCATACGGCACAAACACCGCCGCAGGAACATTTCTAGACTCCGCAATAAAATGCCGCAAATTGAGGGAGGGAACAGCCTTTCGCTTCTCCTCTCTGGCCACCGGCGTTTTCGCCGGTATCGGATCAAAATCAGTTTGTTCAATTTTTGCGAAAAACCGGTCCATCGCGGTCCGGAAGTGCTCCGCCTGCCGCTGGGCCTCGTCGGTCGAAAGCCCCTCATATTCGTGCCGGTCGGTATGGCCCAGATATTCCGTACGACTCCTGATTTCCTCCGCCCGCCCCTTGAACTTCGCGTAAAAAGACGCGGGAACGGAACGCCCTGTTGTGCGAAGCGCTTCATCAATCAGCTCGATCACGTACCAGCCGATATCAGGACCGTCTTCGCGGCGGCCGGGCCAGCGATCCGCCAGATCTACCAACGCGTCCAGAAGACCAGGATCCGAAAATGCGACAGGATCCATCGCAATCAACCGCGGCATGATCCTGTTTCGGAAAAGATATTTATCAAACGAATACAACACACTGTATTCTCCGTTGTATCGGATCATCCTCTGAACGATTTCTGGAATCCATTGTTTGATTTTCGCATCCCACTTTCCGGCCGGTTCTTTATCCAACATGGCCTGGAGAATCGGTTCAAGTTGCACAGCCGCCCGCCACGCGGTCCTGCCGTCTTGAGCCGAAGTGAAAACTTGGAAGGCTGCGTCGGCCTCCGCCGCGCTGACTCCGGCCCCCGGGACAACGGCTTCGCCGGAACGGCGGCGCCAGCGTTTGGAAACCACGTGCAGCACGGCCTTCCAATGCCGGGCGCGGTCAAATCGCTCCTGGACGTCAGCACCCGTCTCGGGACGTGCCGCCGAAGACCGAAGCGTCTCACAATGAACGATCGTCATGCTGAAAACATGCGCCATCGCCCCGTGTCGATCGGTGAAATCCCGCATGAGTCCTCTTAAATAGGGGTACGGCTGGCCATCCTCGAGGGCCTCGCCTCCGGACACGCCCTTCGCGTACCGACCGACGGCTTCATCGAGTTCACTCAACGACGCGCCTTCGTACCTTTCGAAGTAGGGTTTTTCGTCATCCTCCGGAACGTACAAACGCGGATCCAGGAACTGTAAAGCCTGCCGATTCGCCATTTGTCTTTCCTCTCTGGGAATTACTTGCCGCCACATCTGATCAAAATCCATATTTTCGTATAAAATTGTTTCTTCACCCGGCTTGTCCGCATTCATTCGTTGAATCCATTCCGCAGGGAAATGAAAATCACGGAAACGGGTCATCACATCGTCGTAATAATCAAGCGGCGTCCGGGTCCGGCCTGCAGCGCCGAAAACAGTCAGCTCATGAGCTAACTGGGCACGCAGCGGAGCGTCGAACTCGCCCAGCCGCACATAGGTGCCGTTCAGAGTCGCTATCCCGTTCTTGCGGATCATAAAGTCGCCGACATCCCGCAATGAAATATTCAGGACCTCGTTATCGATCCGCGGGAGATCCGCCGCGGAGCGGTAGCCCAATTCGAGCGCCTTGCGGGTGCGCTCACTGACGGCCTGCCAAAACGGGAGCAGCCGAGGATCGTAGCGCGCCGCCTTTTCCATTTGGGAAGTCACTTGATCCAGCAAGGATACCGTCACGGTCATATCCGCTTCTTGATACCCTACTTCCGATCGGCTCATTCTTTTCTCGAGCGTCATCCTATTCGCAGCAATCCGAAGCCATACCCCAGGATAGACGGTCAGTTCAAAAGGATCGATCCTGTCGCCCTTGAGCAAAACGGGAAATTGATCCGCCGTTAAACCCGTCGCTTCGCTGACGGCTTGTTCTTTGGCTTGCGCGGCTGAAATCACGGCCCAAGCCACGGGATCATTGGCGCTTATCTGGGGGAAAAGATCTTTCATCATTTGAACCGCACGAGGGGCTCCGCTAAAACTCATGAAACCGATCTCCGGATCGATTGTCAGTGACGCGGACTCACCCGCGCTTTGCGGATTCTCGAATCTCCAGGACAAGCGGCCGCCGCCTCCCTCCTCGTAACCAGGGAGCTGCCGGGTCGTTTCTGCGTTCATCGCCCTCATATAAGCGCGCTTTTTCTGAAACTCTTCAAAAAACGCGCGAAGCCCCGGATAATATTCCAGCCACCAGTGCCCCGGAATCGTGACGGCTGCCAAGCGATGCAGTTGAGAGGAAACCCGGTCCTCATTCTTTATCCCCAAAAGTTCGTCTTTGAGATAAATGTCGCCTCGGTCCGTCAAGACGACCTCCGAGCCAAAAGAAACTGCCTTTCCGTCCTGTCTCAAACGAGGCAGATCACGCGCCTCGGCGTGCAGTTCCTGCTGGGCTAGATGGCGAATTTGGAGGCACTGCTCCCAGATTGCCCGCTTGGCGGGATCATTTACGACCGCCATCGCGATCGCGAGTTCATATCCGCGCAGTGCCTGATCGTCCAAGGATTTCCGTTCCCATGCCTCCTTACGAACAACTTCCCCGTCCTCCCGGATCACATGCTGAAACTGCCGGCCGGGCTGTCTTTCATAGTATCTGGCTGTCAGCTGCAGTTCAAACGACCGGATCTCGCGAGCGGCTGGATTGGCAGTGCTACTGTCACCGGAACGGATTTCCGGACGGGGCACAGGCCGCCCCTCTTCATTTCTCTCGCCGGATTCCAAAAATCGCCCCCAAACCATGAGAACTTCCCTGACATCAGCCGCCTCGGCAAGAAAATCATCGCCGGAACTGAGCAGCCACGCTTTCAACTCTCCCCGGAATTGATGAATAAGCCATTTCCCAAAATCCCCCTTCGCAGCAAGCAAGTACTGCTCCTCCAAGGCCCCCTTTCGCTCCTGCCGTGCTGCTTCCCAGCTTTCTTCAGTAATATCATTCGCCGCCAAAAATTCTCTCATGGCTCCTAACATCGCTTGAATCGCCTCAGGAGACGGATGCTGAAGCAAAGCGGTCACGATGGGTTTAGGAACAGGCAATTTCACATAAAGATCTTCGTTCATTTTCACAAAGCCCGCCTCCGTCAGGGCTTTTCGGATTTGCGGCTCATCAAGTTTTGGCCCTTTCCCTTTTCGCTGTTTTTCATTTTGCAAAACTGAAGCGACACTCACCTGCATCCTGGCTGGGAGGGCCCTCAAATCCCTCATGAAGGCTTCAGCGGCGCCGATATCGGTTCCGGCGTCGGCGCTTTCACCGGAACGGATTTCGGCTCGCTCACCGGGCGTCAAAGTGAAACGCATTTTGCCGTTTGTTTTTAGGAATCGCGGGATCATCGCCAACTCAGGTCGATGGTAAGTGACACTGCCCAAAGGATTGCGGGCTTCCTGCCAGCCTTTTCCAGGCCTATACTCCCAGAGCTTGTTCTGCTGATAGTCCCAGGGAGAGATACCGTCTTCACTCAAGTCCAGAAATAAATCGGACTGCCCCCTCATCCGGCCGATCAGGGCATATTGCGCCTTACCCCAAGAGCGGTTGATCCTCAAAAGTCGCGGCTGTTCAACGCCCATAAAATCAATCAAACCAAGCCCGAGCAGGAGGGTCATCAAATCCTGACGGCTTGTGTCCTCCTGGAGATCAAGGGGAATCGCCTGAAGCTCAACCGTTCGCCCGTGCCCCGCACCGCTCCGCCACGGCGTTTCGCCGGCACCGTCCATTGAGAGCGAAAACGTGAAACTTTCCGCCTGATCGGCTCGCATCTCTTGCCGCGCCGCCGCGCGGGCCGCCCTGCGAATCGCCGGATTCGACAGGACGTCCTTCAAGGTCGCAGAGATCGGGTAGGCCGGATACTTGGCTTGCAGAGTTTCCGGATTCAGGGCATCTTTGAGCGGAATCGTAACGATCTCCCACGCTTCGCCGGCCCCGTGCTCTTTTTTCTGCCGGCTTTTCCGGAACCGCCAGTAGCGAGTCTCCTCGGGATCAGCCGTGCTGCGCAAACTATCGCGGACTCTCCGAAGCTCCTCCTGTTTCCTGAGAATCCGCTTCTCGAGTTTCTTGCCCGCCTTGACGAAATAAACCGTCATTCGGAGAGCGCGCCAGGCTAGCGTGTGCGTGCCGAAGCCGCCGTGTTTACCGATCACGTGGAAGTCCGCGCCCTTGAGAAGCTTCGGATGGATCTCGAGCTCTTCGGGCAATTCGCGGCGCACCGTCCGGTCATAGGCCTTTGTCATGTCCCACTTTTCCCGCGGCCCCCGGGAAACGACGCCTCCTCCGTAGAGTTTCAACTTCCGCTCGGCTGGATTTTTGTCCGCTTTTTGCATATAGACGAGCTGTTTTGAACGCGGCAAATAGATCAGTGCGTAGGACGAGTGCGTCGAAAGGCGCTTGCCGCCATTGCGGGTCACCACGTTGTCGTCCGGCTCTTTCTCGTAGGTCCCGTCATCGTAAAAGATCATCTTCGTAAACGCGCGATTCACCGGACCGATCAGTTCTTCCACGCCCTGATCGTTGACCGCCACGACTTCCAGATCTTCATTCGCGAGCTTAATTTTTCCGCTCTGGACATCTCCCATGAGTCTTTCGATATGCGTGATAGTCATCGGGGTTTTGCTCGATGAGGCCAAGTCCATCAACTGCCGCCGTACCAAAGACAGCCTCGCAGCTTGCCGCAGTTCTTCCTTGGTCTGCGGATGCGCTTCTCCGGACCTCATTTCCTGACGCGGCCGTTGGAGAGTCTGCGTAGGTCCGCCAGACTGGAGTTCAGCAATCTTGGCCAGCGCCCTGTCGAACCTCCCGGGATCGGTTCTGATCCGATAGGGAATGAACGGCCCAGCATCGTGGGAATAAACGCTGGAACCTTCCGAGACCACCATGAATCGGTAGAAGGGATCCTGCCCAACAAGGGACTCCCGCAGGGCTTCGAATTCCTCCGGATAGCGCCCAAACAATCGCGCTAATTTAGCATTCCGGGCAACCTGGTAACGCACGGAACGCTCATCCGCCTGATCGATTTCTCTGGCAGCCTCGATAAGAATATTCAGAATCTCGATACGCGTTTTCAGGGGATGGCGGGGAAAGGAATTTCCGGAGAGCATGTGATCCGTGTAGGTCGTGAGTCCGCGCGACATGTCCCAGGAGCGCTGGCCGCGAATCTGTTCGAGGATCTCCGTTTCATCCCCCGAAAACCTCGAAGCCAAAAGCCGCTTCTTGCGCTCATCAAGAGATTTTTGAATATCCTCGAGAAAAGTCAGCTCCGTTTCGATTTCAAACGGTTTACCGCGTAAAAACAAATAGGAGATGGCCGCGGCACCCCGCAGCCTGGGAGGAATATCCGCAGACATCATAAGCTTCTGGAAAAGCGGCTCGGGAAGCGTTGTATGCGTGGACTGAAGGTCCACAACCCACACGCCTGGCTCTCCGGCTTCTCTTGCTTTCACAAGAGCAGAAAAATCACGGGCAGACTTCAGAACCCGGACGCCTTCCAGCTCATAAGGTTCATACGACTGATGGTAGGATTGTTCAAACCGGTCCCAATACGTTCCGCCCCGGCCGGCGCTTCGGTCAAACAACACGATAGGCTGCCCGCGGGAACGACTGATTTTAAGCAAGCGCGAAAGATAATTTTGAAGCGCCAGGCTGGTGTGCAGATACGCCATCGCCCAAAGATCCTTTTCGATGCCGTAGGTTTCCGGCCCGGGAAGCACTCCGAGCTTGCTCAAGAACAGGGCGCGCTTTGCATCTCCTTGTTGCAGACCGCGGCCCCGGTAACTGACCCCGTTCAGAATACCAAGAGATCCGGGAATAAAGCCTGCGGGCAAGTAATCATTTTCAAAATCTTCGACAAAATTGCCGAATCCTACCTCGTCGAAATCGCTGAGCAAAATCGTTCTTTCGGGACTCGGATTTTCCGGGGCCCATGCCACAGACAAGTGGCGAATGAGCAAGTATCGGTCGGAGCCGCGCATATAATCCTCAGCGAGTTCTAACTCGGAAGCTTTGCCCGTAATTTTGTATGCGCGACCTCCACTACGTGAGGAACGAAGTTCCCCAGTATCTTTGACATCATAAACAAGAATTCGCACCCCCTGAACCGTTTGAGCGTCTTGCTTCCAATCCACCTGTGGGCCAATCGAATCCCTCCACCTCGCCAAGATTCGCCGGGTGGTAATGAGATAAATTGGATTTCCCGGATAACGATGCCGAAGCGCCTGAAGATTGGCCCAGGCAATCCGGAAATCGCCCGAGCCATCCTCGGCTTCACCGATCGAATAATAGATGGGCATGGTCGAATCAATGGATGCCGGCGCCTCTGCCGGGAACTGCGGAGACATTTCTTTCTTCCAAAGCTCAAAGGTTTCTGCGATCCAATTCTCGGAACCGGCTTTCTCCAGAAAGGGCCACCAGGCGTTCCCAAAGATCATGGTGAGTTCATCATACGCGCCGCGCAAATCCTTGACGTCGGCCACAGACAGGCTCTCACGGACAGACTGCAGAACGTCTTTGACGCCCGAATCCGCGGGAGCCAAGCCTTCCAAGACCTTAAAGGCCATGGCCAGATGAACCGCAAGCGCCGTTCCGCGCAGCCATTCATGGCGCCTTCGCGCGGGCAGCTGCCAGAGAGGATAAACCTTTTGCCAAACAGAGACCGGCACCTTTCCGGAAGCCATGACATCGAGCACCCCACGGCTCAAATAATCACTCCACTTATCTCCCACTGGCCCGACATTGCTTCCGACTTTTCCGGAATTGTCCAAAGCGATCACGGAAAACCGACGCGACAGGGCTTCGAGCAACTCTTCCTGCTCAGCTGGAACAAGCTGCTCAAACCATGCGGGTAAGGTTTTGAATAGCTCGAGGTCCTTTTTATAGGCTTCGTCGTTCAGATCCGCCGCTGAAAAGGCTCCGGTAAAATACCGCCAGTGCTCCAGTGCTTCTTCCCGGCCAGAGCCGGCCGTGCGTTGCTCAGAACGAGCCGTGTCATCCTTGCCATTCGCAACTCGATGCAGCCAATTAACAAAAGCAGGTTTGTCCAAGAAGCTTTCCGTCACGACATCCTTCCACCCGTCCTGCTCGATCAGCTCATGCCGGACTAAGACGATGGAGGGCTGTGCCCTCACTGCAATCACGCCCGCAAGAAGAGACTTCGGCAGTTGGGATACAAAAGGCAGCGGCCGGTCCCGCTTATCGGCCAAGGCTGTCTGAGGTTCGAGGCAGCAAAGATAAAGAAGTTCCATGACGTTATTGAGAGCCGCAACATCCTCGCCGGCAAAATGCGCAGAGAGGATTTTCAGAATCCCCTTGAGCCTGCCGCGGTCCCGGAGAAAAGCGGGAGGAATCGACAGCAGCCATTTCACGACTCCCGGCGATTCCTTGGCCGCCGGCCAGTCGCGGATCGCTTCGAAGGATTCTTCGGCCCTTTGCCGCCACGGCTCCGGAATATCGAAGGGACGGGCGTTCAAATAACTCCGCATGACGCCAAAGGCGCGCTTACGTGCCTCCCCATCCCGGAGATAAGAGCTCGTGAGCTTCAATGTGCCATCAGGATCTTTCGTAAACGCCAGCAAGGCCGCGAATTTCAGTGACACAACATCGACCGTCACGTGGTCACTCATAAGCTTCCAAAAGAGCTCCCGGCTGATGATCGCGTCGAGGGCATGCCAGGAATTCATCTGAATTCCTGAAAAACCGGATCCGGCCAAAGCCTGCAAAACTTTTTCGACGTTGTCTTCCAGTGTCAGAAGTCTCTGCGCCGTCATTCCGCCGTTCGCATCTAGAATGAGCCCCATCTCTTCCACAGCGTCAGCGTCGGCAAATTCCGCCCACAGATACCCAACGGCGCGAAGCTTCGTTTTTCCTTTGGCCTCTTCGATTTTTCGCGCGTGATATTTCTCGGCCTCTCGAACTCGTTCGCTAAGCTCGGCCGCCTGATGGCTCAGGGACCATGGATCGCTCATCAGCGCGCGCAGGAACCGGTCCGCTGCGTCTTGCCCCAAGCGTTCACCGGCGGCCCGGACCAGTCCGGAGAGCAGCCCGTTCAATTCGCCTTTTTGAGCAAAACCGGGCAAGGCCAGAGCGCAGACCTGAAGATGGGCTTCGGCATACCCGCGGCCCCTGTTTCTCAAGAAGTCGAACAGTGCTTTATAGGATTCATGATAGGCCTCGTCGTCGGGCTCGCCGCCGCCAAGGTCCAGATGTCTGGCAAGGGTCCTGGCAAACGGCATCGCCGGTGTCTGCCGGATGGCCCGGGATGAGACCCAAAACGGCGTACCGGGAAGATCAAACGCAGAGACGGCTTCCTCGGGTTCTTTTTGTCCCAAGATTTTTTCCACATAAAACCGCGTCAGCGCCGCAATGACGCCGGATAGCACCGCCTTGGCAAGAACCGTTTTAAATTCCAAAGCAACAAGCGGCAAAGCCAGCCACAGCACGCTCGCTGCCGCGAAAGCTCCGGCAGCGACGAGGAGAGGAAGACGAGGCACCCGCCGGAGGATCCGGAACCTGCCGTGGACGACATGCTTTCCGATCATTTTGATCGCTTTCAGAGTTTTCGGAACCATGCGGACGAATGCGACAAGCGTCATGAATCCGAAAAAGCCGCTGATGAGCCATCCCACAAACGTCAGATGCAGCCAGCTCACGGCAAGCGCTCCCGCCCCCCACAAGCCAAAGGACGCGGCAGTCATATCGATCAACATCCCCGTGTACCGCCGGACATCCGCCTCCGTGGATACCTCGGCGGAGTCATCGCGGTGGTGCACAACGGCATCAAAAAAATAGCCGCTGACAGTCTCCAGCAAAGAGGCATCGGGGCCCGCCCGGAAAAGCGCCTGACGGATCATGCCGTCCCGCGCGACATTTTTTTCCGCTTCGCTCAGAGCGGCCTCTACTTTCGGATCGAAGGCGATGAAGCCGTCGAGGCCAAGGCCCCGGATTTCTTCAGGGGTAAGGCTTTTGATCAGCTCCGAACCAAGCGATAAGTCGACCGGGAGATTGCGGCTTGTGAATATTTGCCTGACGGCCGCGCGGTACGTCTTCTCCGCCACAGCCCACTCCTCCCCCTCGTCGTCCCGCATTTCAGGACGGGGATGTCCGGCAATCTGATACCAGACTCTGTCCTTCAAAAGCTTTTTCGTTACGGCCCCTTGTCGCTCGAGCTCCACAAGGCGTTGCGAAATGTCGGCGGATGATTCATACAAATCGAAGAAGTTTTGGATTCCCTTCACAGTGAAAGCAACGGGAAAGCGACGGAGGAGATCCAGCAGGGCTTCGGCAGTGAGGGTTTGGGAGACCGGGGCTATTTTCTTCAATTGTTCAAGCATCGTCTCCGCAGCCCCTTCGATTCCGTCCCGCCAGTGGCGTATTTCTCCCGCAATGAAACGGGTCATGGGTCCCAGCGCCCTCACCCACTCTTCCCAAAGGGCGGACGACGGCACGGAGGGCGCGTCCGGTTCCCAGCCGGCCGGTGCACGGAGGGACGGGGTAAAATACCACTGCGCGCCAACCTGATTGAGAAGCTCACGAAACAGGCTTCCGCTCATTTCGATCCGAAGACCGTCGGCCGAATACCGCAAAATTCCGTAATCAAGCAATCGGTGGACCCTTTCCTGATCCTCCCGGGTGAAATCGATGCCGAGCGCAGCCGCATCCAACGGCTTTTTTGCAATCTCTGACATCAGCGAATAAGCATCCGGAAACGCCGAGAGAACGATTTTGAGTTGATGGTAAAAGGAAACGAAAACATGCGGGCTGAAACGCCCGAAAAAGCGCATTTTTTCGACTTGCTCGAATCCGAGATGGAAGAGCTCCTCCGGATGAATGTCCGAAATGGGCTTCCCAAGGCCGTGCGCAATCCCGAGAACAGTCCATGCCTGCCTCAAATTGCCACCCACGAGTTCGTACAACTTGTCCCAGTCCTGGTCCCCGTAAAGTTTGTCAACGTCCACGTCTTCCCGGTAACGTGTCAGCTCCGCCACAGCCATTGCCTTGATCTCTTCCCTTGATTTTCCGGGAAGCCTAAAAACCATGGGCGGATTGCCTTGCTTGTCGCGAATATAAGCGAAGGGGCCCCAATGCTCCGAAGGGGGAAGACCCACGAGAATGACATTCGTCCCCTCGGCCATGACGTCGGCAATGGCCTTTGTCAAATGCTCATCGAGTTGATGAAACTCATCGAGAATGATGGTTTTGCCGCGGTTTTCCTCGAAAAATCGCCTCAGATCGATATCCCGCCCGTTCCTCAAGTCCACGGAGGAAAGTTTCAAATCCGCGGCAAGTTGGCTTGATTTCCCCGTGCCGGCCATTCCGAGGACCGCAACCACTCCGTGACTCTGTGCTTCCTCGAACACGCGCTGTGGCCACTCAGGCCCCAGGTCTTTGACACTCAAAGACGGGGCTTTCGGATAAAGGGAATAACCTTCCACGCGCTGGTACTTCCATTGCGAAATAAGGCTCGATAATGTCCCCTCGAGATAACCGGGCCCGGTTTTGCCGCGAAGCCCCAAATCCCGCGCATAACGGTAATTAGTCTCCGAAAAAAGTTTTTCCATCACGGCGCGGGTCTTGCGATGTCCCAAATACCGGCTAAGGGTTCCGTAAAGCAGAAACTCGAGCATGGCATCTCCGCTCAGGTTATCGAGAAGATCGCGTGCATAACCGATGGCATTTTCACCGAAGCGCTCCCTCAAAAATGTCCGTAGCCGCAGAGAATCCGGATCGGTTTGTTCCGTCAACAAAGGCTCGGCAGTATTGAACAAAAGCAGCCACTTATCTGCGGCCCAGTCATGGAGCGGCAACCGAACGCTCTGAAATTCCACGAGTTGAAACCGGCTCAAATCATCGATAGCCTTGTCGACGCTCCCCGCGATCTCTGCTCCGAGCGCGTCCCGGTGCGGTTCGAGGATAGCCTTCAAACGACCGGCGACGATCGGCCTGTCAATCGTTTCGCGCAAACCAGCAGGAGGAAGCGCCTGTGCCTCCAACGCTTCGATCAAAGCCGCAGCATCTCCTCGCACAATCAATCCCGCGGGCATATCCGCATCCCCGCCATCAGGGCTCGCGCGCATTTCCTGCCTCTTCGAAGATGAAACCGGCATTTGCGGCGCATGGCGCGTCAAAACAACTCTTCCGTCCCGGCGCGCAAAATCAATCACCATGCCCGAGACAGCGGCGTGATGGATGAAATCACTCACAAACCAGAAAAATCGCTCCACCCCTTGCATCATAAACGTCGAGGCGTAAGCCTCATCGGTTAATCCGCGAAATAGATAATTTCTGGCCGCATGGCTTCCGGCAGCCACTAAAATGGAAGTTTGCCTTGCAATGTCGGAGTGGGAACCGGCAAAACGAAGTCCTGCTTGAAGGTGCGCGCCTGGATCCACGCCAAAAGGGACCGGATGCACCTTGCCAAAAATCCGGTTTGCTTCATGAAGAGCGCGCCGCACAGGATCGCCGCCGGAATCTTGATGGACATGCCGGATCCGGACGGGCAGGAAATAGTGAAATAAAATCTCCTCCAACACGGGGGTCAGGAAAATATCCTCGATCCAGGCCCGCGCTTCACCGTCAAGTTGCGTGCCGTCGGTTGCGGCCCCAAGAATATCCTCCAGCATTCTCCGCCTGATCTCTTCCACAAGAAAAGCGATTGCCATAAGATCGACGGAGTCCGGGTCTTTTCCGAGACTGCTCGTCAAGAGCGTGAAGCCGTCATCTTCGATTCTGAAGAAATCCGGGATGGCATGGACGATACCGGAAGGTAACTGGAACCGCTTTAAAATCTTGGGATTGTCCGCCAAAGCGTCGAAATACAATCGGACCGCTCTGCTGCCAAGAAATTCGCGCACAACGGCCACGGATTCCCGATCATCCAGCCGCAAGGCTTCCTCCGTAAAACGGAGAGGTTTGTCTCCTCTTGCCGCCTGAGCCATGACGCTCGCGTTGAAGATCCTGAGTGCCTGTTCCACCATCGGTTCCGCAACAATCGAAACTCTGGGATAGCTCATCTCCGAATCCCAGTCATCCGAGCGCATTTCGGCGCGTCTCGAAGTGCCGCCGGCATCCGGCAGCTGCTCATGCTCCCCCGTCTGACGGCGTGTGACCTTATAACGAAAGTATTGATTGACCGGGTATTTATCGACTTGCAAAGGATAGGCGGGATCCGATTCGCTTTTTTCGCGCATCCGCTCGTACATCCGGATGGCGTCATCGGACAGGCTGATCTCTGAATGCCATTCTTTCAAAATCTTTTCTTCAACAAGCATCTCGATCGTTTTCTGCATGATGGCATCGTTCTTGATGAACGTCGCCGTACGAGGATCCTCCAGAATCCCGTCTTGATACGTAAAGTGATAGGCCCGAGCAGCTAGGCGATAGTCGGCACCGTGCCGAAATGTCAGAAGAAGATAACTCGGCGTCAAGCTCTCGCCTTCCCTCGGACCGATCCTAATGAGAACGACATCAAGGTCGCCTCTGCGCACGTGATGTTCGACTGTGAACTCATCCTCGAACTCATCATCAAGTCCGAAGTAATAGTTAACGTACTTACCGATCTCATCGAGCGAAGAAACCGGCGCCATAAAATTTCTCAACTCGGCGATCCTCTCGGACAGATTGCCGGAATCATACGGCGTGGCCCCCTCGGGCAGTTGATTGACGATTCGCAGCGCCGTGGTGCGTTCGTTCAAGGCGTTCTCGAGAAATCCGTTATTTTCATAACTGACTGCCAGATCATCGATCGCTTCGATGACGGCCGTTTCAATGACGTTTTTTGACCTGTCCGTGTCTTCCTCAAGACCCCTGGCCATGGAATTGTCCAGCCAGTAATGACCCTCCTCAAGCGAGGTCAGCACCCCGATTTGGATCAGCCGCGCCAACTGGACCTGTGCTTGCTCGCGCGACAAATCCGAATCGTCCCGGCGCGCATAGTTCCAATAGTCATCCAAAGAAAGATACGAATGAAGATCTGTTTTCTCATCCCGCAGAAACGCGGTGACCGTTTTAAGCGCTGAAATCTCGAAGTTGCCGTTACCGATTTTCTCTGAATCCCCGAGAGCATCCCTTTTCCCCGGCAGCTGGCGGTACCAGTTACGTGCGAAATAGGACATGACGAGGACGCTCGAGGCAAGGTAAGAAGGCACGGCCGAAAATCCGAACCCAAGTTCGGCCAGGCTGAGGATGCTGACGGCAGCCACGCCGAGCACGGGAGCGAGAAGTCCGAGGACGCCGAAGACGAAAAACCAGCGGCCCTTCAGAGCCTCCATCGTCAGAAATTTTCCGAAATAAACGCCCAAAACAAATCCCACGACACTGCTGACGATCGGAACCAGATTCGACCCTATCATCGGGATCAGGTTCGTCTCGCCCGTATCCGGACGGTAAATAAAATAATTCAGCGCAGCCCAAATCGGGGTCGTAATGCCGAAGTTGGGCCACACAAGGTTTTCCGTGATCTTGAGAGCATTCGAATGGCGTTTGCCTTCCATCCGGTAAACCAGGTAAGTCATCGGAAAAGCGGTCAAAATCCCAAAAATAATATCCAGACCGATCGTCGCCCAAACGTTCCAGGGCGAAAAGAAGTCCTTGAGAAAAATTTTAAGGAAAAACCAGGCTATGAAAGCACCGAAAAATAAAGCGGAAAACCGCCAGGCCTTGGCCCAGCTGGCTTGCCTGGGATCGACGGACCGTTGCCCTAGGTAGTTGGAAACAATCGTGATGACAAAATGGGCAGGAACATTGGCTGCGAAAGCTGCGGAAAGGGCCAGGGTCGGCGATGAAATCCCCGCCGTCACGGCCGTCGTCAGAAATCCCGTTCCTACGGCAAAAGCAATGGCTGAGGCGGGCAAGAGAACCTTGTACTTCACCCAGTCCCGCCAAGACGGAGCTTCTCCTGCGCTGACAGCTTTTTCGGCGCGGATTTCGGCGCGCGCCGGCAAAGGCAGAACGGCACTTTCTTTCGCTGAGAAGCTATGCTGTAACGCCGTTTCGATGTCAAACGCCGTGGTTTCGCGCCCCCGGACGTTTAACACGTTCACCGCATCATAAACGGCGCGGATCTCACGGCGCCCGCCCGGGATCGAAAAGACAGGGACGGTCTTGGCGGCCCGCGCAAGATTGAGCGGAATTTCGAAGGGATGATAACCGGCCGACATGAGGCGCTTGTAGTAAGCTTGATGAACCCGGTCCTCCCGGGTGATCCGGGGCGTCACCACGACATACGAAAGGCCTTTTTGAGCGAGGATTTCGCGGATGCGGTCCTTATGAAAACCCCCGAAGACAAGAACGGCGGTTTGTTCGGCCGGATTTTTCATAAATTCATCAAGGCGCTTCGAAATGGCACTGTCGCGCATCAACGCCAAATGATAAAACCGGACCGCATGCCGGATGTTGGCTTCCCACTGCCTGGACAAAACAACGGGCTTTTGCGTCTCGGCCACGAGAAAGCCGGCCAATTCTCGGGTATTAAATTGCTCCAGCTCTTTGCGAACGGCCTGAAACTCGGGCGCGCTCAGGCGGATCTCATTGAGCCGGGTCAGGAGCTCAACGGTTTTGTAGTAACGGAACAATTGAGGGGCAGTCCCCTTCGGGGACAGTTCCTGATGAGACAGCACCGTTTCCGCAAGGGCATTTTCCATTCGGCTGATTTCTTCAAAGAGCATTTTGGGGTCGATCGTTTTGATTTGTTCGGCCGTCTTGGTATCGATCCCCTTTCGAACGGAAAGCCATAAGGCCAGGTAGGGATAAGAGCGAGGCATCGAAATGACGGCTTTACCGTACAGTTCCGTCAATCGATCGACGTAAGCGCCCAGGTCGATAGCGCCGGAATCGAGTTTTTTGCGCCAGCGCATCCATTGCTTGAGCTCTTTGGGGAAATTCCGGGAGGCTATTTTGCCGATGGCTGAGGCGAGCGCCTGTAAATCCTCGGCTGTCTCTTGCTTCCTTGCGGCCGAACGCCGATACCAGGCGACATTCTTGAGATGAAGCTTAATACTGTCGGCGCCGACGAGCTTGAAGTCCTTTCGGCGGTTGATGTGCGCGTATTCGGCGCCGCCGATACGCAATTTATCCATGAGGAACGCCGAAACCCGCTCACGAACAGCCCGGTCGCCGATAAAACCAAAATAGCTTTCGGTAGGGACCTCCCCTTCATAGCCCTCCTCATAAACGGTTCGAATCCCTTTCCGCCCTACGAGATCGGCGATCATTCGCGCAATGTTCTGCTGGGCCTCCAGGGAATCATGGGCATCCTGAATGTAGATGACCGTTTTCCCGGTTTTCGAAGCTTGCGATCCGCCATAAACTTCTTCGATGACGCCGAATTGCGTTGGAATAGTGACGTCGGGCGACGGATTCGCAAGAACCGATGATTTGGCGGATACTTGCGCGGCAGATTGAGAAGCATAAGCCAGACTATCCGAAAGGATTAAATGCGCACACAAAAAGAGTGCTATAAGTTTGCAAAAAAAAGATAGTCTTCGGCCTTTTGCGAAAAAGATTTGTGTCATAATTTTTTTGGCGGAACGAGCTTCCGTTATACGCTCCTACCCTTTACCATGTCTGAAGATATGAAAAGATACAGGCTGCCGGGCGAAAGATCAAACGATCTCAGCACCGCAAGGCTGATATGCATTGGATTGAGCTGTCGTGATCAATTGTATTAGTTGCTCAGGCAAGAAAACTATCTTTATAAGTCATGGCATATCAACATATTGCAAATTGAGTCATCATATTGCGAAATATTAGAACATAAGTTACATTACTAACAGAAGTAAAGGCTGAGACATTGGATCGATAAATTCCGCCTGATAGGAGCAGGCGGTGCGCTCAGAAAATCGAGCGAGGCAAACCATCCGAAAGGGTGGGACGCAAAGCCGGGCGCCTAAACCCGAGTGGGCAAGGTAGGCCAGCTGCCGAAATCAATGAACAAATCTATTTGGCTTTATGCTGCGCTGGCGGCGTGCTTGATCACTTGTCCATTAAGGCACGCAGACGCTCAGATCCAGCCCGTCCAAGGCGATGAAACATCCGCCGCGAAGTCTTCCACCCATTTCCCTTTGAGCTACCCCGCGGTTCAAGCGGAAAAGAATCTGGCGCAAATTTTATCCAGTCAGTGTGAAACTGCGGGAGACGACGCTCGCGGGCGCGAGACCTGCTCAAGGGTCTATTCCAACGGCAGAGTCCTCAAGGCCATCCGGCATCACGAAACGGAAGGGAATATCGAGAAACATCAGCTGATCCTGACCGAGCTCGATTTACAGGGCCATGCGATGGGTTCGAAAACGATCCGTCAGAAAATTGAGTATGCGGAGGATTCGCAGCGAAAGATCAAAACGAAGGAATACTTTGATATCGTCAAACGGCCCCTTGAAGGCAAGATCACACGGGAGCTGATCGTCCACGAATATGCCGCCGAAACGGGTCTGGCCGTCCACACGACCTGGACCAAGTACCGGCAAATCGACGACCAAGCCTTCGCGTCACTCCAATATCACGTCGCTCTAAGCTATGACCGCGAAGGGAATCCTCTCGAAGGCACCGTCGAAAAATGGGCGGAGGGAAAACTCACCGAAACCCTCTCCCCCACCCGGGCTCTGTGGCCCGAATGGCAGGAAAAAATCCGTCAAGCTTCCCGGATGGAACTCGCTTAACGAGTACCCCGGTCCTCTCCCGTAAGCTGCGTCGGAGCTGCTTCTCCCGGAATCGGAACCACCAAAGGCGGTCTTCCAAGCCCCTGCCCTCTTCTTTGCTCCTCCTCCGAAGGCTCGCCGGGCACCGTCGGTATCGCAGCGGGAGGCAGCGGAACAACCACCGGCGGAGCGAATCTCGGGACCCCAATGATATCGAGCGCGCTCGTATCGATGGGAACGATCGTGGGCCCCGCGAAATGATCTTGGTTGAAGAATCCAGGGAAATCAGCCGAATAACGCCCGTCGATGCGGCCATACTGCGATTGATTGTAGGGCAGCGGCGATTCATAAACGGACGACATCCCCGATTCCAGCGAGGTCAGATTCGCGCCCCCGACCGCAATCCCGTTCAGCAAAACAAGTCCGGGAGGCAGATTCAGGAACTGAATATTCCGAGCCCCGAAATTTCCGCCCAGATTCGCGGAAAGACCGTTCTGGCTTCCGCCGGCCGATACCTGCAGTGTCCCCGGATGATTCATCTGGATATTGACCAAACCGCTTGCCCCGCCGATGATAGCGTTGGCAATCAGTGTGACCAGATTATCGGCAATGACGTGAGTGCCTCCGTCGACAGCGTTAATGCTTCCGCCGGCGTTAAGGTTCACCTGGCCATTGGGGGCATGGGCATAACCCAAATTGATGTCGCCTGTGGCCGAAAAACCGATGTTGCCGTTTGCAGACGACGCCTGGAGGTAGGCATTTCCCGTTGCGGCAAAAAAGGCGCCCAAACCGCTGATGAAAAGCAGCGTGTTCACGTTGATTTCAATCGGGTCAGCCGCAGAGCCGATCGAACCCGCCGAAGTCATATCCAGCGTATCTGCCGTAATATTCAGCGCTGCCCCGTTGGCATCCGTCGTGGAACCGGCCCGCGAAAATGTCGTCACATCGCCTCTTGTGCCGAGGCCGGTGCTGTTGGCGTTAACAATTCCGAGCACAAAATCATTGGCGGCATCCATGAGAACATCGCCGTTTTCGGTCTGAACGGTGCCGGTCGCGCCCATGATGATGTCGCCGCCGCCCGCGCCCGTGTTGCCGTCCTGATCCAGAACGCCGTCCGTATAATCCTCACCAGAGGCAACAGTGATTCCCCCCGTGCCCACCGCACTCACGGTGCTGCCGGAGTTAATCGTCACGGTATCGCCTGCGGTGAGCAGGACATTGCCATTACCACCGTTGGTCCCGATATTGGCGCTCACCGTCAAATCATCAGCGGCCAAAGCCCCGAGAGAGGCTAAGGTAATGTCGCCCCCGTCATTGTTGGTGACCGCAGCACTCACGGTAAACGGGCTCTTGGTAGTAATCTCAATATAATCCACCGCACCGTTGCCAGCATTCCAGTTGCCGGAATCGAGGATCTCGACCCCGGTCAAACCGTTGGCCGTCACAAGTTCAAGCGATCCCGTATTATCGATCCGGATATTCCCGGTATCGGTCTGAGCCGACAGCTTTCCGATCTTCGTTTCGAGAGCATCGGCACTGCCGATCCCGTCAAGCGCCTTGATCGACGCGGTTCCGGATGCCCCGGTGACGATATCCGTATCGGTATCTCCACCATCGCGGACTTCGCCGCCCGTGGCGGTCAAAAGAACAGCGTTGCTGGCATTCGAGCCCGTATCAACCGAACCAAGCGCAATGTCACGGCCCGCGGTGAAGTCGATCAACCCGCTTCCGGTTTTAACGACGGTTCCGTCCGGCATCAGAATGTCCTGTGCGGCATTCGCCGTGATGTCCCCGGTGAGAGTACTCGTAACGTCCCCGGCAGCACTGAAAAGAATATCCCGCGCCGCGGAGGTCAGGTTGACATCACCGCTTGTCGTTGAAACCGTATCGTAGATCCCCAAATCATCGGTCCCCGATCCTCCGGCATCCTGCGCCTCGAGCGTAACATTTCCGCTCGTGGCCGAAACACCCGATTGCCCGGCGGTCACCGTCAATGTCCCATCCAAGGTCCGGACCGTAGCGTTCCCCGTGCCCTGCTGGTCGACTTTATTGATGCCGAGATCGCCTCCCGCCGCGACTTCATCGATCTGAAGATGACCGCTGCCGCTTACGGTCGCATCCAAATTGCCGGTGGAAGTTTCGACCGCATTCCCGCTGCCGATTCCTGTCGCACCCGAAATTACGGCCGTACCAGTCGCACCTGTCACGATATCGGTGGCCGTATCGCCGTTGTCGTTAACCGCTCCGGCCCGCGCCGTGACCGTAACCGCATTCGCAGCATTGCTTCCGGTCGAAAGCCCCGTGATATCGGCATCAGCGGCCGCGTCCAGCAAAAGAACTCCGGATCCGCTTGTCACTGCCGCGGTATCCGCAACGGAGATCCCCCCGCCGCCTGCTCCCGTATTGCCGTCTTGGTTGAAAACGCCATCGGTCGCATCCTCACCGGCTGCAATGGTCACATCGCCGCTTCCTGCCGCGCTTACCGTCATCCCAGCCGCGACCGAAGTCGTATCGCCGGAAATCAAATCAATCAGGCCGCTACCCCCGGTAGCAGTCACATTGGCGTTGATATTGAGCTTGTCCGCAGCCGTATTGCCGAGAGCGGCCAGGAGGATATCTCCGCCGCCGCTATCGTTCACGTCGGCTGAAACAGTAAAGGGGCTGCCCGAAATGACGGTCACCCCGCCCTGCCCGTTGACGCCAGTCGCTGCGGGAACAAAAGCCGGAAGAGGAAGGATCCCGCCGATCGTCAGCCCGTAACCACCGCTACCTTCGTTAATCAGATAAACGCCTCCGGTACCCCCGTCGGCGATTAAGCGGCCATCACCCGCCGCACCGCCATAGCTGGTAAGGCGCATTTCAATACCATTGGTGGATGTGCCAATACCTGTCGTCGCCGTCAAAACGGCTCCGCCGGCCGTAATATTCCACACTCCGCCGCTCCACACCCCTGTAAGTTTCTCTCCGAAACCAGCAGCATCATTTCCGTCGGTCATTGTTCCGATAACGTCGTGGTAAAAAGTCCCCGTTCCTAAATCAATTTTACCTAACGCACAACTGGCACCAACGCACCGGACATAGGCAGCACCGCCGCTCGTCGAAGCATTCCAAAGCAGCGAGGGGTCAATATCCAAGTAATTAGCTGACGTACCGACATCGCCGCCGGCCGTATTGAGATTGATGGTTCCAGCAGAGATGTTCGCAAGGCTGTCATCCGGCGCATCCGTATCATTAATGGTACCCGCTGACGTTAAAGTCGCCGTATCGGCGAGAGCCGACACACTTCCGGCAAGAATATCGCCGCTCGTGGTGGTTTTCAAATCCACGTCACCGTCACCCGCAGCCGCTGTTCCGGCACTGACGCTCGTCGCCGTCAGGTCACCGCTGTCCACCGTCACCGTAATATCGCCACTCGTCGTGGACGCATTCTGAACATCAAGGTCCCCGCCGCCCGTCTGGTCAAACGCAATATCCCCATTGCCGGTCGTCAGGCTCGTCGCCGCCACTGCCGTCCCGAGAGCATTATTGATATCCACATCCCCGTTCGTCGTGTCCGCGCTGAT
>JBAYGD010000012.1:70000-72070 GCA_041666865.1 Candidatus Omnitrophota bacterium | reverse complement strand
CTCCTTTCCGGGACTGGTACACAGGTGTTGCATGGCTGTCGTCAGCTCGTGTCGTGAGATGTTGGGTTAAGTCCCGCAACGAGCGCAACCCCTATCTTTAGTTGCTAATGGCGCAGTAATGCGTCATGCACTCTAGAGAGACCGCCGCTGATAAAGCGGAGGAAGGTGGGGATGACGTCAAGTCAGTACGGCCCTTACGCCTGGGGCTACACACGTGCTACAATGGCCGGTACAAAAGGTTGCGATACCGCGAGGTGGAGCTAATCCCCAAAACCGGCCTCAGTTCGGATTGCAGGCTGCAATTCGCCTGCATGAAGCTGGAATCGTTAGTAACCCCGTATCAGACACGACGGGGTGAATACGTTCCCGGGTCTTGTACACACCGCCCGTCAAGTCACCCGAGTGGGTTGCACCCGAAGTAGGTTGCCTAACCGTAAGGAGGGCATCTGCGAAGGTATGGCTCGTGAGGGGGACTAAGTCGTAACAAGGTAACCTTACCGGAAGGTGAGGTTGGATCACCTCCTTTCTAAGGAGAAGCAAGTTTCCCTCCGGGGAAATGAGCTTCTAATTAGACATGATCTCCAAGTGATTAGACTAGTTCCGCATCCATGGCAATTTTTTATATTTGGACCGATTCCTATCGGCATCATTGTCACCATTTGTAAATGGTGGTGACGTTGCGGCACCAAATCAGTTTGATTTGGTGCGTAATCATCATTCGCGTGTTCCGCTCATGTATGATTACGGGCCCATAGCTCAGTTGGTTAGAGCACTGTGCTGATAACGCAGGGGTCAGTGGTTCGAATCCACTTGGGCCCAGGTCCTAGGGCCTGTAGCTCAGCTGGGAGAGCACCTGCTTTGCAAGCAGGGGGTCAGCGGTTCGATCCCGCTCAGGTCCAGTTTGAGCGGTCCATCGTTCATTCCTACTTCGCACTTATATTTTTGGTGATTTCTGATGCGTTTAAGGCTGTGACCATCAGAAAATATACGATCTTTGACAACTGAATAAGTCTAGGCAGATTCACGTTGCTAATATCTCACCCGATCGGCTTCGGTCGATCGGATAGAGGATTGCAACTCGAGATTTGTCAAGCTACTAAGAGCCGTTGGTGGA
Source organism: Candidatus Omnitrophota bacterium (assembly GCA_041666865.1). Classification (GTDB taxonomy): domain Bacteria; phylum Omnitrophota; class Omnitrophia; order Omnitrophales; family Aquincolibacteriaceae; genus JBAYGD01. The sequence goes on along the minus strand of JBAYGD010000012.1, from coordinate 70,956 downwards.
TGATCTGGCGCTTAAAGGCGATGAAGGACGTGGCAAGCTGCGATAAGGTTCGGGGAGCTGCAAACGAGCGTTGATCCGAACATTTCCGAATGGGGCAACCCTATCCCGGTCACGGGATAAATCCTACCTGAATACATAGGGTAGGATGGCGAGACGAGGAGAATTGAAACATCTTAGTAACCTCAGGAGAAGAAAGAAAATCGATTCCGTCAGTAGCGGCGAGCGAAAGCGGAACAGCCTAAACCCAAGTAATGTCAAGCTTCGGAGCGTTGTTATTTGGGTGTCGTGGGGCCTAATAGTCCTGTATCCGATTACGGGACGGGAAGAAATCCTGTGTCATCTTAGCAAAAAGGTCTGGAACGACCTACCCAAGAGGGTGATAGTCCCGTATGCGAAAAGATGATGCGCTTCCTGTTTAGAGTCCCCAAGTACTGCGAGTTAAGAGGAAGCTCGCGGGAATCTGGGAGAACCACTTCCTAAGGCTAAATACTCATAAGCGACCGATAGTGAACAAGTACCGTGAGGGAAAATTGAAAAGAACCGCTGTTAGCGGAGTGAAATAGAACCTGAAACCAACAGGCTTACAGGCGGTGGAAGGACTATGACGTATTCGCAAGAATACGTAATGTCTGACTGCGTGCCTTTTGCATAATGATCCGGCGAGTTAATGGATGCGGCAAGGCTAAGTACCTGAGGGTGCGGAGCCGAAGCGAAAGCGAGTCTGAATAGGGCGAATCAGTCTCATCTATTAGACCCGAAGCTGAGTGAGCTTACCATGGCCAGGATGAAGCGAGGGTAAAACCTCGTGGAGGTCCGTATGGGTGTATGTTGAAAAATGCTCCAATGAGCTGTGGTAAGGGGTGAAAGGCTAATCAAACTCAGTAATAGCTGGTTCTCCTCGAAACATATTTAGGTATGGTCTGGTGCGGTAGTCGTCAGAGGTAGAGGACTCAATG